>NZ_CM001022.1:0-698855 GCF_000165795.1 Aminomonas paucivorans DSM 12260 | reverse complement strand
GATCTCCTCCCTTCCCAGGCGCCCCACCAGAGGGAAAGCCAGGTTCTCCTCCACGGAAAGCCAGGGCATGAGTCGGGGTTCCTGGAACACCAGCCCCACCCGTACCGCCTCCCGGGGGAGGTCCTCACTGCCCTGCAGGAAGCGGACCCGCCCCGCCGTGGGCTCGTTCAGCCCCGCCACCAGGCGCAGCAGGGTGGTCTTGCCGCAGCCGCTTCGCCCCACCACCGCCGTGAGGGACCCCCAGGGGACCCGCAGGGACAGATCCTCCAAGGCCCGGACCTCTCCCCCCTCCAGGGGGAAGACCCGGCGCACCCCCTCCAGCCTAATCCCATCCATCCCGAGCATCCCCCCGGGGGCGCCAGGGGGTGACCCGGGCGGCAAGGCGGAAGAAGAGGTGGTCCGTAGCGGCCCCGATGACCCCCAGCACCAGCACCCCCGCCACGATCACGTCGGGCCGGGAAAGGGCCTCCGCGTCGTGGATCAGGTAGCCCAGTCCCGAGGCGGCGGCGATGAGTTCCGCCCCGATGAGGGAGCGCCAGCTGTAGCCCAGCCCCAGGCGCAGCCCCGTGAGGATGGAGGGCAGGGCAGCGGGCAGCACGATGCGCCGCACCCCCTCCCCCTCCGAGAGACCCAGGGTGCGCCCCACCTCCAGGAGCCCGGGGTCGCAGCGCCGCACCCCCTCCAGGGTGTTGAGGAACACGGGAAAGAAGGTGGCCAGGAGGATCACCGCCATCTTGGAGCCCTCCCCGATGCCGAACCACAGGATCAGCAGGGGAAGCACCGCCAGGGGCGGGACGTGACGCAGAAACTCCAGGGTGGGGTAGGCCAGGCGACCCAGGCGGGGGCGCAGTCCCAAGAGCACCCCCAGGGGCAGGGCCACCAGGGAGGAGAGGCCGAACCCCGCGGCGATGCGCCCCGCACTGGCCCCCACGTGCCGGGCCAGCTCCCCCGACGCGGCCAGGGAACCCAGGGAGGAGAAGACCTGTTCCGGGGAGGGGAGCAGGTAGGGGTTCCAGAGCCCCAGGCGGGAGGCCCCCCACCAGAGGAGCCCGATCACCCCGGGCAGCAGAAGCCCCGAAAGCCCCCCGGGACCGGGGACCCGTTCCGACGGGAGTCTCGTTCCCGCCCGATCCTCGCACCGCTCCATGCCCTTCCTCCTCCGGGGTGATTTGTGAACACCGTCACCCACGGAGCATTCTATCAAAAACCATTCCAGCTGTCTTCGCCCGAAACACCGGACCTTCCCGCGGGAAAGCCCCTACTGTGGTATCATGTGGCAACTTGGTTGCAAGAGCAACTGCATTGCAAGAACGAAAGCCCGGTGGTTCTTCCGGGGGCTCGGACGCCCCCGCCTCCGGGATGCTCGGGGTCTCAGGAGGTCGATGGGGTTGGAAACTTCCCGCGTCAGGACGAAAACGCCCCAGGACCTTCCCCCCGAGGGGGCGGCCCCGTTCCCCTTTCCCCTCGGAGCCGATCCTTCCCTCCCCGCGCCGGATGCCCTTCCCCTCGGGAAACAGACCTTCCTGCGCCCTCTTCTCCTCTGGGGGGCCCTGCCCCTGGGAGCCCTGCTCCTCTCCTTCGCCGTGGGACGCTACCCCATCTCCCCGGGGCAGCTCCTCCATGCCTTGGAAACCGCCCTGAACGCCAGCGACGCCTCGGTCCCCTCGGCCCTGGATACGGTTCTCTTCCGCATCCGTCTGCCCCGGATCCTGGCGGCGCTGCTGGTGGGAGCCTCCCTGGGGGCCTCCGGAGCGGCCCTCCAGGGGCTCTTCCGCAACCCCCTGGCCTCTCCGGGACTCCTGGGAGCGGTGGCAGGATCGGGGTTCGGGGCGGCCCTGGGGATCTGCCTCTCCCTGCCCTTTCCGGCAATCCAGGCCCTGGCCTTCCTCTGGGGTTTGGGGGCGGTCCTGCTGGCCTGCGCCCTGGGGGCCCGGATGCGCCACAACCCCCTGCTGGGGCTGGTGCTGGCGGGGGTGATGACCGGGTCCCTCTTCACCGCGGCCACCTCCCTGGTGAAGTACGTGGCGGACCCCTCCGACAAGCTCCCGGCCATCACCTTCTGGCTTATGGGCAGCCTGTCCTCCGTGGCGCCCCGAGACCTGCTGTTCCTTCTCCCTCCCGTGGTCCTGGGCATCGCTCCCCTGGTCCTGGTGCGCTGGCGCCTCAACGTGCTCTCCCTGGGGGAGGAGGAGGCCCGGGCTCTGGGGCTGAACGTCCGGGGCTTCCGGTGGCTGGTGATCCTCTGCACCACCCTGGCCACCGCCGCAGCCATCTCCGTGTGCGGCATGATCGGCTGGGTGGGTCTGGTGGTGCCCCACCTCTGCCGGATGGCGGTGGGGTCGGACTTCAAGGCCCTTCTGCCCGCCTCCGTCCTGGGAGGAGGGGTCTTCCTCCTGCTGGTGGACGACCTGGCGCGAATCCTGGCGGCGGTGGAAATTCCCCTGGGCATCCTGACGGCCCTGGTGGGGGTCCCCTTCTTCCTGTGGCTGGCCACCCGAAAGGGAGCCGCCTTCTGATGGCCCTGGAGGTGCGGGGGCTTTCCTGCGGCTACCGGGGGAGGGAGGTGGTCCGGGACGTGTCCCTGACCCTGGAGGAGGGGCGGGTCCTCTGCCTTCTGGGTCCCAACGGGGCGGGGAAGACCACCTTCTTCAAGACGATCCTGGGACTGCTGCCCTCCCTGGGAGGGAGCATCCTCCTGGACGGGGAGGACCTCCTCCCCTGGCCCGCGGCCCGAAGGGCGCAGGCCCTGGGTTACGTCCCCCAGGCCCGGGAACCCCTCTTCTCCTTCCGGGCGCGGGACGTGGTCCTCATGGGGCGCACCTGTCGGCTGGGGCTCTTCGCGTCCCCCTCCGGGAAGGACCGGAGGCTGGCGGAGGAGGCACTGGAGGCGGTGGGGGCGCGCCACCTGGGAGAACGCCCGGTGACGGAACTCAGCGGAGGAGAGCGGCAGCTGGTCCTGTTGGCCCGGGCGCTGGCGCAGGAACCCCGGTTCCTCGTCCTGGACGAGCCCACCACCAGCCTGGACTTCGGCAAACAGCTTCTGGTGCTGCGGCGCATCGAACAGATGGGACGGAGGGGCATGGGGGTCCTGGTGTCCACCCATTTCCCGGAACACGCCTTTCTGTGCGCCCATCAGGTCCTGGGGTTCCACGGGGGAGGGCACCTGAGCCCGGGCCCGCCGGAGGAGGTCCTCACTCCCCGAAACCTGAAGACCCTCTACGGGGTGGAGGTGGACATCGTCCGCCTCGGAGGGAAACACGGAGACAGAAGGGTCTGCGTGCCCCGTCAAGGGTGAGAGCAAGACGATCGCATAAGGAGGAAGGACATGAGGAACCGAAGGTTGCGGACGGCGGCACTGGCCCTGGGAGCGGTGGTTTTGTGGGTTGCGGCGGCTCAGGCGGGAGGACGGAACGTGACGGACATGGCGGGAAGGACGGTCGCCCTGCCCGCGAAGGTCTCCCGGGTCTTCTGCGTCAACCCCATCGCCGCCACCATTCTCTACACCCTGGCCCCGGACCGGCTGCTGGGCTGGAACTTCCCCCTGCGTCCGGAGGAGAAGCGCTTCCTTCCCCGGGCCTACGCGGAGCTTCCCGTGCTGGGGGGGTGGTTCTCCACCCAGAAGGGCAACGTGGAGGAGATCCTGAAACACCGGCCGGACCTGTTCCTCCACATGGGCCCCCTGGACGCCTCCACCCGCTCCCTGGCGGATCGGCTTCAGGAGCAGGCGGGCATCCCCGTGGTGGTGCTGGACTACGAGCTGACCCGGCTGGACCGGACCTACGCCTTCCTGGGAAAGCTCCTGGGGGAGACGAAGCGGGCGGAGGCGCTGGGGGCCTACTGCCGGGAGACCCTGCGGGACGTGGCCGACAAGGCCCGCGGGATCCCCCGGGAAAAGCGGGTCCGGGTCTACTACGCCGAGGGACCCAAGGGGCTGCAGACCGAGCCTTCGGGCTCCCGGCACAGCCAGATCCTGGACCTGGTGGGGGCGACCAACGTGGCGGAGGTGCCCCAGGGAGGGCTCAACGGCATGTCCGCAGCCTCCCTGGAACAGATCCACCTGTGGGATCCGGACCTGATCCTGGCCTGGGGAACCTCCCGGGGAGGGGCCTACGACGGGATCCTCTCGGACCCGAACTGGAAGACCCTGCGGGCGGTGGCGAATCGAAGGGTCTACGCGGTGCCCGACAACCCCTTCTGCTGGTTCGACCGGCCCCCGGGGGTGAACCGGCTCCTGGGAGTGCGCTGGGCGGCGGCGCTGATCTACCCGGAGGTCTTTCGGTACGACCTGGTGAAGGAAGCCCAGCGCTTCTACCGCCTCTTCTGGCGCTACGATCTGACGGCGGAGGAGGCCCGGGACATCCTGCGGCACTCCGTAAGGAAGGAGTGAGCCTTCCCGTGGAAAAGAACCTGTTCCTCACCGGCGACGTCCAGGTGGGCAAGAGCACCCTCCTGGGCCGGGTGGTGGCGGCCCTGGGCGCGGCCCCCCGGGGGTTTTGCACCCGCCCCGTCGAGGGAGGAGGGCTCCTGCGGGGGTTTTGCATGGAGGCCCTTCCCGGGGACGGCGCAACCCCCTGGATCGCCCGCTGGACTCCCGAGGGGGGGGCGCGCCCCTGCCTGCACACCTTCGAGGACTACGGGGTGCGCTGCTGCCGCCGCGCCCTGGCTGCGGCCCCGCCGCTGCTGGTGATGGACGAGATCGGCTTTCTGGAGAACGACGCCCCGGCCTTTCGGGCAAGCGTCCTGGCCTGCCTCGATTCCCCCGTCCCCGTCCTGGGGGTCCTGTCGAAGAAACCCCAGGCCCTCCTCCCCGCCCTCATCCGGGCCCGGGGGGACGTGCGGGTCTTCGAGACGACCCGGGAAAACCGGGACGATCTGTTCCTCCGGGTCCTGGAGGCGACGCGGTCCCTCCTGGCGGCCTCGGCGGGTTCCCGGGAGGCCAGCGCATGAGGACCGATCCGGAGGGGTTCGACCGCATCGCTCGGGAGGTCTTCGCCCCCCTCTACCCGGTGGTGGCCCACCAGATCCTGTGCGGCACCGGGGTCCGCCGGGGGCGCTGCCTGGACGTGGGGACGGGACCGGGGCTGCTGGGCCTGGCCCTGGCCCAGCTGACGGACCTGGAGGTCTGCCTTCTGGACCGGGACCCGGAGATGCTGCGCCTCGCCCGGCGCAACGTGGCCGCCAGCCCCCTGGCGACAAACACCCGCACGGTGGAGGGAGACGTGCACGCCCTGCCCTTCCCGGAGGACACCTTCCACCTGGCGGTGAGCCGGGGGTCCCTCTTCTTCTGGGACGATCCGGAGAAGGCCTTCGGGGAGATCCTCCGGGTCCTGGCCCCGGGGGGCTTCGCCTGGATCGGCGGCGGCTTCGGCACCGGAGAGCTGAAGCAGAAGATCGCCGGAGCCATGCGGCTTCGGGACCCCCAGTGGCGCCCCATGGTGGAAAAGCACACCAGCCAGGACCTTCGGGAGCGGTTCCTCCGTGCCCTGGACGGGGCGGGCATCCTCCATCGGGAGGTCCAGAACGACGACGAGGGGTTCTGGATCCGCTTCCGAAAGGGGGAGGGGGCATGAGCGGGACGACCTGCGGGATCTGCGAACGGAACTGCGCCGTCCCCGAAGGGGGCGAGGGAGCCTGCGGCCTCTATCGGCGTCGGGGCGGGGTCATGGAGGAGCGCTACCCCCACCGCTACCTCGTGGCCACGCCGGTCTCCGTGGAGACCGTCCCCCTGCTGCACTACCGCCCCGGGGCCGTGGTGCTCCAGATCAGCACCACGGGGTGCAACCTCTGCTGCCCCGGGTGCATCTCGACCACCCTGGTCCGGGAGATGGACGGGGCAAGCCCGGCCCTGCGGCACCTTTCCCCGGAGGAGGTGGTCCGGGAGGCCCGAAACCGGGGCTGCTCGGGGGTGGCCTTCCTGATGAACGACCCGCTTGCCTCCTTCTTCACCTTCCGGGAAGTGGCCAAGGAGGCCCGAAGGCAGGGCCTCGCCGCGGGCTGCGCCACCAACGGCACCTTCACCCGGGAAGCCCTGGAGACGCTCCTGCCCCACCTGGACTTCGTCAACCTGGGGCTCAAGGGACTCTCCCAGGAGGTCTACCGGGCCTGCGGGGGAAGCTCCGTCGCCCCGGTCCTGCGGAACCTTCGGGCGCTGCACGCCGGAGGGGTGCACGTGGAGGTCTCCTGCATCTTCCGCAAGGGGGACGAGAAGACCCTGGAGGAGGTGGCCCGGCTTCTGCGGGGGGTCTCTCCCTCCATCCCCCTGCAGGTGATGCGCTTCCTCCCCTTCGAGGACGCGGAGGCCTCCCTGGAACCCTCCATCCGGGAGGCGGAGGCCCTCTGCGCCGCCCTGCGCCGGGACTCTCCCTTCGTGTACCTGTTCAACTCCCCCGGAACCCCGCTCCTCCACACCCTCTGCCCCGTCTGCGGCCGCGTCCTCTACCGCCGGGACTTCTACGGCCCCATGGGAGCCCGGCTGATGGACGCCGCCCCCTCCCTTTCGGGGGCCCGGGCCTGCGGAGGGTGCGGGGCGGAACTTCCCTTCACCAAGGGGGAGGCGTTTCGGGAGGCGGAGTTCCGGGAAGGGGACTTCCTGGGGGGATACCCCTTCACCCGGGCCCTGGAAATGGTGGAAGCCCTCCTCATCCCCCTGGGGGTGCGGGACCGGGGCAGGGTGGTGCGGGCGTGGGAGGAGGTGCTCACGGGAGACGGCCTGATGCGGCTTCACCGGGAGGTCCAGCGCCCGGAGAGCTACCCGGGGCTGGTGCGCCGGTTCGGAGCCCTCGTGGGGGCTCCCCGGGAGGCCCGGGAACTGGCCTCGTACCTGGAAGACCGGATGGACCGGGTGCGCCTCGCCGTGGCCTCCGCCCCCAGACGCCCCCGGGCCTACTACGCCATGGGCAAGGCCCTCTTCGCCCTGAAGGGGGAAAGGCTGGAGAACAACCTGGTGGAGCTGGCGGGGGGAGAGAGCGTCAACAAGAGGCTGGCCTTCGACGGACGGCCCGGGGCCACCCTGGAGGCCAGGACCCTGAACGACCTGAACCCGGAGCACCTGTTCGTCTCCGCCTTCATCTCCTCCTCCCGGGAGGACCTGCTGCGGGACTGCCAGGAGGCGGGGGTTCGGGTGGAGGCCACCCGAAGGCGCCAGGTGCACCCCCATCCCGCCCCGGGATGGGACTTCGGCAGCCCCCGGTGGATCCTGGGGCTCCTGCACCTGGCCAACTGCCTGCACCCGGATCGGGCGTCCTTCGACCTGACCTCGGAGGCCCAGGAGTTCTACGAACGTTTCTACGGCCGGGAGTTCTCCCCCTCCGGGCTCAACCGGTCCTTCGCCAAACCCTGCCGGGGGTGGCGCTGGAATCCCTGAAAGGCCGCCCCGGCCCCGCCGGGGCGGGGCCGGGGCGGGGCCGGGGCGGCACCTACTGTTTCTGGCGAAGGATCTCGATCCAGTAGCCGTCGGGGTCCTCGATGAAGTACAGCCCCATCTCCTTGTTCTCGAAACAGATGCACCCCATGGCTTCGTGCAGCCCGTGGGCCTCCTCCAGGTCGTCCACCCGAAAGGCCAGGTGACTCTCGTTGTCTCCCAGGTCGTAGGGCTCCTTCCGGTCGTGGAGCCAGGTCAGCTCCAGAAGGTGCTCCGTCTTCCCGTCCCCCAGAAAGACCAGGGTGAACTCGGGGAACTCCTTGCGCTTCACCGGCACCAGGCCCAGGGCCGTTCGGTAGAACTCCAGGCTGCGCTCCAGGTCCAGCACGTTCACGCTGTTGTGGCAGAAACGAAACTGCATGGTCATGGCCTCCTCTCCCCAGCCTCCCTCGAAGAGGGAAGCTCACCGTCCCTCGGGAACCCGCGCCGAGGGTTCAGGATTGCAGAGCCCTCTCCCTTCCCGCTTGCCGCAGGGCATCGGCGGTGTACAGGACCAGGGCTCCCAGGACGAACGCCAGGGTCTGCCCCCGACCGGGGGAGAAGGTCTCCCCGTAGGCCCAGACCCCCAAGGCGAAGGTGAGGGTGGGAGAGACGTACTGCGCCAGCCCCAGGGTGCACAGGGAGATGCGCCGCGCCCCGAAGCCGAAGAGCAGCAGGGGCACCGACGTGACCAGCCCCGCCCCCGCCAGGAGCAGGGATCTCCCCGGATCGGCGGGCCCGAAGGCCTGCCCCCCCGTCAGCCCCAGGAAGACCAGATACCCCAGGGAAAGGGGCGCCAGGTACAGGGTCTCCACGAAGAGCCCCGGGGCGGCCTCCACGGGGGCCAGCTTGCGCAGCAGGCCGTAGAGACCGAAGGTGGACGCCAGCCCCAAGGCCACCCAGGGCAGGGACCCGTAGCGCCCCACCTCCAGGGCCACCCCCAGGAAGGCGCACCCCACCGCCAGAGCCTGGAGGGGACGCAGCCGCTCCCGAAGGAAGAGCACCCCGAAGACCACGTTCACCAGGGGGTTGATGTAGTACCCCAGACTGCTCTCCAGGATGCGCCCGCTGTTCACCGCCCAGATGAACAGCAGCCAGTTCGCCCCGATGGTCACCCCGCTGCACACCAGGAGGGCCGCCACCCGTGGGCGACGGAAGATCTCCCGGACTTCCCCCCCTCGACGGGTGGCCCCCAGGACTCCCGCCAGCACCACCACGGACCAGAGGATTCGGTGGCACAGGATCTCCGGGGCCCCCACCCCGTGCAGGGCACGCCAGTATACCGGCAGGATCCCCCAGAGGACATAGGCCCCGAAGGCCGCCAGGAGGCCCCTTCGCCCTTCCTTTCCCGCTCCTTCCAAGGGCGGTTCCCCCTTCCTTCCGCCGATGCCCCCGACGATTCCCCGCGGGGCATCCGTCCGTTCCTTGCGCGGGAACCTCCTCGTCCCGATAATGATGCCACAGACGCCGCTCCTTGGGGCGTCCCGGAGGGAGCAAAGCCCATGGCCGAGACGGGACCGGCCCCCCGCAGGTTCGGCACCTTCGCGGGGGTCTTCACGCCCACCACCCTCACCATCCTGGGGGTCATCCTGTTCCTGCGTTTCGGGGACATCATGGGGCAGGCGGGAGTCCTTCGCGGGATGGCCATCGTCCTGGGAGCCCAGACGGTGACCCTGCTCACCAGCTTTTCCCTCTCCGCCATCGCCACCAACACCCCCGTGAAGGGAGGGGGAGCCTACTTCCTCATCAGCCGGACCCTGGGGGTGGAGTTCGGAGGAGGGATCGGCCTCTTCCTCTACCTGGCCCAGGCCACCTCCGTGGCCCTCTACGTGCTGGGCTTCACGGAATCCTTCCTGGGGGCTTTTCCCTCCCTGGGGTGGGATTCCCGCCTGGTGGCCTCCTGCGTCAACCTGGGGGTGTTCCTCTGCGTCTTCGCCGGGGCGGGATGGACCATCCGGCTCCAGTACGGCATCCTGGCGGTTCTGGTCCTGGCGGTGCTCTCCTTCTTCGCGGGGGCTCTCCCCCTCGCCTCCCTGCACACCCTGGCGGCGAACCTGCACCCCGCCTACGGGAAGGGAAGCGGCTTCTTCCCCCTCTTCGCCCTCTTCTTCCCCGCCGTCACGGGCATCATGGCAGGGGTCAACATGTCCGGAGACCTGGCGGACCCGGGACGCTCCATCCCCGTGGGCACCTTCACCGCCATCGCCTTCACGGGCAGCGTCTACGTCGGCATGGGGCTGCTCCTCTCGGCGGTTCTGCCCCAGGGGGAACTGCTCTCCCGGGGGTTCGTGGTGCGGGAGCTGGCCCTGGTCCCGGGACTGGTGAACGCGGGGGTCTTCGCCGCCACCCTCTCCTCCGCCCTGGGCAGCATGATGGGAGCCCCCCGGGTCCTCCAGGCCTTCGCGCGAGACCGGGTCCTCCCCCGGCTCGCTCCCTTCGCCCGGGGAAGCGGCAAAACCCAGGAACCCCGCCTGGCCACCCTTCTCACCTTCCTCATCGCCCAGGGGGCCCTCCTGCTGGGGGACCTGGACGCGGTGGCCCCGGTGATCACCCTCTTCTTCCTGGTCACCTACGCCACCTTGAACCTGGCCTGCTTCCTGGAAGGGGTGACCCGAAACCCAAGCTTCCGCCCCCGGTTCCGCTGGCACCACTGGTCCCTTTCCCTCCTGGGCACCCTGGAATGCCTGGGACTCATGGCCTTCCTCTCCCCCCTCTGGTCCCTGCTCTGCCTCCTGGCCCTGGGGGGGACCATGGTCCTCATCGGGAGGGCGGAAATCCTGGCCACCTGGGGAGACCTGACCAGCGGGCTGGCCTTCCAGCGGGCCCGAGCCTCCCTGATCCGCCTGGAGAAGGAGAAGTACCACCCCAAAAACTGGCGTCCCTCCATCCTGGCCTTGAGCGGCGGCGCCTGGAACCGCAACCACCTGGCGGAGTACGCCTGCTGCCTCGCCTCCGGGCGGGGAGTGGTCTCCCTGGCCCAGGTGCTCTTGGGGGACGTGGAGACCCTGGGCACCCACCGGGAGGAGGCGGAGCGGCTGCTGCGCAAGCACATCCGGGAAAACGGCCTGTGCGCCTTTCCTGTGGTGGTGGCGGAGGAGGACCTGGGCAGGGGGATGAAGACCCTGCTCCAGTGCCACGGCCTGGGGGGAGTCCGCCCCAACACGGTGCTCCTGGGCTGGAGCGAGGACCCCAAGCGGCGGGAGACCTTCTTCCAAACCCTGCGGCTGGCCCGAAGGATGGGGAAAAGCATCCTGGTGCTGCGCTACGACCAGACCCGGAGCCGAGAAGAGGGCATCGTCCCCGAAGGTCCCCTGTCGGTCTGGTGGACGGACCCCCAGAACGGCTCCCTCATGCTGCTCCTCGCCCACCTCCTGCGCCAGAATCCCCTCTGGCGGGACCACCCCCTGAGGATCCTCCTCACCCCTCCTCCCCAGGCGGACCGGGAGAGCCTGGTGACGGGGATGCAGGGACGCCTGGAAAAGGCCCGCATCGACGGAGAGATCGAGGTCCTCCCCACGGAGGATCCGGAAGAGACCCTTTCCCGGACCCTGGCCAACCCCGGCCTTTTGCTGATCGGGTTTGCCCCCCCGGAGGAAGAAGAGGAGGAGGAGGCTTTCCTGGCCCGCATGGCCTCCCTCCTGGCCCTTCCCGGAGACCTGCTTTTGGTCTGCCACGCGGGCCATGCCTCCCTGGAGGCATGAGAACGAGCGCTCCGGCGACGTCCCGGAGCACGGACCGGAACGAGAGGCGGGGATACGGATGGACCAGCCTTTTCGCCCCCTGGGGGTGGTCACCGGGGCCACCAGCGGCATCGGGGCGGCCTTCGCGGAGGCCCTGGCGGAGGAAGGGTACGACCTGCTGCTCACGGGCCGTCGGGAGACCCTGCTGGCGGAGCGGTCCCGTAGCCTGGAGCAACGCTTCGGCATCCGGGTGGAGGCCCTGAGGGTGGAACTGGACCGTCCCCAGGAGGTTCGACGCCTGGCGGAACGTCTTCGCTCCCTGGAGGTGGACCTGCTGGTGAACAACGCGGGGTTTGGGGTGCGGTGCGACTTTCTCCGGACCCCTCCCCGGACCTGGGAAGCCCTGATGGACCTTCAGGTCCGCTGTCCCCTGGAGCTGACCCAGGCGGTGCTGCCGGGCATGGTGGCCCGGGGGCGGGGCGGGGTGGTGAACGTGGCCTCCGAGGCGTCCTTCCTCCCGGTCCCCCGCAACGGCGTCTACGCGGGGGTCAAGGCGTTCCTCCTCCGGTGGACCGAATCTCTGGCCCTGGAGCTGGAAGGCTCGGGGGTGACCGTACAGGCCCTCTGCCCCGGTCTCACCCGAACGGACTTCCACGGCCGCCTGGGGGAGGAGGGAGCTCGGCTCTCCCGAAGCCGGTGGATCCGCTGGCTCACCCCCGAGATGGTGGTCCGGGCGTCCCTGGGGGACCTCAAAAGGGGCCGGGCGGTCTGCGTCCCCGGGTGGGGCAGCCGGGCCCGCATCGCCCTCCTGTCCCTGCTCCCCCGCTCCCTGCGCCTGGCTCTCCTGGGTCGGTTCTTCCGGAGCACCTCGGGAAAACGCTGAGGCGGGCATAGCAAACGGGCGGCCCCGAGGGGCCGCCCGCGCTCTTCTCCAAGGACGTCAGTCCCCGTTGCCCTGCTTCTGGCTGTCCCGGATGAGGACGTAATGGGACTTGCGGTCCACCTCGAAAAGGCCGATGGCCGCCGCCAGCTCTCCCAGCTTCTTGAAGCCGTAGTTGCGGGGGTCGAACTCCGGCGCCTGCTTGACGATGCTGGTCCCCACCGCCCCCAGGTGGGCCCAGCCGCTGTCGTCCGACGCCGCCTCGATGGCGGTGCGGAAGAGGTTCAGCAGCCGGCTGTCCGCCCGCAGATCCCGCTGGGTCCGCTTGCGCACCGCCGTGCCGCCTCGCCCCGTCTCCGCCACCAGCAGCTCCGTGTAGATGAACTTGTCGCAGGCGGAAACGAAGGCTCGGGGGGTCTTCTTTTCCCCGAACCCCACCACCCGCTTGCCCTCCTCCCGGATCCGGGAGGCCAGGCGGGTGAAGTCGCTGTCGCTGGAAACCAGGCAGAAGCCGTCGAAGCGCCCCGTGTAGAGCAGGTCCATGGCGTCGATGATCATGGCGCTGTCCGTGGCGTTCTTCCCCACGGTGTAGCGGAACTGCTGCACCGGATGGATGGAATACTCCAGGAGGACGGTCTTCCAGCTCCCCAGCTGGGGGGTGGTCCAGTCCCCGTAGATGCGCTTCACGCTGGCCACGCCGTACTTGGCCACCTCGCCCAGGAGCCCCTCGATGATGGCGGGGTTCGCGTTGTCCGCGTCGATGAGCACCGCCAGGCTGTTCTGGGCCTGCATGTCCTCCCCCGCTCCGGAAGCGTGCCCCACGCCGCTGGGGGCTGCGTGGAAGGAAGGGGTCAGGACCGACTGAACGGGCTCCTCTACGGGAGCCTTACGTCGGGGCTTGCTGGAACGTCGGGATGAACTTCGCGGCATGGGATCAACCTCGATCCGATTTTAAGGATGGAGGGCCCCGAAAGGTCCCCTCCTAGTGTACCCTCCCCGGGGCCGCTTGGAAATGCCAAGCGCCACGTAGAGAGGAAGCGGTCCGCTCGGAGAACCGAAGTGGCCGGAGGCCCCTGAACCCGAGGATCGCGAACCAGACCGTCCGGCAGCCCCTCGGATATCCGGGCGCACACGGATGCACAGACGCAGGCTCTCCGCACGAACGAGTAGGGGGGCCGTCCGGATGGACGGCCCCCCTACTCTTGGGGTAACTAATTCTGGCGGCGACCTACTCTCCCACGGGTACCCCCCGTAGTACCATCGGCGCTGGAGGGCTTAACGACCGGGTTCGGCATGGATCCGGGTGTGTCCCCTCCGCTAGGGCCACCAGAAACTTGTCTGCAATCGCTCCTCCAAGATCCTGTCCTCCCGGACAGGCCGGAGACCGACCACAAGAGAAAGATGAGGTTAAGGCCTCGGCATATTAGTACCGGTCAGCTCAACGGCTCACACCGCTTACACCCCCGGCCTATCAATCCTGTCGTCTTCAGGATGCCTTACCTGGCTTCCCAGTGGGGGATCTCATCTCGGGGCCGGCTTCCCGCTTAGATGCCTTCAGCGGTTATCCGATCCGAACATGGCTACCCGGCTTATGCAGCTGGCGCCACAACCGGTACACTAGCGGTTCGTCCACTCCGGTCCTCTCGTACTAGGAGCAGATCCCCTCAAATCCCCTACGCCCGTGGTGGATAGGGACCGAACTGTCTCACGACGTTCTAAACCCAGCTCACGTACCGCTTTAATGGGCGAACAGACCAACCCTTGGGACCTGCTTCAGCCCCAGGATGCGACGAGCCGACATCGAGGTGCCAAACCTCCCCGTCGATGGGAACTCTCGGGGGAGATCAGCCTGTTATCCCCGGGGTAGCTTTTATCCGATGAGCGATGGCCCTTCCACTCGGAACCACCGGATCACTAGGACCGACTTTCGTCTCTGCTCGAACTGTCGCTCTCGCAGTCAAGCCACCTTATACCCTTGCGCTCAGTGCGCGATTTCCATTCGCGCTGAGGTGACCTTCGCGCGCCTCCGTTACTCTTTGGGAGGCGACCGCCCCAGTCAAACTGCCCACCTGACAGTGTCCCGCCTAGCGCTTCAGCTATGAGCGGTTAGAACCCCAGCACTCCAAGGGTGGTATCCCAACGGCGACTCCACCACAGCTGGCGCCATGGCTTCTACGTCTCCCACCTATCCTGTACAGAGAGTACCGAAATCCAATATCAGGCTACAGTAAAGCTCCACGGGGTCTTTCCGTCCCACCACGGGTAACTGGCGTCTTTACCAGTACCACAATTTCGCCGGGTCCCTCGTCGAGACAGCGCTCAGATCGTTACACCATTCGTGCAGGTCGGAACTTACCCGACAAGGAATTTCGCTACCTTAGGACCGTTATAGTTACGGCCGCCGTTTACTGGGGCTTCAGTTCAAAGCTTCGCCTTGCGGCTAACCTCTCCCCTTAACCTTCCAGCACCGGGCAGGTGTCAGACCCTATACCTCGGCTTGCGCCTTGAGCAGAGTCCTGTGTTTTAATTAAACAGTCGCCTGAGCCTGGTTTCTGCGGCCTCCAGCGGCTCCACATGCGTGACGCTTCACCGCGGAGGCACCCCTTCTCCCGAAGTTACGGGGTCAACTTGCAGAGTTCCTTAACGAGGGTTATCCCGTCCGCCTTGGCCTGCTAAGCCAGCCCACCTGCGTCGGTTTGGAGTACGGGCGCTCGAGCTCCTCCCTAGAGGCTTTTCTTGGCAGCCTGGCTTCAATGCCTTCCCACGATCATTCGTAGTCCCCATCAGCTCTCAGGGTACCGGTACCTCGGATTTCCCTGAAGTACCCCCCTACGGCCTTGGACCGGGACGTCCAGCACCCGGCGCACCTAGCCTCCTGCGTCACCCCATCGGTACAAGCGTTGCTCAAGCGGGGCCGGAATGTCTACCGGCTGTCCATCGAGTACGCCTTTCGGCCTCCCCTTAGGTCCCGCCTAACCCTGGGCGGATGAACCTTCCCCAGGAATCCTTGGGCTTCCGGCGAGCAGGTTTTTCACCTGCTTCTCGCTACTCATGCCGTCATTCTCACTTCCGTACAGTCCACAGTCCCTTACAGGCCTGCTTCACCCCGTACGGAACGCTCCCCTACCCATCAGACCCCTAAGGTCTGATGCCGAAGCTTCGGTGCCATGCTTAGCCCCCCACATTTTCGGCGCAGAGGCGCTCGACCAGTGAGCTATTACGCACTCTTTCAAGGGTGGCTGCTTCTAAGCCAACCTCCTGGCTGTCTGGGCTCCTCCACATCCTTGCAACACTGAGCATGGGCTTTGGGACCTTAGCTGTCGGGCTGGGTTGTTTCCCTTTCGACCACGGATCTTCTCACCCGTAGTCTCACTCCCGTGCATCCCGTACCGGTATTCGGAGTTTGATTGAGCTCGGTAGACCCATCGGCCCCCTCACCCATTCAGTGCTCTACCCCCGGTACGTTCGTCGCACGAGGCTGCACCTCAATGCATTTCGGGGAGAACCAGCTATCACCGCACTCGATTAGCTTTTCACTCCTATCCACACCTCATCCAAGCCTTTTTCAACAGGCCCTGGTTCGGTCCTCCATCCGGTGTTACCCGGACTTCAACCTGGACATGGATAGATCGTGCGGCTTCGGGTCTATGGCTTGCGACTGGACGCCCTATTCAGACTCGGTTTCCCTGCGGCTCCGGACCTTGCAGTCCTTAACCTCGCCACAAACCATAACTCGACGGCTCATTTTCCAAGAGGCACACCGTCACCCCACGAAGGGGCTCCGATTGCTTGTAGGCACGCGGTTTCAGGTCTATTTCACTCCCCGCCAGGGGTGCTTTTCACCTTTCCCTCTCGGTACTGCTTCACTATCGGTCGCCAGACGTAGTTAGCCTTGGACCGTGGTCGGCCCGGATTCAGACGGAATTCCACGTGCTCCGCCCTACTTGGGTGTCTTCCACAGGCAGGACGCACCCTGTCGCGTACAGGGCTTTCACCTTCTGCGGCCCGCTTTCCCAACACGGTTCCGCTAGAGTGCGCCTTTGTAACTGCCCGAGCCCTTTGCGGAAGGCTCCTGGAAGATCCCGCAACCCCACGCACGCAACGCCCGCAAGCTTGACACGTGCATGGTTTAGGCTCATCCCCTTTCGCTCACCACTACTTGGGGACTCTCTTCGATTTCCTCTCCTCCGGCTACTGAGATGTTTCACTTCACCGGGTGCCCGCCCTCATCCGAGGGCGACGGGACTGCTCCCGTCAGGTTGCCCCATTCGGAAATCCTCGGATCAATGGATGCTTGCTCCTCCCCGAGGCTTATCGCAGCTTGCTACGTCCTTCTTCGGCGTCTGGCGCCAAGGCATTCCCCGCGTGCCCTTTGTACCTTAACCTCATCTTTCCCCTATGGTCCCGCCTCCGCAGACAAAACATCCCCCCTCGCGAGGGGATCTCTTGATTCCGCTTGGTCGGTGTCATGGTGCGTCACGTTCCGGCGACAAAGAAGGGTGGGCGGTCCCGTACTTGGGCTTTCGTGCTCCTTAGAAAGGAGGTGATCCAGCCGCACCTTCCGGTACGGCTACCTTGTTACGACTTCACCCCCCTTACCAGGCATACCTTCGGCACCTCCTTCCCTTACGGGTTAGGCCGGTGACTTCGGGTACCCCCAACTCGGGTGGTGTGACGGGCGGTGTGTACAAGGCCCGGGAACGTATTCACCGCGGCTTGGCTGATCCGCGATTACTAGCGATTCCAGCTTCATGCAGTCGAGTTGCAGACTGCAATCCGAACTGGGACCGGCTTTACGGGATTCGCTTGCGCTCGCACGCTTGCTGCCCTCTGTGCCGGCCATTGTAGCACGTGTGTCGCCCTGGGCATAAAGGCCATGATGACTTGACGTCATCCCCACCTTCCTCCGTCTTGTCGACGGCAGTCTGGCTAGAGTGCTCGGCTCTCCCGTTAGCAACTAACCACAGGGGTTGCGCTCGTTGCGGGACTTAACCCAACATCTCACGACACGAGCTGACGACAGCCATGCAGCACCTGTGCACGCTCCCTGAGTTGCCCCAGGGTCCTTCGACTTTCATCTCCGTACCACGTGCATGTCAAACCCAGGTAAGGTCCTTCGGTTTGCATCGAATTAAACCACGTGCTCCACCGCTTGTGCGGGCCCCCGTCAATTCCTTTGAGTTTCAGCCTTGCGGCCGTACTCCCCAGGCGGGATGCTTATCGCGTTAACTCCGGCACGGATACCCTACGATACCCACACCTAGCATCCATCGTTTACGGCTGGGACTACCGGGGTATCTAATCCCGTTCGCTCCCCCAGCTTTCGCACATGAGCGTCAGTCACGAGCCAGGAAGCCGCCTTCGCCACTGGTGTTCCTCCCGATATCTACGCATTTCACCGCTACACCGGGAATTCCACTTCCCTCTCTCGTACTCGAGGCTGCCAGTATCGACCGCAAGACACAGGTTGAGCCCGTGCTTTTCACAGCCGACTTAACAACCCGCCTGCGTGCGCTTTACGCCCAGTAATTCCGGACAACGCTCGCCCCCTACGTATTACCGCGGCTGCTGGCACGTAGTTTGCCGGGGCTTCCTCGTGCGGTACCGTCACGTCCTTCGTCCCGCACAACAGAGGTTTACATCCCAAGGGATTTCGTCCCTCACGCGGCGTCGCTGGGTCAGGGTTGCCCCCATTGCCCAAGATTCCCCACTGCTGCCTCCCGTAGGAGTCTGGACCGTGTCTCAGTTCCAGTGTGGCCGTGCGCCCTCTCAGGCCGGCTACCCGTCATCGCCTAGGTGGGCCGTTACCCCACCTACTAGCTGATAGGCCGCGAGCCCCTCCCTCCCCGGATTGCTCCTTTCACGCATCTCTGCGCCTATGGGGTATTAGCAGGCGTTTCCACCTGTTGTCCCCCGGGTCGGGATAGGTTCTCACGTGTTACTCACCCGTCCGCCACTAACTGTTAGATCCAGCAAGCTTTCACTAACAGTCCGTTCGACTTGCATGTGTTAAGCACGCCGCCAGCGTTCGTCCTGAGCCAGGATCAAACTCTCCGAACAATACTGGTCTTTTGCACACTCAAAGGTACGGGGTCTTGCTATGCCCACCCGGAAATCCCCCGCTTTCGAAGCTCTCGCTCCGGCCGCTTGCGGGCCCCCCGGAATGGGCTTGCCCTTCCTTCTTCGTCGCCTTTATCAGGAACGTGTCATGGTGCATGTCCGCCCCGCGCTCGCTGCCCGCCGAGGCGAACAGGGCGTAGTGTAGTACGGATCCGAGTCCATGTCAACGTCACCGGAACGTAAACTTCCAAGCGCACCCCGGTATCTTACAGGATGGTAAACCCATCAAAAAAGGGGGGCCGTGCGTAAATGCACGGCCCCCCTCCAAGAGCGAATCCCGCCTGGTTCTAGGATTCCTCGTCCTCCAGCTCCAGCTCCATGAGACCCTCTTCCTTGGAATCTTCGGGAATTCCCTCGAATCCCGCTTCCTCCTGCACGGGATCGGTTTTTTCCTCCGGCAGTTCGAAGCCCGGAACCACGGTGCGGAGCACGTCCTGGGTGATCTCGTCCATCAGCTCCGGATGCTCCGAGAGGTAGTGAGAGACCGATTCCTTCCCCTGCCCCAGGGTCTCCCCCTTGTAGGCAAGCCAGGATCCCTTGCGCTTCACCACCTCGTGGTCCAGGGCCATGTCCAGCACCGACATGGCCTTGGGTACCCCCTTGCCGTAGATGAGGGTGGTGTGGGCTCCCCGGAAGGGGGGGGCCTGTTTGTTCTTCACCACCCGGATCCAGAGTTCGTGCCCGATGGTCTCCTCCCCCTGGGTGACCGCCTTGCCTCGCTTCACCTCGATGCGCACGGAACTGTAGAACTTGAGGGCCCGGCCGCCCGTGGTGGTCTCCTGGGGTCCCTGGCTGTACCCCGTGCTGATCTGGGCGCGGAGCTGGTTGATGAACGCCACGGTGGTGCGGCTCTTGGAGATGGCGGCGGTGAGGCGGCGCAGGGCGTAGGACATGAGGCGGGCCTGAAGACCCACCTGGGTGCCCTCCCCCATCTTGCCGTCGATTTCCGCCTGGGGGGTCAGGGCGGCCACGGAGTCCACCACCACCAGATCCACCGCGCCGCTGCGCACCAGGGTGTCCAGGATGTAGAGGGCCTGTTCTCCGCTGTCGGGCTGGGACAGGTAGAGGGCGGCGGTATCCACTCCCACGGCGGCGGCCAGGCGGGGGTCCAGGGCATGCTCCGCGTCGATGAAGGCGGCGATGCCCCCGGCCTTCTGGGCTTCGGCGATGGCGTGGAGAGCCAAGGTGGTCTTGCCGGTTCCCTCCGGCCCGAAGATCTCCACCACCCGTCCGCGGGGGATCCCACCGATCCCCAGGGCGACGTCCAGGGGCAGGATGCCCGTAGGGATCACGTCGGCGCAGGCTTTGGCCTGCTCTCCCAGGCGCATGATGGCCCCGTCGCCGAACTTGGCGCGGATCTCGTCGATGGCCTGATCAAGCACATCCTCACGGGTCAGGGCTTCCTTTTTCTTGGCCATGGTCATCCTCCTCGGGGTGCGTGTTGGTCTCCCCCGTCGAGGGGGATCTGTCCCAGCAGGGAGTAGCGGGGCCCCTGGGGCCCCAGGTCGCTGCGCATCAGAAGGATCTCCCCCGCCGTCCAGGGCGTTCCGAAAGGTTCGGGGTGGCGGAAGTCGTCCAGGAAACCCCGGGGGAGGGTCTGCCCCGGACGCAGCCGCGCCAGGGTGAGGTGGGGGGAAAAGGGACGCCGTTCCCTCTCCAGCCCTGCGGCCACGGCCCCCTCCTCGACCCGTTCCACCAGCCGAAGGAGGGCATCCCGGTCCCCGTCCAACCCGCACCAGAGAACCCGCTGAGTCCCGGTTCGGGGGAAACAGCCCGTCCCGACGGCGGCAAGGGAAAAGGAGGACAGGGCGCGGACCGTCCCCTCCAGGGTCTCCCCCAGGGCGTCCACCGTTTCCTGGGGCTGCTCCCCGCAGAACTTCAGGGTCAGGTGGAGCTGTTCCCGGCGGACCCACTTGAGGTCCCGGTGCTGCCGCCGCCAGGGAGCAAGGAAGGCCTCCAGGCTCTCCTGGACCTCTTCCGAGGGGACCAGGCAGACAAAGCAGCGCACGGAAGGGCCGGTCATGTCTCCACCGCCTCCAGGAGCTTGCGAAGGGCTTCTTCCTCCGCGGAGGTCTGGATGAGGACGCGATCCCCGGAGAAGAGGACCTTCCAGGTGCGCACCAGGCCGGGCCCCGCCAGGGCGAACCAGACGGTCCCCACAGGTTTTTCCGGCGTCCCCCCGTCGGGGCCGGCGATCCCCGTCACCGCCGCCGCCCAGGAGACGCCGAACCGGTCCCGGGCCCCTGCGGCCATGGCTTCCGCACAGGGAGCGCTGACCGCTCCGTGGGCGCGGAACACTTCCGAGGGAACCCCCAAAAAGCGTTCCTTGGCTTCGTTGCTGTAGGCCACCAGCCCTCCCCGGAAGGGGACAGAGGCGCCGGGAACGGAGGTGACGGCGGCGCAGAGCCGACCGCCCGTGCAGGACTCGGCAAAGGCGAAGGT
Organism: Aminomonas paucivorans DSM 12260; assembly: GCF_000165795.1. Taxonomy (NCBI): domain Bacteria; kingdom Thermotogati; phylum Synergistota; class Synergistia; order Synergistales; family Synergistaceae; genus Aminomonas; species Aminomonas paucivorans. The sequence goes on along the minus strand of NZ_CM001022.1, from coordinate 678,334 downwards.
GATCCCCTTCCGGGAAGCCTTCTCCACCAGGCAAGCCGCCAGACTCTGGACGGCGTCCTCGATTCGGTCGTGGCATCCCTCGGCAGTTCCCACCCCTACCCCCCCTCTCCCTAAGACCCGAAGCACCCGTAGAAGCGCGCCAACCCTCCGGAGAACAACAAATAGACTACACCACGCACAATCACATTGACAAGCAGACCGCCCACCAGGTCGTCCGCCAGGATGCCCAGCCCCCCGGGAAGCCTCTCGAACTGGCGGATGGGGAAGGGCTTGAGGATATCCAGGACCCGGAAGAGGAAAAAGGTCCCCAGGGCCAAGACGGGGTCCAGGCCCCACTGGGCCAGCCAGTACCCGGCCACCTCGTCCACCACCACTTCGGGAGGGTCCTCCCGCCCCGTGTCCCGGGCGTAGCGGTCCGCCGCCACCGCCCCGACCACGGAAACCAGCACGATGGCCCACAGGGGAATCCGCCGGAAGAGCAACAGCACCACCAGGGCCGCGAGGGACCCCATGGTCCCGGGGGCGATCCGGGAAAAGCCGATGCCCCCGCAGGTGGCCACCATCCCCTGCCAGGTCCGGAAGGCCCGGGGGTTCGGCGGGGACACAAACCAGTTCGTCATGCCTGTTCCTCCTCCTGTTCGTATCGGCCGATCAGGTCGTGCTCCAGGGCCTCCAGGATGCGGACGGAGATCCTCTGTCCCGGAAGGAGGGCATCCCCTCCCCGGATCTCCACCACCCCGTCCACCTCCGGGGCCTCCCGGAAGGAGCGGCCCTCCAACACCCCTTCCTCCACCCGTTCCACCAGGACCGACAGGAGCCGCCCCTCGAAGAGGCGTTGTCGTCGGAAGGAAAGGGACGCCCCCAGGTCCATCACCCGCTCCAGCCGACGCCGGGCAGTGGAGGGACGCACGGGGTGGGGCAGGGTCGCTGCGGGAGCCCCCTCTTCGGGGGAGAAGGCGAAAGCTCCGATCCGGTCGAACCGCACCCGCTCCAGAAAGCGGAGGAGGACCGACAGGTCCGCCTCCGTCTCCTGGGGGAACCCCACCATCACGGTGGTCCGCAGGGCGAAGTCCGGGTCGATGGATCGGGCGGTCTCGAAGAGCCTCGCCAGGGTTTCGGGATCCGAGGGCCGCCCCATGGCGGCAAGGATGCGGGGGGAGGCGTGCTGCACCGGCACGTCCAGGTAGGAGTGGATCTGGGGGCTTTTCGCCACCCGCTCCAGCAGGGCCGGGGTGATCCGCTCCGGGTGCAGGTACAGAAGCCGCAGGAAGACGTCCCCGGGCAGGGATGGCTCCAGGGCGTCCAACAGGTCCGTCAGGCTCTCCCGGCCCCCCCGGTCCAGGCCGTAGGCGGTGAGGTCCTGGGCCACCAGGCAGATCTCCCTGGCCCCTTCGGCGACCAGTGCCTCCGCCTCCCGGACCAGGTCCCTCAGGGGGAGGCTCCGAAGCGGCCCCCGGATGGACGGGATCATGCAGTAGGAGCAGCGGTTGTCGCACCCCTCGGCGACCTTGAGGTACCGGACGAACCGATCCCCCCCGGGCAGGACCATCCGGCACCCCGACGACCGAGGGACGCCCAGAAACCGACGGAACCCCTCCCAGTCCTCCGCCCGGGCCAGGAGGTCCACAGTGGGCAGCTCCGCCCGAAGCTCCGCCTCGTAGCGGTTCACGAGACACCCCACCACGGCGATGCGCCCCACCTCGCCCCGCTCCTTCATCCGTTCCAGATCCAGGATGGCGTCCAGGTTCTCCGCCACGGCGCTTTGGAGAAAGCCGCAGGTGTTCACCACGCAGAGATCCGCTCCCCGAGGGTCCTGGGTCCCCCGATAGCCCGCCTCGTGGAGGATGCCCAGGAACCGCTCGCTGTCCACCCGGTTCTTGGAACACCCCAGGCTGAGGGTGAAGACGGAGGGCATGTCAGGGCCGCTTCTTCTGGAGGGTGCCGTCCGGGAGGAGGTAGAGGGTCACGGGGATCCCCGGGCGACCCGCCGGATCCAGCACCTGGCTTCCCGACCGCAGGGCCGTGGCGCCCCCGTTGCCCAGGCGCACCCGCAGGACCGAGGAAGACTGGAAGGTGCGGCTTTCCCCCTGCTGGAGCAACCCCTGGAAGAGGACCTTGCCGCTTTTCTCGCTCACCTTGACCCAGCAGACCTTTCGGGCCTCCAGAACCAGGGAGCCCGTGGGGACCGCCTCTCCGGAAACCGGGGTCGAGGCGACGGGAGGGACGCTCGCCCCCGCCGGGGTGCGGTCGGGGCTCTGGCGGTCCATCCAGGAAAGGTCCACGGAGGCAGGACCAACGGCCCCGTCCCCCGAAGCCGGCCCCGAAGAGACGGGGGCTGTGGGGATCGAAGGCTCCCCCGAGGACACCGCGCCGGAAAGGGGAGTGACCGTCGGGGCAGGGGTGGGGGGGGGCGGCGTGGGGGACAGGACCTCGGGCTGGCTGATGGCCGCGTTGTCCAGGGCGGAACGCACCTCCGCCCGCTGCTGCCAGATGAGGTAGCCCGCCGCCCCGAGGGCGGCCAGGAGGATCAGGTAGACCCACAGGCGGGAGGTCCGCCGGAAGACCTTCCGGGGGGCGGTGCAGCTCCCCAGGACCCCGGAGGGGGGGATGGGGGTTTCCTCGTCCTGAAGGAACCGCTCGAAGCGCCCCCAGAGGTCCGAGGCGTGGAGAAACTCGCAGTAGGTGCGCACGAACCCCCGGACGTAGACCCGGTCGGGCATGCCTTCGTAACGCCCCTCTTCGATCCCCTTGAGGAAGGGGACGCGCACGCGAATGCTCCGCTCCACATCCTCCAGGGAAAAGCCCTGGCCGATGCGCAGCTCCCGCAGCATGCGCCCCAGGGCGACCAGGTCCTCGCCCCGGGTCTCCCCATCTCTACGCCCCGCAGGATCCGCCATGGGTGGAGGCCTCCCCGCTGTGCCGCATCCGTCTCAGGGTCTCCGCCGGATCGGGGGCCCCGAACACGGCGCTTCCCGCCACCACCACCTGGCAGCCTGCGGAGACCACGAGGTCCACGTTGTCCGGCCCCAGCCCGCCGTCCATCTCCACCAGGAAGGACTCCCCCCGGACGGCCCGGCGGCGGCAGAGGGCCGTAACCTTCTCCAGGACCTCCGGGAGGAACTTCTGCCCCCCGAACCCGGGGTTCACCGACATGAGCAGCACCAGATCCGCCAGGTGGAGCACCGGGGCGATCCATTCCACCGGTGTTCCGGGGTTCAGGGAGACCCCCGCGGCGCACCCCTTCTCCCGGATGCGTCCCAGGAGCCGATGGAGGTGCGGGGTCGCCTCCCCGTGCACCGTCAGGAGGTCCGCCCCCGCCTCGGCGAAGGAGTCCACGAAGTCCTCCGGAGGCTGCACCATGAGGTGCACGTCCAGGAAGGCGTCGGGATACCGGGCCCGAAGGGCCCGGACGAAGCCGGGGCCGTAGGTCAGGTTGGGCACGAAGTGCCCGTCCATCACGTCCACGTGCAGCCAGTCCTCCTCCCCCCCCAGACGGGCGATGGAGGCCTCCACCGAGAGGGGGTTCGCGGAAAGCAGGGAGGGAGCCAGGAGAAACCGGCGTCCTTCCGGAAGAAGGCTCATTCGAAGCGATCCTGCCATACGAATTCCCCCCCCAGATAGATGGTCACCCGGGCCTCCCCGGCGAAGGGCACGTCCAGGGACAGGTACTCCCCTCCCTTGGCCTGCATCTCCTTGACCACCCGGTTGCCTCCCCGATCGGCCATCTCGATCCGAAGGGCCAGGGGGTGGCTCAGGGGAGGAACCTGGTAGCGGATCTTGGCCACCTTGCGGGGCTCCCCGGCGTTCGGGGTGGCCGCCTTGGGGGCCTTGGTGGGTTCCGGCACGGAGGTGGGCACCGGTTTCGGGGACGGGGCGACCCGCTGGGTCGTCGGAGAAGGGGCGGGCTCCTGAACGGAGGTGGAGGAATCCGTCTCTCCGGGGGACGTCTCCGCGGGGGGCTGCCCCTCCGTCGTCCCGGAGGTCTCCGCGGGAGTAGGCTCCACGGCCACCCGCAGGGTCACTTTGCTCCCCCCGGGGACCTTGGAGCCTCCCCGAGGCGCCGTACCCACCACCAGCCCCGCAGGGGTGGCGGTGGTCCTCACCCGGACCGTCACGTCCGAGGAAAGCCCCACCTGGGCAAGCATCTCCAGGGCGGTCTCCTCGGGCTGGCCGATGAGGTTCGGCACCGGCACCAGCCCCCCGTCCTTCCCCTCCCCCTCGCTCACCAGGAGGGAGACGGAAGTGGTGGCGGGGATCATGGCGGGGGCGGCGGGGTTCTGGGCGATGACGGTGCCCGCGGCCTTGAGGGGGTCGGCGACCCGGAGGATCTCCGCCACCTTGAAGCCCCCATCGGAAAGGCGGCGCACCGCCTCGCCGAACTCCAGGCCCCGCACGTCCGGCAGGGAGAGGCGCTCCCCTCCCTTGCTCACCTTCAGGAGCACCACCTTGCCCTTGGGGACTCCCTCCCCCGCTTCGGGCCACTGGGAGATCACCGTGCCCGCCCCCTGGGTGGAATCCACCTGGTCCACCTTGGCAAGAAGCCCCAGCTTCTCCAGGCTGTCCACCGCCTCCACCATGGACAGGCCTGCCAGGGCGGGGACCTCCACGTCGGGGCTCTCGGAGAAGACGATCTTGAGGGCCATGAATCCGGAGCCCAGGATCACCAGAAGGGCCAGGAGCATCCCGAAACGAAAAAACCTGTTCATCCCTTAGATTCCCTCCTACCGACGCTTCATCAGTACCGCGGCGTAGAACCCGTCCACCCAGGGAAGCCCGGGCCAGATCACCGTGCCGTAGGGCCTGCCCTTGCGGAACAGGGAGTTCTTGAAGGGGAAGGGGACCTCCACCAGGTCCTTCCTCCGGCCCAGCAGTTCCGCCACCACCTTCTCGTTTTCCTCCCGGAAGAGGCTGCAGGTGGAATAGACCACCCGTCCCCCCGGGAGGACCAGATCCGCCGCCCGTTCCAGCAGGCGGACCTGGAGGACCGCGTAGTCCTCCAGCTTTTCCGCGGCCAGACGCCACTTGGCCTCGGGATGGCGGCTCCAGGTACCGCTGCCGCTGCAGGGGACGTCCGCCAGGATCAGGGAGGGGGGTGTCCGGGGCTCCAGCTCCAGGGCATCCCCTTCCCGGAAGGTCACCCGGTCGGCCACCCCCAGGCGGGCCATCTCCCGGGCCCCCGCGTGGACCCGGCCGGCGGAAAGGTCCCAGGCCTCCAGGGTCGCCTCGGGCAGACGGGTCGCCAGGTGCCCCGTCTTCACGCCCCGGCCGGCACAGAGGTCCAGCACCGCGCCCCCGCTCCAGGAAGAAACCGCCGCCTCCCCCACCCAGAGGGAGGACTCGCTCATGGGGGTGACGGCTCCTTCCTCATACCCCGGCAATCCCGGGGGGAAACCGAAGGAGGCGGTGCGCACCGCGGAGGCCAGGTCCGGAGAGGCCCAGGCCCGGGTTCCCGCGGCCTGAAGGGCTTCCACCAGCTCGTCCCGCCTTGTCGGGTCCACCCGAAGGGAGAGGTAGGCCTTCATGGCGGAAAGCCGAAGGAGACGGCGAGTCTCCGAGGTGCCCCACTCCCGGCTCCAGTGGGCCGCCGCCCACCCGGGGATGCCGAAGAGAAGGGCCTGGTCCCGCAGCTCCGCGCTGTTCCGCAGCTGTTCCATCTTCCGGGGGGCATCTTCGGTCACCCGGTGGAGCACCGCGTGGAGGAGCGGTTCGTCCCCCTGGGCCTTCTCCGCCCGGAGGCGCATGGCCAGGGCGTTCATCAGCACCGCCGGGACGAAATGCCTCAGCTCCACCAGCCCCGCGGTCCCCAGGATCAGGGCCGCCCGGGTCACCGGGGCCAGCTGATGGAAGGGCCTGCGGCAGCGGTTTCGGATCAGGTCCTTCCACAGGCTCTGGCGTCTCAAGGCGCCGTAGAGCAGGGACGCGGCGAGGCGACGCTCCGCCGGGGCCACCTCCGTCAGGATCTGGCGCAACGCCTCGGAGGCGAACCTCCCCTTCTCGACCTCGTACCAGGCGGCAAAGGCCGCCTCCACACCTCTCATCCATCCATCCCCCGAATCTTCCCGCTCATGTTCCGCCTCCCCCCCTCTCGGGGGGCGGCCCTCCGGATCGGAAGACCGAAGTGGAGCCGCTCCACCGCCCGAGAACCTCGGGGGAGGAAACGCAAAAAACACCCGCGGGGCGGCATGGCCACCCCACGAGTGTATCGAATCACCGCCGTTCCACAAAGGGGGCTATTCGTCCCGCCCCCCGAAGGCCCCCCGGAGCAGAAGCAGCCGCAGAAGCTGCGCCACCGCCATCACCGTGGCGGCCACGTAGGTCAGGGCGGCGGCGTTGAGCACCGCCCGGGCGCCCCCGATCTCGTCGGTGGCCAGGACCCCCGTGTCCGAAAGGAGCCGCAGGGCCCGGGCGCTGGCGTCGAACTCCACAGGCAGGGTCACCAGGTGGAAGACGATGACCCCCAGGAAGAACAGGATCCCCAGGTCCATCATGGTGGGGGACCGGAAGATCAGCCCGATGAAGAACAGGGGGATCGCCGCCATGGAACCCAGGTTCACCGCCGGAACGATGGCATTGCGGATCCGCAGGGGGGCGTAGTTCTCCAGGTCCTGGACCGCATGCCCCACCTCGTGGGCCGCCACCCCGATGGCGGCGATGCTGGGGTTGCCGTAGACGCTGTCGGAAAGGCGCAGCACCTTGCCTCGGGGATCGTAGTGGTCCGTCAGGTTCCCGGCGATGCGCTCCACGGGGATGGAGCCCAGGTTGAAACGGTCCAGGAGCAGGCGGGAAACCTGCTCCGCCCGCACGCCCTTGCGGGCCCACACCTCCGCATAACGGGAATAGGTGGACTGGATCCGGGTCTGCGCCCAGAAGGCGAACAGCAGCGCCGGGATCAGCACGATCATGGACGGGTCGAAAAACGGGAACATCCTTCCCACTCCTCCTTCAGGGTATGGGCCCATTGTGGCGCTTCTCGGGGGCCCTCGCCATGAGTAGTCTAGCGGATCCCGAGGAAAAGAGCAAGATTGGTCAGGACATCAGCCCCGGCCGTAGAACCGTCCGATCTCCTCCACCACCCGCTCCTGTTCCGCCACCTCCAGCTCCGGGAACATGGGGAGGGCCAGGGTCTCCTGAGAGAGAGTCTCGGAGACGGGGAACGCCCCCTCCTGGTAACCCAGGAAGCGGAAACAGGGCTGGAGGTGCAGGGACAGGGGGTAATAGACCCGGGTGGTGATCCCCCGCTCCCCCAGGAAGGCCTGGAGTTCGTCCCGACGCCGGGCCCGCACCACGTACTGGTGGAAGATGTGCCGCGTCCCCGCCTGTTCCGCCGGAGGGGTCACCACGTCCAGAAGCCCCTTCTGTCCGAAGAGGAGGCGGTAGCGGTCCGCCACGGCCCGACGCTCCTCGTTCCAGGTCTCCACGTGGCGCAGCCGCACCCGGAGGATCGCCGCCTGCAGCGCGTCCAGGCGGCTGTTCAGCCCCACCTCGTCGTGCAGGTACGTGGTGGCCGCCCCGTGCACCCGGAGGTTCCGCACCCGGTCCGCCAGGTCGTCCCGCCGGGACGCCACCATGCCCGCATCGCCGTAGGCCCCCAGGTTCTTGGTGGGGAAGAAGGAGAAGCACGAGAGGTCCCCCACCGCCCCGGCCCGGAGGATCCCCCCGTCCAGGTGCCGCAGGGTGCCGAAGGCCTGGGCGCAGTCCTCCACCAGCGCCACGCCCCGCTCCTTCAGGGTGGGGGCGATCTCCTCCAGCCGACACATCTGGCCGAAGAGGTGCACGGGGATCACCGCCTTCGTCCGGGGGGTCAGAGCCTCCAGAACCCGGTCCATCCTCAGGTTGTAGCTGTCCGGCTCCACGTCCACGAACACCGGCGTGGCCCCCAGGCGGGTGATGCAGCTGGTGCTGGCGAAAAAGGTGTAGGGGGTGGTGATGACCTCGTCTCCCGGTCCCACCCGGAGGGCCAGGAGGGACAGGAGCAGGGCGTCGGTGCCGGAGGCGCACCCCAGGGCATGGGGAACCTCCAGGTAACGGGCCGCCTCCTCCTCGAAGGCCGCCACCTCCGGCCCCAGGATGAAGTGCTGGCTGTCCAGCACCCGGTGGACTGCCTCCAGGATTTCCTCCCGCACCCGCTGGTAGTTGCGCTTCAGGTCGAAGGAGGGAAGGTTCTGGGTCATGGGCGACGCCTGCCTTTCTTGTGGGTCTTGAAGAGGTTGTGGGGCTCCTGCGGAGTCCCACAACAGTGTCCCCGGAGGGCATGAAAAAGTGGCCCCGAAGGGCCACGGAAGGGGTTCCTCTTCGTCCCCTCTCGGGGAGGGCCCTCAGTTTCGGGGCTCGAAGTCCTCGGGCTTGTCCAGGCTGTTCTGGGAGACCCGGATGTGCTGGCGCATGAGGTTGGCCGCCGCGTCCGCGTCCTGGGCCCGGAGGGCGTCGATGATGGCTCGGTGCTCCGTGGTGCTGGAGTTGGACTCGATGTCGTAGAAGGGGTCGTAGAACACGATGTAGACGTTGGTCCGAGCGAGGATGTTCTCCACGTACTCCTTCAGGACCCGGTTGCCGCTGGCCTCGGCGATGATCTTGTGGAAGCCCTCGTTGACCTCCAGGTAGAGTTCCAGGTTCCTCTCCGAGAAGGCCCGCTCCTCCTCCAGGAGGGTTTCCTCCAGGCGGCGAAGGTGTCGATCGCTCACCCGACCCGCGGCGAGGCGCACTGCCAGGACCTCCAGGTCCTCCCGGACCACGTAGGCGTCCTCCATCTCCCTGCGGGAGGGGGAGGCCACCCGGGCTCCGCTGTTGGGGATGATGAGCACCAGCCCCTCGCTGGCCAGACGCCGCAGGGCCTCCCGCACGGGGGTGCGGCTCACCCCCATCTGGACGGCGATGTTCACCTCCGGAAGGCGCTGCCCCGGCTTCTTCTGCTTGGTGATGATCTCGTGCCGAAGCTCCGTGTAGACGTAGTCGGCGGAAGTGGTGTACATTCTGGGCTCGTGGAGTCTTGGATCCTGCAGCATGGCCAGTCCTCCCATCGGCTCCGCAACGGGGCCTCGGTTTGTCGAACAATCTTACCCTTGAGCGGTGCACATTGTAGCACTGACCAGCGATGCACACAACCCAATTCCCCGCGATCTTTTTCCAAGTTCTGAAGATTCCGCTGATTTTCGGAGGTGCCCCATGAAGCCGGCGATCCTGGTTCGCAAGCTCGAGGAACTCCCCATCTACGCCTCTCCCCTGGTGGACTTCATCCGGTTGGGGCTCCAGCACCGGGCCCTGCCCCTCACCTCGGGGCAGCCCGCCCCGGAGGCCCTGCCCCTGGAGGACCTGGCCCGCCTGGCCCCGGAGGCCCTGAGGAGCCGGGGAAGGAAGGCCCTGCTCTACGGGAGCAACCGGGGCCTGGGAGAACTGCGCCGGGCCCTGACGGAGTGGCAGGTCCGCTCCGGGGTCCTCCCGGAGGGCCTGGGGGACGAGGAGGTCATGCTGACCCTGGGGTCCCAGTACGCCTTCGACCTGATCTGCCAGGGACTGATCCGACGGGGGGACGAGGTGGCCTGCGACGCCCCCTGCTACCCCGACACCTGGTGCACCGCCCTGAGGCGGGGAGCCTCGGTGCTGCCCCTTCCTGTGGACGAGGAGGGGCTGGACCCGGACCACCTGGAGGCCCTGCTGGCGGGGGGGCACCGCCCGGTCCTGGTCTACACGGTGCTGCACTACCAGAACCCCTGCGGCTGTTCCCTGAGCCCCTCCCGGCAACGACGCCTTCTGGAGCTGGCGGAGACCTACGACTTCCTGGTGGTCCTGGACGACCCGTATCGGATGCTGGCCCTGGACGGCCCGCCCCCCTGCGGTTCGGACCGGTTCCCTCGCCTGGGATGGGACACGGGGCGCCTGCTCTATCTGGGCTCCCTCTCCAAGGTCCTCGCCCCGGGGGTGCGTCTGGGGTGGCTTGCGGGCCACCGGGAGCTGGTGGCGGGGCTGGCCAAGCTCCAGGAAATGAGCCTCATCTCCCTCCCCGCCCTGGACGGGCTGATCGTGCTGGAGTACCTCCTCTCCGAGGGCATGACGGGACAGCTGTCCCGGATGGTCCGGTTCCTCAAGGAACGCCGGGACGTCCTGGCAGAGGGGCTTCGGGCCCGATGCCTCCCCCTGGGATGCACGCTCCGCGTCCCCTCGGGGGGGTGCTTCCTGCGTCTGGAGCTTCCGGACCTCCCCGCCACCCCCCTGGCCCGGGAGCTGGCGGAACGCCACGGGGTGGCCACGGTGCCCGAGGCGGCCTTCTGGCCCCCCTCCCAGACCCCCGCGCCGGACCGGTTCCTGCGCCTTTCCTTCTCCTGGTGCACCCCGGAAGAGCTGGCGGAGGCGGCGGAGCGCATCGCCCGGGCCCTGGAGGGGCGGCCACGATGAACCGGCGTCTGGCGGTCCTGATCCTCTCCATCGGCAGCGTGGTGGGGTTCGGCTACGCCCTGGGAGGGCTGGGGGGCTACCTGCTGGGAAAAGGGGACATGCGATACGTGGCGGGAGGGCTGACAGGGGGTTTCGCCGCGGCCCTGGGGGCCCTTCGGCTTTGGAAGGACTACCTGGCGGAGCTGGCAGAGGAGATCTCAGACCGGGAGGACCCGCCAGAGGTCTAGGGCCCGCCGCCTCAGGGTCTCGGGGCGGTGCCCCCCCAGACGGGCGCAGACCTTCGCCTCCCGCAGGCAAATCAGGCATCGCCGGGGAGGCAGTCCCAGGGCGGACCGGCTCACGGAGCCCCGGGGGGTGAGGACGTCCAGGTCCAGGAGCCTCCCGTAGGGCAGCTCCCCCTCCAGACGCACCGCCGCCTCCTTCAGAAGCCGTCCGTCCTCCTCCCGGGGAAACAGGAGCATCCGATAGGCCCCTCCTCCGTCCACCCCCGCCACCGTCCTCCGGGGGGTCCAGCCCAGTTCCGCCACAAGCAGCGCCCCCACCGTCTCCAGCCGGGCCTCGTCCCCGGGCAGCCGTTTGGGCAGTCCGGGTAGGTTGATCCCCTCCTGGAGCACCAGCCTCCCCTCCCGAAACAGCTCCTCCCGCAGGGCCACCCGGGCCTCCCTCGCCTCCAGGAGTTCCCGAAACCCCCGGGTCCTTCGCCCCTTCATCGGCCCACCAGGGTCCCCAGGATCCCCGCCGCCTCGTCCAGCTCCCGCAGGCCCAGGCGGGCCACGCAGAGCCGCACGGCCCGCTCGGTGCGACGCCGCAGGCAGAACTCCTGTCCCGAAACCACCAGGACTCCTCGGGCGGCAAGGAGGCTCCGCGCCTTGTCCCCGGAGAAGGGCGCCGTGTCCAGCCAGAGGAAAACTCCGCCCTCGGGCAGCAGGGGGGCCCGTTCCCCCAGGACGTTCCGGAGGGCTTCCCGGAAGCGGCGCATTCGGTGGGAGAGGACCCCCCGATTGCGGGAAAGGGCATCCTCCAGCCCTCCTCCTTCCAGAAAGCGGAGCACCAGCCCCTGCACCAGGGAGGAGAGAGCCCCCACGCGAAGGGCCTTGAGGGCGCACAGAGGCCCCAGCACAGCCTCGGGGGCGAGGACGTACCCCGTGCGCCACCCCGGGAGGAGCACCTGGCTGAAGGACCCCACGTACACCACCCGGTCGCTTCCCTCCAGGGCCTTGAGGGCGGGCACGCTGGTCTCCCCGTAGCGCAGTTCCCCGTAGGTGTCGTCCTCCAGGATCCAGAACCCCCGGGCGGCGCTTCTCTCCAGCAGGGCCTTGCGGGCCTCCATGGAGAGGGTGCGCCCCGTGGGGTTGTGGAAGCTGGGGACCAGATAGACCCCGTCCCCCGGCCCCGCCTCCCCCAGGGCCTCCACGAGGGGGGCCTCCTCGAAGGGAAGGGGACACGCGGAAAGCCCCACCCCTCGGGCGATCCGGGGGGCGTCGGGGTAGGTGAGTTCCTCGAAGAAGACCCGACGGACCCCCAGGGACTTCAGGGCCTCGAAGGCCAGGCATAGTCCCTCCTGCCCCCCGGAGGTGACCACCAGGTCCTCCCAACGGGCGGGGATGCCCCGGGTGGCGGCGTGGCGCACCAGGGCCCGGCGCAGGGCCTCCCGCCCCGGGACGGGGGAGGGGGCGAAGAGGGAAAGATCCCCCTCCCCCAGGCCTTCCCGCAGAAACCGCAGGTGGGAGGGGTCGGGAAGGAGGTCCGGGGAGGGCTCTCCCGAAGCCAGGTCCAGGGGCTGGGGCAAGGGTACTCCCCCCGAGACCAGGAGCTCCCCGTCGGGGCGGGACACCACGAAGGTGCCGCTTCGCCCGCGCACCCGGATCCGCCCCTCCCCCTCCAGGGCATCGTAGGCCAGGTTGGCGGTGGTGCGGCTCACCCCCAGGGAAGAGGCCAGCTCCCGGGCAGAGGGAAGCTTCTGACCGGGAGCCAGGGCCCCCCGTTCGATCATGCGGGAAAGGTGTTGGGCGATCTGTCGGTAGAGGGGAGCCCGGTCCCGACGGTCCAGGGGGACTTCAAGCATGGGGGCAGGTCAGTGGGCGGAACGGCTCTCCCGGATGCGGCGGATCAGGTCCGCCCGAGCCGGGTCGGTGAGGTACGTCCAGGTGGGGTCCGGCACCAGACGACGGACCCGGTCCCAATCGTCCCGCCGGATGGCCTCCCGGACGGAGGAGGCGGAAACGGGGTCCCCCTCCCGGGCGAGGCGGGGGATCACCGTCACCTCCACCCCCCGCGGAGGGAGGATCTCCTCCATGGCCTGGTTGTACAGCGCCGTGGTGGGACAGTAGGGCTCGGTGCCCACGAAGCGCCGGGTCAGCCCCAGGGCGGGGACGAAAAGCCCCGCGAAGAGGGTCACGTCCAGACGGGTCTGCAGGCGGGCCACCGCCGCCTCCGCGGGATCCCGGAGGAAATAGGTGGGGAAGGTGGCGGCGGAGACGGCGTAGTCGCCGCTGCGCACCACCCGAACCCCTGGGAGGTCCCGGGTGTTCGCCCGGACCAGCTCGATGCGGTCCGCAAAGGGGAAGAGGGACCGGTCCGTCTCCACCACCACCAGGTAGAGCAGGCCGCAGCGTTTTCGGGCTTCCTCCACCAGGTACCGATGCCCCCGGGTGAAGGGATTGGCGTTCACCACCGCCGCCCCCACGCCCCCTTCGGGGTCAGGTTCGTCCTGGGCACGGTGGGCCTCCAGCTCCCGCCGGAACGCCTCCGCCCCGGGCTCCCCCATCTCCAGGAGCACCACCTCCGGGTCCACCCGGGCCAGTTCCCGAAAGCCCAGGTCCGCGAAGCGAAGGGCCGCCTCGGGCTTGGTGTAGACGAAGAGGTGGTGCCGCCCCGCCCCCCGGGCCCACTCCAGAAGCCGGGAGACCGCCACGGCGGCCAGTCCCGCCTCCTGCCACTCCGGGTCCGTGGCCACCATGCGGATCACCGGACCCTCCAGGCTGGCGGTGGCCGCCACCGCTCCCTGCGGGTCCTCCAGCACCACCGAAACCTCCGGGGAGCCCTCGAACCGAAGGCCCCGGGCGGCCAGGAAGGCGGCGATGCGCCCCCGGTCCTTCTCCCCGGGCTTTTCCAGGATGTGCGTCTCGAAACCGTACATCACCGCGCCTTCAGCTCCCTCTTCAGCACCTCGCCGATGCTGGACCGAGGCAAGGCCTCCAGGAAGGCCACGGAGCGGGGGACCTTGTAGTGGGGCAACCGCTCCCGGCAGAACGCCACCAGCTCCCGGGAGGTGGGGGTCGCCCCGTTCTTGGGAACCACGAAGGCCTTGACGATCTCCCCGCTCAGGGAACGGGGCACCCCCACCACCGCCACCTCCCGCACCGCCGGGTGCTCCGCCAGCACCGCCTCCACCTCCTGGGGGTAGACGTTGAACCCCCCCACGATGATGATGTCGCTCACCCGGGAGATGACCGTGAGGTAGCCGTCCTCGTCCTGCCGCACCATGTCCTGGGTGTCGAACCACCCGTCGGCGAAGCGCCTCGACGTAAGCTCCGGGTCCCGGAAGTAGGAGGTGGCCACGTTGGGGCCTCGAACCCAGAGCTTGCCCTCCTGTCCGGGAAGGACCAGGTTCCCCTCCGGGTCCCGGATCTGAGCCTCCACCCCCGGCAGCAGGGGACCCACCGTGCCGGGCTTGCGGGTCCGGTAGTTTGGGTTCACCGCCAGGACGGGGGAAGTCTCCGTGAGACCGTACCCCTCCAGGACGTTCAGTCCCAGGATCCGCCGGGCCCGTTCGTCCAGCCGAGGGGGGAGACGATCACCCCCGGAGATGAGCAGTTTCAGGGACGAGGGGACCAGCTGCCCCCGCGCTGCCACCCCCATGAGGAGGGCGATCATGGTGGGCACCGCCGCCGCCACCGTCACCTTCCCCTGACGCATGGCGTCCAGGGTGGCCTCGGGGGGCATGAAGGAGGGAAGCAGGACCTGGGAGAAGTTGCTCAGCAGGGGCATGAGGGCGCAGACCGTAAAGCCCAGGGCGTGGAAGTTGGGCAAGGCGTTGAGGAAGACCTCCTCCTGACCGATCTCGTCCACCCGCTCCAGACAGGCCGCCACGTCGCTGTACAGGTTCCCGTGGGTGAGGGGCACCGCCTTGGGGTGTCCCGTGGTGCCGGAGGTGAAGAAGACCACCCCCGTGTCCGCGCTGTCGGGCTGGCCGCGCCGTCCCGGGAACTCCGGCACCGCCCCGGAAAGGGGCGCCTCCGCCACAGGGACGCCCGTCGCCGCCAGGGCGGAACCCAGGGCCCCCGCGTCCTTGGGGATGAGGACGCCGAAGGCGTCCGCAAACTCCAGCGCCCGCCCAAGGCCTTCCGCTCCCGCCTGGGGGTTCAGGGGCACCACCCCTCCCCCGAGACGCCACACCGCCAGAGTGGCCGCCAGAAACAGGGGGCTGTTGGGAAGGGCCAGGGCCAGGCGGTCTCCCTCCCGGAAGCCCCCGGCCCTCAGGTTGTTCTCGCAGTCCTCCACCAGTTCCTCCAGAGCCCCTCTGGACCACCAGGTCCCGTGCCACCAGAGGCAAGGCTCTCCGGGTTCTTCGTGGAAATTCTTCCGGATGATCGTTTCCAGTCGCAGACTCACAGCGTCGCCTCCTGCGGAAAAAGAGGAAAAGTTGAAGGGTCGTGTCGAAGCGATGGACCGACTGAGGGAACGCTCACAGGGTCAGTGCCAGGAAGGCCTCCCAGGCCACCAGGAAGGGCAGCAGCTCTTCCGGGACGTCGTACCGGGGATGGTGCAGTCCGTACTCCAGCCCCGTACCCAGGAGCATGAGACAGGAGGGAACCTCCTTGGAGTAGAAGGAGAAGTCCTCCCCCGAGAGGAGGGGACGATCCAAAGACCCCACCGCATCCTCCCCGAAGAAGGGAAACGCCGCCTCCAGAACTCGGTCGGTGAACTCCCCGTCGTTGAACACCTGGGGGTAGTTGCGCACGTACTCCATGGAAGCCCGGGCACGGTAGGCCTTGGCCAGGGCGGGCACCAGGGTCTCGATGCGTTCTTGCAGGTAGTCTCGGACGGGGGTCTCGAAGGCTCGGAGGGTTCCCCACAGGTGGGCCTGTTCGGGGATGATGTTGTAGGCGTACCCCGCCTCGACCTGCCCGAAGGAGATCACAGCACTCTCCAGCGGGTCGATCTCCCGGGAGATGAGGGACTGCATCCCCAGGATGACGTGGGCCGCCACCACCACGGGGTCCACGGTGGCGTGGGGCGAGGCGGCGTGTCCGCCCACCCCCTGGATTTCGATGTGCATTCGGTCGGAAAGGGCCGTGAGGACGCCTTTGCGGGTCCGCAGGTGTCCGTAGGGCAGCTGCGGCCAGAGAAGGACTCCCAGGACGTGCTCGATGCGGAAACGGTCCAGAAGCCCCGCCTCCACCAGCGCTTTGGCACCCCCCTTGCCCTCTTCCGCAGGCTGGAAGACGAAGACCACCGGTCGGGTCAGAGATTCCGCCCGCTGGGAAAGGAGGGCGGCGCACCCCAGTAGGGCCGCCATGTGGGCGTCGTGGCCACAGGCGTGCATGACCCCGGGGATGCAGGAGGCGAAGGAAAGCCCCGTCTCCTCCTCCAGGGCCAGGGCGTCCATTTCCGCCCGAAGGGCGACGGCGGGACCGGGGAGGTCGCCCCGGAGCACCCCCAGGACCGCCGTGGGGACCCCGAAGCCCGTCACCACCTCCACCCCCGGGAAGGAGGCCAGGGTCTGGGAGACCCGGGAAGCGGTGATGTTCTCCTCAAAGGCCAGCTCCGGAAACTGGTGGAACTCCCGTCGCCAGGCGATCAGGTCCTCCGCCCTCGCTTCGGCCTCCGCCAGAAGCTCCGGCCCCAGCATGACCGGATCCATCGATACACCCATCCCTATTCCCCCTCCGTCATTTCCGGAACCCCCGACCTTCAGGCGTTCCCACGCCCCAGAAGCCAACGGCGAACCGGGAGCGGACAGCTCCAGAGTTCCAGACGCAGCCGGGTCACCACGGCCCGGTTCAGACTCCACCCCTCCATGCCCGTGGGGGCTCCGACGGGATCCTCCCGAACCTCCCAATCCCCGCCCTGGGGGTCCGCCCCGGAGAGGAAGACCCCTTTCGAGGCCACGCCCCGAAGGGATTCCCCCTCCCCCAGAAGGGGTCCCTGGGCCCGGGCCCGGACGAAAAGCCGCGTCTGCGACCCCGGGCGAGGCTCCCGGTAGATTCCCTTGAGGGAAAACAGGGAGGCCCCCCGGGCTCCCTTGCCCGAGGGAAGGAGGATCTGCTCCCCCAAAAGAGGGGCTCCCCCACCCTCCGCCAGAAGGCCTCGGCCGGAGAGGAGGATCTGCCCCAAGGACTGGATCAGTTCGCGGTTTTCCAGGAATTGTACCAGAGCGAGGAATCCGAGGCCATGCGGGAGGTATGCGGCGTCGCATTCTCGGGGGATCGCCCCCCCCGCCAGGGGGATGTCCAGGAGGCTGCATCCCAGGGCCTGCAGGAGAAGCTCCGGTCCCTCCCCGGAGAGGGAGAGGCCGGGATGGCGGAGCACCGCCACCCGGGGGCGGGAGAAGAGGGGCTCCAGGGGAGGCTCGGGCTCCCAGGCACAGCCCACCCGAGCCAGGGCCCCGAAGAGGGGCCACTGGATCTGGTCCTCCAGGCTCTGGAGGTGCGCTGCGGCGGTGCGAAGGGGGATCAGGGTCCGGGGCAGGACCTCGGGATTGCAGAGATCCCCCAGGGAAGGCTCGGGACGCTCCAGCTCCCGGGGGACGTAGCCCAGGCCCATCCAGGGGAGCCGACGCCCCAGGTCACGGTCCAGGAGCTGGTACTCCCGGGGGAAGGGGACGGAGAGGAACAGGGTCCCCAGGATGGAGACCTCCGGGGCGGATTCCAGCTGGCGGGCCACCTCCTCCACCGTCCGGGCGGCCACCATGGCGGAGGTGTCGGCGCAGAACACCGGCACCAGCCCCCCTCCCAGGAGGGACGCCAGCTCCCGGGTCTCCGGGTGGACCAGGAAGGGGGCGTCGTCCCCCGACCGGCTCCCCAGGGGAGCCAGGACCAGGTTCAGTGCCTCCGGGTCCGCCCCCGCCTGGAACAGGGAGCGGAGGGCGCCCCCGGACCCGCAGAGGACCGGGTCGAGGTAGGAACACCGCTGGCCGCAGAGACACTCCGCCAGGCGCAGGGTCCCCTCGTCCCCCCCGGCGACGAACAATCGAAGGCGATAGCCCCGCTGTTTCAACGCCGCCGCCAGAAGGACCCCCGAGGGGACCTTCCCGGGTCTTCTTTCCTCAGCCAGGATCAATCGCGGAAGGTCCATGGAGATCTCCTTTATGTCGGGATCGCACCGTCGTTAGTGTATCATAGGCAGATCATGGCGCACTTTTTCGAAGGAGGTAGGACCATGGAAGCTCCCTGGATCCGCATCGTCGACCTGGCCCCCCACGAAGGACAGGAAGTCACCCTCAAGGGCTGGATCTACAACAAACGCAGCTCCGGCAAGATCCATTTCCTCCAGATCCGGGACGGATCGGGCTTCATCCAAGGGGTCATGGAGCGGACCGCCGTGCCCGAGGAGACCTTTCAGGCCGCCAAGGGCCTCTGGATCGAGGCCTCCGTGGAGGTGCGGGGCACGGTTCGCCGGGACGAGCGGGCCCCCTCGGGGTTCGAACTCTCCGTCTCGGACCTGGTGGTGGTCTCCAACCCCGTGGAGGAGTACCCCATCACCAAGAAGGAGCACGGCATCGACTTCCTCCTGGACAACCGGCACCTCTGGCTGCGCAGCCACCGCCAGCAGGCCATCCTCAAGATCCGGGACCGGGTGATCCTCTCCTGCCGCACCTACCTGCACGACCGGGGCTTCCTCCTGGTGGACAGCCCCATCCTCACGGGCTCCATCGGCGAGGGGGCGGACGGCCTCTTCGAGCTGGACTACTTCGACCAGGGGAAGGCCTATCTGGCCCAGACGGGACAGCTCTACCTGGAGGCCGCCGCGGCGGCCTACGGCCGGGTCTACTGCTTCGGCCCCACCTTCCGGGCGGAGAAGTCCAAGACCCGACGACACCTCACGGAGTTCTGGATGATCGAACCGGAGGCGGCGTTCTTCGACCATAAGGACAACATGGCCCTCCAGGAGGACCTGGTGTGCCACGTGGTGGCCCAGGTGCTGGAGCACTGCCGCCCGGAGCTGGCCTTCCTGGAGAGGGACACTTCCCTCCTGGAGCGCATCGTCCCTCCCTTCCCCCACATCACCTACGACGAGGCGGTGGGCATCCTCCAGAAGCTGGGCAGCGACATCCCCTACGGGGACGACTTCGGGGGGGACGACGAGACCCTGCTCACCCAGCAGTTCGAGAAGCCCGTCTTCGTGGAGTGCTACCCCAAGGGGGTCAAGGCCTTCTACATGAAGCAGCACCCGGAGCGGGAGGACCTGGTGCTCTGCGACGACCTCCTCGCCCCGGAGGGGTACGGGGAGATCATCGGGGGCTCCCAGCGGGAGGACGACCTGGACCGCCTCCTGGGGCGCATCCGGGAACAGAAGCTCCCGGAGGAGTCCTACTCCTGGTACCTGGACCAGCGCCGCTTCGGCTCCTTCCCCCACAGCGGCTTCGGCATGGGCATCGAACGGCTGGTGGCGTGGATCTGCGGCCTCCAGCACATCCGGGAGGCCATCCCCTGGCCCCGGACGATCTACCGCATCCACCCCTGACCGGGAGGAGATGGCCCTTTCGTGAACCCTTCCACCTTCGTCCGTTTCGACCCCGAGCCGGTGTACCGGCAACGGGGATGGCTCATCGGAGAGGGACGGTGCGGGGGCAAGGCCAAGGGCCTTGCCTTCGCCCTCTCCTCCCTGGAGGGCTCCGCCCTGGGGGAGCAGATCCGCTTGCCCGACTTCACCTACGTCCTCACCACGGAGGTCTTCGGGGATTTCCTGGTCTCCTCGGGCCTGGAAGACCTCTACGACGAGGAGGACTGGGAATCCGTCCGCCCTCGGATCGACGGGGCCCCCCTGTCCCCGGCCCTGAGGGAGGACCTGGAGCGCATCCTGGAGGAGGCGGGGGACGTCCCCCTGGCGATCCGCTCCAGCTCCCTCCTGGAGGACTCCCTCTCCCTGTCCTTCGCGGGGAAGTACGAGACCTGCTTCTCCCCCAACACGGGAAGCAGGGAGGAACGCCTCGCCTCCCTGGAGCGCTGCGTCAAGACCGTCTGGGCCTCCCTCTTCAACCCCTCCGCCCGGGCCTATCGGGCCAAGCACGGAAGGGAGGACCGCAAGGAGTCCATGGCGGTGCTGGTGCAACAGGTGGTGGGTCGCCCCCGGGAGGGGTACTACTACCCGGAGCTGGCGGGAGCCCTCTTCTCCCGGGTCTTCCGGCGTCCCACCCCTCGGGTCCGCAAGGAGGACGGGGTGATGCGCCTCTGCTTCGGCCTGGGGACGCGCACGGTGGACCGGGGCAACGCCCGGGTCTTCTACCTCACCAACCCCGCCCTGCGCCCGGAGGGCAACCGTCCCTCCCAGATCGCCGAGTCCAGCCAGGTGGACTTCGACTACATCGATCAGACCTACGGGGCCTTCCTCACCGGATCCCTGAGCCACCTCTTCCTGCCCTTCATCCTCCGGAACCATCGCAACGCCGGGGCCTTCATCGAGCACTACGGGGACGAGGCCCTCCACTCCACCCTGGCGGACCCGGGGATCCCCACCCGCCCCCTCTTCACCTTCCCCGGACTCCCGCAGCGGAGCAGGCACCTCTTCGACCTGTCCTCCCGGCTCATGGCCCATCTGGAGACCACCATGGGCACCCCCGTGGACCTGGAGTTCACCTACGAGACCGAGGGGGAGGAGTTCCACCTGGTGCAGATGCGCCCCCTGGCCTCCTTCGAGGAGATGGCCCGGGTGCGCATCCCCGATCTGCCGGAGGAACGGGTGCTCCTCCGGGGGGACCGGATGGTGAGCAACGGGCGCATGGAAGGGCTTTCCCACCTGGTCTACGTGGACCCGGAGGCCTACGTGAACCGATGGGACCCCGTGGGGGCAGCCCAGGCGGTGGGGGAATTCAACCGCCGCCTCCGGGGCACCCCCTACGTGCTGGTGGGACCGGGGCGCTGGGGAAGCCGCAACCCCGCCCTGGGGGTGCCGGTGCAGTACGCCCAGATCTGCCACTGCGGGTGCCTAGCGGAGCTGTCCCTGCCCCAGTACGGCTTCACCCCGGAGCTTTCCTACGGCACCCACTTCTTCCTGGACATGGACAACGACGGCATCCTCTACCTGCCCGTGTTCGCGGGGCAACCCCGCAACGCCTTCCGGGACGACTGGTTCGAGACGACCCCCTGCGAAACGGGCTCCCACCCGGCGGTGCGCCTCTATCGAGGGACCTTCGACATCTTCCTGGACGGGGAATCGGAGACCGGCGTCGTTGCGGCCCGCTGACCCCTTGCGAAAAGGGGTCCTTGAAACCATACTTATTTGGCTCCCTCCGGGAGTTCAGCAGCTCTCACACGGAAAGAGGTGGTCTTCCCCATGGGCCTGTTCAGCACCGTGACGCTCTACGAGGACCCCCGCCACCGGTTCCTCCACCTGGGGTGGGAGGAGCAGGAGGAGGAGGGGTTCGTCCAGACCAACCAGTACCTCATCCAGGACGGGGACGAGGTGGTCCTCCTGGATCCCGGCGGGGCCCACGTGTTCCCCCGGGTCCTGGCCAACGTGGCGGAGGTGGTGGACCTCTCCCAGGTGCGCCACATCTTCTACTCCCACCAGGACCCGGACGTCTCCTCCGGGATCACCCTGTGGCTGCCCATCGCGGACCGGGCCAAGGTGTACATCTCCGGCCTCTGGACCCGCTTTCTGCCCCACTTCGGGGTGTACGACCAGCGACGCATCGTCCCCATCCCCGACGGAGGGGGAACCCTTCCCCTGGCCTCGGGCACCCGGCTCCAGTTCATCCCCAGCCACTTCCTCCACTCCACGGGGTGCTTCTCCGTCTTCGACCCGGTCTCCCGGATCCTCTTCTCCGGGGACATCGGGGCGGCGGTCTTCCCCCCCGGGAAGCGCTACGAGGAGGTGCGGGACTTCGACGCCCACCTGCCCTACATGGAGGGGTTCCACAAACGCTACATGGCGGGCAACGGGGTGTGCCGCAAATGGGCGGACCTGGTGTCCTCCCTGGGGGTGGAGGCCATCGCCCCCCAGCACGGGGCGGTGATGAAGGGCGAACAGGCGCGGCGGTTCCTCGCCTGGTTCCGGGAACTGCGCTGCGGCGTGGACGTGGCGGACAGCTTCTACGGCACCTCGTCCCGCCCTGCGGCCCGCTAGGCCCCGGAAAGGGAGGGCCCCATGAGCGACGCGCCGCAGGTCATCCGTACCCTTTCCGCCTCCCACTTCAGCAGCACCGTGATGAACTCCTTCATGTCCCAGCTGGACGAGGTGCTGGTAAGGCGGGTCCTGGAGGTCCAGCGGGAACTGGGGGACATCTCCGACACCTTCCAGAACCTCTCGGGCCTCCTCTCCTCCATCGTGGGGGAGTTCGACCGGAACAGCCGGGAGGCCCGGGACAGCGCGGAGCGGATCCACGACATGAACCTCCGCCTGGAGGAGGAGCTTCGCCGATCCGGCACGGACCTGGAGGGCATGAACGCCGACGTCTCCCGCACCGTGGACGCCACCTTCGAGACCCTCAACTCCTTCCTGGAGGTGGAGAAGATCTCCAGGGAGATCCAGAAGATCGCCAAACAGACCAACCTCCTGGCCCTGAACGCCTCCATCGAGGCCGCCCGGGCGGGAGAGCACGGCAAGGGCTTCGCCGTGGTGGCCCAGGAGGTCCAGAAGCTGGCCATCGAGTCCAAGGAGGCCTCGGAGAAGATCTCCACCCGGGTGCTTTCCATCTCCGACCAGGTGCGGGAGGCCATGGAGAACATCCGCCGGGTGAGCGACCTGTTCGGGGTCATCCGGGGCTCCCTCTCGGGGTTTTTGGACTTCCTGGGGACCAACAAGGAGTTCCTGGGGCGGGTGGACACCTTCATGGCGGACTCCAGCGGCAAGATCGCCCAGGGGGCACACCAGATGGACGAGTCGGTGCAGGTGATGCAGGGAGCCACCGGACGCTTCCAGTCCATGGCCTCCATCATCTCCTCCATCGTCAAGGCCCAGAAAGGACTCAAGGACATCCGCCTCTAGACGGGGTGGCAGCGCTCAAAACGAGGGGGCCCCGGCGGGTTCCGCCGGGGCCCCCTGTGGTTCGGGCTTCTACTTTCCCTTGAAGAAGAGGCTGAAGTCCCCCCGGACCGGCCCCAGCAGGCGGAAGCGCAGGGCCGCAACCTCCTTCGGGGAGGACGGGACCGCCGAGGCCAGGACGGGAGGCAGGGGGAAGCGTTCCCGGGCAAGGCGCAGGCCCCGGGCGTCCAGGATCAGATCCAGCAGGTTCACCGGAGCGGGAAGGTCCTTCAGGGCCTCGGGCACCGTCGCCTTCCCCCCCAGCTCCGACGGGGCCCCCTGGACGAACCAGAACTCCTCATCCCTCCAGGCCAGGGTCAGGGGGCGCGCCCCCGAAAGGACCCGGGCTCCCTCGAAACCCTCCAGGGAGATCTCCGAACCGGCACTCCCCCACCGCGCCCTCAGGGCGTCCCTCTCCTTCCGGTCCCCCGGCTGGAGGCAGAGGTACTCCCGGGGAGCCGAAGCCCCCGGCGGAAGCACCCAGGCAAGGGTGAGACGCCCCGTCTCCAAGGCCCTCCGGAACACCTCCGGATCTCCCCCGGGCCACAGGGCCCGAAACCAGGCATCCATCGCCCCCGGGGCGGTCGCCGCCATCCTGGCCAGCAGCCCTCCGTCCACCCCCAGCATCCCCACCAGCTCCCCCCGGCCGGGAAAGGCGATCCGTCGCGGCTTCTCGGCCTCGGGAAGCTCCCCCAGGAGGGTGCGCACCTGGTCCGTGGCGAAGGAGACGTGGAACCCCTTCTCGTCTCCCCCCCAAGCCAGCTCCGTGCGCACCTCTTCCCCCGAGTCCTGGGGCTCCCCGCAAAACCAGAGGTAGTCCGCCCCCTGAGTCCGCCGATCCAGCTCCAGCCGCCCCTCTCCCTTTCGCGCCCGGCCCATGTCCTCCAGGGCCTCGGGGCGGGACGCCAGGAAGAACAGATGGACCGGGAAGCGGGAGAACTCCTGAATCCACAGGCTTTCCCCCGAGGGAAGCTCCAGCCGCCAGGTGGGCCCCCCCTTCGGCTGCGGGGAAAGGGGGACCGAACGCAGGAACGTCCGCCCCTCAAGCAGGGACTTCAGCTCCTCCCCCCGGTCCGAGCGGGGCAGGAAGGCGCAGCGCAGCACCTCCCCGTCCAGCATCAGGGCGGTCTCCCCCAGCACCGCCGTCAGGGGGGCCAGGGCCTCCCGTCCCATCCCCCCGAAGGGCCCCAGGGGAAGGGGCAGGGAGATCGAGGGAAGCAGCTCCGCCGTCCGCGCCCCATCCGCCAGGTGCAGCACCGCCGCCGCCCCTCGGGATCGGGGCAGGGCCTTCGCAGGGTCGAACCGCCAGAAGACCTTCCAGCCTCCCCACGCGACCCCCAGAAGGACCAGGAATCCCAGCGCCCACAACCCGCGTCGCCTCACCGCCCCGCACCTCCTTGGGAAGAACGGCCCGCTTGCCCCCCGCGCCCCTGCAGGGACCGCAACACCGCGTCCAACAGAAAGACCCCCGAGGCCACCAGGATGATGGTGGCACCGGAGGAAAGATCGAACCGATAGGAAAGGGCAAGCCCCACCAGGACGAAGGCCCCGCTGTAGAGGGTGGACAGGACCATCATCCCCCCCAGGGATCGGCTGCGCCGCTCCGCCAGATAGGGGGGGATGGTGAGCAGGGCGATCACCAGGATCAGCCCCACCACCCGAATCAGCACCACCACCGCCAGGGCGGTGAGCACCAGCACCAGGGTGTGGAGCCGCCCCGTGGCCACCCCCCGGGTTCGGGCGAAGGCCTCGTCGTAGGCCAAGGCAAGGAAATCCTGATAGTTCCAGGCCACCAGGGCCAGAACGGTGAGGGCCGCCCCCCCGGAAAGGACCAGGTCGGGAAGGGACACGGTGAGGATGCTGCCGAAGAGGGTGCTCATCAGGTCCGCCCGGTACCCCGGCGTCAGGTCCGCGAAGAGGATCCCCACCGCCATCCCCGCCGCCCACAGGGCCCCCACCACCGCGTCGGACCGATCCTTCTTCCGAAGGGTGATCCCCGACAGGGCCAGGGCCGCCGTCAGGCAGGCCCCCAGGGCCCCCAGGAAGGGAGAGAATCCGAAGTAGAAGGCCACCCCCACTCCCCCGTAGGCGGTGTGGGCGATCCCTCCCGCCAGGAAGACGATGCGGTACACCACCACCAGGGAACCGATGATCCCGCAGACCAGGCTGGCCAGCAGCCCCGCCAGGAGGGCGTAGCGCATAAAATCGTACTGGAGCAGCTCCGTCACCGGTGATCCCCCTCCGCATCGTGCCGATGCAGCACCCGGTGGGGCACCCCGTGGGCGATCAGCTCCACCGGGCAGCTCCCGTACAGGGTCTCCAGCATCCCCTGGGTCACCTCGTTCCTCGGGTGGTGGTACAGCGTTCCCTGGACACAGGCCACAGAAGTGGCGTGGGAGGTGAGGGCCACCAGGTCGTGGCTCGCCATCACCACCGTGCCCCCCTCCCGACAGAACTGCCGCAGCAGGTCGTAGAGCAGCCCCTGGGTCTTCTGGTCCACGCTGGCGGTGGGTTCGTCCAGCATCAGGATTCGGGGGTTCCCCACCAGGGCCCGGGCGATGAGCACCCGCTGGCGCTGCCCCCCAGAAAGCTCGTGCATCCGGGCGGAGGCGCAGTCCCCCACCCCCAGACGCTCCAGGGCCTCCCGGGCGGCGGCCCGATCCTCCGGCCCGAACCGCCGGGGACCTCCGGGGCGCCGAAGCCTCCCCGTCGTCGCCACTTCCAGGGCGGAGATGGGGAAGATCCGCCCCACCCCCGTTTCCTGGGGGACGTACCCCACCTGAGGAGCCGCCTGGGCGGGGGGCAGACCCAGCACCCGGACGGTGCCCCGGGAAGGGCGCAGCAGCCCCAACAGAAGACGCAGCAGGGTGCTCTTGCCTCCTCCGTTGGGTCCCAGCAGGGCCAGAAACTCCCCCGGGGGGACTCGCAGCGTGACCCCCCGCAGCACCGGCTCCCCGTCGTACTCGAAATCCACTCCCTGAACGTCCACGTCGTAGGTTTTCATACCAGGTGCGATTCTACCCGAACCGGGGGGAAGCGCAACCGAAAGCGGGTTGATCTGTGCGTGCAGGTAACGTACAACATCTTTCGCACATATCCTTTTGGTCAACTCTTGGGAGGCAATCGAAGGGTCCCCAGGGGCCTTTCCAAGGGTAGAAACAGACGACGACAGCCCTGGATTCGGAACCTCTTGCTGTGCGCGACCACATCAAGGGAACCTCTACAAAACCCGTTTCTTGGGCCGCTTTTGCGTGCAACCGGCGAGATGCACCCCCATGTAGGCCCTGCCGGGGTTTGTCTCTCCCCCTGGGGGGCTTTTCCCAGGGATCAGGGGCCACTCTTGCCCCTCAGGCCCATACGTAGACCTGCGTCACCAGGTAGGTGAAGCGCTGGAGGTTGTAGACCAGGTTGCGAAGGCCGATGCGGGCCTTTGCTCGAGCCAGGCCGATGCTACGCAGCAAGAGGGTCCCCGCCTGCTGTTTCTGGGCCGCAAAGATGTGTTCCACCCGGCTGCGAATGCGAGATCGAGTCCGGTTGCCCTGTTTCTCCCATCTGGTCAGGGGGTGTCCCGAGGTCCCCTTCCTCTGGATGTGCTCCCGGTACCCCACCTGGCGCAGGTACTCCAGGTGGGAAGCGGAACGATAAGCCGAGTCTGCCCAGACGTCTTTGCTGGTGTTCCCGAGATCCAGTAGTTCCTTGAAAACCTGGCTGTCGTGCACCGAGGCGGGGGTGACGGCATAGCGCCGGATGAGTTTGCAGGAGACGTCCGCCTCGATGTGGTTCTTGTACCCGAAGGTGCTCTTGCCGTTCTTCACGGTCCATCTCGCTTCGGTGTCCTTCTGGCGAACCTTGGTTTCGCTCCATTCCTGGGGCGGGTTGCCTTCCCGGATCTGTCGGTTCTCCTCCCGGCTGTTCCTCTGGATGGGGACGCTGACAAGAGAGGCATCCACGATCTGTCCCTTCCGGGCCTCCAGCCCCATCTGGCGAAGGGCTTCATCGAACCGGGCGAAGAGGAATTCCACCAGACCCGCCTGGGTCAGCTGTTCCCGAAACAGCCACAGCGTCTTGGCATCGGGGACCCGGTCCTCCAGGGAAAGACCGCAGAAGCGCTGAAAGGAGAGACGATCCCGGATCTGGTATTCCATGGCGTCATCCGACAGGTTGTACAAAGACCCAAGCACCAGAATCTTGAACATCAGCAGGGGGTCGAAGGGCTTGCGACCCGCAGGGGAGCCGGTGGTACGCAGACTCTCCCGGAAGGCCCGAAGGGGTTCCTCGAAGATGCGCCAGTCCACCGTCTCCGCAAGGGTCACCAAGGGATCCTTGCCCTTGTCCAGTCGTTGGTAGGCCATCTCTTCGAAGAACAATTTCCCCTGGCGCATCCTCTCAAACCGCCTCTCCTGGTGGGCTTTGGTGCTGCTTCTCCCGGGAGATTTCCCGGTTGGTTCAGTGTACTACCCTTGATGTGGTTCCTTCAGCAGCAGAAGGATGGATTTTTAGAGGTTCCCTTCAGCAGCAGAAGGATGGATTTTTAGAGGTTCCCAGAGGTACCCCGGGCGTATAATATGGGGCGTCTGAAATTTCACCAGCACGTGGGAGTAAAACTGCTTGAATGGATGACAATGGGCGACGAGCGAACCTGTCCCGTGTTCGGCCCCCTTAACGAAAATATATTTCCTGCGGGAAGTTTCCGCAGCAGCCAGCACATCCATTTTTTCGATGTACAAACTTGCCCGACATGTAATCTCTTGAATCCCCAAAAAACGAGAGCCTATGAAACGGATTCGCTCTCGGTTGAGTGAATACTTTTGATAAGCTCCCTGGTCTCTTCCAACAGACCGAGCAGGTTTTGAAACAAGTCGCTCCGGGTTTGCTGCAAATTGCGGAGCTCATTCAACTGTGAATCAACATTTTCTATCTCGGAAGAAATGGCACTTGAGACAAATGATTGTGTTGCCTTATCAAAGTGCATTTCAATCACATGCGCGGCATCGTTAAATCCGGATCTCACCGCCGAACGACTTTCTCTGAGATCAACTTCAAGCTGAGCCGCATCTGCGTCTTCTTTGATTTGCAATACAAATGTAAGAACCGTTCCTGCCACCGCGAAAACCCGCCCAACGTTTGCCACAGTACGTGTCCATTTGACCGCTTCCCATGGTTTGAAGGACTTTCCGAAAAATTTACCAATAGCTTTCACAGCACCGTGTGTTGCAGTACCGGAATATTGGTTGAGTTTGAAAAGGCCTCCGAGGGTTCCAGTTTTTGGCGTAAAGGAATTCCTGACCAGAAACTCACCCAGTCTGGAAGAGATATCCGATGCTTTCTTGAGGTTTTTCATTGCTTCAGGCGAAATAGATGCCTGCTTAATTCGATGAACAAGACGCGGAAGCAATTCTTTAGCAAGCTCACTGTTGGCAATATCGCCAACGCGATCATCTAATGCTTTCATGTGCTTGCCAATGACAACCTGAACAGATTTTTCAAGCTGCTCAGCAAGATTTTGAACGCGATCCTGGGCGGCTTGCAGCTCCTGATCAACAGCCTTCTGATCAGCAGAGCCATTGATCATGTCCGCGACCTTTCGACCTTCCTGGCGGATTTGAGAGCTCGCGTTTTGAATTTCTCCTTCGACAGCCCGTGGTATGCGATCCTGTGTATCCAAGAGTGCTCGACGACGCTGCAACAAAAGCTCTTCGAGTGCATCAATATCCTTATCACCAGTGGATTCGCTAGCAAGTGCCTCTTGGAGAATTTGCTCAAGGCTATAAAGCGCTGTTGTATACCGAGAAGACAATCCTTTTTCTCTGACGAACCTGTTCAGCTCATGTGTTAATCCATCAACGCCGCTTTTCTTCAACAGGATTTTCGCTATTTCGCCATCTGTCTCTGTTTTGCTCTCGAGGGCGGCCTCAGCATCGATAAAGGTAGTGCGAAGGTCTTCAGGGGTGAAAGGGGCGAGGACCTTGCGAAGATCCTCACGAATAACATTCTGTGCTTCCTGGCTGTTCCCTTTGGCACACCTTCTCATTTTGTTGACTACAAGCATCATTTCATGTGCTTTGTCACGTTCTATGGCAAGGTTACGAAAATGTTTTGCGAGATGAGAGTCAAACAGCTCATTTGTCACAACAAAGACAAGGAGGTCTGCATCTGCAATTGCTCTGTATGTAATTTCATCATGATCGGGCCTTAGTTGAGTATGGACGCCGGGTGTGTCTACAACAGTGATTCCGCCCCAATCGTAGGTATGTGTTTTTTCGGTCGTAATGCCTGCGCCAATTGCAATGTCTTCACGCCCAGTCAAGACTTTCATAATGCTGGACTTTCCCGCGCTGTATTGACCAGCAAAAACAAGATTTACGCTCTTGCCAGACGAACAAACTTCAGTAGGAACCCTTCCGGAGAGCATCTGTATTTTTTCACTGGGTGCGGTCGCCAAACACTGCCTTGAACGAAAAAGCAGATCATTGCCGATGGTTGTCCATTGATATAATTCGAATTTTTCGGTCGCCATACAATCTCCTCCTTCGTTTATCTCATTACATGGAAGCCTGTAAGTTGCTGGGCAAGCCTCACTCGGGTTTTAGTTACCGCATCAAGGTCATCAAGTGGGACATGCGCAACACATATTTTTTCCTCGATGCTAATTTTACTTTTTTCACAATTTCGTCCGATGGCTTGTAAAAGAATAGAAAATGCGTTTTTCGTATCGATAACAAACCAGATTTGTTCACCTAACAGTTTTTCGAGAGCACTGCGAATATGTCCAGGAAATGTAACATTGGGCTGGATCAAAAACATGGTGGCAAGCCCCGGAACCCTAGCCACATCCATTATTGAATCAAGTAGACTTGGTGCGCCGAGTTGGCTTAATGCTTCTTCAGCAAGAGTACGTCCCAGTTTCTTTTGTCGGTCGTTTAACGTCCAGGCCAGTGTGCGCTGAGCATCGGCAAGCTCAAAGAGCCCTGATGTAACTGCCCCCAGATCATCCAAAAGAACATATATCTGTTTTCCCAATAGTTCTTGATGAAACCAGTCGCCTAAATTCTTTCGGAGGTCGCGCTCCATTTTGTTGATATTATCGACAAGCCGCCTACTTAATTTTTCTCGCGCTCTCCGGGCTTTTTCCTCTCGATCATCGAAAAACAAAGAGATAAGCGAACCCACAGCACCTACCGCTGCCGCCGCCCAACCTAACGGGCCACTACCAAGGACAAGTGCCGCAATTCCCAGTCCGCCAGCAAGGATGTTTGTACCCCAGTTCCATGCACGCTTCACATTGAAGATGCTATCCATCTTGATGTGGCGGTCACTGGAAAGACTTGCAACAAGCGAAAATTCAGATTTTAATTCACGTGCGACTTCACTAAGGGCTTTTTTGCATTCATCGAGTAGTTCTCTTTGAAGTCTTTCAACCTTACGAATCACGCCGTTTGATTCAACCAAGCGCTTCCACCTTTCGCCAGCGGACCGATCCTCATAATGGTCTTCGGCGAAAGAGGGGACTTTATCACGGAGCGAATCCATGGCTTTTAAAATCAAAGTATTGATCCGCTGTTGACCAGAGGACCTAAATTCTTGTGCCCAATCTCTGAACTGTCGTCTTTTATCTATTAAAACTCTTCCGCTGCTGGAATTTTGAGCACTAAACTCTAATAGCAGGTCGGTAAGATCCATCATGGGGGCAACAGATCCATCGACGAAACTTTTCACTCTTAAAAAAGTACCTCGACCGACGACTTCGTTAACAATACGGGATTCAACGCCATCGAAACGACTTGCCTTGAGCAAGTTACTTCGATGCTTTTCAAGTCCAGGCTGATATGCGAGAAAACGTGAGCGGAGATGAGTCACCACGAAAGGTATCCGCTTTCCAGGGATGTGCTGGTCGGCAAGGAGATGAAATTGTTGAAGCAGTTGATCTATACGCGTTCGATCAAAGGGGCGGTGAGGGGCTCTTAGGAATAGTAGTAGGTCATCTTCATCGTCTACGGCGGCCTTGACGTTGCATATTCCCAGGACGGGTTTCCCCAGGCGGCGTACTTGCGCCAAGCATTCCGCTTCAACCG
This sequence comes from Aminomonas paucivorans DSM 12260, assembly GCF_000165795.1. Lineage (NCBI taxonomy): Bacteria > Thermotogati > Synergistota > Synergistia > Synergistales > Synergistaceae > Aminomonas > Aminomonas paucivorans. Next base: position 647,687 of record NZ_CM001022.1, on the reverse strand, counting down.
GCTGGGGAGCATCGTCCGTTATTAAAAATAGAACCAGGTCGGCTTGGGCGGCAGCTTTAAATGCAAGCTCCTCATCTTCTGCGCCCTCAAACGCTGCGACTCCTGGCACATCTGTTACTTCAAGCCCGTTCCATTGATAACCTCGGACGTCACGCGTGGTTCTTTGTGAGCCGGTGCCGATTGATTCTCCGTCTCCACGCGTGAGAATTTCCATTAGTGTCGACTTTCCAGCCATAGTGCGGCCGAAAAGGGTAATGGAAAAACTGTCCAAGTTTTTACGACGTTCCTCCAGTGCCAAATCAGAGGTTTTTTGTAAGCCTTCGAGCTCAGTGACTACGCCGGATAGTTGAGCCTTGAGCTGGTTTACAATTCCAGGAGTGCGAACCGATCCATTTTCAAGCGACATCAAGCATTTGGATAGCGAGTTAGAAACTCCCTTAATGGCCTCGGCGGTTTCCTGAAGATTTTCTTTTGCTATAGCGTATCCATGGCGGGCTGCTTTACGACAACTATTGAGCACATCCTCAAGTTCTGTACCTGGATCAACATCATACTGAAACAGCATTAGAGTCCACCCTTCTTTCTGGAAGCAGAAAACCTGTGACTCTTGGGCTCCTCTAGTAATCCGTTCTTTAGCGGAAGATGGAACGCAATCCGGGATAGTACACTGAACTAACTGAGAGTCGCTCGTGGCTCCGGCCAAGACCGACCAGGAGAGGCGGTTTGAGAGGATGCGACAGGGGAAACTGTTCTTCGAAGAGATGGCCTACCAGCAACTGGACAAGGGGAAGGATCCCTTGGTGACCCTTGCGGAGACGGTGGACTGGCGCATCTTCGAAGAACCCCTTCGTGCCTTCCGGGAAAGCCTGCGGGTCACCAACTCCCCTGCGGGACGCAAACCTTTCGACCCCCTGCTGATGTTCAAGATTCTGGTGCTTCAGGGAACCTCTACAAAACCCGTTTCTTGGGCCGCTTTTGCGTGCAACCGGCGAGATGCACCCCCATGTAGGCCCTGCCGGGGTTTGTCTCTCCCCCTGGAGGGCTTTTCCCAGGGATCAGGGGCCACTCTTGCCCCTCAGGCCCATACGTAGACCTGCGTCACCAGGTAGGTGAAGCGCTGGAGGTTGTAGACCAGGTTGCGAAGGCCGATGCGGGCCTTTGCTCGGGCCAGGCCGATGCTGCGCAGCAGAAGGGTCCCCGCCTGCTGTTTCTGGGCCGCAAAGATGTGTTGGCTCCTCATCATCCCGTATGGGCACCCTCGGAACAGGGTCTTTGAGGGCTGGCGCGATACGGGTTTGGTGCTAGCATAGAGTTCAAATTTCATGAGGCCTCTTCATGGTTCTCTCACAGGAGGACGGATTCATGCGCAAGGCGCGAAAGAGCAGCGGCAAGGAAGTGACGGACTTGAACCAGCTCTTCCTGGGTTTTCTGGGCCTGGAAGAGCCCTGGTTCATCCAGTCCATCGAATGGGATCCCCTGGAGGGACGGGTGGACCTGCACGTCTCCTTCCGGGAGGGCACCCGATTCCCCTGCCCGAAGTGCGGGGGTTCCCATCCGGTTCATGACTGCCTGGAGCGCACCTGGCGCCACCTGAACCTCTTCCAGCACAAGACCTACCTTCACGCCCGGGTCCCCCGAACGGAGTGTCCGGAACATGGAGTCCACCAGATCGCCGTCCCCTGGGGAGAGGAACGGAGCGGCTTCACCCTGCTCTTCGAAGCCTTCGTGATGGAACTGGCCCCCCTTCTTCCCGTGAAGGAGATCTCCCGCGTCCTGGGGGAGACGGACACCCGACTCTGGCGGATCATCCGCCGGCACGTGGACCGCTTCTTGGCCACCCAGGATCTTACGGGGCTGCGCAGGGTCGGGGTGGACGAAACCTCCTACCGCAGGGGGCACAGGTATGTCACCGCCTTCGTGGACCTGGACCGGGGACACGCCATCTGGGTCACGGAGGGGAAGGGCAAGGCCGTCCTGGCGCGGTTTGCGGCCTACCTGACCTCACGAGGTGTCGCCCCCTCCGTCATCACCGACTTCACCCTGGACATGTCCGAGGCCTTCATCCAGGGGATCGGGGAGAACTTTCCCCAGGCCCGCCTGACCTTCGACAAATTCCACGTCATCAAAATGATGAACGAAGCGGTGGACCAGGTCCGCCGAGAGGAACGCCGGGGTGCCGAGGAACTGACGGGAAGCCGCTACCTCTGGCTTTACAACCCCGAAAGTCTCTCGCCCAAGCAGCAAGCAGCCCTCACCGCCCTGCTTGCCTCAAAGAACACCCGCAAGACCCAAAGGGCCTACGCCCTGAAGCTCCTCCTGCAGGAGTTCTACGAGAAGGTCCCGCGCTGGGGGACCGTGTGGCTGAAACGCTGGTACTGGCGAGCCAGCCACAGCCGCCTGGAACCGGTCAAGAAGCTGGCCCGAACCATCAAGAATCACTGGGAGGGGGTCCTGAATCACATCCGAACCGGGATCGACAACGGCATCCTGGAGGGACGCAACAGCCTCTTCAAGGCCGCCTCGGCGAAAGCCCGAGGCTACCGCACCTCCACCTATGCGGCTCTGAGCTATTTACTGGTCAACGCTAAGATGCAACTGCGGTTTCCTGGGCCCCGGGAAGCAGCCCATACGGGATGATGAGGAACCAGATGTGTTCCACCCGGCTGCGGGTTCGAGATCGGGTGCGGTTGCCCTGTTTCTCCCATCCGGTCAGGGGGTGCCCCGAGGTCCCCTTCCTCTGGATGTGCTCCCGGTACCCCTCCTGGCGCAGGTACTCCAGGTGGGAAGCGGAACGATAAGCCGAGTCTGCCCAGACGTCTTTGCTGGTGTTCCCGAGATCCAGTAGTTCCTTGAAAACCTGGCTGTCGTGCACCGAGGCGGGGGTGACGGCATAGCGCCGGATGAGTTTGCAGGAGACGTCCGCCTCGATGTGGTTCTTGTACCCGAAGGTGCTCTTGCCGTTCTTCACGGTCCATCTCGCTTCGGTGTCCTTCTGGCGAACCTTGGTTTCGCTCCATTCCTGGGGCGGGTTGCCTTCCCGGATCTGTCGGTTCTCCTCCCGGCTGTTCCTCTGGATGGGGACGCTGACAAGAGAGGCATCCACGATCTGTCCCTTCCGGGCCTCCAGCCCCATCTGGCGAAGGGCTTCATCGAACCGGGCGAAGAGGAATTCCACCAGACCCGCCTGGGTCAGCTGTTCCCGAAACAGCCACAGCGTCTTGGCATCGGGGACCCGGTCCTCCAGGGAAAGACCGCAGAAGCGCTGAAAGGAGAGACGATCCCGGATCTGGTATTCCATGGCGTCATCCGACAGGTTGTACAAAGACCCAAGCACCAGAATCTTGAACATCAGCAGGGGGTCGAAGGGCTTGCGACCCGCAGGGGAGCCGGTGGTACGCAGACTCTCCCGGAAGGCCCGAAGGGGTTCCTCGAAGATGCGCCAGTCCACCGTCTCCGCAAGGGTCACCAAGGGATCCTTGCCCTTGTCCAGTCGTTGGTAGGCCATCTCTTCGAAGAACAATTTCCCCTGGCGCATCCTCTCAAACCGCCTCTCCTGGTGGGCTTTGGTGCTGCTTCTCCCGGGAGATTTCCCGGTTGGTTCAGTGTACTACCCTTGATGTGGTTCCTTCAGCAGCAGAAGGATGGATTTTTAGAGGTTCCCTCCAGTCGTTGGTAGGCCATCTCTTCGAAGAACAACTTCCCCTGTCGCATCCTCTCAAACCACCCCTCCTGATGGGTCTTCGGTCCTTCTTCTCCCGGGGAGACTCCCCGGGAGGCTCGCTGTACTACCCTTGATGAGGTTTCTTCATCCTCCAAAGGGCGGATTATTAGAGGCGCCCTGAAGACAGCTTCTACGTCCAAGAAGCAACCCATACTGGATGATGAGCGACCGAAAGATACACCCTTTCCAGTTCTATCTTCCTATAGCAGATCAACCCCTTCGTTTTTCATTTTGACATATTGCCTCAATGTCGCGACCTCGATAACCAAAGGAATCGTGACCCTATATGCTGGCCCCGCAATATCTACCAAGGCCCAAATAGCCGTAATGATCCAGCCAACAGGCCCAGCAAACAGAGAAACTGCCCTTGAGAGCGCCGCGTTTAGCGCAAAAGAAAGGCCCCTGCCGGCTATCGCTCTCATCAAAGCATTTGCAATAACAAGTATCACTTGGTACGACTTAAACCCGCCAGCCCTGATTATTCCCTGAATTAACGCTATTAATACTTCTTTTGGGGCATGGGCATAGTCCCGGAAACCGAATGACTTAGCGGCTTCCGCCAAATCCTCATCTGTCATTTTTTCCATAGCATCACATAGCACCTTTTCGAACATACAGAATTCTATGCGTTCGGTTGATGCATTCTTATTATAATTTACCTTTAATTTGTCACAAACATCAGTTAATACCTCCCTGTACACAACACCCTTTCCGCCACGTAAAACCGTACAGATTGTATTTGCCCCAAAACGCTGAATCTCTCCCGCAATCTCCCGCCAGTATTGACAATGATCCGGATTGAACATTTTAAACTCTTCCGAAGAAGTGAGGCTTTCTGTCCATCTTTTGGTGTTATCTTTGTCATACACGATGCAACGAAAAATATCCTCCAATTCCGCAGAACTCAGTTTCCCCAGAAACTCCAGATCCGGATCATCTATATATGGCACAATTTTACCCCCTCAAATAGTATAGATTGGCCTTTGATTCAATTGTTTCGATAGGGCACCTCTAGTAATCCGTTCTTTAGCGGAAGATGGAACGCAATCCGGGGTAGTACACTGAACCAACTGAGAGCCGCTCGTGGCTCCACCGAAGCCCCACCAGGAAAGGCGGTTGGAGAGGATGCACCAGGGAAATCTGGTTTTTGAAGCGATGGCCAACCAGCGACCGGACAAGGCCCCCTGGTGCCCCCTTCGGAGAAGATGGTACTGGCGTGTTTTCAAAGAACCTCTTCGTGCCTTCCGAGGGGGCCTACGGGCCACCGACTCCCCCGTAGGTCGCAAGCCGACCTCCCTGTTGATGTCCATGATCCTGTTGCTTCAATCCTTGTAGAACCTCTCTGACGACGCCATGGAATACCAGGCCCTCCGACCACCTCTCCTTCCAGCGCTACTTCGGCCTTTCCCCGGAGGACCGGGTTCCCGACACCAAGACACTGTAGCTGCTTCGAGAACGGTTGCCCCGAGTGGGTCCTGGGGAACTCCCCTTCGCCCGGTTCGTCGAAGCCCTACGCAATCTGCGCCTACACCCTCCAGGGCTTCACGGCCAAGCAACTACGTCAAGAAGGGGCAGAGGGCCAAGCCTTGGGTTGTATTTTACCTAAATTAAGAACACCCCGCAACAGGATACGCTCTTAGTTGGTCATCATCGAGAGAACCAGGAGAACCGCCGCGATCCCTCCAAGCACGAGGAGGATCTTGGGATTCTTGAAGGCACCCATAAGCCCCGCGACCACCACACAGAAAAGCACAAGACCGCCAAGAAGGCTCGTTTCGAAGACGCCCGCCAAGTTCATGCTGTCTCCCTCCTCGCTCCATTGGGACCGCGTTCCCATGGGCCTTGATACCCCGCCGCAAACCCCTCTCCAATGACGAGGATTCAAGGGGGCACCTTTCGGTGCCCCTTCTCAGGAGCGTTTGCGTATCAACCCAACCACTCCCGAACCGTAGTCTCCGCCTGGTGGCGATGCTCCTCCTTCACGTGCATCGCCACCACCCCCAGGCAAACCCCCAGCAGGGCCAGGTCGTCCGTGTATCCCACGAAGGGCACCAGATCCGGCAAAGCGTCGAAGGGAAAGACGAAATACCCCAGGGTTCCCAGGATGAGCCCTCTGGCCCGGGCAGGAGTGTCCGGGTCCTTCAGGGCATAGAAAAGCGTCAGCGCCTCCACAAGCCCCTTTCGACCCAGGATTCGCGCCACGCGCCAAACCTTCTCCCCAAAGGCTTCGTCGTCGTAATGGCGTCCGTATTCATACACCTGATCCATCTGAACCATCCTCCGTTCCCCCTTTCTGGTCTCCTCAAAACCGCCTTTATCGCCAGGGTAACGCATCGGAGCGACAGGATAAGTCGGCTTCCTCGGCCTCTCAAGGGAACCTCTACAAAACCCGTTTTTCGAACCGCTTTTGCGTGCAACAGACGGGGTGCACCCCCATGTAGGCTCTGCTGGGGCTCGGCTCTCCCCCTGGAGGGCTTTTCCCAGGGATCAGGGGCCACTCTTGCCCCTCAGGCCCATACGTAGACCTGCGTCACCAAGTAGGTGAAGCGCTGGAGGTTGTAGATCAGGTTGCGAAGGCCGATGCGGGCCTTTGCTCGGGCCAGGCCGATGCTGCGCAGCAGAAGGGTCCCCGCCTGCTGTTTCTGGGCCGCAAAGATGTGTTCCACCCGGCTGCGGGTTCGAGATCGGGTGCGGTTGCCCTGTTTCTCCCATCCGGTCAGGGGGTGCCCCGAGGTCCCCTTCCTCTGGATGTGCTCCCGGTACCCCTCCTGGCGCAGGTACTCCAGGTGGGAAGCGGAACGGTAGGCCGCATCTGCCCAGACGTCTTTGCTGGTGTTCCCGGGATCCAGCAATTCCTTGAAAACCTGGCTGTCGTGCACCGAGGCGGGGGTGACGGCATAACGCCGAATGAGTTTGCAGGAGACGTCCGCCTCGATGTGGTTCTTGTACCCGAAGGTGCTCTTGCCGTTCTTCACAGTCCATCTCGCTTCGGTGTCCTTCTGGCGAGACTTGGCTTCGCTCCATTCCTGGGGTGGGTTGCCTTCCCGAATCTGTCGGTTCTCCTCCCGGCTGTTTCTCTGGATGGGGACGCTGACCAGGGAGGCATCCACGATCTGTCCCTTCCGGGCCTCCAACCCCATCTGGCGAAGGGCTTCATCGAACCGGGCGAAGAGGAGTTCCACCAGACCCGCTTGGGTCAACTGTTCCCGAAACAGCCACAGCGTCTTGGCGTCGGGGACCCGGTCCTCCAGGGAAAGATCGCAGAAGCGCTGGAAGGAGAGGCGGTCTCGAATCTGGTATTCCATGGCGTCGTCCGACAGGTTGTACAAGGACTGGAGCACCAGGATCTTGAACATCAACAGGGGGTCGAAGGGTTTGCGACCCGCAGGGGAGTCGGTGGTCCGCAGGCTCTCCCGGAAGGCCCGAAGGGGTTCTTCGAAAATACGCCAGTCCACCGTCTCCGCAAGGGTCACCAAGGGATCCTTACCCTTGTCCAGTCGCTGATAGGCCATCTCTTCGAAGAACAGTTTCCCCTGGCGCATCTTCTCAGGACCACCTCTCCTGGTGGGCTTCGGTGTTTCTTCTCCCGGGAGACTCCCGATTGGTTCAGTGTACTACCCTTGATGGGGCTCCTTCAGTCGCAGATGGTCGGATTTCTAGAGGCGCCCTCAAGGAAAACCACCAAGCCCCCCCTTGCCCGCAACCCTCCGGAGCCGATCACGGGACTCTTCATCGTCACTCCTTGTCCTTGGGCTCCTCTCCAAGGGGGAACAGTTCTCCGATCCGATCCCGTACAAAACTCGCCGTCAACAGACCACTGGCCCAAAGAGCCACAGGAGCTATACCCGAGATCGCTAACACCCCTCCAATCAAGAGAAGCCGCTTGAGTCGGGATGGTTCTGCCCCGGGGACCTGGAGGGACTGGCACAAGGCCCCAAGATAGAACAGGTTTTTGCCCATCGGCCGAGAACGCCCCGTCTCCCACCGGCTCAGGGCCACGTTGGTCACCCCCAGGCACTTTGCAAACTCCTCCTGGGTGCACCCCAGCTTTTCCCGCAAACGTCGGATGTCCTCGGGGGTCCATTCGCCCTTTGAGTTGAACCGCTCCATAACCCTCACCCCCCAAGCAAGAATACTACTAGTAGTATTGATGTCAACTCCTTGCCACAAAAAAGGCCCCTCCCGCGGGGTGCGCGGGAGGGGCAAAAAAAGGCAGCCCCCCGGAGGGGGCCGCCGGATGGTTCGTTTTGCGGCGGAAGCCTAGAGGAACACGCCCCGCATCTTGACGGCGTCGGCGACCCGCTTGATGGCCACGAGGAACGCAGCGCGGCGCATGGTCACCTTGTGCTCCTTGGCGTAGTTCCACACCCGCCAGAAGTTGTCCGCCATGAGGGTGAGGAGCTTCTGGTTGTACTCCTCCTCGGACCAGAAGAAGCCGCCCAGGTCCTGGACCCACTCGAAGTAGGAGCCCACCACGCCGCCGGAGTTGGCGAGGAAGTCGGGCACCACGAGGATGTCCTTGGGCAGAGCCGCGTCGCCCTCGGGGGTGATGGGGCCGTTGGCGCCCTCGACGATGAACTTGGCCTGGATCTTGGCGCCGTTCTTGCCGTTGATGGCCCCTTCCAGGGCGCAGGGGCAGAGGACGTCGGCGGCGAGGTAGAGGATGTCCTCGCCGGCCATCTTCTGGAGACCCGGCTGGGCGTAGCCGTCCAGCAGGTGCTTCGGGTGGTTGGTGACGTACTCGAAGGCCTTCTGGATGTCCAGTCCGTCGGGGCAGTAGTAGCCGCCGGTGATGTCGCTGATGGCCACCACCTTGGCCCCCATCTCCACGAGGGTGAGGGCGCAGTAGGTGCCCACGTTGCCGAAGCCCTGGACGATGGCGCTGGAGCCCTTCACGTCCTTGCCCGCGGCCTTCAGGAGTTCGCGCACGCAGGTGGCGACGCCCCGGCCGGTGGCCTGGGTGCGGCCCTTGGAGCCCCACAGAGAGATGGGCTTGCCGGTGAAGATGGCGGGCTCGAGGCGGCCGCGCATCTTGCTGATGGTGTCCATGAGCCACACCATCTCCTGGCCGCCGGTGTTCACGTCGGGAGCGGGGACGTCGGTCCAGGCGCCCACCAGGGGCTCGATGCGGGCGGCGAAGGTGCGGGTGATCCGCTCCTTCTCCGCGGGGGACAGCTCCAGGGGGTTGCAGGCCACGCCGCCCTTGCCGCCGCCGTAGGGGATCCCGGCGAGGGAGCACTTCCAGGCCATGAGACCCGCCAGCGCCTCGCACTCCTCCATGGTCACGTCGGGGTGGAAACGGAGGCCGCCCTTGGCGGGGCCGAGGGCGGTGGAGTACTGCACCCGATAGCCGTCGAACACCTTGACGGTGCCGTCGTCCATGGTGACGGGGATGGAAACGCAGAGCTTCCGCTCCGCCCGGCTCAGAATCTCGACGAGCCCTTCCTCAAGACCCATCTCCTCCGCTGCGGAGTAGAAGTTCTTGAGCGCTGTGTCGAGCAACACGTTGCTGGAAGTCCTCTTCGTAACCGCCATTACGAATCCCTCCTCTGCATTTTGCCCACACGGTGGGCGTAAAAAAAGACACACTACGTGTGGGGTTTTTGTGAATAGACCTCACAAACCCCACATTTGTGTATTCTATGGCATCCGCCACAGGGCGTAAAGGCTCATGGCTGTTTGATTTTTCGGAAAACGCGGCGAAACTGGGGTTTCCTCCCTAGACGCACCCGTGGGGGAGGATCGCCGAGTCCGCCTCCACCCGGGCGGTCCACAGGAAGCCCCGCACCTCCAGGCGCACCCGATCCTCCTCGAAGCGCATCCATCGGGGAACCCAGAGGCGCACCTCCCCGTCCTCCAGACAGAGGTGTTCATCCTCCCGCGCCGGTCGGCCGCCCTGCACCAGGGCGACGGTCCGGGCGGCTCAGCCCGTGCCCACCTGCTCCGCCAACAGGGTGCCCTCGAGATGCTTCTCCTCCATCCATTTCCGGGCTTTCTCGCTCATTTCCAGACGCAACATGGGACCCCCTCCTTTCGTTATACCCTCACAGGGTATAACGAATCCCCCGCCTCCGCAAGACCCCCGCCATGTCTTCGGGGAGGGGGGCGGTGAAACCTCGACCCGCCAGGTCCTCCAGGGCGGGGTCCTCGGGCAGGACCACCTCCCGGGCGTGCAGCAGGGGACGGGGCGCGGCGGAAGCCGGGACGGGGGGGGCGTACTTTCGGTCCCCCAGAATGGGGAATCCGGAAAAAGCCAGGTGCGCCCGAGCCTGGTGGGGACGTCCCGTCACCAGGTCCAGCTCCAGGAGGGAGGCCTCTCCGTCGGTCCCCAGGAGGCGGTAGCGGGTGAGGGCCTGGTCCCCCCGAGGGTCCTCCACCACCCGGTTCTCCTCCTCCAGTTTGCGCAGGGACCGGGTGATCTCCCCCGTGGCGGGGGGCACCCCTGCCACCAGGGCCCAGTAGGTCTTGCGCAGCCGCCTCCGGCGCAGGAGGTCCGCCAGCAGCCGCAGCAGGGGAGCGGTCAGGGGCAGGAGGACCACCCCGGAGGTGTTCCGGTCCAGCCGGTGCGCCGCGGCGGGACGGAAGCTCCCCTCTCCGACCCCTTCCAGCTCCCAGACCCGGGTCACCAGGCTGTCCCCTCCGGGCCGATCCGGTTGGGTGAGCCACCCCGCGGGCTTGTCCGCCACCAGGAGGTTCCGGCCCCGGAAGAGGACCCAGGGCGGGTCGTCGCGCCCCTCGGGGGCGGGGGTCACGAGGGGAACGCCCCATCGGGGAGCCTCGGCCCAGGGGACCCGGAGCACCTGCCCCGCCTCCGCCCGCTCGTCGCAGGAGACCTTCCGCCCCTCCAGGCGCACCAGGCCGATGCGCAGGGCCTTCATGCGGGCCCCCAGGGGCACGTCGGGCCATCCCTCCTTGAGGATCCGGTCGATGCGGCGGCCCGCCTGGTCTGCCCCCAGCCGGTGCTCCTCCACGGGCTAGCCCTCCGAGGGCTCCGAAAGGACGGGGCCCCGCCAGAAGCGCCGCTGCGCCGCGGCGTGGTAGGGGGAGATGACCTGATCCTCCGGGGCGTCCCGAAAGGAGTCCATCCAGCAGAAGAGCCGAAAGTCCAGCTCGTCCGCCGCGGAGACCACCAGGGCCTCGGGGGTGGCGGGGACCACGGGGGAACCGTACTCCCGCTGGCCGTGGTGGCTCAGGAGGATGTGGGCCAGGGCCAGGGCCTTGTCCTCGGGAAAGGAGTGCTCCCGCACCAGGTCCATGAAGCGGGCGTACCCCAGGGCCACGTGGTCCACCACCGCCCCGGGAAGGGTCACCTCGGGCACGGGGTTCATGGCGTAGGCTTCCACCTTGCCCAGGTCGTGGAGAAGTCCCCCCGCCACCACCAGGTCCCGGTCCAGGGGCATGAGGCCCCGGTAGTGGTCCCCCAGGGCCGCGGCGGCCTCGGTGACCGCCAGGGTGTGCTCCAGGAGGCCGTGGGCGTAGGCGTGGTGGTTCGCCACCGCGGCGGGGTAGGTCCGAAACCGTTCCCACAGGTCTCCGCGGAAGACGAGGCGCAGGAACCCCTGCACCGGCTCCCCGCAGGAGGCCACCAGGGCCTCGAAGCGCCCCTCCAGCTCCTCCAGGGGGAAGGGGGAACGGGGAACATAGTTGCTGGGGGGGTAGACCTTCGGGGAGAGGAGGGAGAGGGCGGTGAAGGTGGTCTGCCCGGTCCCTCGAAACTCCGTCACCTTCCCCACCACCCCCAGGGTCTTCCCCTGAAAGTGCGGGGCCTTCTCCGGTTCCAGCTTCAGGGGCTGCTCCGGGTCGACCCGATCCCACCAGCCCGCGTCGGACCAGACCCGTCCCTCCAGGGATCCCTCCTGGTCCATGACGGTGACGTCCCAGTAGGGACGGCCGTTTTTGTCGCTTTTCACCAGAATCCGGCTGGCCACGTAGATCCCCTTGAAGACTTCTCCGGGGCGAAGGCGCCGGACCTCCTGGGTGCTCAACAGACGTTCGCTCATTTCCTCCCGCATCCTTTCCCACTGACATCGGGAGGATCATACCCCATCTCCTCCTCCCGGAGGCCCGGGTCCGGAGGTGGCTCCCCTTGTTGCTGCCACTGCAACAATACGTTAAGCTGTGAAGGCTTGGAAAAGGATGAGACCACTGGACCCGGGAGGTGCTTGGGTGACCGTCCATCGCGGAGGTTCGTTTCTCGTCTGGCTGGGGACTCCCCCCCTGGTGTCCCTGCCCATCCTCATCCTCCTGGTCTCAAGCGGGGTCCGGGGGGAGGGAACGACCCTGGGGCTTCCCCTGTGGACAGGGATCTTCATGGGCTATGCGGCCCTGACGGGAGGCTACATCGGTCTGGCCTGGAAGGAAGACCCTCTGGGGCTGGCCGCGGCGGAGCTGTTGGCCCAGGGGCTTTTGGTGACCACCCTCTCCCTGGCCCTGGGGACCCCGGGGCTGTTCTCCTGGACCGGGGTGGCCCTGCTCTGCATGGGCATGATCCTGGCGCTCCACGGAGCGGTGCAGCCCCCGGCCGCTCCTCCCCACTTGGCGACCCCTTCCCCGTCTCCGTCCTCCCCCCCCCTGGCCGCGGAGCGGGAGATCCCCCTGGACGACCTGGTCCCCCAGATCCCCCTTCCCTCCCTGCTGGTGGGCGAGGGGGGGCTGGTGGCGGCGATCAACCGGGAGCTGGCGGCCCTGCTGGGCAAGCCCCCGGAGGAGATCGTGGGGACCCCCGCCTCGGACCTCTTCCCGCCGGAGGCGCACCAGGTCTCCCTGGGGGAGACCACCTGGTTTCTCTTCCCCCGCACCACCCCTCGGGGGACCCTGATGATCCTGAGCCCCCAGCCGGAGATGGAAGCCCCCGCCTCCGGGACGGGGGATAGCTACCTGGACTCGGAGACGGGGCTGTACACGGAGGCCCACTCCCGCAGGCGGGGGGAGGAGGAGATCGAGCGGGCCCGGCGCTACCGGCGGTGGCTGGCGGTGGTGCTGCTGAAGCTGGAGTACGAGAGCCTGGTGGAAGGCCCCCTGCCCCCGAAGGAGCAGAAGGACGCCTACGGCAAGTTCGTCCAGGTGGTCTTCAAGACCATCCGCACCTGCGACATGGCCTTCCGCATGAGGGACGACTGCGTCCTCCTCTTCCTCCCCGAAACCCCCTCCTCCGGCGCCCGGACCCTCTACAACCGGGTGAGGGCGGGGGTGTCGAAGATCCTGGACGAGGCCGCCCTCACCCCCTTCCGCCTCGCCGTGGCGGCGGGGTTCGCCTTCTACGGGGGCAACGGCACCACGGAATACGGCAAGCTGCTGGAGGAAGTCTACTCGAATCTGGCCCGCAACGAGGACTGATCGCGGCGCCCCGCTCCGTCGCCTTTTCACGAATTGTACGTTAAACGTGTGGGGTATAATGATCCCATTCCAGCCCTAGGAGGGATCGCTGTGAGCCGTGTAGCCTGGGATTCCCATCTGTCCGACGTGGCGAAGAACCTTCGCCCCTCCCCCATCCGAGAGCTCCTCAAGCTGACCAAGAAGCCGGGGATGATCTCCTTCGCCGGCGGGAACCCCGACCCGGCCATCTTCCCGGTGGCGGAGTTCTCCGAAGCCACCCGGATCCTCTCCGAGCGGGGACGGGAGGTCCTCCAGTACGGCCCCACGGAGGGCTTCGAGCCCCTGAAGCAGTTCCTCTCCCGGTGGATGGCCCCCCGCATGGGCCGAGCCACGGCGCCGGAGGAGATGCTCATCACCTCCGGGTCCCAGCAGGGCATGGACCTGCTGTGCAGCGTCCTGGTGAACCCCGGGGACAGCATCCTGGTGGAGGATCCCACGTACCCCGGGGCCCTGCACACCATGCGCAACCGGGGGGCCCGGTTCGTCACGGTCCCCTGCGACGCCGAGGGCATGAGGGTGGACCTGCTTCCGGGCATCCTGGACCGGGCCGCGGCGGAGGGACACCGGGTCAAGTTCGTCTACGCCATCGTCAACTTCCAGAACCCCTCCGGCGCCACCCTGAGCGCCCCGCGCCGCAAGGCCCTGCTGGAGCTGGCGAAGGAGCGGGACCTGATCCTCTTCGAGGACGACCCCTACGGACACCTGCGGTACGACGGCGTCTCGGACCCCACCATCTTCTCCCAGGACGACGAGGGCCGGGTGGTGTACGCCTGCAGCTTCTCCAAGATCCTGGCCCCGGGCTCCCGGGTGGCCTGGATGGTGGGGGACCCGGAGCTGATCCGGCGCATGGTGATGATGAAGCAGGGCAACGACCTGTGCACCAGCGTGGTGGCCCAGGCCCTGGTGTACGAGTACTGCAACCTGGGACACCTGGAGGGCTTCCTCCCCAAGATCCTGAAGCACTACAGCGTGAAGCGGGACGGCATGGCGGAGGCCTTCCGCAAGCATCTGCCCGCGGAGGCGGAGTACCACATCCCCGCAGGGGGCTTCTTCTTCTGGATGCGCCTGCCGGGAGTGGACACCAAGGAGCTGTTCCTCAAGGCGGTGGACCGGGGGGTGGCCTTCGTCACCGGCCCGTCCTTCTTCGCCAACGGCGGCGGGGAGGACTGCCTGCGCCTGTGCTTCTCCTTCGCCCAGCCCGAGGAGCTGGAGGAGGGAGCGGTGAGGCTGGCCGAGGCCATCCGCGACCTGAAGAGTTAGGGTTTTTCTTCGGCAAAGGGCAAAAACCTTCGTTCGCCTTTTCGTGGGGGGGAAATCCCCCCACTTTTTTATGCTATTCTGGACAAGAAGGCCCCCGAAGGGGACCCAGTCCGTAAGGAGGGATGCGCTTTGAGCGGCTTCTTCGACAAGCTGTACAGCCATACCGTGGCGGGGTTGCGGCCTTCCCCCATCCGGGAGATGTTCCACCTCATCCGCAAGCCCGGGATCATCTCCTTCGCCGGGGGGATGCCGGACCCGGAGATCTTCCCGGTGGACCTGTTCTACGAGGCCGCGGGGATCCTGAAGACCCAGGGACGGGACGTGCTCCAGTACGGCACCACCGAGGGCTACCCTCCCCTGAAGGAGTTCCTCCGCACCTGGACGGCCCCCCGCATGGGGCGCACGGTGGAGGACGAAGAGATCCTCATCACCGCGGGCTCCTCCCAGGTGTCGGACCTCCTCTGCTGGTCCCTCGTCGACCCGGGCGACCTGATCCTCATCGAGGACCCCTCCTTCCTGGGGGTGTTCCTGAACATGCACAACCACGGGGCGGACTTCCTCACGGTGCCCTGCGACGCCGACGGCATGATGGTGGACCGGATCCCGGAGCTGGTGGAGTCCGCCCAGCGCCAGGGCCGGAAGGTGAAGCTCTGCTACACCATCGCCAACTTCCACAACCCCCTGGGGTGCACCCTTTCCCTACAGCGGCGCAAGAAGCTCCTGGAGTACGCCCACCGCTACGGCTTCGCGGTGCTGGAGGACGACCCCTACGGCTACGTGCGCTTCGACGGGGAACACCTCCCCACCCTCTTCTCCCTGGACGACCAGGGGGTGGTGGTGTACGGCGGTTCCTTCTCCAAGATCCTGGCCCCGGGAACCCGGGTGGGCTGGTGCGCCGGGAACCGGGAGATCATCCGCAAGATGGCCGTCTTCAAGCAGGGGGTGGACGTGTGCGCCAGCCTGGTGGCCCAGGCCCTGGTGTACGAGTACTGCCGTCTGGGGCACCTGGACGGCTTCCTGCCCCGGATCGTGGACCACTACCGGAAGAAGAGGGACGCCATGGAGGCGGCCATGAGGCGCCACCTGCCCCTGGAGGAGGTCTCCTGGGTGAAGCCCCAGGGAGGCTTCTTCTGCTGGGCCCAGACGAAGAGCCTGGACGCGGACACCCTGTTCCTGAAGGCGGTGGAGAAGAAGGTGGCCTTCGTGCCCGGCAAGGCCTTCTACCCCAAGCAGGACGGGGGACAGAACGCCCTGCGCCTCTGCTTCACCTTCGCCTCGGCGGAACAGACCGAGGAGGGCATGAGTCGCCTGGGACAGGCCATGAGGGAGATGCTCCCGGGTTGACGGACCGGAGCTTCCGGGGCGGGGACGGGGAAACTCCCGCCCCCGCCCTTTCGTCCGGGGACGTGATCGCCGCCCTCGCCACCCCCTGGGGGGAGGGCGGCATCGCGGTGCTGCGTCTCTCCGGGGACGGGTGCACCGCCCTGCTGGACCGGGCCTTTCGGGGCCGGGTCCCTCTGTCCCGGACGGAACCCTGGCGGATGCGCCACGGACACGTGATCGACCCGGAGGGGGAGATCCTGGACGAGGTGCTGGCGGTGCGCTTCGCCGCCCCGAAAAGCTACACCGGCGAGGAAAGCGGGGAGCTGCACTGCCACGGGGGAGCCCTGCCCGCCCAGGCGTGCCTGGACCTGCTGCTCTCCCTGGGAGCCCGCCTGGCCCAACCCGGAGAGTTCACCCGCCGAGCCTTCGCCAACGGACGGCTGGACCTCTCCCAGGCGGAGGCGGTGCTCTCGGTGATCCGTTCCCGAAGCCGGGAAGCCCTGACGGCGGCGGGCCGGGCCCTTCAGGGACGCACCGGGGAGGCCTTCCGGGATCTCCTGGGACGGGCCACGGACCTGGCGGCCCACCTGGAGGCCCTGTTGGACTTCCCGGAGGAGGAAATCCCCCCCCTGGAGGAGGGGGACCTGCGGGCGGGGCTGCGGTCCCTGAAGGGCCGGACGGAAGATCTGCGGCAGCGTTGTCTGGGAGGGATGCTGCTTCGGGAGGGCATCCGGGTGGGGCTGGTGGGACGTCCCAACGTGGGGAAGTCCTCCCTGCTCAACGCCCTGCTTCAGGAGGCCCGGGCCATCGTCACCCCCTTGCCGGGCACCACCCGAGACCTGGTGGAGGCGGTGACCACCCACCGGGGGGTTCCCCTGCGCCTGGTGGACACCGCGGGCATCCGCTCCTCCGCCGACCCCCTGGAAGCTCTGGGGATCCAACGGGCCCGCAGAACCCTGGAGGAGGCGGACCTGCGGGTCTGGGTGGTGGACGCGGGAGAACCCCTGACGGAGGAGGACCGGGAACTGGCGGCGTCCCTCCGGGGGAAGACCCTGCTGGTGGCCCGCAACAAGACGGACCTCCCCGAGGCGGTGTCGGAGGCGGCCCTGAAAGCCCTCGTCCCGGGGTGTGCGGTGTGCTCCGTCTCCGCCCTGGAGGGGGTGGGTCTGGAGGCCCTGAAGGACCGGATGGTGGAGGTTCTGGGGGGATCGGGAACCCTGGAGGGAGCCCTGAGCATCACCCGGCGGCAGATGGAGGCCCTGGACCGGACCGGAGAGGCCCTCCAGACGGCCGCTTCCGCCCTGGAGGCTTCGGAATGGGACGCCGCCGCGGCCTGCCTGGGGGAGGCCCGGAGCGCCCTGGCGGGCCTCACGGGGCAGGACCCGGGGGAAGACCTGCTGGATCGGGTGTTCGGAGAGTTCTGCATCGGCAAGTAACCCCCCAGGCCGGGACTCCTTCGTCATGTTATACTGATAACCCGACGCCCCTTTCCACCCTCACCGTTTCGGCGCCCCGTCCCCGTCCGCCCGCAGCAACCACGGCCACTGACGAAGGAGGGATGTCCATGACCCCGAACACCTGCCCCTTCGAGCCCTTTCGCCTGCGCAACTGCGCCCTGGTGGTGCAGAGCGCGGGGCACCGGGCCCAGACCCTCAAGGAACTCCGGGACGGGCTGATCCAGGTCCCCCCCAGCTCCCTGCACTACCACTTCTGGGGCCAGCTCCTGCGCCCGCGACCGGACCCGGACCACTACAACGACTTCGCCGCCTGGGTCGCCCGGGACGTGGGAGACCCGGAGACGGCGGAACGCCTGGATGCCCTGAACCCCTCCCTCTTCCCGAATCTGGAGTCCCTGCGGGAGGCCCTCCTGACGGTGCTGGAGGAACGCCTCTCCCGGGGAGACTTCCTCAGTTGGGCCAAGAGCCGCAGCGACTTCTTCTTCGTCAAGGCCCAGATGCTGGTGTTCGATACGGGACTGGAGGCGGAGACCCCGGAGGAGCTGGGGGACCAGCTCTCCCTCTCCCCCAGCGGGTGCGTGTTCTACCACTTCGTGGACGCCCTGCGCCGCACCCCCGACGGGCGGGACGACTTCACCTTCTGGCTCTCGGGCTTCGGGATCCCCGAAGACAGGCTGCGCCCCCTGACGCTGCTGGACCCGTACCTCTTCTCCCTGCGGGAGCTTCGGGACCGGCTGGCCACGTACATCCGCGACCTGGGGAGGGATCGGTCATGAACGGCCTTCTGGAACGGTACGAACCCCATGCGGGCTCCGAGGAGATCTCCCTCCTCCGGCAGATGGCGAAGCCCCTGGAGGGGAAGACCCTGGTGCACGTCAACTCCACCCGGGTGGGGGGAGGGGTGGCGGAGATCCTCCAGCGCCTGGTGCCCCTCCAGCAGGAGCTGGGCATCCGCTCCTCCTGGGAGGTCATCGAGGGGGACGAGGGGTTCTTCCAGGCCACCAAGACCTTCCACAACACCCTCCAGGGCATGCCCTCCCCCTTCACGGAGTCCATGAGGGAGGCCTACGAGGACGCCAACCGGCGCAACGCGGAGCGCCTGCGGGACCTTCTGGAGGGGGCGGACTACGTCTTCATCCACGATCCCCAGCCCGCCATGCTCCACTCCCTGTGCCCGAACCGGCGGGGCAAATGGATCTGGCGCTGCCACATCGACGTGAGCAACCCCGTGCCGGGGGTGTGGCGGTACGTGCGCCATTGGGTGAAGGGATACGACGCCAGCATCTTCTCCCTTCCGGACTTCGCCCAACCCCTCCCCCATACCCAATACCTGATCCCCCCCTGCATCGATCCCATCAGCGAAAAGAACCTGCCCCTGGAGGAGCGGGAGATCGGCCGTCTTCTGGCACCCTTCGACCTGGACCCGGACCTGCCCCTGATCCTCCAGGTTTCCCGTTTCGACCGGTTCAAGGACCCCATCGGGGTCATCCGGGCCTGCGAGCGAGCCGCCCTCACCGACCCCCTCCAACTGGTGCTGGCGGGGGGGAGCGCCGACGACGACCCGGAGGGAGCCCTGGTGCTGGAGGAGGTGCGGGCCGCCGCCCGGGACCTGCCCTTCGTGAAGCTCCTGGTGCTGCCCCCGGACGCCCACCGCACCATCAACGCCCTCCAGCGGGCGGCGACGGTGGTGTTCCAGAAGTCCCTCCGGGAGGGCTTCGGCCTCACGGTGGCGGAGGCCCTGTGGAAGGAACGCCCGGTGATCGGGGGCGACGTGGGAGGGATCCGCCTCCAGGTCCTGGACGGGCGCACGGGCTACCGGGTCCGCACCCCCGAGGGGGCGGCGCTGCGCCTCCTGGACCTGCTGCACCACCCGGAGGAGCGAAACGCCATGGGGGCGGCGGGGCGGGAGCACGTGCGGGAGCACTTCCTCATGACCCGACTCCTGCGCAACCACCTGGCCCTCCTCCTGAGCCTGGAGGCCGGGGACGCGGAACGCCTGGAGGTGTACGCGGGTCCATGATCCCCGTCCTGGGCCCCCTCTGGACTCGCTTGAACCGGTCTTCCGGGGCCCTGCTGATGCTGGATTTCGACGGAACCCTGGCGCCCTTTCGGGAAAGCCGACTGCAAACCCGCCCCTATCCGGGGATCCCGATCCTGCTGGAGACCCTGGGACGGGAGAGCCGGACCCGAGTGGTGCTGGTGACGGGAAGGCCCGCCAAGTCCCTCCAGAACCTCCTGCGCCTGCACCCTTCCCCCGAAATCTGGGGGTCCCACGGGGCGGAGCGCCTCCGCCCCGACGGGACCTACCAGGAGCCGGACCTGGACTCGGCAAGGAAAGAAGGGCTCCGAAGGGCCCACTGGAGCGCCCTTCTGGGGCTGCCGCCCCACAAGGTGGAGCGCAAGCCCGTCTCCGTGGCGGCCCACTGGCGGGGCATCCCCCAGGGGGAACGGGGCCGGATCCGCAAGGCCCTTCAGGCCCGCTGGACCACCGTGGCGGAGCGGTACAACCTCCAGCTTCTGCCCTTCGACGGGGGGCTGGAGATGGTGGTCCCGGGGTTCCACAAGGGACGGGCGGTGGCCCGACTCCTGGAGGAAACGGACCCGACCCATCCCGCGGCATACCTGGGGGACGACCTCACGGACGAGCGGGCCTTCGCCGCCCTGGGCACCCGGGGGCTTTCGGTGCTGGTGCGGGGCGCCTGGCGCCCCACCCGGGCCCAGGCCTGGATTCGCCCCCCCGAGGAGGTGCTGGCCTTCCTGGAGGGCTGGTGCTTCCACACCCTGCTTCGGAACAGGAGGTTCCCATGATGAACCAGCTTTCCTCGCGCCTCGTCGTGGTGTCCAATCGCCTTCCCGTGGTGTTGGAGGGCAAACCGGGACAGTGGTCCATCCGCCCCGGATCGGGAGGGCTGGTAACGGCCCTCTCTCCCATCCTCCGAAACCGGGGGGGGCTGTGGATCGGCTGGGTGGGCACCTCCGACACCATCGACATCCCGGGCATCAAGACCGTCCTGGGGCCGGCGTCGGAGGCCAGCGGCTACCGCCTCCTGCCGGTGTTCCTGTCGGAGGAGGAGGTGCGCCTCTTCTACCAGGGCTTCTCCAACGAGATCATCTGGCCCCTGTTCCACGACCTGCAGACCCGGTGCCGTTTCGAGCCGGACTACTGGCGGGCCTACGGAGAGGTGAACCGCAAGTTCGCCCGGGTGGTTCTGCGCCACGCCCGGGAAGAGGACTTCCTGTGGATCCACGACTACCACCTCATCCCCCTGGCCTCCATGCTGGAGGACTCCCCCAAGCAGCTCCGGTGCGCCTTCTTCCTCCACATTCCCTTCCCCCCGGCGGACATCTTCCTCAAGCTGCCCTGGCGGAAGGAGCTGGTGGGGGCGCTGCTGCGCTACCGGTTCCTGGCCTTTCAGACGGAGCGGGACCTGCGGCACTTCCTCCAGAGCCTCAAGGCCCTCTTCCCGGACAGCCGGGCCCACCGGGAGGGGGATCTCTTCCGCATCGACGCGGACGGGAGGACCCTCCGGGCGGGGAGCTTCCCCATCAGCATCGACTACCGGGACTTCGACACCCTGGCCCAATCCCGAGACGTGCGGCGGCGCACCCGGGAGATCCGGGAGAAGCACGGCCACCGGAAGCTCCTTCTGGGAGTGGACCGTCTGGACTACACCAAGGGCATCCTGGAGCGCCTCCAGGCCTTCCGCCGCTTCCTGGAACTCCACCCGGAGCAGAGGGGCAAGGTCACCCTGGTGCAGCTGGTGGTGCCCAGCCGCCAGGACGTGGAGGCCTACCGGAGCCTGAAGGAGGAGATCGAGAAGCTGGTGAGCCGGATCAACGGGGCCTACACGGAGATGGGGTGGGTGCCGGTGGTGTACCTCTACCAGGCCCTGGACCGCCCGGGCCTGGTGGCCCTCTACCAGGCGGCGGAGGTGGCCCTGGTGACCTCCCTGAAGGACGGCATGAACCTGGTGGCCAAGGAATTCTGCGCCTGCCACCCCGGGAGGGACGGGGTCCTGGTGCTGAGCGAGTTCGCCGGGGCGGCGGTCCAGATGGGGCGGGAGGCCCTCCTGGTGAACCCCTACGACCTGGAGGGCATGGCGGAGGCCATCCACCGGGCGGTGGAGATGTCGGAAGACGAACGGAGGCGCCGCATGGGGCGCCTCCGTGCAAGGATTCGACAGCAGGACGTGTTCTGGTGGGTGGATTCCTTCCTCCGGGCCTCCTCGGACCAGGTCCTGGAGAACTTCCCCGAGGCGGATCTGCCGCCCCTGGTCTCCCCCCGCAGCTCCTCCCCCCTTCGGGGAGGGAAGGGGTCCTCGGGAACCATCGGGAGGCGAGACGCCTGTTCCCTGTTGCGCCTCCCCCCCCACCCCTGACCTAGTAGGCCTTGGCGAAGAGGGCCCGCCGTGCCCCGGGCTTGCCGGTGTAGAAGCAGGTGCCTGTGGACTGGTCCTCCAGGGGGAAGCAGCGCACCGTGGCCCCCGTGGCTTCCTTGATAGCCTTCTCGTCCTCCCGGGTCCCGGCGAAGTAGCCCCGCAGGAAGCCCCCCTTCTCCTCCAGGGTGGAACGGAACTGGTCGAAGGAGGACACGTCGTGGGTGTGGGCGAGGCGGAACTCCAGGGCCCGCTGGTACAGGTTCTGCTGGATCTGCTCCAGGATGGCGGGCACTTCCTCCGCCAGCCGGTCCCAGGGAAGGTCGATCTTCTCCCCCGTGTCCCGGCGGACCGCCCGGACCCGGCCCTCCTGCCACTCCCGCTCCCCCAGCTCCAGGCGCAGGGGAACCCCCTTCTGCAGGTGGGAGAAGAACCGGTCTCCGGGGCGCATGTGGTACTGGGTGTCCAGGGCCACGGAGCGGCGACCCAGCCGGGCCTCCAGGGCCGTCACCAGCTCCCGCGCCTTGGGCTCCAGGTCCGAGGCGAGGCGCTCCTCGTCGGTGCTGATGGGCAGCAGGGCCACCTTGACGGGGGCCACGTGGGGCGGCAGCACCAGGCCGTCGTCGTCCGCATGGGTCATGATGAGGGCTCCGATGAGCCGGGTGGAGACCCCCCAGCTGGTGGTCCAGGCGAACTGCACCTGCCCGTCCTGATCCTGAAAGGCGATCTCGAAGGCCTTGGCGAAGTTCTGCCCCAGGAAGTGGCTCGTCCCCGCCTGAAGGGCCTTCTTGTCGCTCATCATGGCCTCGCAGGTGAAGGTGTTGTCCGCCCCGGGGAAGCGCTCCCCCTCGGACTTCTCCCCCGCCACCACCGGCAGGGCCAGCTCCTCCACCATGATGCGCCGGTACACCTCCAGCATGGTGAGGGTCTCCTCCATGGCCTCGTCCCGGGTGGCGTGGGCGGTGTGCCCCTCCTGCCACAGGAACTCGGAGGTCCGGAGGAAGAGGCGGGGGCGCTTCTCCCAGCGCATGACGCTGCACCACTGGTTGATGAGCAGGGGCAGATCCCGCCAGGACTGCACCCACTTGCTGTACATATGGCCGATCACCGTCTCGGAGGTGGGACGCACCACCAGGGGTTCCTCCAGCTCCTCCCCCCCCGCGTGGGTCACCACGGCGCACTCCGGGGCGAAGCCCTCCACGTGCTGGGCCTCCTTCTCCAGGAAGGAGTGGGGGATCAGCAGGGGGAAGTAGGCGTTCACGTGCCCCGTCTCCTTGAACCCCTCGTCGAAGTGCTTCTGGATGACCTCCCAGATGGAGTAGCCCGTAGGCCGGACCACCATGCAACCCCGGACCGGGGCGTAGTCCGCCAGTCCCGCCACTCGGATCACGTCCAGATACCACTGGGAAAAATCCTGCGCCCTGGGTGTGATGTTCTTCGCCATGCCGTTCTCCCCCATCAAGGACATTAGAATCGGAAGCGGAAACCCACGCCACCGCTTCGAGCCCATGAATTATAGCCTCCCGGGTCCCGGCACCGCAAACCGAGGACCCCGAGGGGGGGCTAGCCCTCCCCCAGAAGCGCCCTGCGGAGGTCCTCCACCCGTTCCTCCGGGATGCCCCACACCTTGCCGAACCGCTCGTCCGTGAAGGTCTCCAGGACCACCCGGGTCGGGGCCAGACGCTTCAGCATGTCCCGAAGGCGCCCCAGGGATTGCGGATCGTCGTTGACCCCCTTCATCAGGGTCACGTAGACCGCGAAGGCCCCCCCGTAGCCCTTCCGGAACCGGACCATCCGGTCCACGTACTCCTCCAGGGTCCGCCCCTCCAGGGGACGCTGCAGCTTGCGGAAGGACTCCTCCGTCACCCCCTTGATCTCCCCGGAGACCTCGTCGCACCGGGATGCCAGGGCGGCATGGGAGGGGTCTCCCAGAAGGTAGCCGTTGCTGTAGAGGCTGACCTGCGCCCCCTTCCGGTGCCCCAGGTCGATGAGATCCCCGAGGCGGTCGTTACAGAAGGACTCCCCCAGGGAGTTGAGGAACAGGACGTCCGGCCGCTCCCGGTCCATCTGCTCCGCCAGGTCCCCCAGAAAGGCCTCCGTGTCCGGGAAGGAGTACGCCCCCTCCGTCTGGGTCCCCTTCTCCGGGATGGGACAGAACACGCACTGGAACGTGCAGTACTTCCCCGGAAGGACGTTGATCTCCATCACCTTTTTCCCGTCCTCCCGGCGGTACACCTTCTTCACCCGCATGGTCCCCATGGCCGTTCCTCCTCGTCTTGTGTGGGATCGCCCCCCTACCCGCCTTCCCCGTCCGCCCCCTCCCCTTGGGGATCCGGGAAGGGCCCCAGGCAGGCCAGGGCGATCAGGTGGGAGCGCACGAAACCGTAGGCCCGAAGGTCGTCGAGAAACCGGTGAAGCTCCTCCTTGGAGGCGAAGGCCGCCTCGATGAGGAAATCCAGCTCCCCGTAGATCTCCCAGTACCGGATCACCCGGGGGCAGGCGTTCAGGAAGCGGATCAGCACGTCGTTGGGCCTTCCCGCGTAGGCCCGGTCGCCGTGGAACTTGAAGTGGACCATCACGTGCACCGTCCGCCCCAAGACGTCCGGTTCGATCTCCGCGCGGTAGCCCGCGATGAGCCCCGCCTCCTCCATCCGAAGCACCCGTTCCCGAACCGCGGGCCTCGTCATGGCCACGGCGGAGCCGATCTCCTGGAACGTCGCCCGGGCGTTGCGGCGCAGATACGCCAGGATCCTCCAATCCGTGGCGTCCAGGTCCATCCTCCTTGCCCCCATGTCCCTCCTCCGTCCCTTCAGGCCATCCTAGTCCCCTCGGAAACGCGCCTCCAGCCCGAAGGGAAAGGCCGAACCCCCACTTCCCGCACAAGGGAAACCCTTTCGCCCCCAACGCCTCCCGCCCCGGGCCTTCAGAAGAGCACCCGACACGCCACGTTCAGGCGCAGACAATCGGCCCGGATCTCCTCCCCCACCCGACGGGCATACCCCTCGGAAAGGCACTCCTCCAGCCCCAGGCTCCGGTAGACCCCCTCGCCCCCCCGGTAGTTCATGCGGTCCACCAGGACATGGTCCACCACCCCCGCCAACAGATCCATCAGCCCCTCCGCCCCGGGGAGGAGGGGGGCAATCATCCCGTAGGTCCGGATCCCCGCTCCGTGCAGCTCCCCCAGGGCCCGGATCCGCTCCCCGATGGGCGGGGCCCAAGGTTCGAAGGCCCTGCGGATCCCGTCGTCCGCCGTGGGGACGGAAAACCCCACCTCCCCGTCCCGGAACCGGCCCAGCACGTCCCGGTCCCGCAGCACCAGCCCGGAGCGGGTCTGGACCACCAGGGGCCAGCCTGCCTCCGCCAGGATCTCCAGACACTTCCGGGTGATCCCGTACCGTTCCTCCAGGGGCTGGTAGGGATCGCAGACCCCGCTGACCCAGACCCGGTCGGGCCTCTTCCGGCGCACCTCCCGGGCGAGAAGCTCCGGGGCGTTGACCTTCACGTCCACGAAGGACCCCCAGGGTTCCCGGTGACCGGTGAACCGCTTCATGAAACGGGCGTAGCAGTACGAACAGGCGTGCTGGCAGCCCACGTAGGGGTTGAGGGCATAGGGGTAGATCTTCGACGGGGACAGGATGCTCTTCCCCAGAACCTCCCGCACCACCATGGACCCTCATCCCCCTTCGTCCGTTCCCATGCGAGACGCCCCGCGCCTCCCAAAGGCCCTCCGACGTTCCCGCCCCGCCATGCCCCCTAGAGACGTTCCCCCATCGGCTCGTGCTCCCGTTCCAGCATGGCGAAGACCAGGTCGTCCACCCACGCCCCCTTGAACCACAGGCTACTCACGAAATGGGCCTCCTGGCGCATCCCCACACGGTGGAGCAGGTTGCGACAGGGCCTGTTCTCGGGATCCACGGACCCGAAGACCCGGTGCATCCCCCTTCGGACGAACAGGTACTCCAGGAGGGCCCGGAGGGCTTCCGCGGCAAGCCCCTTTCCCTGCGCTTCCGGGGCGAGGGTGATCCCGATCTCCCCCTGCCGGGGATCCTCGACGGGGCAGCGGAAACCGCAGTCTCCCACCAGCGCCCCGCCCCCGCGCTCCCGCAGCCCCAGCTGGTGCCAGACCCCCGGTGTTTCCCACTCCCTTCGCCCGGGTTCCCGGAGGAACGACGCCACCTCCTCAGGGGACCCAGGTTCCCACATCTGAAAGCGCCGGACCGAGGGGAGGGAACGGTACCGGAAGACCGCCGCCGCGTCGGCGACGTCCAGCGGATCAAGGATCAGCCTCCGGGTGTGCAGGGATACAACCAGATCAGGACCCGGGACACACGGGAAACCCTTCATCCCCGGGGCATCAGCGCGAACACGCCCCACCCCAGGTATTCCCGGGTGTAGGCGGCGTGGCGCACCGGTTCCGAGGTCAGCAGGTCTCGCACTTCCTGGGCCATCTCGTCGCCGGGATGGGCCTCCAGCCAGCGGCGCATGGTGAGCCATTTGGCCGCCTCGTATCGGTCCCAACCGTCCTGGTCCGCCAGGACCATTTCCACGACGTCGTAGCCCAGACCGCCGAAGGACGCGAGAAGCCCCGGAAGGGAGAGGAAGTCGGAGATGGATTGGGCAAGACACCCCTTGGCATCCTCCTCCGTCGGGGGTACCTGACGCCAGAAGGGCTCGCCCAGGAGCAGGATCCCCCCGGGGCGCAGGCTCCGCGACAGAAGCTCGATCGTCCCGGGGACCCCTCCGCCGATCCACGTGGCACCCACGCAGGCCGCCACGCCCACCTTGTCTTCCGAAACGAAACCTGCCGCATCGCCGTGGAGGAACGTGACCCGGTCGGCGACGCCCAGCTCCACCGCCCGGGCCACCGCCTGTTCGGTGAACAGCGGGCTCATGTCGACCCCCGTGCCCCCGATCCCGTAATCCCGGGCCCAGGTGCACAGCATCTCCCCCGAACCGCTGCCCAGGTCGAGCAGCCGGGTCCCCGCCTCCAGGCGCAGCGCCGCGCCGAGGGTGGCGAGTTTTTCGGGGGTGAAGGGGTTATGGATGCGGTGAGCGCTTTCGGTGATGTTGAAGATCCGGGGAATGTCCATGGCTGTACCCTCCTTCAGGGGCAGGCGCCCCGCTAGATGGTCCCGGGGAAGTAGACTTCTCCGCCCGGGCCATTTCGGTCCCCTCCTCCGCTCAGCGCCTCAACTACGAGAAGATCTTCCAGGACGCGGCGAAGCGGATCGGAGAGTTTCTGAAGCGGCAGGCCGACGAGGGGCTCCAGAAAACCTACGACACCCTCCTGGACATGGTGGACCGCTTCAAGGGCTACCCCAAGGACGGAACCTCGACGCCAGCGCTTCCGAAGGAAGCCTGAGATCTGGGGAAAAAAGGCGGCCGACCCTTTCCGGGTCGGCCGCCTGCGTTTTGCTACGGGGCTCCGTCCTCCTCCTCCGGGGGAGGCAGCCCCTCCAGGAGGGCCGGGAAGGCCACCTCCGGGGGAGGGCCCACGATGCGCCGGGTCTCCTCCAGGGTGATGTCGAAGAGCACCTGGGCGATGGCCATCTGCACCACGTCGTCCGTCTCGTAGGGGATGGACCCCCGGCGGTAGCCGAAACGCTCCGCGAAGAACCCCGCGGAACCGTGGCGGCTCCCCACCACTGCGGAGAAGTCCCCCTCCAGCCCTTCGAGGAACCGGTCTTCGTCGAAGAAGGGGTCCTCGCTCACCAGGGCCACCACCTTGCACTCGTCCAGCAGGACCGACCGGTCCCAGACGCCGCAGAGGGTGAGCCCCGCCCGGATGTTGCCGTACTTGGCCTCCAGCCCCGCCAGCAGATCCTCAATGGCCTTGGAGTAGGTGAACACCAAGGTGAAGCCCAGCTCCGCCTCGCCGCTCCGGTCCGGGTCGTAGAGGTGGTCCCGGAAGAGGGTGCCCCCGTTGCCGCTCTGGAAGCTGCGAAGAAAGAGCAGCTCGCTGTCCATGTCCATGGCGAAGGAGGCGATGCGGGCGAGCCGATCGCTGTGGAGCCGGTTCGCGGACACGGGGGAGTAGTCCACCCCGTAGGGGATCCAGGACGAGATGTCCAGGTCCACGTTCCGGTTCCAGTAGAGCAGGCTTTGAACCACCCGGACCTAGCCCTGCGCCTTGAGCAGCCGCGTCACCGTCTCCACCAGCAGGGAGATCTCCGGCTTGGAGATCTGGGCGTCCGCCCCCACGCTCTGGGCCTTGCGCTTGATGTCCTCCGCCACGATGGAGGAGAAGACGATGGTGGGGATGTGCTTCAGCAGGGAGGATTCCTTGACCTTGCGGGTCAGGGCCAGGCCGTCCATCTTGGGCATCTCGATGTCCGTGATGAGCAGGTGGAAGGTGTCCTCCTCGTCGTTGAGGCGGTCCCAGGCGGCCTTGCCGTGCCCCACCAGCTCCAGATTGTGGAAGCCCCCTTCCGCCAGGGCGTCCTGGATGAGGCGCCGGATGAGGGGGGAGTCCTCCGCCACGAGGATCTTGTACTGGTTCGGGTCCCCCAGGGAGGCGGTGATCTTCCGGGCGTGCCCCTCGTCCATCCTGAACTGCTCCGCCACGGCGGGGTTCACCACCTGGACGATGCGCTCGTAGTCCAGGAGGAGGATGTTGCGCCCCTCCCGCTTGATGACGTACAGGGCGTTGTCCCCCAGGAAGGTCCCGGTGAGGGAGGCGTCCAGCTCCTCGGAGTTGATG
The DNA here is from genome assembly GCF_000165795.1 of Aminomonas paucivorans DSM 12260. Lineage (NCBI taxonomy): Bacteria > Thermotogati > Synergistota > Synergistia > Synergistales > Synergistaceae > Aminomonas > Aminomonas paucivorans. Next base: position 619,475 of record NZ_CM001022.1, on the reverse strand, counting down.
CGGTAGATGCGGTCCACCGCGTCCACCACGAAGCCCAGCTTCATACGGTTGAACTCCGCCACGATGAGCTTGCTCTGCTCCTCCTCCACCCCGGGTTCGATGCCCAGGTACGCCCGAAGGTCGATGAGAGGGATCACCTCGCCCCGGATGGTCGTGATGCCCCGCATCGCCGGGTGCGCCTTGGGAACAGGACGGACGCCGGTCCATCGAAGGATCTCTCGGGTTTTGTCCACGTTGATGGCGAACGGCTGGGTCCCGAGCATGAACACGACCACCTGCCATTCGTTGGTGCCCACTTCAGTCAGGATTTTCTCGTCCTGCATGCCATCACCCCGTTTTCGCAAGTCCACTGAAGGCCCGTCGTGCGTCCCCGCACTGCCCGCTTCGTGATTCCACCCCGTCATCTTACCCCAATACGGGACCCTTGCGGAAGACGGGGGACGTCAGGACGCCTCGCTGCGCAGGGTGGGAAAGAGGCGGGAGACCAGGTCCTTCTTGAAGACCTCCCGGAAGGCCTCCTGGTGTCCCGAAAGGCCCCAGAGTTCCAGCTGGCATTCCCCGGAGGCGTACAGCTCCAGCTCCACCCGTCGGCGCCCCGCCTCCCGGAAGCGGGCGGAGCGCACCACCCCGGAGTGGCTCCGGTCCAGGCTCTCCGCCAAGCGCAGCAGGAGGCACAGCACCCGGACCTTTCCCTGGCTGAGTTCGTCCAGTTCCGCGAACTGGGGATGCTTGCGCCGGGGGAGCTTCTTGCGGTGGTAGTACGCCGTGGCGGCCATGATCTGGATCTCCGTCTGGTCGAACCCCAGCAGCTCCGCGTTGCGGATCAGGTAGTGGGTGTGGGTGTGGTGGTTGGAGAAGGAGAGGAACATGCCGATGTCGTGGAGCAGCGCCGCGTAGACCAGCAGCTCCCGCTCCCGGTCCCCCAGGTCGTGGAGCCGGGCCTCCCTCCCCGTGTCGAAGAGTTCCGCCGCCCTCTGGGCGATGTGCCGGGCGTGGGGCTCGTCGAAGTGACAGGTGCGCCCCAGCTGGAGGACGCTGCGCTCCCGGGCGGAGAGGTCCGCTCCCCAGGCCTCCGGGGCCGTCCGGGCCAGGTAGTCCACCAGCAGACCGTCCCGCAGGCTGCGGTCGCTGGTCTCCAACAGGGGGATGTCCAGTCCCTCCATCAGGGTCTCCACGATGGCTCCGCCTCCCACCAGGATGTCCGCCCGTTCCGGCTGGATGCCCGGAAAGCGTCTGCGCCCCTCCAGGTCCAGCCCCCGGAGATCCCGCAGCACCTCCCGCAGGCAGGGCAGGGGGATCCTCCGGTCCGGGTCCCCCGTCCGGAGAGAGCAGATCTCCCCCAGGTTCAGCAAGGTCCCGGAGCTGCCGAAGGCCCGGTCCACCCCCAGGGCGCGGATCCGCTGCACCGAGCGCACCGAGGCGTCCCGGACGTACTGTTTCATGTCCCGATAGGTCCCCTCGGGGATGGGAGCCCGGCGGTCCTTCCCCTGGAAGAGGCTGGAGACCCGGATGGCCCCCAGCTTGAGGGTGTCCAGGTACTCGTGCTGGTGCTGGGTGCCCACCACCAGCTCCGTGCTGCCCCCTCCGATGTCCACGAAGAGCCCCCGGGCCGCTCCCAGGTGGAGGCCGCTGGCCACCCCCAGGTAGATGAGCCGGGCTTCCTCCCGACCGGAGACGACCCGCACGTCCAGGTCCGCCTCCTCGCGAAGCCGGGCCAGAAAGCGCATCTGGTTGGCCGCGTCCCGGGTGGCGGAGGTGGCCACCGCCACGATCTCCCCGTCCCCGTAGGAACGCACCAGGTCCCGGAAGCGGCGGCACACCGCCACGCACCGATCCATGGCCTCGGGCTGGAGTTCCCCACCGCCAAACTCCCCCTCCCCCAGGCGGACCATCTCCCGCTGCTGGTTCACCACCACCGGGGCGCCGTCGCGGATCTGCACCACCGACAGGCGCACGGAGTTGGTGCCGATGTCGAACAGCCCCACCGTCCGGCGAGGGGTCTCTAGGGTTTCCATCGCATCACCAGGTTTCTTTCATGGAGTCGGCGGAACAGGTCCGCCTTGCGGTCCGCCGCCCGCAGGGCCGCCTCGGGGGGCTCCTCGGACCACACCTCCAGCAGGGGCACCCCGTCCCGAAAGCGGCAGCGCAGCCCCTGGACGCGGCCCCGGTGCTCCACGTCCAGGCCGTCGGCCACCCGAAGCAGCGCCGCCAGCCAGCGCACCCGCCGACGGTCCTTCGGGGACAGGTCTCTCATGGCCCGGTGGCGGGCCCGGGGCAGGGCCTTGCGGTGGTACCGGGCCACGGCGGCCACCAGGTTCCGGTCCTCCTCGGGAAAGGGCAGGTCCTCCCCCCGGCGGATCAGGTCGTAGGCGTGCTTGTGGTGTCCCTTGCCTCCCCTGGACCACCCCACGTCGTGGAGCAGCGCCGCCGCCTCCAGCAGGGGGCGGTCTCTCCCCTTGAGGCCGTGGACCCCTCGAAGTCCGTCGAACAAAAGAAGGGACAGACGGGCCACCTGGTGGCTGTGGGCCGGGTCCGGGTCCAGGGGCCGGGCAAAGGCCTCGATCCGCTCCCTCGCACCTTCGTCCAGTCCCTTCACGACGCCGATGGGACCACGTCCTTCCCCAGGGTGGTTCGGATCTGTCCCCAGAGGTCCTCCTGGGCGAAGCGCTCCCAAAGCTCCCGGGCCTTGCGGTGGGCCTCCTCCCGGGCTCGGGCCCGGTCCTCCCGCACCGCCCGGGCCCCCGGCACCAAACGGGAAAGGGAACGGGCGTGTCCCAGGTAGTCCAGGGCCCGGCGACGCTCCTCCTCCAGGAACCGGTCCACCCGCTCCACCCACACGTCCCCGTCGTGCACCTCCCCCAGGGCGGACTGGAGCTTGCGGATCCGGTCCGCCAGGGGGTCCAGCTCGTCGTCGTACAGGGGGGAGAAGAGTTCCAGGCCGTAGCGCAGGGCCTTGGCCCGGATCCTCATGGCGTGGTGCTGTTCCGCCGCCTCGGGACGGGACAGGTAGGGCTCGTAAGACAAAAGACGCTCCGCCAGGATGCCCAGGTCCTGGTAGGCTCTCCGGCGGGCATCGGCGACCCAGCCCGGCTCCTCCTCCCCCAGGGAGGCGGCCAGGCGCTGCCGGTGGAGGTGTTCCTCCAGCCGGGCGATCCCGTCCCCCTCCTCCAGCCGGAGGAGCAGCCGCTCCAGCTTAGGCTGGAGGCGTCCCCGTTCCTGTCGGAGGCGCAGCAGGAGGCGATCCACCCCCTGGTGGTCCCCCTTGGCGGCATCCCCCTCCCGGAAGGAGACCAGCCACTGGATCTGCACGTCCCGGTCCCGTGCGGCCCCCAGCCTTCGGGTGATCGTCCGGACCTCCCGCCCCGCGGAGGCGGGCACGTCGGCCGCGTCCCCCAGAAGGGCCAGGGCGCTGCGCACCCGCCGGGAAGCCACCCGCATGCGGTGCAGGGGCTCGATGTCTTCGTTGCGCCGGACCCCGGGGATCTCCTTCCGCAGGTCCTTGAGGTGCCCCAGAATCCGCTCGGCGGCGAAATCCGCCCGGGAGCGGCAGGGCAGTCGTTCCTCCACGTCCATCCTTCCCTTCCCGGTCACCGGCGATGCCAGGTCCCCCGATGATCCACCAGCCACTGTTGGGAGTCCACCGGCTCCTCTCCCTCCTGGGGGGTCAGGCGGACGTACTCCCCGTCGGAACCCAGGAGGAAGGCCCGGCGGTTGTCCCGCAGGTGCATGGGCAGGATGTTCTCCAGGATGCTGGCCCGAATCTGCGGGTCCAGAACCGGGAAGAGCACCTCCACCCGCCGGTCCAGGTTGCGGGGCATGAGGTCCGCGCTGCCCAGGAAGACCTCCTCCTCCCCCCCGTTGTGGAAGGCGAAGACCCGGGCGTGCTCCAGGAAGCGCCCCACCACGGAGGTGACCCGGATGTTCTCGCTCACCCCCGGCACCCCGGGGCAGAGGCAGCAGATGCCCCGCACCTGGAGGTCCACCTTCACCCCCGCCTGGCTGGCCCGGTAGAGGGCCTGGATGCACTCCCGGTCCACCAGGGCGTTGAGCTTGAAGGCCAGGCGCCCGCCCCCGCAGGCGACGTGCTGCTCCACCTCCCGGTGGATGCGCCGCAGGATCTCCTGCCGCAGGTTCCCCGGGGCCACCAGAAGCCTGCGGTAGGCCTGCTGACGGGAGTAGCCCGTGAGGGAGTTGAACAGCTCCGAGGCGTCCGCCCCGATGTCGGGGTCGCAGGTGAGGAGGCCGAAGTCCCCGTACACCGCCGCGGTGCCCGCGTTGTAGTTCCCCGTGCCCAGGTGGACGTACCGCCGGATGCCCCCCTTCTCCCGACGGATCACCATGCAGACCTTGGCGTGGGTCTTCAGGCCCACGAAACCGTACACCACGTGGACCCCCGCGCTTTCCAGCGCCCGGGCCCAGCCGATGTTGTTCTCCTCGTCGAACCGGGCCTTCAGCTCCACCAGCACCGCCACCTGTTTGTCCTGCTGCCGGGCCTCCATGAGGGCCTCCACGATGGGGGAGTTGCCCCCCACCCGGTAGAGGGTCTGCTTGATGGCCAGCACATCCGGATCGTTCGCCGCCTGGCGGAGGAAGTCCACCACCGGGACGAAGGAGTCGTAGGGGTGGTAGAGCAGCAGGTCCCTTTGACGGATGGCTTCCACCAGGGGCTTGCCCCGCACCAGGTCCCGGGGCACCGCGGGCTGAAAGGGGGGGTCCTTCAGGTCCGGCCGCTCGGTTTTGCACAGCTCCATCAGGTCCGCCGCGCCGATGGGGACGTCCAGGGAGTAGACCTGGTAGGGCGCCAGCTCCAGGTTGCGGGTCAGGATGTCCCGGATGCGCTTGGGGGCGTCCTTCTCGATCTCCAGGCGCACCACCGACCCGAAGCGGCGCCGATCGATGCCCTCCTGGATGGACTCCAGCAGGTCGTCCGCCTCGTCCTCCTCGATCTCGATGTCCGCGTCCCGGGTGACCCGGAAGAGGAAGGACTCCTCCACCTGGTAGCCCGGGAAGAGCATGTCCAGGTTGGCCCGGATCATCTCCTCGAACCAGAGAAAGCGCCGGGGCGCGTGGGTCTTCAGGCCGATCTTGTGCAGACCCTCGTCGTCGTCGTTGGGCACGGGCAGCAGACGCGGAAAAGTGCCGGGCACCTTGAGCCGGGCGAAGCGCTCCCCCCGCCGGGGGTCTTTGAGGACGATGGCCAGGTTCAGGCTGAGGTTGGAGATGTGGGGAAAGGGATGCCCCGGGTCAAAGGCCAGGGGGGTGAGGATGGGGAAGATCTCCCGCTCGAAGAAGCGCCGCAGCCCCGACCGGTGCTTGTCCTTCACGGAGTCGTAGGGCACCACGTCGATGCCCGCATCCCGCAGCCGAGGAAGCAGGTCCTTCTGCCAGCACGCCGACACCTGGTCCAGGGTGGGCAGCAGACGCTTGCGCACCGCCCCCAACTGCTCCGCCGGGGTCATGCCGTCGGGGGGAAGGTCCAGGACCCCCTCCAGAAACTGGCGGCGCAGCCCCGAGACCCGGATCATGAAGAACTCGTCCAGGTTGCTGCCGAAGATGGCCAGGAACTTCACCCGCTCCAGCAGGGGCGTGGAGGGGTCCAGGGCCTGGGCCAGGACCCGTTCGTTGAAGCGCAGCCAGCTCAGCTCCCGGTTGAAGAAGCAGAAGGGCTCGCTCTTCTTCCGGGGCTGCTTGGGCTGTTTCGCCGAGGCTTGTTTCTTCGGATCGTCCCCCACAGGAAGGGCCTCCTCGACCGGCGACGGCACCTGTGCGCCGGGGAATGAGATGATACATTCCATTATGCCATAACCGGGGTTCCGCGGCTTTCCGTCCGCAAGGGAGGGACGGCAAGATCCAGGGGAAGGGCGCAGGCGTAGCTGCTTCTCCGAAGCAGGGCGGAGCGGATCTTGGCCTGCTTCTTCGCCTGGGCGGCCAGTTCCGAGAGCAGCGCCGGGTGGCGGTCCCCTCCGAAGCACTCCGGGTGCACCACCGCCAGGCTCAGGGTCACCAGGGGCACGCAGACCCGGTTCCCCGTGCGGTCCGTGGCCCAATAGGCCCCTCGGTCCAAATCCTCCAGGGTGAACAACCCCTCCTTCTCCCGATCGAAGGCCCCGCAGATCTCCTCCAACACCTCCTCGGAAACCCTGCCCGGACAGACCAGGATGAAGTCGTCCCCCCCCACGTGCCCCAGGGTGGTCCCGGGGGGGAGCACCCCTCCCAGCCCCCCCAGAACCCGGCCGCTCAGGCGGATCATCTCGTCTCCCTTGAGGAAACCGTACCGGTCGTTGTACTCCTTGAACCGGTCCAGGTCCGCATAGATCACCCCGAACTCCTCCCGCTCCAGGACCTGTCCGATCCACTGCTCGATGAGCCGGTTCCCCGGAAGCCCCGTCAGGGGGTTCGCCCCCTGGGCCGTCTCGATCTCCAACTGGGTGGCCCGGGCGATGAGCTGCTGGATGGTGAGGGTGCCCAGGAACTCCTGACGGGGCCCCGTCACCACCACCGGATCGTACAGATCCTCCCGCCCCCGCTCCATGGCCCGCTTCGCCAGGGCGGTGACGGGGATGGTCTCAGGCACCACCAGGGGATCCCGCTTAGCCACCACCTCCACGGGCTTCTTCTGGAACAGGTGGTACCCCACGGGGCCGCCGGTCTTGGAGTAGAAGGACTGCCGGGTCACCAGCCCCACGGGAGTCTGCCCCCGAAGCAGCACCAGATGGTCCAGGTTCAGGTCCCGACGGAAGAAGCGATCCACCTCCTCGCAGGTGGCCGCCCCCTCCTGGAGGTCCCGACACTGAAGCACCAACTGACGGACCTGCTCGCCCCCGTCCAGGGCGGGCGGGCAGACCTGATCGTGCATCCCCCGAAGGCGCTCCGCCACCGCCGGGTCCACGTCCCCCGGTTGCGGCTCCGGCCGGGCGAAGAGGAAACCCTGACCCAGGTCCACCCCCAGGCGCAGCAGGGTCTCCAGGTCCTTCCAGGTCTCCACCCCCTCGGCGATGATCCGGGAGCTGACGTTGTGGGAAAAGGACACCAGGGCCTTCACCAAAAGCTGTTTGTACGGGGACTGGTGGATCCCCTGGACGATGCCCATGTCCAGCTTCAGGTAGTGGGGAGCGCAGCTGATGAGGGTGAGGAGACCCGAGTTCCCCACCCCGAAGTCGTCCAGGGCCAGCTGGAACCCCTGGTTGATGTAGTGGGCGATGAGGGTCTCGAAGCGGTCCTGGTCCTCCAGATTGCCCCGCTCGGTGATCTCCAGGACGAACATCCGCTGGTCCAGACCGTAGCTTTTCAGATGGGAAAGGGTGAACCCCTTGGCGAACCGGGGGTCCCCGAAGATCCGAGGGCTCACGTTGAGGAAGAACTTGCGCCCCTCCCGGGCGGAATCGGGCAGATCCGCCACCCCGCGGATGGCGGCGAGGCGGCAGGCGTACTCCAGTTCCCACACCAGACCGCACCCCTCGGCGATGCGGAACAGGTCCATCGGGCTCCTCAGGGGCTCCGCCCCCCGGGAGAGGATCTCGTACCCCAGGAGTTTCCCGCACCGAAGGTCCACGATGGGCTGGAACACCGGCGTCACCGCCTGGGCCTCCAGCAGTCGCTCCAGCTCCCGCACTTCCCCCTCGTCCCGCAACGCCTCCATACCCTCCACCCCTTCCGTTCGGGGACAGAATATCAAGGCGGGATCACGGCTTCGTTACGGGAACCGCACAGGGAGGACACAGACGGAAGACGGAGGGCAGGAAAAGGCAAAAGCGCCTCCGCCTCTCCCCCAGGGCCTACCAGCGAAGCTCCAGGGGCAGCGCCGGGGCGAAGCAGCGCCGCCGCGTCCCCGGCCCGGGCCCCAGGCGCAGCGTCAGCAGGTCTTCGTCCCCCCGGAAGGCCCGAAAACCCGCCAGACCGTTCACGGCCTCCAGGGGGCCCGAAAGGGGAACCCCCTGCTTCGACCGAAGCTCCACCTCCCGAACCCACCCCGCCCCCGCCACCTCCGCCTTGGGCTGCGAGGCGTTGCGCTCCCCGTAGGGCCCCGCCCCCGCGGGGATGCAGAAGACCAGGGGCTCCTCCGTCCCCGCTCCACACCCCACCCGGATGCACCCCCGTCCCCCCAGATACGGGGGGCAAAATTCCCAGATGGGGAAGGGCAAGACCTCCTCCGGGTCCTGCACCCGAAGGCCGATCCCGAAGGGGGAACGCCCCTCCTCCCCGCCGCACCGCTCCCAGAGCCCCATGGGGGCGGTCAGGGGGCTTCGGGCCTCCTCCTCGTCCTCCACCCACAGGATCTCCAGCATCAGGTTGCGGAAGAAAAACCGTCGGTTCGCCGTCCCCTGCCCCTCGTGCCGGTTCCCACTTCCCTCCCGCAGGCCGAACTCCGTCAGCAGATCCCCGCACCGCCCCCGATCCCCCACACACAGAAACAGGTGATCCAGCTCCATCCCCGCTCCTCCCTCCCGGCAACACAACCTGTTCTTCCTTCCTCGGATGACGGGGAGAAAGGGTGAAGGGCACGCGGGGAAACGCCCCGGACCCGGGAAGGGCAACCTGCCGGGGGACAGTCCTTGAGAAGAACCGTTCCAGCTCCAAATTCGATGTGCCCGGACGATCCCTGATCCTGGTAGTACCCCGTCAGCCTTTCCGCAGGACCGTCAGGTCCGTTTCGTCGGGGATTCGGGCTGCAAATAAAGATAGCAATGCACCACGATACCCCGTGAGGATTGCAGTAAAATCAAGCAGGGGTGTTCGGCATGGAACAACGGGGTTCCTATGGGAAACACGCACAAAGGGAGGAACTTGGCCCTGTTGAGTCGGACCTGGCGAGGACGCAAGAAACTCTTGAGGCCCTTGCGAAGGAAGTTCACACTTTCTGGTGCCATGATGCCTGGCGGATCCTATGCAAGATCGGGGGCTTCGTCGCCATTTTGTGGTTGTTTGGCTTCTTCGGCTAGAGCGCAGCCAGGCAAACCCTTCATACAAAGACTATTAAATTGGTTCATCCCCCGTGCGTGGGAAAATGGGACTTTACGACGAACAACCCTGGCCCTACTACGGTTCATCCCCACGTGCGTGGGGAAATGAGCCTCCACGGGAACCGGGCCTGCCAGGACAGCGGTTCATCCCCACGTGTGCGGAGAAATGGGCTCGTCCACCCGATCCGTCACGGAGTCGTTCGGTTCATCCCCACGTGCGTGGAAAAATGGAGTCCGGTCTCCTGGGCGATCTGGCTCATTCCGGTTCATCCCCACGTGCGTGGGGAAATGCCATAGATCACCGCCCGGGACGGGGGGCACCCCGGTTCATCCCCACGTGCGTGGGGAAATGACCTCGATTCGCTCCTCGTCGGTCTTGCACGCCGATTCATCCCCACGTGCGTGGGGAAATGTACCCCGTCACGTCCGCCCCGCCCACCTTGACCGGTTCATCCCCACGTGCGTGGGGAAATGGGGACGTTGCCCCCCAGGCTGCCGCGAACGCCGGTTCATCCCCACGTGCGTGGGGAAATGGCCTTCCTGGAATCGTCCCACCCGCGCGGTTTCGGTTCATCCCCACGTGCGTGGGGAAATGGCATGTTCCGCAGGGTTCGGCATCCGGTGGAATACGGTTCATCCCCACGTGCGTGGGGAAATGGCCCTGGTCGTTCGGCTGGTGGCGTCCAAGCGCGGTTCATCCCCACGTGCGTGGGGAAATGCACTGGAAGCCGCGTAGCCCAGCACCCGGCACCGGTTCATCCCCACGTGCGTGGGGAAATGAAGATCATATCCACCACTCCGTTTCCGCGACGCGGTTCATCCCCACGTGCGTGGGGAAATGCGAAGCCCCTGCACGTTCGTCGGGACCGTCACCGGTTCATCCCCACGTGCGTGGGGAAATGGAGTCCAGGTCCTTCCAGTCGCCCCGGGCCCCCGGTTCATCCCCACGTGCGTGGGGAAATGGGGCGTCAGCGTGGGGGACCGGTACCTGGAGGCGGTTCATCCCCACGTGCGTAGGGAAATGGCCACAAAACGGGCACGGCTTCAGCTCGCTCACGGTTCATCCCCACGTGCGTGGGGAAATGCCGCGCTGTGGGCGGGGGGGAAGGTCCTGGCGCGGTTCATCCCCACGTGCGTGGGGAAATGGTGCGCTCTCCACTGTCTTATCAAACGCTTCTCGGTTCATCCCCACGTGCGTGGGGAAATGGTGCGCTCTCCACTGTCTTATCAAACGCTTCTCGGTTCATCCCCACGTGCGTGGGGAAATGGGATGAATCAGACAGACAAAGTGCTAACCCTGCGGTTCATCCCCACGTGCGTGGGGAAATGGCCTCGTTGCCCTTCTCCGGGAGCGCCGCCAGCGGTTCATCCCCACGTGCGTGGGGAAATGTTCTCCAGGTCCGAAACTCCAAGCCCCAGTCCCGGTTCATCCCCACGTGCGTGGGGAAATGGGGATGTCTGCCAGGAGGATTTTTGCGGCCCTCGGTTCATCCCCACGTGCGTGGGGAAATGCCCGTCGCCACGGGACCCCTTGACGTGCATCTCGGTTCATCCCCACGTGCGTGGGGAAATGTTGCGGGGGAGGGGTAGCCGGTGGAAACGATCCGGTTCATCCCCACGTGCGTGGGGAAATGGTCAAGCTCCTCCTCGGCCCAGGCCCCGACGGCGGTTCATCCCCACGTGCGTGGGGAAATGGTCACGCTTCTGCCGCTCGAAGAGCGTGAACGGCGGTTCATCCCCACGTGCGTGGGGAAATGCATCGCGTCTGCCCAGGCATCCATTCTTCCGACGGTTCATCCCCACGTGCGTGGGGAAATGTTCTTCTTAGCCATCTGCATCTTCATATCTTCCGGTTCATCCCCACGTGCGTGGGGAAATGGTCTTCGACGCCCATGCTAAAGGTGTCAGCCACGGTTCATCCCCACGTGCGTGGGGAAATGATCACCTTTGCATGCGTAACTTTTGCATTTCCCGGTTCATCCCCACGTGCGTGGGGAAATGTCGTTCTTGGTGCAGACCTTTGGGAAAAGATCCGGTTCATCCCCACGTGCGTGGGGAAATGTTGGGGTATCCGTAAGTCATCGTTGTTCCTCTCCGGTTCATCCCCACGTGCGTGGGGAAATGGTCACGCTTCTGCCGCTCGAAGAGCGTGAACGGCGGTTCATCCCCACGTGCGTGGGGAAATGCATCGCGTCTGCCCAGGCATCCATTCTTCCGACGGTTCATCCCCACGTGCGTGGGGAAATGTTCTTCTTAGCCATCTGCATCTTCATATCTTCCGGTTCATCCCCACGTGCGTGGGGAAATGGTCTTCGACGCCCATGCTAAAGGTGTCAGCCACGGTTCATCCCCACGTGCGTGGGGAAATGATCACCTTTGCATGCGTAACTTTTGCATTTCCCGGTTCATCCCCACGTGCGTGGGGAAATGTCGTTCTTGGTGCAGACCTTTGGGAAAAGATCCGGTTCATCCCCACGTGCGTGGGGAAATGTTGGGGTATCCGTAAGTCATCGTTGTTCCTCTCCGGTTCATCCCCACGTGCGTGGGGAAATGGGCGGCGGGCCCGGGGGAGCGTCCCCCGCCGCCGGTTCATCCCCACGTGCGTGGGGAAATGTTTTGGGCGAAAACTTCACAAATAGCTAATTACGGTTCATCCCCACGTGCGTGGGGAAATGGTCCAGGGCGTCCAGTTTTCCCAGCGCCCAAGCCGGTTCATCCCCACGTGCGTGGGGAAATGTGGGGGATTATCACACTCCTGTCGATATGACACGGTTCATCCCCACGTGCGTGGGGAAATGGTTAGATATCATCATTTCATCAATCGGGGAGACGGTTCATCCCCACGTGCGTGGGGAAATGTCAAGTGGATCTCTTGACAGGGTTTGCGATTTCGGTTCATCCCCACGTGCGTGGGGAAATGGCTCCGCCCGAGCCACCGAAGGGTGTCGTTGGCGGTTCATCCCCACGTGCGTGGGGAAATGTCATAGGGTGTCGTTCCCGTGGCCAGCGCCCCGCGGTTCATCCCCACGTGCGTGGGGAAATGGACCGCCACCATTCCTTTGTCATAAGAACCATACGGTTCATCCCCACGTGCGTGGGGAAATGCGGTGCATCACCGTGGCGGTGTCGGCTACCACCGGTTCATCCCCACGTGCGTGGGGAAATGTCTTCGAGATGTCGATCAATCACCCTTATGACTACTTCGAGTTACCAAGGTCAACCCTTCCCAATCTGCCACCAGGCGTTCCCGGCTTCCCCAGACGTCAAACCGAAAACCCTGCTCTGTATTGGAGGAATAGAGCAGAAGGCAGCTCCCTTCCCTCGCGCCCTGGCAAATCTGTCGCCAAAGTTTCTCCCGAACCAAGGCAGAGACCTGACCCACGAAAACCCCTGCTTTGGGTTCAATGAGCCATCGACAGAGTTCTCCCCTCAAGGAGGGCGGAACTTTCTCCAGGACCAGAACCATCATGGCCCGTCCGACGCCTCGTAACAGACCCCTCCAAGGACCTGGCCATCCCCATTCCACAATCCTCCAGGGGCTGCCATGTCTTCGTCCGGATCCATCAGCCCCACATCTTGCGGTGCCAAGTCCACGGAGCCGAACAGGGCATCCAGGTCCGAGACGATCCGCTCCAGCAGACGGGTCTCCCGGAAACGATCCCTCAGGCGAATCCTGGCGGTTCGTTCCAGGGGAGTCGTGCCCTCCCGAACGGTCTCGAAGGAGACGGGAATGGTGGTCTCCACTTTGTAGAGATCCGCAAGATCGTACACCAGGGACAACTGCTTTCCCGTGTGGATAAACCCCAGAGCGGGACTGTACCCCAGGCTGACGATGGCGGCATGGCACACCCCGTAAAGGCAGGAGTTCGCCGCAGAAAGAACCCGGTTCACGGGGTCCGCGCTGTTCCAGGAATTGCGGTCATACTGCCTCCCGCTCCAAGGAACGCCGGTCTCCTGCGCAATCCGCTGGTAGGCGTCCCGCATGCGAGCGCCCTCCCGGCCTCGAAGCTGCTGGAGAGAGAGGGTGTCGGGCACCACTTCACCGAAGCGCATAGCATACATGGTCCGCACCACTTTCATGCGGGTTTCCTCCCGAGCCCACAGCAGGACCTGTTTCTGGAGGTTGCGGGAGCTTCGGGTCTCTCCCGTGCCGGAAGCGTAGAAACGGACCCCCTCTTCGCCGCACCATGCCGCGAGGCATCCACAATCCGCCAAAGCCTTCACAGCGGCATGGGATATCTGCGTCCCCGGCCCGAGGAGGAGCAGGGCCAAGGAGGCACAGGGCACAGGGGTGACTCCCCGGGCATCCCAAAGAGCCACCGCCTTGCCCTCCTGCTCCACGCGACAGTGTTCCACATACAGATAGGATAGGCCATCCCGGAATTTGGGGAGGATGTGCAGGTCTCCCAGTGCCATGGCTATACGGGGGCCAGGGAGAGCAGGCCGAAACCATAGGCTTTGGCGCTGCCCAGACCGTTCTTCAGGATTTCTCGAAACCGGTCCCCATCGGTAACCTGCAGATACCCTTCAAAACGAACGGCATGGAAGGTCATCCCGTGGGAATCGCCCTGTGCCCCTCGCGACCCCTTCAGGGGGGTTTCCCGACAGACTCGAAGGCGGCGTGATTCCTCCCCCTGCCTCCCCTCGGGGGCCAGGTAGAATCCCCCCTCCGCCGCTTTGCGAAGGAACCAGCGAAGCTCGTCCTCCTCCGTATCCAAGGGAAGCCGACGGCCGTTGGACTTGGAGCCGTCGGGGGAGGATTTTGTCGCCACCTTTCGGGTGGGGTTGGCGCGCAACAGAAATTGCCACACCGTGCCGGCGACGAGGCGACTCCACAGAGGATCCAGGGAGCGAACGGCAGGACAGGGGAAGGAGGGGAGCAAGTAGCCGGGACACTCCTGGAGAAACCCCCAATTCGGCTCCGCTTCGCTTTGAGCGATCACGCAAAGGGTTCCGTCCTCCCGCCGATCCAGGCGCCACAGCAGACCCGCTCGACTGCGAAACCGCGGGTCCTTGCCTTCCGTGCCCGGGAAAGCCCGACAAAGTGTTCGGTGCATCTGCTGGCAGTCTCCCGTGTCTCGGCGAACCTGGCGACTTCGAGGATCAAGGATCAACCTGGAGAGGTACATGGCATCTCCTCCCTTCGCCTGTCCGAGGGGACCACCTCCACCAGTTCGGTGCGGACGTAGCGCACGCCGTAGCGCCTTTCCAGGGGATCGAACGAAAGAGGCACATCCATGCGGGGAGTCCCCCCCTCCTCGGGGGAGGATTCCAGGACAAGGCGAAGCATCCTTCCCCCGCCATCAGATCCCGGGAGGACAGGATAGGAGCGCAACGCCTCTTCCGCCGCTTCCGAGACCACACCCAGCACCAAAGGAAAGGTGGGTGGGTAGGAACGTCGCCCCAGGTAGAGAGGGTAACGGGGGCGAAGGAGAGCCTCCTCCAGGCTCTTCAGGAAAGCCGGATCCTCCCCCCCGAGGGCCACGAGAAAGAGGGCATCGGCAAGATACCAGCGAGGGGAGACGACCGTGTCGCCCGCCTTGCCGTTGGCCTTTCGCACGCCGTAGGGGGAGCCGCAGAACTGCCCTCCCCCAGCAGTCTGAAAATCCCGCATCAGGCTGCCCTCTCGGTCGACCCTGACCCCCAGAACGAGGGAAGCCAGGTCGTCCAGAGGGTCATGACGGTCCCTTCCGAGAGCCGCAGCCAGCAACCCTACCACGCCGCTCTTGGAAGGCTCCCTACCGGTGTCCCGGATGCCGAAGGCACTGTGCACGCCCCAGGACTGCATGGGGGCACCCAGGCGAAGCAACAGGCTGGGCACGACGATACCCCTAAAGGGCCCGGAGAATGGCCTGGATCCAGGCTTCCAGGTTGTCGGCCCGCTCGCCCAGGTGGACAAGTCCACCCCCTGCGGCGGGGCCGCAGTGCAGCTTCACGGCCCCGGTGCCAACGAGGTAGCGACCGTACTCCTTTTCCAGAAGGCCCAGGTATTCGTCCATGCGCCGGACGGATTCCTCCACCAGACCATCCCTGGGCTTCACGGGTTTCTCGAATGCGTTGACTAGAGAGAATCGTTGGCCGTCGTGGACACAGGCAAAAGCCAGGCTCGGAAGGTTGTGGGCGGCAAAGGAGTTCTGCCTCCCCGAGGGAAGGGCCCGTACGGCGGCTTCCAGAAAACCCTCCAGGGCGGTCCTGGCGAATGCCTCGTTCCCCAGAAGGCTCACCAGGGAATCCCAGTCCAGAGTGAGGTAGCGGTAGAGGCAGGCACTGTTGAACTCCACCACCCCCATCATGTCGGAACCGGAGGTATCGTCGGGCTTGAGGTCATCCAGGGCGGTGAAGAAATCCACCTCCTTGGCAGTTTGGTGGGTGGAGATGGCATGGGCCACCTGGCAAACCCCATCGATGTTGTCGTCCGGACGATCGGCGATCATGCGACCGAAAAGGGCCAGGTCGACACCGGGGGTCTTGCCGAACAGCCCCTTCACCGCCGCAAGCAATTCCTTGCTTCCCTCGGTCTTCTTCGTTTTGGCGCCTTTACGGGACGCCTTCGGGGCAGCCTCCTCCGGTTCCTCTCCCGAAGGAGTTTCGGCCTTCTGGGTTTCCATGGCCGAAAGCTCATCCCAGAAACCTTCGGCGATCTCGCCGAAGGCCTGAACTTCCGAGGGGGAGAGGAACAGGAGGTATTTCGTCTTGTCCGTTGTTTTCCCGTCGAACATGTCCTTGTCGAAAACCACGTTCAGCAGGTTACGGGCAACCTTACGCCCTATCTCCTCATCACGTCCCCGAAGAGCCAGCCTTTGAGCCGTTCCCTCCACGAGGCGCTTGGTGCGCACTCCCATGGAAGCGGCCAATCTCTCATGGGTGCGAAAGCTTTCCCGGATGGCCCGTTTGAAGGACTGACTGGAAACGCGCGCCCGACGGACACCGCCGAACTGGCAGTCCTTGGGCGAACCGGTGTCGTCTCGATTCAGGCAGGATGGGGCAACGCTCTGGATCAGATGCAGTTCCACGAACTTGGACATTGCTCAGTCCTCCTTTGTCGTTTCCAAGGATCGATGGATACCCAAACGTTCCCGGAGGGCACGCTTCAAGGATTGGCCGGAAACACCCGTCCTGCAGACACCGCAGGACGGGCAGTCCTTGGGCAAACCGGTACCGTCTCGGTTCAGGCAGGATGGGGCAACGCTCTGGGTCAGACACCGCACCTCAAACTCGGACATGGCTCAATCCTCCTTTGTCGTTTCCACGGATCGAGTGAATGGACGACGCCAAAAGTCCACCGCCCAACGACGACGGACATTGTGGATTCCAGCATCTTTCCAGTGGAAAAGATGCTGGGTCAGCAGAAGGTAGTTCAGGGGAACCTCCTTTGCCTTCAGCAGGCCCACCATGCGGGGAAGGGCCTGATACAGCTCTCCCGCATCCGCATCCAACAACGAGAGGAATCGCTTTTCCACGCTTGTCCCCTGCACGTCCTCCTCCGGCTCCACCAAGCGACGCATCGACGCGCCGAAGGACCCGGAGGAAGGGTCGTGCTGGGGCCACATGCCGAAAAGCCCCGCCACGATGTAGACCACTTCGCCTTCCCACCGAGAATCGTCGAAAGACGCCACATAGGGAAACATCTCCGGTGCCGTTCCAGGCTCTTTCCCCCAGCCGCGGCGCAGAGCCGCAAGAGCGCCAAGATCCTCCTTCCAGGAGAGGAGCCGTTCGACCAAACGACCGGCTTTCCCCTCTTTTTTTTCCGAGGCATTCCGTCCCGAGCTCTCCAAGCCTTCATCCCTCCTTCGCATCGTCGCCGAGCAGTCGGTACAGGCTACCATCCAATCCCTGTTTTCCTCGTGCCCAGGCCCGCAGTCCCTCCGATTTGCCCTCCAACGCGCCCCCCACCTGGTGGAAGGCCGATCGGGCGCTTCGACCCAACTGGCGTCGCCATCGGGATTCCAGATCCTCCTGGGGAAGCGTGGCAGGATTCCCTGCCAGGAAAAGACGGTAGAAGGGGACCTCCAAGGAAGCCCAGTAGGAGGTTTGGACCGTGTTGCGGGCCCACTGGGCAAAGGCTTCCTTCGCCTCCTTGCGTAGGGGGTCCTCCAGGTCGTCCGCCGCAAGGCGAAGCCCCCAACCCAAGGACCGGGAAGCCACCTCTTCGGCCAAGAGGAGGGCCTGTTCCAGGGCCAGGTACCAGCGGTCCTCCGCCAAATAGGCCACGGGGATGGGCAGGCTCTCCTTGCGCCAGAGCAGGGGTTTGGCCTTATCCGCCAGAAGACCGTAGAGATTCACCCGCACCACCTGGGGGACCCCCGGGTGGTCCCTGTGGTCGTTCACCAAAGCCAGAAGGGTCTCCGGGGGGCGGTAGCGATCTGTTTGGTCCTTCACCGGGGCCGCCAGGGCTGCGCTGTCTCTCCAGCAGGCCCTTCCCTCCGAGAAACGAAGGGGAAACCATTCCGGAGAACCCGGTTTTGCCTTCCCTGCCTTGGCTTCCTGTCTGCGAAAGACCATCATGGGCTCCCCCGTACCGATGTCGGGAGTCCGTACCCCCTGAATCCATCGCACCCTTGCCACGGTTCCGTCCTCCTCGGGAAGGATCTGCACCAGCCGGGCCTGCCAGGTCATGTAATCCAGGTATCCCTTGGGAACCCTTTCCTCCCCGGGCCGAAAAGGCCTCGGATCCTGTTCCCACAGGGGGAGATCGGAAGCGGAACCAGAACCAGGCAAGGGGTGATCCTTCCCCAGAACCAGGAGGTTCAGCATCACCGTCTGGAACAGGTTGTCTCCCCGAAGAATCACCAGAGCCCCCGGGACGAGGGGGGCCTGGTAGAACTGCTGTCTGGACCCTTTATACGAAGGCCCCAGCCCACCCAGGGAATAACCCTGGGCGACCAGGAGCTTTCGGGCCGCCGTGGCGGGGGACCAGCGGACAGACACCCCATCCTCGTGGTGATCGAACAGAACGGCGTTGTTTCCCGAAGCCAGAGAATGGGCCATCACCGTCGCAGAATTCGCCTCCACATCCCCACATCCCGGGTGCTGAAAAAAGGGAAACTCCCGATGGAAGAGGTCGAAACGGTCTTTCCAGACACGGAAGTATTCCCTCACTCCGGGGGGATCGAACGCCCCTCGGTCCCACAGGTCTTCCCATTGGGCGCTGGAAACGGGGCCCTGGAGGATTCGGTGGGCCACTACAACGAGAAACCGATAGAGTGCCCCTTCTTCCAGGGGATCGCCACCGACGATTCCCTCGATCTCAGGCGCCCGAAGGAACAGATCCAGGAGCCCCAAGGACACCGTCGAGCCATCCCGAAGCCTGCAGAGGATCCACGGACGCTCCGTCAGATCAAACGTCCCTTCCACGGGATGCACCTCCTTTCTCAGAGCCGAAATGACGGATCACGCCTTTTTCTTCATCCACCTCCAGACACCTCCCCTCACCCAGGACGACCTTGCCGTCCTCCAAGAGAAGCAACCCGTGATGCCGAAGGAGCGCACACCCTTTCCACCGCGGTTCCGGAATCCGGTCCACATCCCGCAGAAACCATGTTGGAAGATCCACCGAGAGTTCCACCATCCGCTTCTCCCATCTCCTGCGCTCTTCTGGGTCCCGAGGAGGAATCTCGGAGACCGGGGCGGTACCGCTTCGGTCCTGATAGGACACCTCCCCTTTGCGGTGCAGCAAAACGACAGGGATTCGGTCTTCTTTGGAAAGTCGGGTCCGGGCCCTTGGACAAACCCCCTCGTCCTCCTGAACCCCCTGAGAGAAGGCCTGGGTCACATCCCTCCCTCCTGGATCGGGAATGAGGATGCTCGCGGCCTTGAAGCGCGACCCGTCCTCTCCTTTCGAGTGTTCCTCCTGCCATCTCGCAAGCAGGGACCGATACTCTTCGGGGAAATCCCCCGCTTCGCCATAGACGGCTTCCATGAGGTCATCCATCTGACCAGGCAGGGCAAGAGATGCCCGGTCCTTCAGGACAAGCCAGGTACGAAGGAGAACGAAGGGCAAGTAGACCTTGCCGCTCGCCCCGAAATCATCCGGCAATCCTTCGGGGACGAGGATGCGCAGCCAGGGTTCCACAAAGGCTTTGGGCCTCGCGCACCCCCCATGACGATGCTCCCGCCCCAATCGTTGGAGGATCAGGTCCACGGGGGCCAGCTCGGTGATCATGTGGTCGAAATCCAGATCCAAGCTCTGCTCCACCACTTGGGTCGCCACCAGAACCACCCCGTCTCCGCCCTTCCTGCCTGGTCCGAAGCGCTCCAGAACCGCCTTTTCCCGTCTGCGACGCTCCCCCGCCTGATACCGAGCATGAAAGAGCATCACATCGATTTTGCTGTCCCGAAAAACCTCCTTCAGGAGGTCATAGGTCTCCTGGGCACTGCGCACGGTGTTGCAGATCCAGGCCACGGCTCCTCCTTCCTCCTTCATCTCCTCTGCCAGGGATTGGGCCACAGACCGTCTATCGTGCTCCCAACGAATACGACAGGAGAAGGATCTCGCAGAAGGGAAGGTGTCGCAGGAAAGGTCTCCGCTGTCCCTTAGGGTGGTCACCCGCGGATAGGACACCCCGTCCAGCACATCCAGAGACACAGGGGCTTCCATCCCCTCGGAGAAGGCCTGGACCATCCTGCGCCGGGTCGCAGCGGGGAGGGTGGCAGAAAGGACCACCACGGTGCAGTTCAGGGCGGCAAGCCATCGCAACAGGTTCTCGTACTCCGTGAGCATGTAGGCGTCGTAACCGTGGACTTCGTCGAAGATCACCGTCTTCCCCGCCAGCCCGAAAAGCCGCAGGTACTGGTACCGGGTCTGAAGGACCCCTAGGAGCGCCTGATCCACGGTGCCCACGGCCCCTGAGGCGAGAAGCCCCCGTTTGGGGGCGCAAAACCACTCGTCCGCCTGGACCGAAGGGGTTTCTCCCTCGTCTGGAGCCACCGACCGAGCTTTCAGGCGATCGTAGTCGTCGGAGAGCAACGCCTGGCCATGGAGAAGGTGCAGATTCTCTCGCCCCCCGGGACGGCGGTTCTCCTGAAAACGCTCCACTCGACAGTACATCTGGTTGCTGGTGGCAGTGGTCGGCATGGCCACGTAGACTCCGTTTCTCCCCAGGGATATCTGCCAACGATCCAGAGCGAAAAGAGCCGCCTCGGTCTTCCCTTCCCCCATGGGGGCTTCGAGGATGAGAAACCGCGGCAGGTCCACCATCCTTTCCATGGGCAACAGTTCGTCCATTCGATGTTGCAGTGGCCGAGGATCAAAAGCGAACAACTCGGAGAACGTGGCAGGAGCAGGGGAAACGACCTCCCGAAACCCCGCTTCGTCCAGGATGAGTCCGGCATGCTTCAAGGTCGTTTCCCACAGATCATTCGGGAGATCCGGGGAGTCGGGAAGGGAGCGATAGGGGAAAAACGCTTCGTTGGACGCGATCCAGTCCGACAGGCTGACCACCCCCGCCAGAAGGACAGGCCAGGCGTTTCCCTTGACGGGATCCAGCGGTTCGGAGGGACTCAGCCACAACAGGGGGATCTCCAGCAACCGACGCGCTACTCCAAGCCATGGATACGAAGACCCGGCATCTGCCCGAATCTCCTTCTCCAGGGAGCTGATCATGCTGTTGCAGACAAACGCGCCGTGATGCCCCCCCAGCGCAGAGGCAAGGCGTTTCACGACGGAGGGATCCAAAGCTCCGATGACGCCTTTCTTCAGCAGTTCAGGCAGCAGCACCTGGAGGTACCGCGTGGTGTAGCTTCCATGAGAGGGGTGACCCGCGTTTGACCGAGGAAAGAAGGATTGCCACGCCGGAGGAACCTGTTCGCACTTTCCCCAGGGACCATGGGGGCAAAACTGAAAGGGTCCCGCCTTGCCCAGGTCGTGCTGGGCACAGAGAAAGGGAACCCACTCCAACACCTGATCCTCCGCCACCCCCAGGAGTTTTGCGAACTGCCTTCGGAGACAGGGCCGACGCTCCAGCAGCATGCGACAAACCGCAGCAGCTTCCAGAAGGTGCCGAACCAGGGGATGGATCTCGCCGGATTCCCTGTTGGATTTACCCCAGAGCAGCCACAAGAGGTTTTGCGAGACCGGTGTCGCCCCCCCGCAGCTATTGCTTACACCCATTCCCCCACCTCCCACGAAATCATAATGCGACTCTTTTGATTTGTCAAAGATTAAACCAAGAGGTTCATTCTAAAATATCCGGCATGCTACAATTCTTATCATCCCTCCGTGCCCTTGACCTCTGTCCAGGAGGCCGAGGGTTCCCCACCCAGGTGGGGATGAACCGAGGTTCATCCTTCCTCTATGCGAAGGGGCCCTCTTTCCCCACGCAAGTGGGGATGAACCGGTTTCAAGCCAGGCCCCGGCGTTTGGGGCTGGTGTTTTCTCCCCACTCACAAGGGGGGTGGCCGAGAGCCACCCCCCTTATACGCGATCCCCCCGACACTTTACGTCGGTCCTCGTGCTTGGGGACGTTGTCCTTCACCCCTACCCCTTCCTCATCCCCCGGTGCTTCCAGACGGGCACGGCGAGGCGGGCTCCCAGGTCGCGGCAGAGCTGGCGGTAACAGCCCTTGAGGCCCTCGTGGTACACCACCGCGTCCACCCCGCCCTGTACGGAGGCCGCGGCGGCGTCCAGCTTGGCGGGGCCGTCCTCGTCCTCGTAGCGCCCCGACACGACCCACTGGTTGGGCAGCACGTGCCCCAGCCCCAGGTCGCGGCTTCGGTCCGTGGCCCCCTCGGCGAAGGAGGGCTCGAAGTGCACGCCCCCCAGGCAGAGCAGGTGGACCATGCGGGGCCGGGGACGCAGGGCCTCCAGGAGGCTCCGGGCCAGGGCTTCCTGGGCCCGGGGGTTCTCCCAGGCATCGGGGGTGCTGCCCAGCTCCACGTCCACCAGCATGGAGGGGTACCGGCTCAGGTCCGCCGGGTTCCCCCCGTGGCAGGAGCCGGACCAGTGGGTGGCCTCGGGCAGCGCCCGCCATCCCTCCAGCCCCAGGGCGGCGGCGTGGTCCTCCAGGCTCTCCAACAGGTTGCGCAGCACCTCGGGACGGGAGGAGCAGAAGACCCCGGAGGGCACGTCGCCGATGGTGTGGGCGGTGAGCACCCGATCCGGGGCGTTGTCCCCGGCGTGCCAGGTGACCTCCCCCGCCAGGTCCGCCCCGGCGAAGCGCTCCCGCAGCACCGGCAGGTAGGCGGCGTAGTCGTAGCTCACCAGGGTTCGGGTGCGAAGGAACCGGTGGGTGTGGCCCCAGGCGTCCCGACACCGGGTCACCGGGTACCCGTCCACGCTCCACCCCTCCGGCTCGGGGGAGAAAAGCGCCTCCACCCGGGTGTAAACATCTCGGGAGACGTGGTGCACCCCCTCCCCCATGCTGAAGAACCAGACCGCCTCGCCCATGTCCTACCCCTCCTCGTGGGATTCTTCGATGTTCTGCCGTTCTTGTACCCCCTTCGGCAAAGCCCGGCAAATCCTCCGGGACACCCCTCCCCGATACACCCCCGAGAACCCGAGCCCGCCCCGGAGGAAGGGCAAGGGAGAAGAGAAATCCGCCTTAGCACGCATTGACAGCCCCCGGGCGGGTAGCTAGAATCCCTCTCATTGTTATGACCATCGGTCATCATTAGGAAGGTCGGTCTTGCCTTCCTGGAAGGAGACGGTTCGCTCATGCCGAGGCTTTCGGAACAGAAGCGGGCGGTGCTGGAGTCCATGACCCGGGACGCCCTGTACGAGGCGGCGCTGTCCATCCTGGAGGCGGAAGGGTGGATGGGGCTCACCATGGAAAAGCTGGCCCAGCGGGCGGGGGTGGCGAAGGGGACGGTGTACAACTACTTCGCCGACAAGAAGGAGGTGGTCTTCTTCGTCCTCAAACGCAACGGGGAGGCCCTCACCCGGGAGATGGAGGAGATCCGCATGCTGGGGCTGGATCCGGCGGCGGAGCTGCAGCGGGTCCTGGAGTCCCTGGTGCTGGGGATCCATCGGCACCGCAACGTCATCGCCGCGGTGATCCGGGTGGTGGAGGAAAACCCGGAGCTGCACTCCCTCCACGGCCCGGGCAGCAAGAACCACCCCATGCGTCAGGCCCGAGAGGCGGTGCTGAAGGTCCTGACCCGAGGCGTGGAGTGCGGGACCTTCCGGTCCTTCGACCCGGGGCTGATGGAGGACCTGATCCACGGCATCCTCATGAGCCTGGGGCGGATGTTCGGCATCGGCGCCTTCGACGGGAACCCGGAGGTGATCTCGGAGATGGTGAAGGACCTGGTCCTCCACGGCATCCTCCCCCGGAAGGGGACCGACGCATGAAGCTGACCGAGACCTCCCTGCGCCGTCCCGTGACGGTGGTCATGTGCACCCTGGCCCTGGTGATCTTCGGTCTGTTGGCCCTGAAGGCCATGGGGGTGCAGCGGATCCCCGACGTGGACTTCCCCCTGGTGACGGTGACCACCGTCATGAAGGGGGCCAGCGCCACGGTGATGGACCACGACGTGGCGGACGTGATCGAGGAGAAGCTATCCAGCATCTCCGGCATCGAAAGCCTGGCCTCCAGCAGCTACGAGGGACGCTCGGTGACCACGGTGCAGTTCGACCTGGGCCGGGACGTGGACGCGGCGGCGGCGGACGTGCGGGACAAGGTGAACCTGGCCCTGTCGGACCTGCCCGACGAGGCGGAGACCCCGGTGGTGCAGAAGTTCACCATCGGAGACGACGCCCTGGTGACGGTGGCGGTGCTGGGTCCCGCGTCGTACCGGGAGAAGGTCCAGTTCGCCGACAAGGTGGCCAAGGCGCGGCTCCAGTCGGTGAGCGGCGTGGGGGACGTGGGCACCCCGGGGCTGCGGGAGCGGGAGATCCGGCTGTGGCTGGACCCGGCGCTTCTGGAGGCCCGGAGCCTGACGGTGAAGGACGTGTCCGACGCCATCAAGAACAAGCACGTGGAGCTGCCTGCGGGAAGCGTGCAGACGGACCGCCGGAAGGTGGAGCTGCGCCTGACGGGGGAATACGGCACCGTGGAGGATCTGGCCTCTCTGCCCGTGGCGGTGCGGAAGGGCAGCGTGATCCGCCTGCGGGACGTGGCCCGGGTGGAGGACGGCTTCGCGGAGCGCACCGACGGGGCCAGTTACAACGGTCAAGGCGTGCTCTTCCTGACGGTGCGCAAGCAGCGGGGGGCCAACGAGGTGGCGGTGGCGGACGGGACCCTGAAGATGCTGGAGGAACTGCGCCGGGAGGCTCCCAAGGGCATCGAGCTGAAGGTCCTCTCCAACCAGGCGGACTTCGTGCGCCGCTCCATGAAGGGCGTGGCCTCCAACGTGATGCAGGCGGTGGCCCTGTGCTCCCTCATCATGCTGTTCTTCCTGCGCACCCTCCGGGCGACCTTCGTGGCGGTGATCACCATCCCCGTGTGTCTCCTGGGGAGCTTCCTCTTCATGAAGGGTTTGGGGCTTTCGGTGAACAACCTGACCATGATGGGGATCTCCCTGGCGGTGGGGATGGTGGTGGACGCCACCACGGTGGTGCTGGAGAACATCCACCGGCACATGGAGGAGGGCATGCCCGCCCTGCGGGCCAGCCAGGTGGGCACCGACGAGGTGGCCTTCTCGGTGCTGGGGGGAGCCACCACCACGGTGGCGGTGTTCGCCCCGGTGGCCTTCATGGGGGGCATCGTGGGGCGGTTCTTCTACTCCTTCGGGATCACGGTGGTCTGCACCATCCTGCTGTCCCTGCTGCTGTCCCTGTCCCTGACCCCCTTCCTGTGCTCCCGGATCCTCCACAAGGACCACCCGGGACGCCTCGCCCGTTGGGTGGAGGGGCTCCTGGAGGGGTTGGAGCAGGCCTACCGGGTGGCCCTGGAGAAGGCGGTGGCCTTCCGGTGGGTGACCCTGGGGGCGGCGGTGGGGCTCTTCGCCCTGGGGCTGTTCTTCGCCGCCCACGTGGGCACCGGGTTCTTTCCCTCCGACGACCAGGGGTCCTTCAACATCAGCGTGGAACTGCCTTCTGGCACCTCCCTGGAGGAGACGGAACGGCTCCTGGTGAAGATGGACCGGCAGGTGCGCACCGACCCCTCGGTGGCCTACACCTACGGGGAGGTAGGCTCCGGCATGGGGCAGGAGGTCAACAAAGGTACCCTCACGGTGGAGCTGGTGCCCCGCCGAGAACGCCCGGGAGTGACGGAGGTCATGGCCCGGGTACGCCGGGACCTCTCGGGGTACCGGGACGCCAAGCTCACCTACGCCACCCGGGGGGGGGCGGACCTCACCATGACCCTGGTGGGGGGCACCCCGGAGGAGCTGGTGGCGGTGTCCGACAAGGTCCTGGCGGACCTGCGCCGGGACGGGCGACTCCTGGACCTGAAGACGGACGTGCGGCTGGACAAGCCGCAGCTGCAGATCGACCTGAACCGGGGCCGCACGGACGACATGAACCTGAACATCCGGGACCTGTCCACGGAGGTGCAGGCCTTCTTCGGGGGGCTCAAGGCGGGGGTCTTCAAGGATCGGGGCTTCCGGTACGACATCCGCCTCATGGCGGACCGGTCCATGCGGTCCTCCCCGGTTGACGTGGAGCGCATCGCGGTGCGCAACGGGGCGGGGCAGATCGTTCGGGTGCCCGGGCTGGTGTCGGTGCGGGAGGTGCGGGCCCCCAACGTGGTGAAGCGCTACGCCCGGCAGAGTTCCCTGGAGATCAGCGCCAACGTGGGACCGGGCTTCTCCTCCGGAGAAGGCATGGTCCTGGTGGAACAAACCCTCCGGAGGCACATCCCGAAGGACGGGGACATCCGCATCCAGGCCACGGGACGGTCCAAGACCCAGCGGGAGGACTTCGGGCGGCTCATCACGGCGCTTCTGGTGGCCATCGCCCTGGTGTACCTGGTCATGGCGATCCAGTTCGAGTCGTTCCTCCACCCCTTCACGGTGATGTTCTCCCTGCCCCTGCTCACCCCCGGGGCCTTCGGGCTGCTCTTCCTGGCGGGGAACAACCTGGACATGATGAGCTTCATGGGCATCATCCTCCTGGTGGGCATCGTGGTGAACAACGGCATCATCCTGGTGGACTTCATCAACCAGGAGCGGGCCCGGGGAACCAACAAGGTGGCCGCAGCCCTGGCGGCGGGGCCGTTGCGCCTTCGTCCCATCCTCATGACCGCCGTGTCCACCATGGTGGGCTCCCTGCCGGTGGCCCTGAAGCTGGGGGAGGGGGCGGAGATGCGTCAGCCCATGGCGGTGGCGGTGGTGGGAGGTCTGGTCACCTCCACCCTCCTGACCCTGTTCGTGGTGCCGGTGGTGTACCTGGTGCTGGACGACGCCCGAGACCGGGCCCGAGCCCTGCTGCGCTGGCTGGGGGGGCTTCGTCCGGGACGCAAATTCGTCAATACGGGGGAACCGACCCCCACGGGAGGCAAGTGAGCATGAACCGCATTCTTCGTCGCAATATCCTGGCGGGCCTTACGGCTCTGCTGCTTCTGGTACCTGCGGGATCCTTGGGGGCGTCGGAGACTCCGGCGGACCTCTCCCTGGAGGAGGCCCTGTCGCTGGGGCTGGAGACGAACCTGGAGGTGGCCCGGGCCAAGGAGGAGTTGGACAAGGCGGAGGGCCTGCTGACCCAGGCCCGGTCGGCCCTGCTGCCCGCCCTTTCCGCGGTGGGCAGCGCCACGGGGCGCAACGAGGACTCTTCCAAGCCCGAACGGGAGGGGACGGGCTCCCTGGCCCTCTCCCAGACCCTCTACGCCGGAGGGGTGATCCGGGCGGGGGAGCAGCAGGCCCTGCTGAACCGGCAGAAGGCTCAGGAATCCCTGGAGGAGACCCGAGAGACCGTGGCGCTGAAGGTCTACGAGGCCTTCTGCGGGGTGCTGCTTCGGGGGGAGAACCTGAAGACCGCCGAGGATGCCCTGGGATACTACGACAAGGCCACGAAGGACCTTCGCAAGCGCCTGGAGCTGGGCCTGTCCACCAGGCTGGACCTGTCCCGGATGGAACAGCAGCGGGAGAACGCCCGGGTGGACGTGATCACCGCCGCCAACAACCTCTCCGCCGCCCGGATCGTGCTGTTCACCCTGCTGAGGCTGCCCCCGGAGGCCCCCACGGTGGTCTCGGGGGATCTGACTGTGACGGCTGTCTCGGTGGACGCGCCATCCCTGGCGGCCCAGGCCCTGAACCGTCGCCCTGACCTGCTGGCCCTGCGCACCGCCGCGGCGATCCAGAAACAGGCGGTGGACATCGCCAAAGCGGGGATGCGGCCCACGGTGACCCTCACGGGGTCCTACCAGTTCGTCTACGACTCCAACCCCTCCTCCAACACGAAGGACGACGACTGGATCGCCACGCTGAACGTGAGCGTCCCCCTCTTCGACGGGGGGAAGACCCGGGGCAAGGTGACCCAGGAGAGCGCGGTCCTCCGACAGACGGAGCAGAGCGTGTCCCAGAAGGAGGATGCGGTCCGGGCGGAGGTGGTGGACGCGGGGCTGACCCTGAACAGCGCCGCCGAGGCGGTGACTTCGGCCAGGAAGAACCTGGATCTGGCCCGGGAGAGCCTGCGGCTGGCGGAGGTGGGCTACCGGGAGGGCGTGGACACCCAGCTGGACGTGCTGGCGGCCCGAACCTCCGTGACGGAGGCCCGCCAGAAGCTCTCCGGGGCACAAAGAGACCACCGGGTGGCCCTGGCTCGACTGTGGCGGTCCCAGGGGATCCTGGTGGACCAGGCCCTGAAGGCCCGATGAAGGAGGACGGTAGGATGAAGATCCGGGAACTGTGGAAGGGCAAACGGGGAGCGCTGCTCCTGCTGGCGGTGCTGGGAATCGTGGGGATCGCCTCCCTGGCAGGGCGCTCCCGGGCGGTGCCCCCGCCCCCTCCCCCTGCGGCGGCCCGGGTGGACGTGGTGTCCCCTGCTGCCGAGCCCCTGTTGCGGCAGGGCTTCTCCGCCAGCGCCACCCTGGAGGCCCTGGAGGACGTGGTGCTGGTGCCCAAGGTATCGGGGAAACTCAAGGAGCTTCGGGTGTCCCCGGGGGACCGGGTCCGACGGGGACAGGTGCTGGCGGTGCTGGACCACCGGGACCAGGACGCCCAGGTGGGGGCCTTGAGCGCCCAGACGGCGGTGAACCGGGCGGGGCTGGACCAGGCCCGGGCGGAACTGGAGCAGGCCCAGCGGGAACGGGAGCGGTACCGCAAACTGCTGGCGGAGGGCTACGCCACCAAACAGGAGCTGGACACCCGGGTCACCACCCTGCAGACCGCCCAGGCGGCGTACAACCGCGCCGTCGCCACGGTGCGGCAGTCCCAGGCCAGCCTCCAGGCCCAGCAGGTGAACCGGTCGGAGTTCGTCATCCTGGCCCCCATGGACGGGGTGGTGCTGAAGGACTACGACCTGGCCCCGGGGGCCCTTCTGGGGGTCTCCTCCCCGGTGGCGGAGGTGGCGCAGATCGACACCCTCAAGGCGGTGATCCAGGTCCCGGAGAACCAGCTCCCCCGGGTGCGGGAGGGGATGACGGGGCTCCTCACCGGGGAGGGCTTCCCGGGGCGGGAGGTGACGGGGACGGTGCGACGCATCGACCCCTACGTGGACCCCTCCACCCGCACCGCCCGGGTGGAGGTGCAGGTGCCCAACGGAGGCTCGGAGGCCCCCCTCAAGCCGGGCATGTTCGCCAAGGTGTTCCTGGTGGAGGCCACGGCGAAGGACGCCCTGACCCTGCCCCCGACGGTGATCCGGGACGGGGGGGTCTTCGTGGTGGAGGACGGGAAGGCGCGGCGTCGGGCCGTGACGGTGGGCCTCGTCCTGCCTGACCGGGTGCAGATCCTCTCCGGCGTGGCCTCCGGGGACCGGGTGGTGGTGGGGGGCGGCGACGCCCTGACAGACGGCGACCGCGTCTCCTCGGACTGAGAGACTTCGGACACACCATGACGAAGGGGCGGGCTCTCCCTTGTAGGGAGGTCCCGCCCCTTCGTCCGTTTTTCGAGTCCCAGGGGCGAGGGGTTCAGAACCTGCGGGTGCTCCCCCCCAGGAGGGATCCCAGGACGCTGCGCACCAGGGTGCGCCCCAGCTGGGAGCTGGCGGCGCGCATGGCGCTTTTGGCCATGGCCTCCAGCAGGGTGTCCCCCCGGCGCAGGGGGGGCCGCTCGGAGCGCGGGGGCAAGGGGTCCGGTTCGGCCCGCTCCGGCCGCTTCGGCGGGGTGGGGGGAAGCGCCTCCGGCTCCGGGGACGACGCCTCCACCCGGCGGGAGAGCTTTTCGTAGGCCGACTCCCGATCCACCTCCTCCTCGTAGAGGGACGCCAGGGGGCTCAAGGCGCCGATGCGTCGGCGCTCCTCCGAGGGGATGGGGCCGATCTGGGACCGGGGGGGCAGCACCCAGGCCCGTTCCACCGGCAGGGGGACTCCCTTGGGGTCCAGCAGGGAGACCAGGGCCTCCCCCACCTCCAGCTCCGTCAGGACCTTCTCCGCGTCCACCCGGGGGTTCTGCCGGAAGGTCTGGGCGGCGGCCCGGACGGCCTTCTGATCCTTGGGGGTGAAGGCCCGCAGGGCGTGCATCACCCGATTGCCCAGCTGTCCCAGGATGACCTCCGGGACGTCCGCGGGGTTCTGGGTGATGAAGTAGACCCCCACCCCCTTGGAGCGGATGAGACGCACCACCAGCTCCACCTTCTCCATGAGGGCCTCCGGGGCGTCCCGGAAGATCAGGTGGGCCTCGTCGAAGCAGAGGATGAGCCGGGGCTTGTCCAGGTCCCCCACCTCGGGGAGGTTCTCGTACAGCTCCGACAGGAGCCACAGGAGGAAGGCCGCGTAAAGCCGAGGGCGCTGGATCAGCTCGTCCGCCGCCAGGACGTTGATGCGCCCGTAGCCCCGGTCGTCGTTGCCCAGCAGATCCGCCACCCGGAGCATGGGCTCCCCGAAGAGGTGCTCCCCTCCCTGTTCCTCCAGGGTCAGGAGGGCCCGCTGGATCGCCCCCAGGGAGGCGGCGGAGACGAGGCCGTACCGGGCAGAGACCTCCTTCATGGTGTCCTTTTCCTGGACGAAGGACAGGAGGGCCCGCAGGTCCTTCAGGTCCAGCAGCAGGAGGCCCTCGTCGTCGGCCATGCGGAAGAGCACCGAGAGCACGCCGCTTTGGGTCTCGTTGAGGTCGAAGAGCCGGGAGAGGAGCAGGGGGCCCATGTCCGAGACGGTGGTGCGCAACGGCAGCCCCGCCCGACCGAAGAGGTCCCAGAAGAGCAGGGGGTACCCCTCGAAGGGGTGGTCCGCGACGCCCAGCATCTCCCGGCGCCGGTCGATGGCCGGCGCCGGGGTACCGGGACGGGCGAGGCCCGAGAGGTCTCCCTTCACGTCCGGCAGGAACACCGGCACCCCCAGGCGGCTGAAGTTCTCCGCCAGGACCTGGAGGGTCACGGTCTTCCCCGTGCCCGTGGCCCCGGTGATGAGGCCGTGGCGGTTGCCCATCCGGGGACGGAAGAGCACGGGGTTCTCGTTCTGGGCGAGGACGAAGGAACCGGGATCGGAGTTCATGGCGGCCTCCCTTGGGGTGGGTTCCGTCCGGCGACGCCGCTCCCCTAGTAGGGGGTTTCGGCGTGCCAGCGGTGGGGGGTGATGTACACGAAGCGCAGGGCCCGAGGCCCGTTTCCGGACAGGCGACGGCAGTTGATCACCAGGTTCACGTTGTCCCATCCGTAGTTGAGGATCTCGTAGCGACCGTCGGGAATCCGCACCTCCCGGGCGTCCACGTCCCTTCCCCGGGGGTACACCAGCAGGATTCGGGGCCGGAACAGCTCCAACCGCCCCTCCGCGTAGGCTCCCCACCCCGCGGCCGAGACCTCCCCCGCCCCGAGGACGCCAAGACACAGCGCCGCCAGGACGCTCAAGACGATCCGTCTCATGGGACCACCTCCCGCCCCATCTTACCCGCAGACGGGACGGGCCGAAAGACGGACCGGGGAGGACCCTTCACGGGCCCTCCCCGGCGTCCTTCGTCCGTTTCCCTTTCTCCCTCATCCCCCGCCGATGACGGGGAAGAGGCTCACCTGATCCCCTTCCGAGAGGGGGGTGTCCCCTCCCCGGAGGTGGGCGATGTGGTGGCCGTTCACCAGCACGATGAGTTCCGGGGAGGGTTCGGTCCCCTCCAGGGCCTTGCGGCGAAAGGCGAAACCGTAGCGGACCGAGAGGGCCTCCAGCAGGTCCCGCACCGAAGAGGGCGCAGGGACCTGGGTCTCCTTGCACCCCGTCAGGTCCCGGATGGTGGCGAAGAAGAGCACCTTCACCGCCCGATCCTCCCCGAAACCGCCCCTAGTCCAGCCCCAGCTCCGCCAGCTTCTCCGGCGTGGGGACTCCCCGGGCGTCCCACCCCCGGGCCTCGTAGTACCGAGGCAGCATCTCCGGAACCCGGCTCACCCTGCCCTTGTGGGGCCCTTCGGGCATGGGATCCCCCAGGAGACGGGGCGGCAGGGTGTCGTCGGCGGCGGAGAAACCCGCCTTCAGGTTGAAGAGCCGTTCCAGATTCCAGATCCGTTCCCCCACCTTCAGGACGTCTTCGGCCGTGTAGGGCACCCCCGTGGCGGCGGCAAGCTGCGCCGCCACCTCCTCCCCCCCGATGCCGAAGGTGGTGAACAGACAGAGCCCTGCGGAGTCCACCGCGGCGGTGAGGTCCTGGAAGACCTTGTCCCAGGCGGGTTTCTCCTCGATGGACTGGGGATCCAGCTTCTGGGGCACCCCCAGGATCTCCGGGGAGATGAGGTAGCCCCGGACGTGGCACCCCCCGCGATTGCTGGTGGCGTAGTTCAGACCGATTCCCTGGATGGCCCGAGGATCGTAGGCGGGCATCTCCTGTTTCTTCACGGTCATGGAAAGCTCCGGGTGGCCGAAGTGGCTGGCCAGGCGCCAGGAACCCTGGCCCAACAGCTCTCCGAAGCCCCGACGATACCCCGCATCCTCCACCAGATCCACCATGGCCCGGGCGTTGCCGAAGCGCAGGTCGTGCCCGGCGGTCTGGCGATCCAGGTAGCCCCGTTCGTACAGCTCCATGGCGCAGGCCAGGGTGCTGCCCAGGGAGATGGTGTCCAGACCCAGCTCGTTACACCGGTAGTTGGCCACGGCGATGGCGTCGATGTCGTCCACCCCGCAGTCCGCCCCGAAGGACCAGGTGGACTCGTACTCCGGCCCCTCCCCCTCGTGGGCGTAGGGGTCCGCGGCGAAGGAGACCCGGCCGCAGGCCACGGTGCAGCCGAAGCATCCCTTGTTGCGGTGCAGTCGGGTGTCCCGCTGGGTCTCTCCCCCGATCCTGTCCGCCCCCTCGAAGACCCCCGTCTGGAAGTTCCGGGTGGGCAGCCCGCCGGACTGGTTGAGGATGTTCACCAGCACGTTGGTCCCGTAGAGGGGCAGGCCGCCGGAGGTGACGGGGTGGGCCGCCAGCTTGGCCCGGGCCTGTTTGACCGCGTCCAGGAAGGCCTCCCTGTCCGCCACCCGGACCCCCTTGGTGCCTCGCACCACCAGGGCCTTCACGTTCTTGGAGCCCATGACGGCCCCCATGCCGCCCCGACCGGGGGCACGGTGCTTGTCGTTGATGATGTTGGCCAAAAGGACCAGATTCTCCCCCGCCGGGCCGATGCAGGCCACCTTGGCCTCCGGGTCCGTCTCCCCCAGGAGCAGGTCCGTGGCCTCGTGGGTGTCCTTGCCCCACAGGGCGGAGGCGTCCCGAAGCTCCGCCTTGTCGTTGTAGAGGTACAGGTACACCGGCTTGGGGGATTTCCCCTCCAGGACCACCATGTCCCAGCCGGCGAACTTCAGCTCCGGCCCCCAGTAGCCCCCGGAGTTGGAGGCCCCGATGGTCCCGGTGAGGGGGCTTTTGGCCACCACGTTGAACCGTCCCGCGGAGGTGGCCAGGGTCCCCGTGAGGGGGCCGGCGACGAAGAAGAGCTTGTTTTCCGGGGCGAGGGGGTCCACCATCGGGTCCACCTCGTCCACGAAGTAGCGGGTCCCCAGACCCCGGGCGCCCAGATAGTCCCGGGCCAGGTCCTCCCTCAGGGCCTCCCTGCGGAAGGACCCGTCGGCCAGGTTCACGCGCAGCACGTTTCCCGTCCAGCCGTACATCTAGTCCTTCACCTCCTCCAGAGCCTGGGCCATCTTGGCGGCGAAGTTCCGCTTGCGGTTCAGGTTGGCGGTCTCCGCGGGCAGGTACTCGATGGCCTTGGTGGGACAGAAGGCGACGCACTGCGGATCCCCGCCGCACTGGTCGCACTTGAGAACCCTCTTGACCTCACGGTGGTAGAGGATGTTCCCGAAGGGACAGGCCATGACGCACATGCGACAGCCGATGCACTTCTCCCGGTCCACCTGCACCACCCCGTCGGCGTCCCGATACAGGGCCCCGGTCTTGCAGACCTTGAGGCACGCCGCGTCCTCGCACTGGAAGCAGGTCATGGGGATGTTCTGCCCCTTCTCGAACCGGTGGACGGCGATGCGGGACACCGCAGGCCGGAACTCCCCCTCCTTGCAGAAGGAACAGGCCAGCTCGCAGCTCCCGCAGGCGATGCACCTCTCCGGCGATACCAGAAGCACCTTTTCCATAGTCGCTCCTCTCCTCCCTCCTGTGGATCCTGCCTCTTGTCCTTCCTCAAGACTCCCTCGGACGACGGGTCTTTCCCCCTCCCTTCGGACGGGTCTTTCGAAGCACGAAGGGAGACCGTCCGCGACGGTCTCCCTTCTTTGCGAACTCGGCAGGGGAAGGGATCGCTCCCCGCCCCCAGCGCCCGGGTCCCCTCAGTGAGGCGGCGCGGGTCGAAGGTTCCCTATGGGGTGTTTGCGTCCCCGGAGGCTTGCGCGGTCATCCCCCCTTGGTGCCCTCCAGGGTGAACTTCCGGCCCAGGCGGGCCCGGCGGCACCGGGGACAGACGGTCCGGTCCTCCTCCGGCACCTTCTGGAAGGCCAGCTGTTCCGCCGTGGCGAAGGCCTCGCCGCAGACCTGGCAGCGCACCAGCTCGAAGGTGCGCCCCCAGATGCGCCGGGTCCCTTCCCTCTCCTCGTAGGTGATGTGCCCGGTGGGGCAGACCTCCGCGCAGGCCAGGCAGCCCACGCAGGACTCCGGGGCCTCCTCGAAGGGCGGGGACACCTTCCGGTCCCACCCCCGAAGGGCGAATCCCAGGGCGTCGGTGCCGTCCAGGGCACAGGCCCGGACACAGCGACCGCAGCGGATGCACAGCTCCCCGTCGTAGGGACTCAGGCGTTCGTCCGGCTCCACCCCCTCCTCCCGAGCCAGCTGCTGGATGACCGGGGACAAGGCGTTCCGGCGAAGGAGAAGGCGGATCACGAAGCGCCTCGCCTCCCGCACCCTCGGGGAATCGGTGAGCACCTCCAGGCCGTCCTCGTTCACCGGGAACATGCAGGAGGCCACCAGACGGGAGGTCCCCCGGCGCACCAGCTCCACCACGCAGACCCGACAGGCCCCCTCGTGGGGCAGCCCCTCGTGGCGGCACAGGGCGGGAATGTGCGCCCCGGACGCCACGGCGGCGTCGTAGAGCAGGGTTCCGGGCTCCACGGAGAGGGTCTTTCCGTCCACCACCAGGGTCTTCATCGGTTCGATCCCTCCTTGGGGGCCGGGGACAGGGCCCCGAACGGGCAGGTGTCCAGGCAGGCGCCGCAGCCGATGCAGGCCGTCGGGTCCACGGAATGGGCCTGCCTGGTCTCCCCGGAGATGGCCCCGACGGGACAGGCCCGCTTGCAGGCCCCGCAGCCCACGCAGGATTCCGGGGTCACCCGGACCACGAAGAGCCCCGTGCAGACCCCGGCGCGACAGAACCCCTGCTCTTCGTGCTCCCGGTACTCCTCCGGGAAGAACCGCAGGGTGGAAAGCACCGGGTTGGCGGCGGTCTGTCCCAGGCCGCAGAGGGCGGTGTCCGAAAGGGCCCGGCCCATCTCCTCCAGCCGCCTCCCGTCCCCCGGGCGTCCCCGCCCCTGGGTCAGGTCGTTCAGGATGTCCAGGATGGCCTGGAGCCCCTCCCGACAGGGAACGCACTTGCCGCAGGACTCCTCCGCCAGGAAGTGGACGAAGTACCGGGCCACGTCCACCATGCAGGTCCGGTGGTCCATGACGATCATGCCCCCGGAGCCCATCATGGAGCCCTCCTCCACCAGACGGTCGAAGTCCACGGGGATGTCCAGCCGGTCCTCGGGCAGGCAGCCCCCGGAAGGCCCCCCGGTCTGCACCGCCTTGAACCGCCCCCGTCCCAGGACGCCCCCCCCCAGGCCGAAGATGATCTCCCGGAGGGTGGTGCCCATGGGGACCTCCACCAGACCGCTGTGCCGGACCTTTCCCACCAGGGAGAAGACCTTGGTGCCCGGGCTTCCGTCGGTGCCCTTGGTGCGGTAGGCCTGCGCTCCCTGCGGGATCACCAGGGGCACGTTGGCCCAGGTCTCCACGTTGTTCAGCACCGTGGGGCAGTCCCAGAGCCCCCGCTCGGTGGAGCGGATGTACTTCACCCGGGGCTCCCCGGCTCGCCCCTCGATGGAGGCCATGAGGGCGGAGGACTCGCCGCACACGAAGGCCCCCCCGCCTCGGCAGACCTCCAGGTCGAAGTCCAACCCGCTGCCCAGGATGTTCCGCCCCAGAAGCCCCGCCTCCCGGGCCTGGGCGATGGCCCGGTTCAGGTGTTCCACTGCCAGGGGGTACTCCGCCCGGACGTAGAGGAACCCCTTTCGGGCCCCCACGGCGTGGGCCCCGATGATCATGCCCTCCAGCACCGAGTGGGGATCCCCCTCCATGAGGCTGCGGTCCATGAAGGCCCCCGGATCCCCCTCGTCCCCGTTGGCCAGGACGAACCGATGCTTCCCCTTGGCCCTCCGGCAGGAGTCCCACTTGATCCCCGTGGGGAAACCTCCGCCCCCCCGGCCGCGAAGCCCCGAATCGGACACGGCCTTCACCACGTCCTCCGGCTCCATGCCCAGGGCCAGACCCAGGGCCCGGTAGCCCCCGGCGCGGACAGAGTCCCTCAGTTCCCGGGGATCGATGTGGCCGCAGTGCCGCAGCACCTGCCGATCCTGCCCCGCGTAGAAGGGGATGGAATCCTCGGTGGGACAGACCTTCCCGGAGGCATCCTTGTAGAGAAGCCGCTGCACCGGGACCCCGGAGGCCAGGGCGTCCAGGATCTCCGGCACATCCGAGGGGGTCACCCGGCGGTAGAGGATCCCCCCGGGCTCCGCCACCACCAGGGGACCTTCCTCGCAGAAACCGTGGCACCCCGTGGTCTCCGCCCGAAAATCCACCCCCAGGGCCAGACCCCGGCGGGCCGCCTCCACCTCGAAGGCCTCCTTCACCCGGGCGCTGCCTCCGGCAAGACACCCCGTCCCCGCGCAGACCCGCACCCGGGACGAGGCCGCCCGGGCCGCCCGAAGCTCCTCCCGCCACCGTTCCAGGTCTGCGGCGTTTTCAAGCCTCATGGTCCCGCTCCTCCAGCATGGCCTGCACCTTGGCGGGGCTCATGGTTCCGTAGGGGGTGTCCTCCACCGTCACCACCGGAGCCAGGGCGCAGGCCCCCAGGCAGTTCACCGTCTCCAGGGAGAAGGCTCCGTCCTCGGTGGTGCCTCCGCTGCGAATGCCCAGGGCGGCCTCCAGGGCCTCCAGGACCTTCGGCGCCCCCCGGAGGTGGCAGGCGGTGCCCATGCAGACCTTCACGGTCTTCCGTCCCCGAGGGGTCAGGCTCAGGGCCTTGTAGAACGTGGCCACCCCGAAGACGCGGCTTTCGGGAACCCGAAGGTACTCCGCCACCCGCCCCAAAACGGTCCGGGGCAGGAAACGGCAAGCCGATTGGACGTCCTGAAGGATGGCCAGGAGATACCTCGGGTGGGGGGGATAGCGACGAAGAAGGGCTTCCAGGTCAAAAGCAGGGGGGAGCGGGACCTCGCAACATCGGGACATGGAAATCACCGTTCCTTCGCAGGATGTGTGCCCAACGTCACGAGGATACCCCATTTTGCTTCTTTTTGCACGTGTATACCACATGCTCTTGCCGGACAAAAGATGCGGGGGAACCCCATTACATGGCTCCCCCGCAGGTATGAGTCGATTCTAGCCTTTTCGCTTCGTGGACAGAAGTCAGGCTTCCGGCAGGGGGTAGGCCCCCTCCCAGAGGACCCGACGGTAGTTCTCCGGGTCCGTGTCCCCCTCGGTGCTGAAGCAGAGCACCGTGGAATCGGGACCCAGGTTCAGGGCGGCCCGAAGGGGGGCGTAGGCCTCCCGGGTCTGGAGGAGGTAGAGAAGCCCCGGCCCCACCGCCCCGGACTCCCCGGAGAGCACCGCCGGGTCCCCGGGAAGGGGGTGGGCCAGAAGGCGCATCCCCAGGGCGGCCACGTGATCGCGGCAACGGAAGAAGGCGGTGCCCAGGTCCTGAAGGATGGGCCAGACCTGGGGGTTGGGCTCCCCGCAGGAGAGCCCCGCCATGATGGAGGTCAGGTCCCCCTCCGTGGGGTGGGGCCTCCCGTCCCCCGCCTCGGCGGAGACGAAGAGACAGTCCGCCCGGTCCGGCTCCACCAGCAGGAACCGGGGCAGGGGCCTGCACCGTTGGGCCAGGTAGCCTGCCGCGGAGGCGGCCATGGTGCCCACCCCCGCCTGGAGGAACACGTGGGTGGGGGCCTCCACCCCCTCCAGGGCCAACTGGTCCGCCGCCTCGTCGGCCATGGTGAGGTAGCCCTGGAGAACCCAGGAGGGGATCTCCTCGTACCCATCCCAGGCGGTGTCCTGCACCACCACCCAGCCCCGGTCCTTGGCGATCTTCCGAGCCTGGCGCACCGCGTCGTCGTAGGTAAGCTCCGTGACGATGGCCTCCGCCCCGGTGGCCTCGATGGCGGCGACGCGGCTTCGGGCGGTGCCCCGGGGTAGGAAGATCACCGCGTGGTAGCCCAGGGTCCGGGCCGCCCAGGCCACACCGCGTCCGTGGTTGCCGTCCGTGGCGGTGGCGAAGGTGAGGGACCCGGCCCTCTCCCGCACCCCTTCGGACTGAAGCAGGGGGAAGGTCAGGTCTTCCTCCGGGATCCCCAGCCTCTGCCCGAGAATTCGGGCGATGGCGTAGGAGCCCCCCAGGACCTTGAAGGCGTTGAGTCCGAAGCGGGGGGATTCGTCCTTCACGAACAGACGGGCCACCCCCAATCGGGCCGCCAGCCCGTCCAGGCTCGCCAGGGGGGTAGCTCGGTAGCCCGGCAGGGTGCGATGGAAGCGGCGCACCCGTTGCGCTTCCCGAAGCCCCAGGGGAGCCGGGAGGATTTCTCCTCCCGGGGTACGCACCAGGGCGTCCAGGTCCGGCCCGGAGAAGCGTCGCGTCTCTTCGTTCATGGTCTTCCCTCCTTCTTTCCGTTCCCGTTCCACGGTAAACACCTCAAGCGCAGGCCTTCTGCGCCCAATCTGCCGCTTCGGCGAAGATGCGGTCCACCGCAGGGGTGGGGCAAATCCAGGCCCGAAGTCCCTCCAGAAGGCGTCGATCCAGCAGGCGCCGGAGCGCCGGGGGAAAGTGCATGTCGTACACCCAACACGCCTGGACCAGGAGCAGATCCGCCAGATTGCGCACCATACCGTAGTCCGCGGTGTGCTCCTCCAGCAGAACCCCCACCAGGGCTTCGGAGGGGGGCCCCTCCAGGTCCGTGAGCCGCGGGATCAGCTGTCGGATGCGTCCCGCCTCCAGGTGCTCCCGAATGACCCGATACACGTCCACCTTGTCCGCATCCCGGATGAGCCGGGCAAAGGGCAGAAGCTCCGGGTCCAGGTCCGCGGGAAGACGTCGCTTGTTGTGCCAGCGGATCGCCGGGGGGATCACCCTCAGCCAGGTCTGGGACAGCAGGTCGGCGAAGTGCTCCCGCACCAGGGTTGCCCCCAGGTCGCCGTGATCCACCGAGACCCGATCGTTGAAGGTGCCATGTCGGGCGTACTGCTCGAAGCGACCCAGGTCGTGGAGCAGCCCCAGGCCCCGGGCGCAGGCCACCCGGTCCGCCTCCCATCCCAGGTCGGAGGCGATGCCCTCCGCCTCCCGGGAGACGCGGAAGCAGTGGCGGTACTTCAGATCGTGGAGCTCCTTCAGGGCTCCGCCCTCCCGGAACCGGTCCACCTGGGCGTCGAACCGCTCCCGAAGGGCCTCGAAGACCTCCTTCATCGCCCCGCCTCCATCAGGTCGTCCAGATGCGGGGGGCGGTAGTGGGACCCCTTGAGGACCTTGCCGTCCTCCCGGACCGTCGGGCGGCCCTGGGGGTCCCGCTTGGTGAGGTTGCTCTCGTGAACCCGCAGGAAGGCCTCCTCCAGGGGCAGACCGAAGGTGACGGCGTACCCCGTGACCACGTACTGAAGATCCGCCAGTTCCTTGAGCAGCGCCCCGGCGCGGGAGGGGTCCGGCGATTCCTGGTAGGCCTGGACCGCCTCCTCCAGTTCTTCCAGCTCCTCCCGCAGCAGCCCCAGACGCAGGGCCTGGAGCCCCCGGTCGGTCAGGGAACCGTCCACAGGCAAACCCATGGCCTGGTGGAAGTCCTCCACCAGGCTTCGGAAACCATCGGTCATGGCGCGCAACCTCCTCGAAAAAAGCAAGGGAACACCTTCCCGTCCCCTTCCATCGTATATATTATCATTGCGGGACTCCGCGTCCCAAGGAGAATTCCATGGTCGAAAGAACGCCCCGCCTTGAAGGCCTCCGATCCCCGGGCCTTTCCCCCCCGGAGACCCCATGCCGAAGGAGAGCGCGTTCCAAAGGATCGCCCCAGGGGGTCCTTTCCCCCGGGGGGTTCGCCGCCCCTTCGAGGGGCGAGGCAAGCGCCTATCACGGGCTTCAGACAACCGGATCCAGCCACCGAGAAGGAGGCGAAGGCATGAGCAGGGTTCCGTCGAACATCTTCCGGGAATACGACATCCGAGGCCTCGCGGAGGAGGAACTGACTCCCGAGGTGGTGCGCCTCATCGGGCAGGCCTACGGCACCTTCCTGAGATCCCAGGGGATCTCCCGCATGTCCGTGGGAGGGGACGTGCGCCTCTCCACGGAGCGCATCAAGGCCAACATCATCGAGGGGGCGGAGGCGGCGGGGATCGACGTCATCGACATCGGCACCGTGGCCACCCCCTGCTTCTACTGGAGCCTCCACCACTTCGCCCTGGACGGGGGCGTCATGGTGACGGGCAGCCACAACCCCAAGGAGTTCAACGGACTGAAGCTGGCCTTCGGCAAGGTCACCCTCTACGGCGACGAGATCCAGGAGATCCGGCGCATCATCGACGAGGGACGCATCGCTTCGGCGGACCGCCCGGGTACCCTGGAACACCAGGACATCCGGGGGGCCTACCTGGACATGCTGGTCTCCCGGATCGCCCTGGGACCCCGCAAGCCCGTGGTGGTGCTGGACTCGGGCAACGGCACGGGGGGGGCCTTCGCCCCGGAGTTCGTGCGTCGTCTGGGCTGCCGGGTGGTGGACCTGTACAGCGAGGCGGACGGCACCTTCCCCAACCACCACCCGGACCCCACCAAGCGGGAGAACCTCCCCGCCCTCATCGAGACGGTGCGCCGGGAGGGAGCGGACCTGGGCATCGGCTTCGACGGGGACTCGGACCGCATCGGGGTGGTGGACGACCGGGGGGAGGTCATCTGGGGAGATCGGCTGATGCTCCTGTACTGGACGGAGATTCTCCCCAAGCACCCGGGGGCGGAGGTGATCGTGGAGGTGAAAAGCTCCATGGCCCTGCCCGACGAGGTGCGCCGCATGGGAGGCCGCCCCCTGTGGTGGAAGTCCGGGCACTCCCTCATCAAGGCCAAGATGAAGGAGATCGGGGCCCTCTTCACCGGGGAGGTGTCGGGGCACATGTTCTTCGCCGACGAGTTCTACGGCTTCGACGACGCCTTCTACGCCGCGGGACGGCTGCTGCGCATCCTCTCCCACACGGACAAGAAGCTGTCGGAGCTGATGGCGGACATCCCCCTCTACCCCAGCACGGCGGAGACCCGCATCGACTGCCCCGACGACGTGAAGTTCCAGGTGGTGGACCGCATCCGGGAGGAAGCCCTGAAGACCCACGAGGCCATCACCGTGGACGGGGTGCGGATCCTCTACCCCGGGGGGTGGGGCCTCATCCGGCCCTCCAACACCCAGCCGGTCCTGGTGGCCCGGTGCGAGGGGAAGACCGAGGAGGACCTGAAGGCCATCGCCGGGGACGTGAAAGACAGGATCCTGTCGGCGGGGGTCCAGGACTTCCAGTGGGAATACTAGTACGGCAGCGGTTTTTTCGCGAAGGACAACGAGAAACGGCAAAAAGGGCGGGAAGCGCAAGCTTCCCGCCCTTTTCTTTCCCCTATCCCGACGCCATGGACCATGGTGCGCTTTGATAATGCCACCATTCCAGCCTATCATCTTGTCATAGGGCTAGGAGGAAGGGAAGAAGCCAGCAACAGGGCGAACCTCTTCGCCCCAGGGTCGGGTGGCCGGTCCTTGAGGGCAACAACC
Organism: Aminomonas paucivorans DSM 12260; assembly: GCF_000165795.1. Taxonomy (NCBI): domain Bacteria; kingdom Thermotogati; phylum Synergistota; class Synergistia; order Synergistales; family Synergistaceae; genus Aminomonas; species Aminomonas paucivorans. The sequence goes on along the minus strand of NZ_CM001022.1, from coordinate 578,113 downwards.
GTTCCGGGAAAAGAGCCAGCAGTTCGACGCAGACTTTTGCGCCGCAGGACACGAACGGAAACGGGTAAGGGCACCGGACAGGACCACCGCAACGGCTAGGCGCACCACAGCTCCACGCAACGGCACCAGGCAGCGGATCCGAAAGCAAAGCAGGTGGTACCCATAGGAAAAGAAGCGGCAGCAGGCAACCCGGACCGGCCGTCCGACCCATCTACCGCTTCCGCAACCGGGACCACCGGAGAGGGGGAACGTCCACCGAAAACATGGGAAATCGACCGAGGAACCCCCAATTCAAAACGGACCACGAGCCGGTAATCAAGCCGGAAAGCGACCCGGAAGGGCCGCCGGGAGAAAGCGGATACCCCTGACGCTTTCTCCCTTTTTTATGCCCTTCCCCCGCCGGAACCTTGCCCTTCCCCCCCAGAGCCTCCAACCTGTCCCATTGGGTAAGATACATACCTTCGTGAAACAGTACAGGTCATGGTGAGGTCAAACGCCTTCCCCGAGGACCTGGAAGGCCTGATGGGCGAGACGGTCCGTCTCTTCGCGCCTTTCGCGCGGAAATCGCGCGAAAGGCGCGTCCTTCGTCCGTCTCTTCGGCCACACGACCCCCTTGGAGACGATCCGCAGCACCCTGACCGGGGCGGGTTACGATCTGGCCGGTTCCTGTGATTTTCTGGAGGGGCAGAGCTTCACCCTGTGGAGGAACGCCATCCCGGGCCGCTGAGCCCCTCCCTTCTTCCGTCCCTAGACCCGCTGGTAGACCAGCCCTTCGGGGGCTTCCTGGACCTGCACCTCCCCCGCGTCCAGAAGATCCGAGAGCAGGGCGGAGACGGAGGCCCGGTGGAGGACCTCCGCCACCAGGTCGTTTTTCCTTCCCCGCGCCGCCGTCAGGGCTCCCACGATGCCGTCCCGGGTCCGGAGGCGGCACAGGTCCCGAACCTCCTCCCGGAGGGACGAAAGCACCCGGCGGTTGGCCTCCGCCAGGGGGCGCACGTCCCGCACCGGTTCCCCGTGGGAGGGGACGAAGAGGCGCGCTTCCAGGGCCTCCAGGCGGTCCAGGGTCTCCAGGGACTGGCGGTAGTCCACGAAGAAGGGCACCCCGTGCTTGGCCAGGATCTCCTCCCCCAGGACGCTGTCCCCCACGAAGGCCACCCCGTCGGGGGTCACCGCCCCCGCCATGGCCACCATATGCCCCTTCAGGTCCAGTGCCCTCAGGCACCCCCCCACCACGTCCCCCGGGTCGAAAGGGTCCGTTACCCGGGAGGGCGGGGCCTGGAGGAACTTGGTCCTCAGGGCCTTTGGGGGGAAGGCCCCCCAGAGGGTGAAGGGCTCCAGGTCCGGCCGTTCCACCAGCGCCGCCTCTCCCCGGGGGGCGGCCACCCGGCAGCCCTTGCGCCGCTGGAGGAAGGCGTTGCCCCCGATGTGGTCCGCGTGGGAGTGGGTGCAGAGGATCCCTTCCAGGATCCACCCCTCACCCTCCAGGGCACGCAAGACCCGACGGCCGGAGCTGTCGTCTCCGCCGCTGTCCACCCCCCAGGCCCGGCCCTTCCGTTCGTAGAGCCCCAGGTTCACCGCCCCGGGGAGGATCCAGGTATTTCCCTCCAACCGCTCCATCTCCCGTGCCGCCACGACGTCGCCTCCCCCTCTTCTCGTTCCGGGTCCCAAGGGCTTCCCTTCCCGTTATACTGCTAGGATAACCGATTCCCGGAGGTTCCCATGGCTCGAAGAATCCCGCTTTGGCTCCTTTTGACGCTGCTTCTGTGCGCCCTCCCCGCCCAGGGGGCCCCGAGGACCCCCCGGGCCGTCCCGGAGGAGAAGGCGTCCCCCACCCTGAAGGACCCCCGAGACCTGGGGGCCTTCGTCGACGGGTTCTTCGCCTCCCATCGCTCTTCCTGGGGGGTTCCCGGGGCGGTCTTCGTGGCGGTGGCGGACGGGAAGGTGATGCTGGCCCGGGGTTACGGGCAGGCGGACCTGGAGACGGGACGCCCCGTGGACCCGGAACGGACGGTGTTCCGGGCCGCCTCGGTGTCCAAGGTGTTCACCGCTCTGGCGACGCTTCAGCTGGCGGCGGACCGCCGGCTGGCCCTCTCGGACGACGTGAACGCCCGGCTGCGACGCTTCAAGGTGCCCGCCACCTTCCCGGAGCCGGTGCGCCTGGTGCACCTGCTGACCCACACGGGGGGGTTCGACGACCGCTGGATCGGTTCCACCGCCCCCGACGGCATCGCGGAGCTGGACTTCGCCAAGGCCCTGCCCGCCCTGATGCCCGCCCGGGTCTTCCCCCCCGGGACGGTGTACAGCTACTCCAACTTCGGGGTGGCCCTGGCGGGGGCGGTCGTGGAATCCGTCGCCCGCAGGGCCTTCTCCTCGGTGGTGCGGGATCGCATCCTCCTCCCCCTGGGGATGACCCGAAGCGGCTTCGTCCTGGACGAGGAGATGGAAAGGCATCTGGCCACGGGGTACTACACCGACGGCCCGGAGCCCTACCCGGTGACGTACGAGTACTACCAGGACGCTCCCGCCATCTCCTTCAACACCACGGGGGAGGACATGGGGCGGTTCCTCCTGGCCCTCACCGGGGAGGGGCTCCTGGGGAACCGGCGGGTCCTCCCGGCCTCCTGCGTGCGGGAGCTGCTGCGGCGGCACTACGGGGACCACCCGAGACTGGACGGCTCCGCCCTGGGATTCTACGAGCGCACCGTCAACGGCCTGCGGGGGGTGGAGCACGCCGGGGACGTGGACGGCTTCTCCAGTCTCCTCTTCCTGGTGCCGGAGAAACGCTTCGGCTTCTTCTACGCCGCCAACACGGACGACGCGGACCTGCGGGACTCCCTGGTGCACGCCCTCATGGACCGGTACTTTCCCCGCGTGCGCCCCTCCCCTCCCCCGCCGCCGGGACGGATCCTCCCCTGGGAAATCCCCTTGGCGGGAGCCTATCGGCACAACCGCTACGCCCGAAGCACCATGGAGAAGGCCTACATGATGCTGGAGGACCCTCTGGAGGTGCGGATCCTGGAGGACGGACGGGGGGAGCTGAGTTTCCCGGCGGAGTGGAACCAGGCGCCTTCCCGCTGGGTGCCCCTGGAGCCGGGGCTCTTCGTCTCGGAGGAGGACGAGGGACACCTGGCCTTCCGGACCGACGGGGAGGGGAAGGCCACCCATCTGTTCCTCCGGGACTCCTACGGGAGCTACGAACCCATCCCCCGCTGGGAGACCGCCCCCTGGCAGCGTCGGTTCCTGGGGACCTTCCTGCTTCTGGGGGTCGGGGCCCTGGGGATGACGGGGCTCCGGTGGCGCACCCGAGGTCGGACCCGCTGGTACGAGGACCCCACGGGGCTGCCCCCGGGGGTCTGGGGGCTTGCGGGGCTTTTCTGGGTCCTCCAGGGGGGGTTCCTCCTGGCCCTCTGGCTGGCGGACCGAAACCTGGGGACCCTGTTGGGGTACGGGCTGCCCCTGTGGGTGAAGGGACTCTTCCTGCTGCCCTTCGCGGCGGGGTTCCTCCTGGGGGCGGCGGTCTGGAGGGGATGCCGATCCCTGGGGGCCCCGGGGCCCTCCTGGGAGAAGGGGTTGCTGTTTGGGGAACTTCTTGGGGGGGTGGGGTTCTACTTCTTCCTGAACCAGTGGAACCTGCTGGGGTTCTGGTTCTAGACGACCCGTACCAAAAGGAGGAGGCCCGGTTCGGGTCTCCTCCTTCCGTTCGAAGGGAGTGTGCGAGGCTTCCTTCTGTGCGAGGGTGTGCGTGCGTCCCGGCGAGGGACGAAGGGTTGCGCCGCCCTTCCCGTCCCCGCAAGTGGGGTGCGGGAAGCGGGGAAGGGCTCGGTTTCTAGTTGGCCGGGGCCTTCCTCTTGAGGCTCTCCTCGAAGCGCCACCGGGCGATCTTGCCCCGAAGCTCCTGGGCCTTCTCGAAGAGGGCCTTCGCCTTGGCGGCGTCCACCTTGTCCTCCGTGAGGGCCAGGCGAAGCTGCAGGTTGGTCCGGTGCGCCTCGTTCATGAGGTTGCGGATCGCCTGGGGGACGTCCTTGCCCATCATCCGGGTTCCCTGGCCCCGCGGTTCACCCTGGGGGCCGCCGCCGAAGCCGCCTTCCCCGCAGAGGGCCGCATCTGTGCCCCCCATGCGGTGCCCCCCGCCCCAACCTCCATGGCCGTGGGCGAAGGCTGAACCCGCGAAGGCCACCAGGGCCACCACCGCGAGGATCATCACGTTCCTTCTCATCTTCATCGTCCATCCCTCCTCGTTCCGTCTCCGTCGCGACCGCTTCGTCCGCGTCGCATCATGAGGATACGTTCCCTCCCCCGAAAACCCATCGGGGGTTTCCCCGACCCCTCGTCCCGTAGAACTACCGAATCCCCCGCTCCCGGAGGAAAGGACGCCCTTCCTCTATACTGGTGCCGGATAAGAGGTACGGAGCGAATCCGCAGGAGGGGGTGAAGGGATGGGAAGCGGCGGCTGGATGCTCTTTCTGGCGACGGTCCTGGGGATCTACGCCCTGGTGGGGGCCTACCTGTTGGGGCGGTTCCGTCGGGTCCTCCTGGCCCTGGGCGTGACCTCCCCCCTCCCCATGGACCTGGCCATGGCCCTGGTGTGCGCCTACCCCGCCGGGCGACTTCTGGAACGGCTCCTGCCGGGGACCTTCTCCGCCGGGCTGATCCTGCTGGGATCCGTCGCCCTGGCCTTCGGGCTCCACGCCCTGCCCGTGGTCCTGGTCCTTCACGTCCTGAGCGGGGCGAACCGGTTCGTCCCCCTGCTTCCCGCCTGGGTGAAGCTGCGCCCGGAGCGGGCGGCGCTCCACGCCCTGCTGCTCACCCTCTTCCTGGCGGGGGGGGCCACCCTGGGGGGAGCCCTGGCGGCCCGCATGCCCGTGGTGCGCCTCCAGAGCCTGGACCTGGCGGAGACGTCCCCCGCCCGGACCCTTCGGGTCGCCGCCGCCACGGACCTCCACGCGGGCACCCTGGTGGGGCCGGGACGCATCCGGGACCTGGGGCGACGCCTGGAGGCCCTGAAGCCGGACCTGATCCTCCTGGGGGGGGATCTGCTGGACGAGGACATCCCCTCCCTCTCCCCGGAGAGGGAGACGGAGTTCCGGGAGGCCTTCCGAAGCCTCCGGGCCCCGTTGGGGACCTGGGCGGTCCTGGGAAACCACGAAATCTATCAGGGGGCGAAGAGGTCCGCCGCCTTCCTGGAATCCGCGGGGATCCGGGTGCTGGTGGACCGGTGGGCCCAGCCGGACCCGGGGCTGGTTCTGGCGGGACGCATGGACCGGGCGGGGCTTCGTTTCGCCCTGCCCCGACTGCCCCTGGATCGGATCCTGGAGGGGGCCCCGGACCTGCCGGTGCTGCTGCTGGACCACACCCCCACAGCCTCCGCCCTGGAGGAGGCGGCGGCCCGGAAGGTGGCCCTGGTGCTCTCGGGACACACCCATTACGGCCAGCTCTTTCCCTTCCAGTGGGTGGTGGCCCGCCTCTTCCCCCTGCCCCGGGGGACCCGGCGCATGGGCCCCACCACCGCGGTGGTCTCCCCGGGCTACGGCACCTGGGGGCCCCCGGTGCGCACCTCCTGTTTCCCGGAGATCCTGCTTCTGGAGGTCCGCCTGCCCGCCCTTCCCCCCCCCTCTCCCTGACGCCCCCTTTCCCATCCTCCCGAGTTGTGGCATCATGACCCCGACTTTAAGACCCCTTCGGGGCGAAAAGAGCCGGGACCTTACGGCCCATGGAGGCGAAGCGCGGCATGTTTGTGAAGATGTGCAGGGGCAAGGTCCATCGGGCCACGGTGACGGAGGCGAACCTCCACTACGTGGGCAGCATCACCCTGGGGAAGGAACTGCTGGAGGCCTCGGGGATCCTCCCGGGGGAGGCGGTGCAGGTCCTGGACGTGGACAACGGCAACCGTCTGGAGACCTACACCATCGAGGGTCCCCGGGGGACGGTCTGCCTCAACGGCCCGGCGGCCCGGCTGGTGCAGCCCGGGGATCGGGTCGTGGTCATCGCCTACGGGTGGATGGAGGAGGGGGAAGCCCGAGGCTGGAGGCCCCGGGTCGCCCTGGTGGACTCGGAGAACCGGGTGGTGGAGGTCCTTCGGGGGGAGGAACACGGTCTCTGCCGGTGAGGCGGGACGCGGGGAAGGGAGAGATGGGAATGCGGAAGGTCTCGCGAATCCAGGAGGTGCGCTCCTTCCTTCGGGAAGCCTCGGGGCGCTCCATCGGTCTGGTGCCCACCATGGGGTACCTCCACGAGGGACACCTGTCCCTCCTCCGGCGGAGCCGGAAGGAGAACGACGTCACGGCGGTATCCCTCTTTGTGAACCCCACTCAGTTCGGGCCGGGGGAGGACCTGGAGGCCTACCCCCGGGACCTGGAGCGGGACCTGGCCCTCCTGGAACGGGAAGGGGCGGACCTGGTCTTCGCCCCCCGACCGGAGGAACTCTACTTCCCCGACGCCTCCACCTGGGTGGAGGAGACCCGGCTTGCCTCGGGCCTCTGCGGCGCCTCCCGCCCCGGCCACTTCCGGGGGGTCTGTACGGTGGTGCTGAAACTGTTCCAGATCGTGGGCCCCACCCGGGCCTACTTCGGGGAGAAGGACTACCAGCAGCTCCAGGTGATCCGCCGCATGACCCGGGACCTGAACGTCCCCACCGAGGTGGTGGGGTGCCCCCTGGTCCGGGAGCCCGACGGCCTGGCCCTGAGCAGCCGCAACACCTACCTCTCCCCGGAGGAGCGGGCCTCCGCCCTCCGGCTTTCCCGGTGCATCGCCCTGGCCCGGGAGGCAGCCCGGGGTGGGCAGCGGGACGCCCGCTCCCTGAGGGAGACGGCGCGACGCCACCTGGAGGAGGACCCCCGCATCCGGGTGGATTACCTGGAGCTGGTACACCCGGAAACCCTGGAACCCCTGGAGACCCTGGACGGGGAAGGCCGCCTGATCCTGGCCGCCTGGGTGGGCAAGACCCGCCTTCTGGACAACGGGACCCTGTGCCCGGAGGCGGGACGATGAAGGACCGGATGACCCTGCCCCGGCTTCGGGAGATGAAGGTCCGGGGGGATCGGATCGTGATGCACACCGCCTACAACGCCTGGCAGATGGCCCTGGTGGAGGGGGCGGGGGCGGACGTGGTGCTGGTGGGGGACTCCGTGGGGATGGTGGAACACGGCCTGGACTCCACGGTCCCCGTGACCCTGGAGATGATGCTCCTCCACTGCGCCGCCGTGACCCGTCGCCGGACCCGGGCCCTGGTGGTGGGGGATCTGCCCTTCCTCTCCTACGAGGTGGACGACCGGGAGGCGGTGCGCAACGCCGGGCGCCTGGTGAAGGAGGCGGGGGTGGACGCGGTGAAGCTGGAGGGCGGGACCTCCCGGGAGGCCACCATCCGGACCCTGGTGACCGCAGGCATCCCGGTGGTGGGGCACGTGGGACTGACCCCCCAGACGGCGGTGCAGCTCGGGGGGTTCCGGGTGCAGGGCAAGGACGCGGGGCGGGCCCGGCAGATCCTGGAGGACGCGGAGGCGGTGCAGCGGGCGGGGGCCTGCATGGTGGTGCTGGAGTGCGTCCCCTCCCCCCTGGCGGAGCTCATCACCCGGCGCCTGGAGATCCCCACCATCGGCATCGGGGCGGGGGGAGGCTGCGACGGGCAGGTTCTGGTGTTCCACGACATTCTGGGGATCTTCCGGGACTTCACCCCCAAGTTCGTCCGTCGCTACGCCGAGGGGGGAACCCTCCTGGGGGAGGCCCTGCAGAGCTACACCCGGGAGGTCCGCTCCGGCGCGTTCCCCGGGGAAGAACACGGCTTCTCCCTGGACCCGGAGGTCCTGAGGGAGCTGCCGTCGTGAAGACCCTGGTGGCGGGTCTGGGGGCCCTGGGGGGACGCCTGGCGGCGGCCTTCCTGCTCCGGGGACTGCCCCTTCGGGGCTTCCAGCGCCCCGGGACCACCCTGGAGAACCTTCGGAACCGGGGGCTTCGCTACCGGGACGGGGAGGGCACCCTTCGGACCTTCGCCCTGGAGGTCCGGGAGGACCCCGAAGCTCTAGGGGCGGACCCGGCGGACCTGGTCCTCCTGACGGTCAAGGCGACCCAGACCCGGGGGGCGGCGGAATCCATCGCCCGCTTCCTGAAGGAGGACGGGCTGGTCCTGTCCCTGCAGAACGGCCTGGGCAACGGGGAGGTCCTGGGGGAGATCCTGGGACCCCGCCGGGTGGCCCTGGGGACCTGCACCTACGGGGCGCACAGGGACGCGGAGGGGACGGTCCTCTGGGGCGGAGAGGGACAGATCCGCTTCGGCCCCCTCCGGGAAGGGCGAGACCTGAGGGAGGTGGAGGAAACCCTCCAGGCCGCGGGACTCGATGCCCGGGTGGCACCGGACCTGCCCCGGACCCTTTGGGAGAAGGTCCTGCTCAACGCCTCGGTGAACCCCGTATCCGCCCTGCTGGGCTGCCCCAACGAGGCGCTTCTGGAGCACCCCGCAAGCCTCCGGCTGATGAGGAACCTGCTTCGGGAGGGCCTTGCGGCGGCAAGGGCGGAGGGAATCCCCCTGGAGGAGGAACCCCTCTGGGAGCGGATCCTTTCGGTGCTCCGGGCCACCGCCTCCAACCGGACCTCCATGCTCCAGGACCGGGAGGCGGGAAAACGCACCGAGACGGACGCCCTGGGCGGGGCCCTGCTGGAACGGGGGCAACGCCACGGACTGGATCTCCCCGCCACGGAGGCCCTCCACCTGCTTCTCTCGGCCCTGGACGGCCGGCAAGAAAGGAAGGATTGACGTGAACCCTCATCTTCTGGTGGAGGACCGCCGTTTCCGTCAGGCGGATCGGGAGGCCCTCTGGAGCGTGGCCCTCACGGCGGGCTATTTCCTCTGGTGGTTCGGCTTCGCCTACGGCCTGGGAAGCGGCCCCGACGCGGGAACCCGGCTCCTCTGGGGCCTGCCCGTCTGGTTCACCGCAAGCTGCGTCCTGGGGGGGCCGGTGTTCCTGATCGCCGTGGCCTGGGTGGTCCGTCGGGTCTTCGTGGACCTGCCCCTGGACCCCTGGGAGGAGACCTCCCGATGAGCGGCCTGAACTGGGGGGTGCTGCTCCCCATTCTGGCCTACCTGGGGATCCTGTACCTGGTGGCGGCCCGCTCGAACCGCCTGATGACCCGCTCCTCCTCCTTCCTGGAGGAGTACTTCCTGGGCAGCCGGGGCATGGGGGCCTTCGTCCTGGGCCTCACCCTGGTGGCCACCTACGCCAGCGGCAGCAGCTTCCTGGGGGGACCCGGGGTGGCCTACAAGATGGGCCTGGGCTGGGTGCTTCTGGCCATGATCCAGGTGCCCACGGCCCTGCTCACCCTGGGGGTGCTGGGCAAGCGGTTCGCCATCCTGGCGAGGCGCATCGGCGCGGTGACCCTGAACGACTTCCTTCGGGCCCGGTACGAGAGCCCCTGGGTGGTGGTCCTGGGGGCGGTGGCGGCGCTGGTGTTCTTCTCCGCCGCCATGACCGCCCAGTTCGTGGCGGGGGGACGCCTCCTCCAGTCCGTCACGGGGCTGCCCTACGGGGGGGCGCTGGCCCTGTTCGCCGGGACGGTGGTGCTCTACACCACCGTGGGGGGCTTCCGGGCGGTGGTGCTCACCGACGCGGTGCAGGGGGTGGTGATGCTGCTGGGGACCCTGCTGCTGCTGGGAGCCACGGTGGCGGCGGGGGGCGGGATCGGGCACATCACCGCCACCCTGCGGTCCATCGACCCGGCCCTGCTCACCCCCTTCGGCCCGGGGGGCTTCGTGTCCCGGCCCTACATCCTCTCCTTCTGGGTCCTGGTGGGCTTCGGGGTAGTGGGCCTCCCCTTCTCGGCGGTGCGCTGCATGGGCTACCGGGACAGCCGATCCCTCCACCGGGGGATCCTTCTGAGCACCGGGGTCCTGGCGGCCCTCATGTTGGGGATGCACCTGGCGGGGGTCTTCGGCCGGGCGGTCCTGCCGGACCTGACGGAGGTGGACCGGATCATCCCGGAACTCTCCCTGCACCTTCTGCCCCCGGTCCTGGCGGGGCTCTTCCTGGCGGGCCCCCTGGCGGCCATCATGTCCACGGTGGACTCCCAGCTCATCCTGGCCTCCGCGGCGGTGGTGAAGGACCTGTACCTGAACTACGTCTCCCCGGGGGCGGAGGCCACCCCGGAGGGGAAGGCCCGGGTGAAGCGCCTCTCCCTGGGCTGCACCGCCCTCCTGGGAATCCTCCCCTTCCTGGTGGCCTACGACCCGCCCACCATCATCGTGTGGATCAACCTGTTCGCCTTCGGGGGGCTGGAGGCGGCCTTCCTGCTGCCCACGGTGCTGGGGCTCTACTGGAAGCGGGCCAACGCCCCGGGCGCCCTGGCCTCCATGGCCGTGGGGATGGTCTCCTTCGTGGCGATCCAGCAGGTGACCAAGCGCGTCCTGGACATGCACGTCATCGTCCCCTCCCTGGCCCTGGCAGCGGCGGCCTTCGTGGCGGTGAGCCTCGTCACGGCGCCTCCCAAGGAGCGGGTGCTGCACCTCTTCTGGGGGGACCGTCCCCTCCCCTGACTTCCGCCCCGGACTGAAATGGACGAGGGGAGGCCCCATGGGGCCTCCCCTCTTTCGTCCCGCTTCGATCCGTCCCGACTCCCTAAGGCATGGGGCTGTTCCACCACACCGGATCCCCCAAGGAGAAGCCGAAGGTAAACTCCCCGCTCTGGTCATACACCACCAGGAGTCGTCCGTTGAAGAACTGGCCGGGGATGGAGAAGGAGACCCCCGTCTCCCATCCTTCGGCGGTGCGGGACCAGTCCTCGTAGACCGCCCCCCAGGTACCGAAGACCTCCGCGTTGATCCGTCCCCACCAGGTCTTCATGAGGGTATGCCCCACCCCCAGCTGGGCCCAGACGGCCTGCTCCCCCTGGAGGGGGTGATCCGCCAGGCTGTACAGCTCCTCCTGATCCCCCAGGTAGGCCCGGTGGGCGGGGTTGCTGTTGTCCCCGGTCTCCACGCCGCCCCGCAGGACCACCCGCCAGTCCTCCTGCCAGGGAAGGTAGGCCTGGAACTCCGTGCGGGAGAGCACCGTCTCCAGCTTGGGGGACCACACGTCGGCGGTGACAGAGTAGCCCCGGGTGGGATACAGCACGTTGTCCAGGGCGTTGTGGGCCAGGTGCAGGTAGGGCCCCACGGAGTCCTCGTCCCGCCCGTCGATGCGCAGGTGTTCCGCCAGCACCCCGAAGCCCGTGCGGGTGTTGCCGTTCTCCACGTAGTAGACCCCCCGGAAGCCGTAGCGCTCCCACTCGTCCGCCGGGGCGTTGGAGGGTTCGTAGTTCTCCTCCCGGGCGGTGAGGGAGAAGCCCCACTGGCTGTTGCCCCGGTAGGGGGTGAAGTAGCGCAGCTCCGCCCCCCACTGGTCCCCGAAGCGGTACTGGAAGTCCATCACGTCCCCCTCCCGCACCAGGTCCCGACGGATGGCGGAGAGGTTCACCCAGCGGTCGGTGTGCAGGTTGGTGACGTAGCCGTCCAGCCCCACCTCCATGGCGGGCCGGCGCTGGAAGGAGAGCACCACCGCCACCCCGTCGCCCTGGTCCTCCACGTAGCCGCTGGCAGAGACGAAGTCCTCCCGGCGGCTCAGCCGGTCCGCGGCGAGGTTCACCGCGTCCATGTCCAGGGGATGCCCCACCCAGTGCTGGTACTGGTGCCGGATGTCCCGGGCCATGGAGTCGGGCAGTCCCTCGATGCGCAGGGCCGTCACCGGGGGGATGCGCCGTGGTTCGGGAGAGGCCGACGGGGTCGGGGGCACCGCGGCCAGGGAGCAGGAGTCCGTCAGGGCGCAGATCTGGGGGGACATCCCCCGGGCGGCGGTCTCCCCCGCCTCCACGATGCGGTCGTACCCCGAGGAGTCCAGGATGCCGAAACCCTCCAGGTTCGGGGCGATGAGGAGGTCCGCCCGGCGGGCCTCCTCCCGGATGCCCTGGGCGGTCATGATGTTCAGGGTCTGGGAGATCACGTCGGTGATGGACCGGAAGCTCTTCCGGTCCTTGGTGATGTCGTCGGGGGAGAGGTTCACCGCCAGGATGGGGTGCCCCGGAAAGAGTTCCCGGGCGATGGACACGGGGAGGTTCGCCACCAGCCCCCCGTCCACCAGCAGCTTCCCCTCCATGGTCCAGGGGTCGAAGAGCCCGGGGATGGACATGGAGGCCCGCAGGGCGGAGGCCAGGTTGCCCCGGCGCAGCACCACCGCCTCCCCCGTCTGCAGGTCCGTGGCCACCGCCGCAAAGGGGATGGGCAGGTCGTTGAAGCTGGGGCCGCTGGCCCGGGTGGCGGTGATCTGGTTCAGGTAGTTGAACAGCCCCACCGCCGCCATGCCCCCCATGGGGCCGATGCGGTCGTGGTCCTTGTCGAAGTGGACCTGGAAGAGGGAGACCACTCCCCCGGGGGGCCGGTTATCCCCCGTGTCCACCCGCTCCCGGTGGGCCCGGTCGGAGAGGAGGTCCAGGAAGTTGGACTCCACCACCAGGCGGTGGAGTTCCTGGGCGCTGTAGCCGCAGGCGTAGAGCCCCCCGATGATGGACCCCATGCTGGTGCCCACGATGGCGGAGATGGGGACCTTCAGCTCCTCCAGGACCTTCAGGACCCCGATGTGGGAGATCCCCCGGGTGCCCCCTCCGGAGAGGACCAGCACCACCCCGGGCTTCAGATCCACCAGAGGGATTCCCCCCACGTCCGCCCGCGCCCCCCCCGCGAGGGCGAGCAGAAGCGAGAGGACCAGGGAAAGGACGACGAAACGTCTCGACATGGATGCCATGACCAGCCTCCTGGAGCGGCGGCGAGGCCGCCGCCGGATGGACTCCAGGATACCACGAAGGGCTCCGGCATGGCCGGAGCCCTTCGTCTCGTCCCGTCCTTCGGGGAAGGTCAGCGGCGTCCCAGCAGGAACCCCCCGCCCAGTTCGTCCCCCGCCTGTTCCACCAGGAGGTTGAAGCCCGTCACGGAGGGCCGTCCCCGGACCCAGGGCAGCACCGTTTCATAGGGCCCCACCTGGGGTCCCGGCTCGAAGCCTCCCCGGAACAGGCTGCCCGTGACGCTCTGGTGCACGAACACCTCTCCGGGACGCAGCTTCCCCTCCGCCGCCAGCAGGGCCAGCTTGGCGCTGGTTCCGGTGCCGCAGGGAGACCGGTCCACGGAACCCTCGGCGAAGACCACGCAGTTGCGGGTGAGCCCCTCCTGGGGGATCTCCTTGTAGAACTCCACCAGTTCCACTCGGTCGATGTCCGGCTCCAGGGGGTGGCGCACCGGGACCTCCCGATTGATGACGTCCCGAAGCTCCAGGGCCAGGGAGGTCATGCGGCCGCACTCCTCCGCCTGGACCTGGAACCCCAGCTGCTCCCCCGGGAGGATGGCAAAGAAGTTGCCCCCGAAGGCGATGTCGAAGACCACCCGTTGCCCCGTGGAGGGCAGCACGACGGAGCAGTCCCGGGCGGCCACGAAGGAGGGCACGTTGGACAGGGTCACGTCCCCGGTGACGCCCCCGGACACCTCCACGGCCAGGCGCACCAGCCCCGCAGGGGTGTCCAGCACCACCTCCGTCACCGGTTCCACCGCGGGCACCATCCCCAGGTCCAGCAGGGCCCGGGCCACGCCGATGGAGCCGTGGCCGCACATGGTGAGGTACCCCGCCGTGTCCACGAAGAGCACCCCCACGTGGGCCTCCTCCCGGCAGGGAGGGGTGAGGAAGGCGCAGACCATGTCCCCGTGCCCCCGGGGCTCCCGGGAGATGAAGCAGCGAAAGGCCTCCTGTTCCTCCCGGAACTCCTTCCACCGCTCCATCATGGTCTTCCCGCGAAGCACCGGCCCCCCCGCCAGGATGATCCGGGTGGGTTCCCCTCCCGTGTGGCTGTCCACCGCATGGACGAAACGACGCAGCTCCATCCTCTTCCCCCCTTTGCCCGATGTGGCATTCATCGTACATGGATTGACCCGGGGTTACAAGAAGGAGACCAAAGGAAACTCGACGTCTTTGTCGCGACTTACTCCCGCTCTTCCCTCCTGTAGGGCACCCCCAGGGCGGCGGGGGCTCCCAGGAGGATCCCCTTGCCCTTGCGGAGGGAGATGAACAGGAGCACCAGGATGGTGAGCAGGTAGGGGAGCATGAGCAGAAGGGGCGCGGGAACGCTGCTTCCCGCCGCCTGGATGCGGAGCTGCAGGGCCTCCACCCCCCCGAAGAGGTAGGACCCCAGGGCGGCCCGCAGGGGATGCCAGATGCCGAAGATCACCAGGGCCAGGGCGATCCAGCCCCGCCCCGCGGTCATGCCCTCCACCCACATCTGGGTGTACACCACCGACAGGTACGCCCCCCCCAGACCCGCCAGGGCTCCCCCCAGCAGGGTGTAGAGGTACCGGATCCGGGCCACCGGGAGCCCCATGGCGTCGGCGGCCCGGGGGTTCTCCCCCACCGCCCGCAGGTTCAGGCCGCTGCGGGTGGAGAAGAGGAACCAGCACAGGAAGGCCGTGAGGAGGTACGAGACGTACACCAGGGGGTCGTGGCGGAAGAACACGGGGCCGAGGAAGGGAATCTGGGACAGCCCCGGAAGGGGCAGGGGCCCCAGGCCCCGGATGGTCTCCCCGATGGAGGCGCGCCCCAGGAGGGAACTCAGGCCGGTACCGCAGAGGGTGAGGGCCAGGCCGCTCACCACCTGGTTGGCCCCCAGGTGGATGCAGGCGAAGGCGTGCACCGTCACCAGCAGGGCCCCCGCCAGGGCCGCCGCCAGAAGCCCCAGCCAGGGGTTCCCGGTGCTCTTGGTGACGGAGAAGCCCGCGTAGGCCCCCACCAGCATGACCCCCTCCAGCCCCAGGTTCATGATGCCCGCCCGCTCGGTGAGGATCTCCCCCAGGGTGGCGTAGAGCACCGGGGTGCCGCTGCGCACCGCCGCCGCCAGGATGGGAACGAGGATCTCCATGGTCTCACTCCTCCCCGCGCCGCCGCACCGGGCGCACCCGGTAGCGGCAGAAGGTCTCCCCCGCCAGGAGGAAGAACAGGATCAGCCCCTGGAGCACCTGGGTGCTGGCCAGGGGAAGGCCCATGACGATCTGCAGGGTGTCCCCCCCCACCAGGAGGATCCCCAGGAAGAAGGCCACCAGGGGGACCGCCAGGGGGTTCAGCCGGGCCAGCCAGGCCACGATGATCCCCGTGTAGCCGTAGCCCGTGGAGAAGCCCCGGGCCAACCGTCCCTGGAGCCCCGCCACCTCCCCCATCCCCGCCAGGCCTGCCACGGCCCCGGAGACGAACATCACCAGCACCACGTTGCGCAGCAGGGGGATGCCCCCGTAGGACGCCGCCTTGGGGTTCTCCCCGATGACCCGGATCTCGTAGCCCCACCGGGTCCAACGGAGCACCACCCGGAAGGCCGCCGCCACCCCCAGGGCCAGGAGCAGCCCCAGGTGGATCCGGGTGTCCCCCAGGTGGAACAGCCGGGCCGCGTCGGGGAACGCGGCGGTCATGGGGAAGCCCAGGCTGGTGGGGTCCTTCCAGGCCCCGTAGATGAAGTAGTCCACCAGGAGGATGCCGATGTAGTTCAGCATGAGGGTGGTGATGATCTCGTTGACGTGGAAGCGGGCCTTGAGGAAGCCCGCCAGGGCCGCCCACAGCCCCCCGGCGATCGCCGCAGCCAGGGTCATGAGGACGAACATGGCCAGGGAGCTGTCCACGAAGCAGTAGCGCACCACCGCCACCGTGGCCAGGGCCCCCAGGTGGAGCTGCCCCTCCATGCCGATGTTCCACAGGAGCATCCGGTAGCACAGAGCCCCCGCCAGCCCCGTGAGGGTGAGGGGGATGGCCTTCACCACCACCTCGCTGGCCCCGTAGGCGCTTCCCAGGGCCCCCTTGAACATCTCCCCGTAGGCCTGGAGGGGGTTCACCCCCAGGAGGGCGAAGAGCACCCCCCCCGCAAGAAGCGCCAGCACCAGGGCTCCTGCGGGCACCGCCAGGTTCACCCACCGGGGCACCTCCAGCCTCGGCTCCAGACGGAAACCCATCACGCCGCACCTCCCCCGCACAGCCCCGCGTCCGCCCCGGCCATCATCAGGCCCACGGTCTCCTGGCCGCAGCTTCGGGGATCCTCCAGGACCCCCATGATCCGGCCCTGGTAGACCACCGCCAGCCGGTCGGAGAGCTGCAGCAGCTCGTCCAGGTCCTCCGACACCAGGAGCACCCCCGCCCCCCGGTCCCGCTCCCGCCGGAGCTGCTGGTGGACGAACTGGGTGGCCCCCACGTCGAGACCCCAGGTGGGCTGCATGGCCAGCACCACCCGGGGTTCGTCGGAGAGTTCCCGGGCCAGCATGAGCTTCTGCAGGTTCCCCCCGGAAAGCACCCGCACGGGGGATCCCAGGGAGGGGGCGGACACCTCGTAGCGCCCCACCAGCTCCCCGGTGATCCCCGCCAGCACCTCCCAGTCCACGAAGAAGCGCCAGCGACACCCGGGCTTCTTCCAGTAGCGCTTGAGGGCCACGTTCTCCCGGAGGTTCATGTTGGGGATCAGCCCCGTGCCCTTCCGGTCCGCGGGGATGTAGGCCACCTGGCGCTCCTGGAAGCGCCGGGGAGAGGCCCCCGTGAGGTCCTCTCCCTCCAGGAACACCTGCCCTCCCTCCAGGGGGCGCAGCCCCGCGCAGACCTCGCAAAGCTCCTGCTGGCCGTTGCCCGCCACCCCCGCCAGCCCCAGGATCTCCCCGGAGCGGAGGGACAGGGACAGGCCCTTCAGGACCTCCACCCCCCGGTCGTTGCGGGCCCGAAGGTCCCGGCACTCCAGCACCGTCGCCCCGGAACGCCCCTCCCGGGGGGGGACCTGGAAGTCCACCTTCCGGCCCACCATCATTTCCGCCAGCTCCTCCCGGGTCACCCCCGAGGCGGGCACCGTGGAGACCCGGACCCCCTTGCGGAGCACCGTCAGGCGATCCGACAGGGCCAGGACCTCCTCCATCTTGTGGGAGATGAACACCACCCCGTGCCCCTCCCCGGTCATGCGGCGGAGGGTGGCGAAGAGCTGCTTCGCCTCCTGGGGGGTGAGAACCGACGTGGGCTCGTCCAGCACCAGCACCCGGCTTCCCCGGTAGAGCATCTTCAGGATCTCCACCCGCTGCTGTTCTCCGATGGAGAGCTGCCACACCCGGGCCAGGGGGTCCACCTCCAGGCCGTAGCGCCCCGAAAGCTCCCGGATCCGCTCCACCACCGCCCTGCGGGGAAGCACCTGGGGGGTGTCCTCCAGCCCCAGGATCATGTTCTCCCACACCGAGAGCACCGGCACGAGCATGAAGTGCTGGTGCACCATGCCGATCCCCCGGGCGATGGCGTCCCGGGGGGAGCGGAAGGCCACGGGGACCCCCTGGACCTCCAGGGTGCCCCCGTCGGGGGCGTAGATCCCCGAGAGGACGTTCATCAGGGTGGTCTTCCCCGCCCCGTTCTCCCCCAGGAGGCTGTGCACCTCCCCGGGATACAGGTCGAAGTCCACGCCCCGGTTGGCGTGGACCCCGAAAAAGGTCTTGTCGATGCCCCGCATGGACACCAGCGGGGCCGGTCCGTCGTTCATGGAGAGCCTCCTCCGTCGTAGGGTCGTGAAGTCGGGATCGCCTGCATGGTAGCACACAACGAAACGGGCCGCCCCCCGAAGGAGGCGGCCCGTCGGCACGTCCCGAGTCATCCGGCCCTAGCGCGGGGTCAGCACCGTCCCCAACCACTGGAAACGCCAGGAACGGACCTGCACGGGGAGGTACTGTTCCGATTCCTTTCCCAGAACCCAGCCGGTCTCCTTCGTACGGGCCAGGAGCAGGGAGCGGGAACGCCCCAGCACGTCCTGAGGGGACTCCAGCTCCTCCGGTCGCAGGGTGAACCAGCCGTCTCCCCCCCAGGCGTAGACCACCGAGGGTTTGTCCCCTTTCCAGGCCACGGGAACCCGAGGCTGGTCCATCAGGCCCATCCGGTCCACCGTGACCCGCCAATCCCCCACGGCGGTGAACCGGGGGTCGGTCATCCAGGCGGAGACCACCACCCACCCCTCCGCGGGCTGGCTGCCCGGGGGAGCCGGAGGAAGGTCCAGGGAGGCGGGGGCCCCCGACGCGGCGTCTCCCGAAGCGGGAGCCTGGGCGGGAACCCTGGTCCCCGCCAGCAGCGGGGCTTTCCAGGGGGAGTGCACCACCATGGGGCGAAGCCAAAGGTCCCGCCGGCCCGGCGTCAGGGCGGGATACTCCGGATCGATGGCCACGGCCCGACCGAAGGCGTTCTGGGCCCGTTCGTAGTCCCCCTGGGCGGCGAAGGCCCGGCCCAGCCAGTACCAGCCGTCCACGGACCGGGGCTTCAGGGCCAGATACTGCCGCAGGTAGACCACCGCCCCCTTGAGGCGCCCTTCCTCCACCATCTGCTGCCCCGCCCGCCAAGCCTGACGCACCACTTCCTGCTCCACCTTGGAAACGGGCTTGGGGGCGACCTTCTTTTTGCGTTTCGCCGCCTCCGCGTCGTCGGGGCTTCCCAACCCCGCCGCCACCCCCAGGATCAGCGCCGCCGCGAGGGTTTTTCGCAACCAGTTCTTCATGCCATGCCGCCCCTTTCTCCTGCCTCTCCCCCGCAAAGGGCGGGGTCTCTCCCGATCCCCCGGAGAGGGGAGATCCGTTCCAGGGTTCCTGCAGCGGGGAAGCTCGTCCAGTGCCCCGAGGAGGGTTCCCTCGTCAAAGCTGTCCCTTCCGGGGCGCCAGGATGGGCACGGAGAGGGCGTCTCCGGGCTCCAGGGGGGCCCGTTTGTGCTCCGAGACCACCTGCACCACCCCGTCCCGCTCCTGGAGGAACACCACCTTCACCTTCCCCACCACCTGGGGGTAGAGCATCACCGGCTCCTCCGCGTCCACGGTGCGGGCTGCGGACGCCCGGGTCACCGCCAGCACGTCCCCCACCTTGAGGGAATCGTCCCGCCCCAGGTTGATGTGGAACCGCTTGGCCCGCCGGTCCCAGGTGCCCTCCAGACCCTCCGCGGGGGTGGCCACCGCGGTCAGGCGACCCAGGATGCGGTAGCCCGTGTAGTTCCGGAGCAGCTCGTTCGCCGCCTGCCTCAGGGCGTCCTGGATGGCCATCCAATAGACGGTGCGCTCGAAGTCCTTCCACAGCACGGGCTGTTTGTCCAGGATGTCCAGATACTCCGGGTTCCAGCGGGTCTCCCGCCCCTTCACCACCGTGGTGAAGAGGACGTCCTTGGTGAGGGCCCGGTAGACGGTCATGCGCACGAAGGCCCGGCCGGTCATCTTGGAGCCCATGGTGTTGCGGTTCGTGAAGGCCGCGTCCTCCAGGTTGATCTTGAGCACCACGTCGTCGGGGGTGAAGCCGTGGGTGGGCCATCCCGCCCCCAGTTCCTTGTCCACCAGGGTGGCGGTGATGAGAGGGGACTCCTTGAGGAGGTTCTGGAAGAAGAAGGTCATATGCTCCGGAAGGGCGTCCCCGGGCTCGTAGCGGCTGGGCCACACCTTGAAGTAGGACAGGTTGTGGATGGGGGTGGCGAGGCGGAAGCGGAGCCCCACCTGGGGGTCCACCACGTCCGCCCGGGCGGCCGCCCCCCACAGGGCGATCCCCAGCAGGCTCGATGCCAGGACGACGAGGACGCGAGAGCGAAGCGGTCGAAGAGGGTTCACGGTGATCCTCCCGGAAATTGCGGCGCGCCGCAGGATGCACAAGGGGTTTCCTTGTCCTTCTGGTAGTATCGGCCCTCGGGGGAGGAGGATCAAGGCGCGTTTCCCTCTCTCTGAGCCGATCCCCCCGAGACGGGGCCTTCCGTCGCCAGGCGGCTCGTACCCTCCTCCCGGGACAGATGCCAACACCTCGTCGTCAGGGTGCGGAGAAAGACCTCGTCGTGGCTCACCAGGATCAGGGCCCCGGGAAAAGGGGCAAGAGCCCGCTCCAGCAGGAGCGTGGCGGGCAGGTCCAGGTGGTTCGTGGGCTCGTCCAGTACCAGGATCTGGGGATCCGCCAGGGCCCCCAGGGCCAGGAATCCCTTGCGCAGCTCCCCCGGGCTGGGAAACGGGCCGGCGAGGAGAGCGTCCGGGGAGGAACCCAACCCCGCCATCACCGCCCCGGCAAGGCCGCGGCGCCTCGGGTCCAGGCGGCGAAAGGCCTCGACCAGTTCCCGGGTCGACCGTTCCTCCAGCTCCTGGGGAAGATACAGCACCCGCTCCGGGGGGACGTTCAGCAGGGGCAGAAGGTGCCGCAGGAGGGTGGATTTGCCGGAACCGTTGGGCCCCGCCAGGGCCACCCGATCCCCCGGCTCCAGCCGCAGGTCCGGAAAGCGCAGCCACCTCCCGCCCCCCAGGGACAGTTTTCCCCCCGGGAGATCCAGGAGGCGGTTGCGGGAAGAGCGGGAACCGGGCAGGCGAAAGGACAGGATCTCGGGACGGCGGACCTCCCGAGCCTCCAGGTCCCGTTCCCGCTGGGCCAGGCGACCTTCCATCTGCCGCAGCAGCCGCCCCGCCAGGCCGTCCCGTCCCGTCACCCGGGCCCGGTCGAGGCGCTCCCGACCGTCGGAGTCGCGAGGCGCCAAGTCCCGCTTGGACCGCTTCCGGTCCGCCCGATCCGCCTCCTCCCGACGCCTGCGCCGTTCCTTTTCCAGGCGGACCAGCTCCCGTCGGTCCCGCTCGTAGGCCTCCCGGGCGGCGCGGCGCCCCTCCTCCCGAACCCGAAGGGCGGCGGTGTAGTTGCCCGGCAGCAGAATCGCCCGGGGCGGGTCCAGGAAAAGGCAGCGCACCGCAAGGACGTCCAGCAGCTCCCGGTCGTGGCTCACCAGGAGCCCCACCCCCCCGAAACGCCTCAGGGAGCGAAGCAGCAGATCCCGGGCCTGCCGATCCAGGTGGTTCGTCGGCTCGTCCAGGAGCAGAAGGTCCGGCTCCTCCAGGAGGGCGACGCCGATCTGGACCCGCTTGCGCTCCCCCGGGCTCAGGGTCTCCCAGCGCTCCGCCCAGGAGGGATCCAGCTCCAGTTCGGCCCGAAGGCGGGCCGGGCGAGGGAGGGGAGAGCGGAGCAGATCGACCCACCCCACCGGAGGGAGGGCGACCCCCTGGGGACAGAACCGTCTTCTTCCCGGGGAGGCCACGTTCCCCGACGAGGGGAGCAGCTCCCCCTGGGCGAGGCGGAGCAGGGTGGTCTTGCCGGAACCGTTGGCTCCCACCACGCCGGTCCAACGGGGGGGAAACTCCAGGGTCAGGTCTTCGAAGAGGGGGGACGCGGCCCCCTCGTGGCGGAAAAAGACGCGGGAAAAGGCAAGGGACATGAGGGCACCTCCCGAAACGATTCGGGGCCCGCAGCCGCTCCCTTCCCCCACGGGGAAGCCGGGACTGGAGAAAACGATCTGGGCTGGTGGATGGTTCCGGAATGCCGATGCAGCCCGCCCCGGGAGGAGCGGAGACGGGACACCCCATGGCGGTCCCGCAGGGGGACCGGAGCGGACGCAATCCATGGAGGTCGACCGTCTAGTTCTGGCGCATGGGCATCTCCTTCGCGGGAGGGATGGAATCGGGACCATGGTACCAGAGGAGGGCCTTCCCCGGTACCCCGCGGGAAGCGTCCGGGACCCGGGAAACCCCCGCCCCTTTGCCCTATCCCCGGAATGCCCTTCCGTGCTAGTCTTCCCGCGTCAACCATCTCTTCACCACAAAGGAGTGACGCCGTCATGACTCGTTTTCGGTTCTCCCTGCTTCTCCTCTGTCTTCTCCTTGCCCTGGGAAGCGTCCCCGCCCAGGCGGCCCCCGCCAACCCGGAGAAGGCGGTGGCGGAGGTGCTGGACGCGCTGCACCTCGCCGCCTCCAAGGCGGACGGGAAGGCCTACTTCGCCCTCTTCGCCCCCGACGCGGTCTTCTTCGGCACCGACAAGACCGAGCGGTGGCCCCTGAAGGAGTTCCAACCCTACGGGCAGAAGCGCTTCGACACGGGCAAGGGCTGGACCTACAAGCCCACGGAGCGGCACGTCTTCTTCAGCGGCGACGGGAAGACCGCCTGGTTCGACGAGCGGCTGGCCCACTCCGCCGGGGAGGCCCGGGGGACGGGGGTGCTGGTGCACGACGGCAAGGCCTGGAAAATCGTCCAGTACAACCTGAGCTTCCCGGTGCCCAACGACCTGTTCGACCCCATCTACGCCATCATCAAGACCTACGAGGAGAAGAAGTAGCTCCCCCTCCTTCGGCGGCTGAACCGAGGGCTCCACGAAAGAAGGCCCGCTCCCGAAAGGGGGCGGGCCTTCTGGATCGGTGCGCTTCCCGTCGAAGGGCGGCGGACGCCTACTTCGGCACGTCCCCTTCCACGCCCTCCACGAACCAGGTCAGGGAGAGGAGGTCCTTGTCGCTCATGGACTTGCCCGCCGGGACCACCACCTTGCCCTTCTGGTCCTTGATGGGGCCCGCGAAGACGTCCAGCTTGCCCGAAGCGATCTGGGCCTTCTCCTTGGCCACCAGGTCCTTCACGCTCTGGGGAACCCCCTTGCCGAAGGGGGCCAGGTCCACAAGCCCCTTCTCCATACCCCACCAGATGTCCTCGGACTTCCAGGTGCCCTTGGTGACCCCGTCGAGGACGTGCTTGTACACCACGCTCCAGTTCCAGATGGGGGAGGTGAGGAACTTGGTGGGGGCGTAGCGGCTCATGTCGCTGTTGTAGCCGATGACCCAGACCCCCAGCTCCTCCGCCGCCTGGGGGGCGGCGCCGGTGTCGGCGTGCATGGCGATGACGTCGGACTTGGCGTCCACCAGGGCCTTGGTGGCCTCCTTCTCCTTGGCGGGATCATGCCAGGAGAAGATCCACACCACCTTCACCTTCGCCTTGGGGTTGGCCTTCCGCACCCCCAGGGTGAAGGCGTCGATGTGCCGGATCACCTCCGGGATGGGGTAGGCGGCCACGTAGCCGATGGTGTTGCTCTTGGTCATCTTCCCCGCCACGAGCCCCGAGAGGTACCGGGCCTGGTACATGCGGCCGAAGTAGGTCCCCACGTTGGCGGCTCGCTTGTAGCCGGAGCAGTGCATGAAGATCACGTCGGGGTGCCGCTTGGCCACGTTCTGCACCGGGTCCATGAACCCGAAGGAGGTGGCGAAGATCACCTTGGAACCGTTGCGGATGAAGGTCTCCATGACCCGCTCCGCGTCGGGTCCCTCGGGCACGGACTCCACGTAGCTGGACTTGAGACCGGGGTAAGCCTTGTCCATGGCCTTGCGGGCCAGGTCGTGCATGTAGGTCCAGCCGCCGTCCCCCACGGGCCCCACGTAGACGTACCCCGACTTGATGTCCTTCGGCGCCACCGCGGGCAGGGCCCAGGCCGCGCCGCACAGGAGGGAGAGCCCCAGGCACAGGGCGACCCAGAACGAAATCCGCTTCACGAAAACCGCCTCCTCCAAGGTTGGTTGGGTGACAGAGCCCAGAATACCACAACTTTTTCCCTCAGTTCCCGAGAAATTCTCCCCCGCCAGGCGGACATTCCCCCCCTCGCCTTGCGCGAACCGCCCTCGGCGTCGTACCCTCGTAGGGTCGTCAGACTCAAACCCCCGGGAGGATGAGATCCATGTCCGATGCCGCCGACCGCTACCACAAGACCTACCCCGTAAGCTGGGACCAGCTCCAGCGAGACTGCCGGGCCCTGGCCTGGCGCCTCCTGAACCTGCGTCCCTGGACCCGCATCCTGGCGGTGGCCCGGGGAGGCCTGGTGCCCGCGGCCATCATCGCCCGGGAGCTGAACATCCGCCTGGTGGATACGGTGTGCGTGTCCAGCTACACCCTGCGCACCCAGGGCGAGGCCAGCATCCTCAAGCGCCCGGACCTGGAGGACATGGACGAGGACTGTCTCATCGTGGACGACCTGGTGGACACGGGCAGAACCGCCAAGGTGGTGCGGGATCTCTTCCCCCGGGCCCACTTCGCCGCGGTGTACGCCAAGCCCGAGGGGCGTCCCCTGGTGGACTCCTACATCACCGAGGTGAGCCAGGACACCTGGATCCTCTTCCCCTGGGACTCCACCTGCGCCTTCTGCACCCCCATCGTGGACCAGGACCGCTAGGCTTCCGGAGCCGGGGGCGGAGCAGGACGCTCCTCCCTCAGGCGCTTCCCCGTGAGGACGAAGAAGGCCAGCTCCGCCACGTTGGTGGCGTGGTCCCCCACCCGTTCCAGGTGACGGGCCGCGGACAGCTCCGTCAGGGTCCGGCGGGCCCCCGACTCCCCCTCCGGGGGGCAGGTGCCGAGGAGGCGCACCGTGTCCTCCCTTACCTGAAACCACAGGGCGTCCACATCGTCGTCCCGCCGCACCACCCGCTCCGCCAGGGGGGCATCCCCCCGCACCAGGGCGTCCAGGGCATCGTCCACCATCTCGAAGCAGAGTTCCCCCATGCGCCGCAAGGGTCCCTCCAGGGGAAGGGGAGCGGGCTCGGGAAAGAGGCGCAGGGCTTCCTCCGCCACGTTTTCCGCCTCGTCCCCCATGCGCTCCAGATCCTTGACGATGCGCAGCACCGCGAAGACGAAGCGGAGGTCCTCCCGCACGGGCTGGCGCAGGGCCAAAAGGCGCAGGCACTCCTGCTCCACCTGCACCTCCATCTCGTCCACCCCGTCGTCCCCCGAGGCCCCGGCCAGAGCCGCCGCCTCGTCCCGCTCCGTCAGGCCCCGAACCGCCGACTCCAGGTTCTCCCGGACCAGGGCCCCCATGCGCACCACCATCTCCACCAGACCCTGACGGTCCCGGCCGAAGAACCGCTCATCCGCCCCCGGGTCCGGTTCCCTCCGGAAGAAGGACATGGGGCTCCTCTAGGTCCACCAGGGCAGGAGACGCCGGATCATGGCCCGGAGGGGCTGTCGGGAGGGCTCCCCGTTCAGGGTGCGGAAGGCGTGGTCCACCCCCTCCAGCTCCTGGTAGAACCGATCCGGCTCGGGAAGGGGGGCCAGGTCCACCAGGCGGCGGCAGGCCCCTTGGGTGAAGGTCTCGTCCTTGGTCCCCCGGAAGGCCCCCAGGCGGATCCCCGAGAGGTTCCGGGCCGCCTCGTGGAGCCACCGCTGCTCCGGCAGGCTGTCCAGGACGGGCAGCCGGGTCTGGTCCTCCCTCCCCTGTTTGAGGGAGTCCCCGCTTCCCGCGAGAACCAGCCCCCGCAGGTGGGGCACGGAAAACTCCTTCCGCCCCAGGAGGGGCCCCGCCGCCCGACCTGCCAGAAGCATCCCCAGAAGCCCCCCCAGGGAGAAACCCCAGATCCACAGGGGGCTAGCGGGCCACAGGGCGGACACCCGATCCAGGGCCGAGGCAGCGTCCGCCAGCTCCTGGAGGAAGGTCTTCCCCTCGAAGGCCGCCACCGCCCAGCCCGCCCGGTCGTCCCCGAAGATCCTCCGATCCCGGCGCTTCCGGCTGGACTCCGCCAGGACGCAGCCAATGCCCTCCTCCGCCAGGAACCGCCCCAGGTCGCCGTACTTCTCCCCCGGGGAGGGATCCGCACAGCCGTGCACCCCGTGGAACACCACCACCAGGGGCAACCTCTCCCCTGCGGGATGGAACCGGCTCATGAGCACCTCCCCGTCCCCGAAGGAGCCGGGGGCGGTGAAGGTCTCCAGCACGTGGCGCCGTCCCGGGCAGGTCATGGGCACACCACGTTCCGGGGCCGCCCCAGGGTCCAGGCCAGCACGTTCTCCAGGGCGATCCGGGCCCGCTCCTCCAAGGCCTCCTCCGTGGCGTAGCCCAGGTGGGGGGTCAGGATCAGCCGGGGGACCTCGAAGAGCACGTGGTCCGGCGGCAGAGGGGGCTCCAGGTCGAACACGTCCACCCCCGCCCCGCCCAGGCGCCCCTCCCGAAGGGCCCGGGCCAGAGCCTGCTGGTCCACCACGGGCCCCCGGGCCACGTTGATCAGCACCCCGTCGGGCTTCATGAGGGACAGGGCCTCCTCCCCGATCAGGCCTCGGGTGGCGTCGGTGAGGGGCACGTGGAGGGACACCAGGTCGGACCGGCGCAGCAGGTCTTCCAAAGACACGTGGAGGATGCCCTCCTCCTCCGCCCCCTCGGGCACGGAACGCCGATGCCCCAGCACGGAGCAGCCGAAGGCGGCGGCCAGGCGGGCCACCTCCTTGCCGATGGCCCCGGTGCCCACCACGCCGAAGGTCTTGCCCCGCAGCTCCCGCTGGCGCAGCCCCTCCAGGGTGCCGCCGCTTCGGGCCGCCCCGTCCGCCGGAAGGATCTGCCGGAAGAGGGCCAGCGCCAGGCCCAGGGTCAGCTCCGCCACCGCGGAGGTGGCGTACCCTGCGGCGTTGGACACCAGGATGCCCCGGGTCCGGCAGGCCTCCAGGTCCAGATGGTCCACCCCCGTGAAGGCCACGGAGATCATCTTCAGGTTGGGGCAGAGACGCACCACGTCCCCCTTGAGGGCGTGGTTGGCGATCACCACCACGTCCGCGTCGCTGGCCCGTTCCGCCATCACCGCCCAGTTGCGCTCCCGGGTGGCGTAGAACTCCACCTTGTGTCCCGCTTCTCCCAGGGGAGCCGCCAGCTCCGCCAAGCGTTCCTGGCTGACCCCCAGGGGCTCCAGCACCACCACCCGCATGTTCTACCGTCCCCCCGTCTCTTCCTCGTAGATCCGAGGCTCCTCCTGCCCCAGCAGGACCCGAAGGGCCCCCTCCGCCAGGGCCGCCAGCTCGTTCTCCCCCGGAAAGACCTGGAAGGGGGCCACCCAGTCCGCCCAGCGTCGGATGCCCTCCACCAGGGTGTCCCAACGGGCCAGGTGCCCCGTGAGCACCACCCCGTCCACCACCCCCCGAAGCACCGCCCCCCGGGCGGCGATCTCCTTGGCCACCTGGTAGGCCAGGGCCTCCACCACCAGCCGGGCCTTCTCGTCCCCTCCCCGGATGCGGGAATCCAGGACGTGGGGGTCGTCGGTGCCCAGGTGGGCCAGAAGCCCCCCCTTGCGGGTGATGCGGTCCATCATTTCCTCGAAGTCGTAGCGGCCGCTGTAGGCCAGGCGCACCAGCTCCCCGCAGGGCAACCCCCCGGAGCGCTCCCCGGAGAAGGGCCCCTCCCCCTCCAGGGGGTTGTTGACCTCCTCCACCCGGCCCCGATGGTGGGCCCCCACGCTGATGCCGAAGCCCAGGTGGGCCACCACCAGGTTGCACTCCTCGTAGGGACGCCCCAGGGCCCGGGCGGCGTGACGCCCTGCGGCGCGCTGGGAGAGGGCGTGGAACAGGGACTTGCGTTCGATCTCCGGGATGCCCGAAAGCCGGGCCTCCGGGAGAAGTTCGTCCACCACCAGGGGGTCCACCACGAAGGCGGGACGCCCCCCCGCCAGGTCCGCCATCCTCCGGGCCAGGGGCGCCCCCAGGTTGGACACGTGGCAGCCGTAGCGGCAACTCTCCAGCTCCTCCAGCATGGCGGGGGTGACCCGGTAGGTCCCTCCGGGGATGGGGCGAAGCAGTCCCCCCGTTCCCACCACCCCGTCCAGCTTGGCGGGGTCGGTTTCCTGGGCCAGGAGGAGGTCCTGGAGGCTGCGGAGCCGGAAGTCCAACTGGGCCGACACGGAGGGGAACCGGTGCAGATCCTGCAAGGCGTGCTGTCTGCCGTCCCGCCAGAGTTCTCTCTCCCCCTGGAACAGAGCCGCCTCGGTGCTCCGAGGCCGGGGATGGATCGCCAGGATCAGGGGTGCGTGCATGATGCCCTCCTCCCATCCACAAAGGGGGGAGCGTCCGAACCGGACGTCCCCCCGCGAAGGTCTTCGTCTCTGAAGGGGGTCTAGCCCCGTTTCTTCTTCTTTTGGAACGCCGCCAGGGCCACCGCGGAGGCGATGGAGAGCAGCTTGGTCTCCGACGAATCCGCCCGGCTGGTGAGCACCACCGGGGCCTTGGCGCCCAGCACCAGGCCCGCGGTCTTGTTGCGGGCGAAGTAGATGATGGCCTTGGCCAGCATGTTCCCCGCCTCGATGTTGGGCACCAGGAGGATGTCCGCATGCCCCGCCACGTCGGAGACGATGCCCTTGTGCCTGGCGGACTCTTCGCTCACCGCGTTGTCCAGGGCCAGGGGGCCGTCCACCAGGCAGCCCTTGATCTGGCCGCGCCGGTTCATCTGGGTGAGGTTCGCCGCGTCCAGAGTGGGAGGCATGTCCGCGTTCACCACCTCCACCGCCCCCAGGGCCGCCACCTTGGGGCACTCCACCCCGAAGGCGTGAGCCAGCTGCACCGTGTTGTCGATGATGCCAACTTTCGCCCCCAGGTCGGGATACATATTGAAGGCCGGGTCGGCGATGAAGAAGATCCGGTCGTAGTTCTCCACCTCGTGGATGTACACGTGGGACAGCAGGGAGCCGCTGCGCAGCCCCTTCTCCTTGTTGAGGACCCCCCGGAGGAAGTTGGCGGTCTTGACCATCCCCTTCATGAGGATGTCCGCCTGCCCGGAGGAGACCAGCTCCACCGCCCGCAGGGAAGCGGCGGCCTCGCCGCCCTTCTCGTCCACCACGTCGTAGGGGGTCAGGTCCACGCCCAGGCCGGAGGCGACGGAGCGGATCTTGTCCGCGTCCCCCACCAGGAACGCCTTGGCGATGCCCTTCTTGCGGGCCTCCTCGACGGCCTCCAGGACCTCCGCGTCCTCGGCGCAGGCCACGCTGATGGTGAGGGGACCCACTTCCTGGGCGTACTGCAGCAACTCGGTCAGGGAACGCAACTGTTTCATCCGAACGGCAACCTCCTCGAAAAAAGTTTCGAACCTGATTCTAGTACCTGCTACCTAAAACGATCCGCCCGCTGTATAATCGGGCATCGTCATTATACCCTCTCCGTCCGGCCCCAAAAGGGAAGGGGGGAAGGGGATCTCCCGGAGGGATGGGCATGTCCACGGAAAAGCAAGGCGTCGGCTCCGGACCGCTGGAAGGAGTCCTGGTCCTGGATCTCTCCCGGGCCCTGGCGGGCCCCTACTGCACCATGGTGCTGGGAGACCTGGGGGCCACGGTCCTCAAGGCGGAGGTGCCGGGGCGGGGGGACGACTCCCGGGGCTACCTTCCCCTGGAGGACGGACAGAGCGGCTACTTCGCCACCTTCAACCGCAACAAGCGATCCTTCACCCTGAACCTGCGCGCCCCGGAGGGGCAGGACCTGTGCCGCCGCCTGGCCCGGAGGGCGGACGTGCTGGTGGAGAACTTCTCCCCCGGCACCATGGAGGGCTGGGGCCTGGGACACGAGGCCCTGAGGGAGGAGAACCCCCGGCTGGTGTACTGCTCCATCAGCGGCTTCGGCCAGACGGGGCCCGAGTCCTCCAAGCTGGCCTTCGACATCACCGCCCAGGCCCGGGGAGGCCTCATGGGCCTCACGGGCTTCCCCGACGCCCCCCCCACCCGGGTGGGCAGCTCCCTGGGGGACATCGCCACGGGGATGTTCGCCGCCAACGCGGTGTGCGCCGCCCTGTACCGCCGCAGCGTCACCGGCCGGGGGGACCGGCTGGACCTGGCCATGGTGGACTCGGTGTTCGCCATCCTGGAGAACGCCCTGGTGCGGGCCCAACTGGAGCCCCTTCCCCCGGGGCGCATGGGCAGCGCCCACGCCAGCGCAGCCCCCTACGACGTCTACCCCACCGCCGACGGATGGTTGGTCCTGGGATGCGCCACCCGCCCCACCTGGGAGCGCCTCTGCGCCGTCATGGAGCGCCCCGACCTGGCGGATCACCCCCTCTTCGCCACCAACGAGGCCCGGATCGCCCACCTGGTGGAACTCACCGAGACCCTCTCCGCCTGGACGCGCACCCTGCCCACCGACGAGGCGGTGGCCCTCCTCGAAGCCTCTCAGGTGCCCGCCGCCCCGGTGCGGGGGGTGGCGGAGCTTCTGGGGGACAAGCAGCTCGCCGCCCGGGACATGCTGGTCCCCTCCTCCCTCCCCGGGGGCCGGGAGGTGCTTCTCCCGGGGTGCCCCATGCACTTCGCCGAGAACCCCTCGGGCATCCGCCTGGCCCCGCCCCTTCTGGGGGAGCACAACGACCTGGTGCACCGGGAGCTGTTGGGCCTGTCGGAAGGGGAGATCGAAACCCTGAAGGGGAAGGGGATCCTCTAGGTGGAACCGCGGCGGCTCTGGCGCCCCACCACCCGGGAGCTGGTGTTCCTGGGCCTGCTGGTGGGGCTGAACGTGGTGCTCACCCGGGTGGCCAGCATCCGCATCGCCCTGGGACCCGTGGAGGGGGTGCGCCTGGGGCTGGGGCATCTTCCCGTAGTGCTGGCGAGCCTGGGGATGGGCCCCGCCGCGGGGACCCTGGTGGGAGCCCTGGGGGACCTGCTGGGCTACTGGGTGCAGCCCATGGGGCCCTACATGCCCCACTTCACCGCGGCGGCGGCCCTGGGGGGAGCCCTCCCGGGGCTCCTCTGGCGGGTCTGGCCGGGAAGGCCCGGCCTGCCCGGGCTCCTGGCGGCGGTGGGGGCCCCCTATCTCCTCGTCTCCTGCCTGCTGGTCCCCCTGATCCTCCGCCACCTCTTCGGGCTGCCCCTGGCCGCCACGGTGCCCCCCCGCCTGGTGGCGGCGGTCGTCACCGTTCCCGCCTACGCCTTCCTCTGCCGCATCCTCCTGGAACGCGCCCGTCTGGCCCCGAGCCCCTTCCTCCGCCGTTAGGCCCGATCCATCAAAAGAGGCAGGGCCCGATCCAGCACCCCCAGGGCCCGGCGGTACTCCCCCAGATCCAGCCGTTCCTCCGAGGTGTGGTCCATCCGGGAGTCCCCGGGGCCGTAGACCGCCAGGGGACACCCCCAGGCGGCGGCCAGGTTGAAGTCCGCCGTGCCCTGCTTGGCCAGGAGCCGGGGCGTCATGCCCTCCCCCCGCACCGCCACCCGCAGGGCCTGCACCGCCGGATCCAACCGGTCCACGCCGTGGGGCTCCACGGCGTCCCGCACCCGCAGGGTCAGCCCCCGGCGGGCCGCCACCTCCGCCGCCCATTCCAGACACCCCGCCACGGAGGCCCCCAGGGGGAGGCGCAGGTCCAGGTCCACCCGGGCGGTGCGCCGCCCCGCCTCGTGCCCCTCCATGCCCAACACCGCGCCGGAGTGCCCCTCCCGGGCTTCCGCCTCCTCCAGGATCGCCGCAGCGGCCCGCACCGCCGCCGCCAGGGGCCCCGGGTCTCCGGACCGGTGGGCTCCTCCGTCCTCTCCCTCCAGGGACAAAAGCACCCGTCCCCGGTAGGAGAGGGCCACCCCGTCGGTCCCCGTAGGCTCCCCCACCAGGCAGGCCGCCGGGGCGTGGAGGGGCAGGCGGTGCCTCGTCCCCCGGGAATCCGCCTCCTCCCCCGAGGCGGCCACCAGGGTCACCCGCCATCCCGGAGGCAAGGGGATCCGCCCGCCGCTGACCCCCAGGGCGCACAGGGGGCCCTTGGCGTCCACGCTCCCCCGCCCCCAGAGGACCTCTCCCTCCAGGCGCACCTCCGGCCCCCCGGGCACCGTGTCCAGGTGCCCCAGCAGCAGCAGCTCCCGCCCCCCGGAGCCGCGCCGGGCCACCACGCTCCCCGCCTCGTCCACCGTCGCCTCCTCCCAGCCGAACCGGGGAAGAAGGTCGCACAGGGTCGCCGCCGCCGCCCCTTCCTCGCCGCTGGGGCTGGGAACCCCCACCAGGTCCGCCAGAAGCCGCTCCTCCCGGGTCATCGGCAGTCTTCCAGGGCCAAGGCGAAGCGTTCCGCCACCTCCGCCCCCTCCTCCTCCGGGATAACGAAGGGGGGCAGAAACCGCACCACCCGAGGCCCCGCCGCCAGGGCCAGGACGCCCCTCTCCTGGAGGGCCTTCACCACAGGCAGGGCGGGCACCGTCAGCTCCACCCCCGTGAGGAGCCCCACCCCCCGGACCTCCCGGATCGCCGGATGCTCCAGGCCCCGAAGCCGCCCCCGGAAGACCTCTCCCAGGGCGGCCCCCCGCTGCGGGAGCCCTTCGTCCAGGAGCCGGAACGCCTCCAGGGCCACCCGGCAGACCACGGGGTTGCCCGCGCAGGTGGAACCGTGAGAATGGGGGGAGAAGTCTCCCAGATCCCCCCGCCAGACCAGCGCCCCCGCGGGAAGCCCCCCCGCCAGTCCCTTGGCCAGGCACACCGCGTCGGGCTCCAGCCCCATCAGGGGGCTGGCCAGCAGCGCGCCGCAGCGCCCCATGCCGGACTGCACCTCGTCCGCCACCAGAAGGGCCCCGGAGGCCCGGCAGGCCCGGGTCAGCGCCCTGCCCAGCTCCGGATCCAGGGGGTGCACTCCTCCCTCCCCCTGTAGGGGCTCCAGAAACACCGCCGCCACATCCGGTCCCACCGCCGCGGGAAGCTCCTCGGCCCCCCGGTGCTCCACCGGGGGCAGGAAGGCCCGGAAGGGTTCCCGATACTTGGGGTTGAAGGTGAGCCCCAGGGCCCCCAGGGTTCGGCCGTGAAAGGCCCGACGCACCGCCAGCAGACGGGGCCTCCCCGGGCGCAGCAGCAGGGCCAGCTTGAGGGCCCCTTCCAGGGCCTCCGCCCCGCTGTTGGCCCAGAGAACCCGCCCCCGGGGAAGCAGGGCCGCCAGGCGCTCCTCGCAGGCCTCCCGGGCGGGGTGGCGGAAGCCCGCCCCCACCCCCCAGAGACCCTCGGAGGCCTCCCGCAAAGCCGCAACCAGCCGGGGGTGCCGATGGCCGAAGAGCAGCGCCCCGTGCCCCGTGAACCAGTCCAGGTACTCCCGCCCCGAGGAATCCCGCACCCGACTCCCGGAGCCCTCCGTCAGGGTCAGGCCCCGACCGCCGTACAGCACGCTGCCCAAAGCTGCGTCCCCCTTCCCGACAGTGCCGCCCCCAGGGGGGCCTCCACCCGTCCGTCCCCCAGGACCACCCGGGGAACGCCCCCCTCCAGGGCCTCCCGACAGGCCAGGAGCTTGCGCTTCATGTTCCCCTTCGCCGCCCCCTCCAGGACCTCCCAACCTTCCAAATCCCCCGAGGGGATGCGGCTTTCCGGATCCTGCGGGTCCGCCAGAAGCCCCGGCACGTTGGAGAGAATCACCAGCACCTCCGCCCCCAGGGCCCGAGCCGTCGCCGCCGCCAGGCGATCCCCGTCCACGTTCAGCCACAGCCCCTCGTCGTCCCGTCCCAGGGGGGGCAGCACGGGCACGGTTCGGGAGTCCAGCAGGGCCTCCAGGGGACGGGGATCCACCTCCGTCACGGAGCCGCTCCGGTTGCCCCGGACCAACCGGACCCGCCCCTCCTCCAGGGAGCGGAGACACTCCTTCCGGGCCGCCCGGGCGGGGCGCAGAGCCTTGCTGGGGACCCCCAGCCCCCCCAACTGACCCACCAGGGCCTCCCCCGCCTCCCGGGCCGCCCGCTCGAAGAG
Source organism: Aminomonas paucivorans DSM 12260 (assembly GCF_000165795.1). NCBI lineage: Bacteria > Thermotogati > Synergistota > Synergistia > Synergistales > Synergistaceae > Aminomonas > Aminomonas paucivorans. Next base: position 544,871 of record NZ_CM001022.1, on the reverse strand, counting down.
CCGCCGCTCCGGCTCCCCCACGAAGCGGCTCCGGTACCCCGAGGGGCTCACCACGTGGCGCACCTCCACCCCCTCCCGGCGGCACAGGTCGTCCATGGCCCCGCTGGCCCCGTGCACCAGGACCCAACGCTCCCCCGAGGCCACCCGCTCCGCCAGCTCCCGCACCAGGGGTTCCGTCCGGTTCCCCCGGGCGCCCCCCACCTTCACCACCCCGATCATGTCCCTTCCTCCCCTCACGCCGGGAACACCGGCAGCATGTCCAACCCCCGGGTCTCCGGGAGCCCCAGGGCCAGGTTCGCCCCCTGCAGCGCCGTGCCCGCGGCGCCCTTCATCAGGTTGTCCAGAGCGGAGGCCGCCAGGATCCGCCGCCCCCCTTCCGCCAGGGCGAAGCCCACCCGAACCCGGTTGCTCCCCAGGACGTGCCGGGGGTCCGGGATCCGCTGGTGGGAGGGCCGGGCGGGGCACAGGTCCACGAAGGGCTCCTCCCCGTAGGCTCCCCGGTAGAGGCGCCACAGCTCCCCCTCCACCATGGGCCGGGAGAGGGTGGCGTGGGCCAGGCACTGCACCCCCCGCACCAGCTCCACCGCCGTCACCCCCAGGGTGAGGCGCTCCTCCTCCAGCCCCAGCTCCTGGCACACCTCCCCCAGGTGGCGGTGGGCGAAGGGGGTCACCACCCGAAGGGCCCGGCTGCGCCAGGGGTGGTGGCTCCCCTCGTCCCCTCCGGCGCCCCCCTCGGAGGAGCCCACCCGGCACTCCACCCGGGCCTCCTCCAGCACCCCCGCCCGGGCCAGGGGCAGCAGAGCCAGGATCGCGGCGGTGGCGTTGCACCCCACCCCGGAGACCAGGTCCGCCCCCCGCAGCTCCTCCCGGTGCAGCTCCGGCAGACCGTACACCCCCCGGCCCCGCAGCTCCGGAGCGGGGACCTCCGCCCCGTACCAACGTCGGTGGGCCTCCGGGTCCCGCAGCCGAAAGTCCGCCGACAGGTCCACCACCTTCTGCCCCCGGGCTAGGCACCGGCCCGCCTCCTCCGCCGAGGCTCCGTGGGGCAGCGCCAGGAAGGCCAGGTCCGCCTCCCCCTCCCGGGCCTCCTCGGGGGAGACGAAGGAACAGGAGGGGTAGGCATGTCGCAGGTGGGGGTGGGTCCCCCCCAGGGGTTGCCCCGCCCGACCTCGGGACACGGCGCAGGCCAGTTCCATGTTCGGATGCCCCGCAATCAGGCGCAACAGCTCCCCCCCCGCCAGGCCCGTGGCCCCCCACAGGGCTACGCGGAACACGGGACGCCCTCCCGGGGCACCAGGGCGTAGGGCCGGAAGGCCCGCCCCCGGGTCTCCCGCAGGATCCACCCCGTGAGGCCCGGCAGGCGCCCCGCGAAGAACAGGGCCCGTCCCGCCTGGGGAGGAAAGCCCAGGTCGGAGAGCAGGGCCCCGCAGACCCCGTCCACGTTCCCCCCGATGTCCTTGCGCCGGGACAGCTCCTCCTCCAGGGAGCGGAACAGGTCCAGGTGGGGGCTCCGGACAAGGCAGGCCTCCCCCAGACGCTTCAGGGGAACCACCCGGGGGTCCCGACGGTGCACCCGGTGCCCGAACCCCGGGATCCGGGCCCCCTCCTCCAGGGTCCGCTCCACCAGGCCCGCCGCCCCTCCCGGACCGGGCCGGGCCACCTCCTCCTGGAAGAGGGCCATGGCCCCCTCAATGGCCCCGGCATGGTGGTCCCCGAAGGCCAGCAGCCCCCCCGCCAGGGCCGCCTGGAGGGGCACCCCCGCGGAGGCCACCAGCCGGGCGGCCTGGGTGCTGGGGGGGGTGCTGCCGTGGTCGGTGAGGGCCACCAGCACCCCGTCGAAGACCCGCCGCTCCCCCTCCTCGGGCATCCGCCCCTGGAGCATGCGAAACCACGCATCCCCGGGGGCGAGGCTTTCGATCCAGGACTCCACGGGCTGCCCGTCCAAGACCATCCGATCGGGGGACACCTCCGTCCGTTCCACCGTCACCACCATTCCCCGTCCCTCCCCAGATGCCCCGGCCCCTCGCCCCGGGGTTCCTCCTCCGACAGCCCCTCTCGGGGCGCCTCGTTCCGCCGTTCCCGTCGCAGCCGGATCTCCACGGTCCAGCCCTCCTCGTCCACCCGTACCTCCACGGACCATCCCTCCTGCCTTCCCCACAAAAAAACCCGCCTCCGGTCTCGAAGGCGGGTCGCGGACGTTCTTCCTCGGGCGGGCGCCTGCGCGCCTAGACCCTGCGGAACCCCACGACCCATCCTCCCGTCCTCCGCTTGAGGACGGCTGCGTGGCGCTTCAAGGGCTTTCGGATCTCCCTGCGGGAAGTCACGGACCTACGCCCTCGGCCGGTTCGCCCAGAGATGGGCCACCACCGCACCGGGGATGTCCGTCCCGGTGGGCTCCACGGAGTTGCGGAACTCCCCTCCGTCGTTCACCTCGTTCACCAGCCACCGGTCCCGGGAACGGAACAGGTCCACCGCCAGGAAGTCTCCCCCCAGGGCGGCGTGCACCGACCGGAGCACCCCGGAGAGTTCCTCGTCCAGGGGCTGGGCGCAGGCCCGTCCCCCCCGGGCGGTGTTGGTGATCCAGTGGGAACTCTCCCGCCGGATGGCGCAGAGGGGTTCTCCCCCCACCACGAAGGCCCGCACGTCGAAGCCCCCCTTGTGCACGTACTCCTGGAGGTAGAAGGTGCGGTGCGCCGCCCCCAGCTGGGCCTTGTGCTCCACCACCGCCTCCGCCGCCTCCCGGTCGTTCGCCTTGGCCAACAGGCGTCCCCAGCTTCCCACCAGGGGCTTGAAGACCACCGGGTACCCCAGCTCTTCCGCCGCCTCCAGGGCCCCCTCCTCCGACAGGGCGGTGCGCCACCGGGGTTGCGCCACCCCCCCCCGCTCCAGGGCCAGGGTGGTGCGCAGCTTGTCCCCGCAGAGGGCCATCACCGACGACGGGTTGGCCACCCGGAACCCCCGGGCCTCCAGCATCCCGGCCACCGCCTCGTTCTGCCCGTGGCTCACGCACCGGGCCAGCACCACGTCCCCGGCCTCCGCGGGCAGGGCGGCCCCGAAGACCCGGTCCGTCACGTCCGCCAGGTCCACGGGGATACCCTGCCGACGGGCCGCCTCCGCCAGCAGCTTCTCCTCCGCCCGAAGCCGGGTGAAGAGGATCCGAAGGACGGGCCCCCTACTCACCCCAGTCCTCCTGCACCTGGGGGGCCTCCTCGAACCGGGGCGGGTCCAGCTCCACCAGCTCCAGCTCCGTGCCGCAATCCCCGCACACCAGGATCTCCCCCTGGCAGCACCCTTCCGGCAGCGCCACCGCTCCCTCGCACACCACGCAGACTCCGCTTGCCATCTTCCTCGACCTCCTTCGCGTCCTCCGACGCCGGATATACAAAACGGCCCGCCCCTTCACATTGAAGGGACGGGCCGAAAACCCGCGGTACCACCCAACTTGAGCCACCAGGACTCCTCTTGGAGGCCTCTGACGGGGCCCACCCGGGCGCCTTACTCCAGGGACGCGCACAGCGCCCCCTTTCGGGGCCGGCTCGGCGGGCCTTGGACCTTTCGGCGGATCCGAGACCCCTCTCAGCCGGTGGAGGTCTCTCTCTGGGGGATCCGGGCTCCTGGGGTCACCCGCTTCCTCGCCTTTTCCGAAACCGGTCTTTTGGTCCGACCGGCCTCATCAGCTTGGCGGGAAGGATACCCCAAGGGCGGGAGACCTGTCAAGGGTCCCCTCTCCCAGGATGCCCCTGCGGGTGAGGGAGAAGTCGAAGCGCACCGGGTCCTGGGGATCCACCGCCGCCAGGGCCTCGGTGAGTTCCAGGGCCGACTTCAGGTCCGGGCTGGCCCGGCGGATCAGCCCCCACTCCCGTCCGAAGCGGAACATGTGGGCGTCCAGGGGCACCACCAGGGCGGACCGTGGGATGCCCCGCCAGCCCCCCGGGTCCACCTCGTCCTCCCGGACCATCCAGCGCAGAAAGAGGAACCAGCGTTTGCAGGCGCTCTTCCCGGAGGGACGGGGCAGCAGGAAGGCCCCGTCGGTGCCGGAGCGCTCCGCCAGCAGGGCGGCGAAACCCTCCAGGGCCTCCAGCAGGTCCTCCCGGCACGTCGGGACCCCGCCCCGCAGAAAGGCCCCCTCCAGGGAGCCGAACTCCCGCAGCACCGCCCCCGTCCCTGCGAGCAGACCCAGGGTCTGCTCGCAGGAGGTGAAGCGGTGGGCGGGAGCGCAGAAGGCCCCCGGCAGCGCCCCGTCCCGGAGGACGGAGGCGGGCCGGGGGCCCAGGGGAGCCAGGAGGCGGTCCAGGGTGGTCAGGATCTGCCGCACCCGGCCATAGGCGTACAGGGCAGCCAGAAGGGCCGTCACCTCCCGGTCCTCCCCGAAGGGGTAGCGCCGGGGAACCTCCAGGGGGTCCGGGTGGATCGTCTCGGGGCGGTGGAAGGCCCGATAGGTCTCCTCCAGGTACGCCGCCAGGACCCGGGTCACTTCAGCTGGTTGAACCCGAAGGTGGGGGCGTTCTTGGGGGACTTGCCCTTCTTGATGAGGTGGTAGTCCGCATAGGTGAGGGGCGTTCCCTCCCGCACCACCTGGGAGGAAACCACCTCCCCCACGAAGAGCCGGTGGGTGAACACGTCCATCCGGTGCACCACCTTCGCCTCCAGCACCGCCAGGGCGTGTTCCGTCACCATGGGAGCCCCGGTGGAGCCGGTGAGGTACGGGACGTTGCAGAACTTGTCGATGTCCCGGCCGCACTTGAACCCGAACTGGCCGATGAAGGTCATGGGGACCTCCTGCTCCAGGACGGACACGGAGAAGACCCCGCTCTTGCCGATGTACTCCGTGGTGAGGTTGGACTGGTGCAGGCACACCGCCACGGAGCAGGGGTCCCCGGTGACCTGCATCGCCGCGTTGGCGATCTGGCCGTTGAGCCGCCCCTCGCAGAGGGAACTGACGATGTACATGCCGTAGCTGAACTGGAACAGGGCCTTCACGTCGATCTGCTTCTCCATGGTTCGACCTCCTCCGCCGGGCAATCCGGCCCCATCGCAAGGCGGGGCGGGCCTTCCCGCCCCGCCCCGTCGGATCCGCCGCCGGGTCTAGCCGCGCTGTCCCAGTTCCCGGTCCAGCATCAGGAGCGCCTGAGGGGCGCCCTGCACGGCCTTCAGCTTCTCCACGATCTCCGAGGAATCCGCCTCTTCCTCCACCTGCTCCGTCAGGTACCACTGGAGGAAGGTCTGGGAAGTGTAGTCCTTCTCCTTCAGGGCCACCTCGTAGAGGCCGTAGATGAGGGAGGTCACCTTCTGCTCGTGGGCGTAGGCCTCCTCGAAGACCGCCAAGGGGGAGGCCCAGTCGGTCTTGGGGGCCTGGATGGCCTGAAGGGTCACCCGGCCGCCCCGCTCCGCCACGTAGTCGAAGAACTTCATGGCGTGCTCCTGCTCCTCCTCCGCCTGCTTCTTCATCCAGTGGGCGCAGCCCTTGAGGTTCTGGGCCTCGAAATACGCCGCCATGGCGAGATACATGTACCCGGAGTACAGCTCCGCCTGGATCTGGTCGTTGATAGCCTTTTCCATCTTCTTGCCGATGTTCATGACCGCACCTCCTGAAATGATTTCAGTTTGACCGGCCCCTTTATACCGCCCTCCCCTTTCCCCGTCAAGGTTGACGAAAGGCACCGCAGGGCTTAGGGTCCCGCCTGAAGACATGATACCCCAGGGGAGGCGATTCGATGCAATACGGAGAAGCGGCAACCTGCGCCCAGTGGATCCGTTCCTCCCGCCGCGTGGCGGTCTTGAGCGGCGCGGGACTCTCCACGAAAGCGGGGATCCAGGACTTCCGGGGCCCCCAGGGGCTCTACCGCACCCTGGGGATCTCCGACCCGGAGCGGATCTTCGACATCGACCACTTCTTCCGGAACCCGGGCTTCTTCTTCCGGTTCCACCGGGAATTCCTGGACCTGCTGGACCGCGTCCAGCCCACCGGGGCCCATCGCTTCTTCGCCCGGCTGGAGGAGGAGGGGGTGCTTTCGGGCATCGTGACCCAGAACATCGACGGGCTCCACCAGAAGGCGGGGTCCCGAAACGTCCTGGAGATCCACGGGGGGGTGCGGGGAAACACCTGCACGGGCTGCGGCGCCCGGTACGACCTGGCGACCTTCCGGGAACTGCTGGCGGCCGCGGAGGTGCCCCGATGCCCCCGCTGCGGGGGCATCGTGAAGCCCGACATCGTCTTCTTCGGGGAAGGGGTGCAGGCCCTCGGGGCCTGTCAGGCCCTCATGGAAGAGGCGGACCTGCTCTTCGTGGTGGGCTCCTCCCTGGTGGTGACCCCCGCAGCGCTGCTGCCCTCCGCCTGCCCGGGGAGGATCGTGGTGGTCAACAAGGGGGAGATCTCCTTCTCCTACCTCCCCCGGAACCGGGTGAGCCTCCACGCGGAGGAGGACCTGGACACCTTCTTCCAGAGGGTGGAGAAGGCTTATGACTCCCCGGAAGAGGAGGCCCCCGATTCGCCCATCTAGGAGGCCCGGGGGCCTCCTGCGCCCCGTTCCGCCGGGACGGGGCGCAGGGGCAGGACGTACTCCAGCATCAGCCCTCCCTGGGGGTGGTTGCGGGCCGTCACCGTCCCTCCGAGGCGCCTCGTCCCCTCCCGGGCGATGGCAAGCCCCAGGCCCACGCCCCCCTGCCCTCGGTCCCGGGAGGAATCCACCCGGTAGAAGGGCAGGAAGATCCGTTCCAGCTCCCCCTCCTCCACCCCCGGCCCGTGGTCCCGGACGAGGATCCGGACCCGGTCTCCCTCCGGAAGGACCTTCACCTCCACCCCCGTCCCCGGGGGGGTGTGGCGCAGGGCATTGCGCACCCCGTTCTCCAGGGCCCGGGCCAGGGGTTCCGCCTCCCCCCACACCACCACCGCTTCGGGAACGGACAGCTCCACCCCTTTGCCCTCCTCCGCCCCCTCGAAGGCCCCGTCCGCGGCGATGCGCTCCAGAAGGGCCTCCAGATACACCGGCTCCTCCTCCGGACACAGGTCCCGCAGCTCCTCCCGGGTCAGGTCCAGGAGCTGGCCGATCATCTCCCCCATCCGCCCCGTCTCCCCCTCGATGCGTTCCAGGTAGGCCTCCCCCTCGGGGGTACAGCCCTTGCGGGCCAGGGCCGCCGCCAGGCCCACCCGCTGCAGGGGGGACCGAAGCTCGTGGGAGATGTCCCCCAGCAGACGGCGCTGGGAGGTCACCAGGGACTGGATCCGCTCCGCCATGGCGTTGAAGGCCCGCCCCAGCTCGGCGATCTCGTCCCCCCGATCCGTCACCTTCGGCCCCACCCGGGCGGCCAGGTCCCCCCCCGCCAGGGTGGAGGTGGCCCGGCGCAGGTCCTTCAGGGGCACGGTGAGCCACCGGACCAGCAGGAAACACAGGGTGGCTCCCGCCACCATGGGCAGGAGAAGGCCCCGCAGGGGGTTCCGGAACCCCGGGGGCGGCGGCCCCGGAGGACCGGGGGGCCTTCCCTCCGGGGGCAGCAGGATCCCCAGCAGCCTCAGGGGGGCACCGGGCAGGGGTACCGAGACCCCCAGGCGATGCCCCGAGAACCGAAGCACCCGCTCCCCCGAGGAGCCGGAAGGGGACTCGGGGCCTTCGGGCCGGAGGGGATCGGAGGGGGGATCGGACAAGAAGGTTTCCTTCGGGTCCGTCACGTACAGCTCCATTCCCCGAAGCTCCCCCTCCCGCCGGAGGAACGCCGCCAGGGCCTCCTCCCCCCCTTGGGAGCGCACCCGCCCCGCCTCCTCCGCCAGGGTCGACACGGTCCAGACCAGCAGACGGGGCAGCCCCCGGACCATCTCGCCGTGGAACCGCTGGCGGGCCCCCAGGGCGGACAGCTCGAAGAGCCCCACGGGCAGCAGCAGGGCCAGGAGGAACCCCAGGTACATGCGCCAGAAGAGGGAAAGGCGCTTCATCCCCGCCCCTCCGGCTCCGGGTACACCAGCACGTACCCCTCCCCCCGGACGGTGCGGATCCGCTCCATCCCGTCGGGGTAGGGTCCCAGCTTGCGCCGCAGGTTACTCAGGTGGACCCCCAGGCTCCGGTCAAAAGCGGAGTGTCGCCGCCCCAGAACCTCCGGGCTCAGGCTCTCCAGGGAAACCAGAAACCCCGCGGAGGCCAGAAGGGCCCGCAGGAGCCGGAACTCCGTCCCCGTGAGCGAGACGGACTGCCCCCCCACCCGAACCGTCCGGGACAGGAGGCACAGCTCCAGGTCCCCCACCGACAGCCGATCCGCGTCCTCCGGAGCGGGGTCCTCCTCCTTCCGGTCCGTGCGGCGCAGCACCGCCCGCACCCGGGCCGCCAGCTCCCGGGGGAGGAAGGGTTTGGGGATGTAGTCGTCCGCCCCCAGCTCCAGCCCCACCACCCGGTCCACCGGATCCCCCCGGGCGGTGAGCATCAGCACCGGCAGGTCCGACCGGGCCCGGATCTCCCGCAGCACGTCGAAACCGCTCTTCTCCGGCAGCATCACGTCCAGGATCGCCAGGTCCTGGCGCCCCGAAAGGGCCTCCCGAAGCCCCGTCTCCCCGTCGGTCACGTGGAGGCACGCGAACCCCTCCCGCTCCAGATAGGTTCGCAGCAGCTCCCCCAGTTCCCCATCGTCGTCCACCACCAGGATGCGCTTCCGTTCCCCTTCCACGGGCAGCCTCTCTCCCCTCCGCCTTGCTGGGGCGATTGTACCAACCCCGGAAGGGGGGAACCGGCAACGGCGGCGACCTTTGCACTTCTTTGTGCGCTGCCCCTTCAGGCTCTCCTTCGGACCAGAGGCAGGGAAACCGCCAGGGCCAGCAGCACCCCCCGTCTTCAGGGGGTCTTTGCACTTCTTATCCCCCCCTTGCTCTCCTTGGCGAACCCTTGCCCCCGGGAATCCGAAGCAAGGGAAGAGGGGGCGGGGGCTCGTCCCGACCCCCATCACCCACTCAAGGAGGGATTCTCGGTGAACATCGGCAGCGTCGGCACCCAAAACACCAGCCTGGTGGAAATGCTCCGCCTGGCCGCCCAGAAGGCGACCTCGTCGACGGAACAGACGGGAAGCGAGTCGGGATCGGACGACTTCAAAGTCTCCGGGCCCGCGGAGCTCATGAGCAAGCTCCAGCAGCTGAAGGAGAAGGACCCGGAGCAGTTCCAGGAAGTGGTGGAGCAGCTGGCGGAGGACGTGGCCGCCCAGGCGGAGGAGGCGGAAGGGGAGGAGCAGAACCGCCTCACCCACCTGGCGGAGATGCTGGGCCAGGTGGCCGAGACGGGAGACCTGTCGGCCCTCCAGCCCCCCCAGGGCGGTCCGGGACAGGGAGGAACCCCTCCTCCCGGCGGCATGCCCCCGGGAGGGATGACGGGCGCCGACAAGGCGGGCCGGGCCCCGGGAACCTACGGCCCCAACGGCCAGATGGTGGAAAGGGAGGAAGAGGAGGACGGCTCCATCTTCCAGACCCTCCTGGCCCGGATCGACGCGGCCCTGGCCGCTGCGGAGGAGGATGAGGAGACCACCCTGGCCTGATCCCCCGGACGACGAAACCGTCCGCCCCCCTCTCCGGCGCCCTCTTCGGGGGGCGCCGGTTTGTGTCCCCCCGCCCCCTCTTTCTGCCCCGGGAACGAAGAGGGCCCGTCGGGGCGAACTCGCTTCCCTTTCCCTTCCTCCGCCCGGACGCGCTAGAATGGCGTCGGCTTGGGCAAACCGATGGGGACGCAGCCTTCCTCAAGGGGGTTTCGGACGTGGACGAACCGGTATTGGTGTTCCTGGTGGCGGGACGACGCCACGCCCTCCCGGTGGGGGACGTGGAGCGCGTCGTGCCCGCCGCGGAGGTCACCCCCCTCCCCGACGCTCCTCCGGACGTGCGGGGAGCCGTGAAGGTGGGAAGCGAGGTGGCCCCGGTGGTGGACCTGCGCCGACGCTTCGGCCTGCCCTCCCGGGAGCTGGAGCTGTCGGACCGCTTTTTGCTGGTACGCTTCCAGGGAGCCCTTCGGGCCCTCCTGGTGGAGGCCGTGGAGGGGGTCTCCTCTCCCCGGTGCCGGGCCGTCCCGGAGACCCCCGACGCCCGGGTGACCCTGGGGGACGGGGCGGAACTGACGCTCCTGCACAGCCTGGCGTCCCTCCTCGCCCCCGGGGGAACCGAAGCCCCGTGACCCAGCAGAACCCCGTCCCGGAGACCGCCGACCTGTGCCCCCCCCTGGAGTGCGCGGGGGACCTGGCCATCCTGGGAAACCGGGTGGAATCCGCCATGGGACTTCGACGGGGAAGACGCCCCGAAGACTTGTGGCGGGCCCTGAGGGAGCTGGCCCGGCAGGAGGGGGAGCCCCTCCGGGAGCTGCTCTCCCGCCTGGCCGCCTCTCCCCTCTCCCGGGAGGATACGGACCGGCTGGCTCCCCACCTCACCGTAGGGGAGACCTACTTCTTCCGGGACATGGAGACCCTGGGGGTGCTGCGGGACCGCGTCTTCCCGGAGCTGGCCCGACGGGGCGGGACGGTTCGGATCTGGTGCGCCGGATGCAGCTCCGGGGAGGAAGCGTACACGGTGGCCATGCTGGCCCAGGAGGTTCTGCCCCCGGAGAGGCTGGAGATCCTGGGAACGGACCTCAACCCCCGATCGCTGCGCAAGGCCCGAAAGGGACACTACACCCGCTGGTCCTTCCGAGGGGTGCCCTCCCCCTGGGTGGAACGGTTCTTCACGCGCCTCCCCGAGGGGGTCCGCTCGGTGAAGCCCCGGTTCCGCCAGGGGATCTCCTTCCGGGAGGGCAACCTCCTGGATCCGGCGTCCCCTTTCCCGGACGGTCGCCCCGGGGACGTGATCCTGTGCCGCAACGTGCTGATCTACTTCGAGGAGGCGGCGATCCGCCGGGTCTTAAGCCTGTTCCGGCAGACCCTGTCTCCGGAGGGGTGGCTGGTGGTGGCCCCGGCGGAGGCCCCCCTGGTCCAGGGCTTCGGCTTCCACCCCCTGGGAAGGACGAGCACCTTCCTCCACCCCTCCCGAAGAGCCTCGGGGGAAACGCCCCGGGAGCGGGAGTACGCCCTGGAGGGGTTTCTCCCCCCTCCCCTTCCGGAAGAGCTTCCGACGGCCCTCCCCTTCGGTCCGGAGGAGGACCTGTTTTTGCCCCCTTCCCCCCCGCAACCCGCCCCACTCCCCCTCCCCCCCTCCCCGGAGGAGGACCTCCTGGCCACCGCCCGGCAGAAGGCGGACGCGGGGCTCCACGAGGAGGCCCTGTGCCTGTGTTCCCAGGCCATGGAGCGGGACAGGACCGACCCGACGCCCTATTATCTGAGCGGGGTGATCCACCAGGAACGGGGGGCGACCCAGGAGGCCCGCAACGCCCTGAGGCGGGCGGTGTATCTGGACCCGTCCTTCGTGGCGGCCCACCACGCCCTGGCCTCCCTGGCCCCGGATCGGGAGTCCGAGGCCCGACACCTGCGCAACGCCCGGGAGCTGCTCCTGGCCCTGCCGGAGGACGAGGTCGTCCCCGAGTCGGGAGGGCTGACCGCTTCCGCCCTGTTGGAACTGCTCCACATCGCCCCGCGATGACCCCCGAAACGCCGAGGAAGGAGCGAATCCGCCGTGGACCATCCGATGCATCCTCCGGGACAGGACTCCCCGTCCCTTAGGCGAGCCCGCATCCTCCGGGAGCGGGCGGAGCGCCTCGCCCGGGAGGAGCCCCCGGCGCCCGAGGGGGCACTGCTGGACGTGGTGGCCTTCCCCCTGGGGGGCGAGCCCTTCGCCGTGGGGGCGCTCCACGTGGGGGAGGTCCTCCCCCTGCGGGGGGTCACCCCTCTGCCGGGGACGCCTCCCTTCGTGGCGGGCATCCTGAACCTCCGGGGAACCCTCGTCTCCCTGGTGGACCTTCGGGTGCTCCTCCACATGCCCCGGGAGGAGGAGGCCCGGATGGGGGTGATCCTCCGGGGCAAGGGAATGGAGTTCGGCCTGGTGACGGAGGGGCTTCTGGGAACCCGACGGGTTCCGGTGGAACAGATCCGCCCCGCCCCCCCGGGGACGGGGGACCCCTGGGGGCTGATCCTGGGGATCTGGGAGGACCTGATCCTGCTGGACGGGGCGCGCCTTCTGGCGGAACCGTCCCTGGTGGTGGACGACGCGCCCGACCCGGGCGGGAACACGACGACACGGAGGGAAGGGGAGGAAAGACGATGAACCTGCTGCAGCACGTCCGGATCGGGAAAAAACTGGCCCTGGGCTTCGGGATCCTGCTGGTCGCCCTGGTGGGGATGGGGGCCCTGGGGCTGTATGGGCTCGACAAGCTGACGGGGGACATGGACTTCATCATCACGAACCGCATCCCGGACCTGCGCGCCCTGGGAGACCTGAACTACCTGCGCATGAAGGTCCACACGGAGGTATACGAGGCGGGCACCTCGGAGAAACAGGCGGACCAGGAGACGGTCTTCCGGACCCTTCTTGAGGACCGTCCCGCTCTATGGGGAGAGATGGACCGGGCATGGCAGGTCCTCCTGTCCACAGTACGCATGAGCGACCGGGGACGGGGGCTGGTGGCCACCCTCAAGACCCAGTACCCCGCATGGAGAGCCCAGCACGCGGAGCTGGAACAGGCGATGCGGCGCATCCTGGAGGCCCCCAACCGGACGGAACGCCGCCGTCTCTTCCAGGATTACCAGCTCCGGGTGCAACGCCTGGTGCCCCTTTCCGACGCTATGGGCAAGACCCTGGACGATTTGAGCCAGAATAACCGCAGGAACACGGAAAAGCTCATCCGAACGGACCTGGATCGGGCGAAGACCGTCCGGCACACCACCCTCTTCGCCCTGCTGGGCGCCGTGCTGGTGGCTTTTCTGGTGGGCCTGGCCATCACCCGCAGCATCTCCGGCCCCCTGGGGATGGGGGTGGAACTGCTGAAACGCCTGGATCAGGGAGACCTCACCGGGGAAGTCCCGGAAGTCCTGGCTGCCCGGAGGGACGAAATCGGCGACCTGGCCCGGGCACTGAAAGGGCTCATCGCGAGCATGCAGACCCAGATCGAGGCCATCAGCGGGGCGGCAAGCGCCTTGAGCTCCTCCTCCGCCCAGGTGTCCGCCACGGTGGCGGAGGTGACCGCCGCCGCCGAGGAAACCGCGGCCTCCGTGGCGGAAAGCTCCACCACCATGGAGGAGGTGCGCGCCACCGCGGAGAACACCAGCCGCAAGGCCCGGGAGGTGGCGGAGACCTCCCAGAAGGGGCTGGAATCGGTGCAGACGGGGCACAAGGCCACGGAGGCCATGGTGGAGGGGATGCAGCGCATCCACGAGCGCATGGGCTTCATCGCCGAAACCATCGTGCGCCTGAGCGAGCAGAACCAGGAGATCGGGGAGATCACCCAGTCCGTGGAGGACCTGGCGGAGCAGTCCAACCTCCTGGCGGTGAACGCGGCGGTGGAGGCCGCCAAGGCGGGGGAACAGGGACGGGGCTTCGCGGTGGTGGCCCAGGAGATCAAGAACCTGGCGGAACAGTCCAAGCAGGCGGCCAAGGAGGTGCAGCGCATCCTCCAGGACATCCAGAAGGCCACCAGCGCGGCGGTGATGGCAACGGAGCAGGGCAGCAAGGCGGTGGAACAGGGCATCCAGAACGCGGGCCCCGTGAAGGACTCCATCCTCACCATGAGCCGCAAGCTCACCGACACCGCCCAGCTGGCGGCGCAGATCGCCGCGGCGAACCGGGACCTCTTCGTCGGGGTGGACCAGGTGACCCAGGCCATGGGGAGCATCCGGGAAGCGGGGTCCCAGAACGTGGCGGGGATGAAGGACCTGGAGGACACGGTGCGCCACCTGCGGGATCTGGGGCAAGGGCTTCTGGACCTGATGAAGCGCTACCGGGCCTGACATGGGACCGGAGGAAGCCCCCGAGAGAGGGGGGACGGCATGAGCGGTTCCGACCTGTCCCCGGAGTTTCTGGAGGAGCTGCGGGGGGACTTCGCCGTAGAGGCGGCGGAACACCTCCAGACGGTGGTGTCCGGCCTCCTGGATCTGGAGAAGGACCCGGAGAGCCCCGCCAGGGAGGCGGTGTACCGGGCGGTGCACAGCATGAAAGGCGCCGCCCACGCGGTGCAGCTTCCCCGGGTGGCCTCCCTCTGCCAGCCCCTGGAGTCCGTCCTGTCGGGGATGCGCAAGGGCCTCCTCCACCTGAATCCCTCGGGATTCGACCTCCTCCACCGCACCGCCGACGCCTTGGGGGAGCTGGTGGCGGGGCGGGACGACGGGACCTCCCCCGGGCTGGCCCGGGAACTGGAGGGACTCTGCCTGGGAGCCTCCCCTCCCCGAGCCCCGTCCCAGGAGGAGACGCCCCCTCCCGCCCTCCAGGAACCGGAAGCCCCTTCGCCGGAGGCTCCCTCGGGGGACCTGCGGGCAAACCGGGACACGGTGCGCATCGAGACCCAGAAGCTGGATTCCCTGCTGCTCCAGGCGGAGGATCTGCTCTCCCTCAAGCTCTCCCTGGCCCAACGCCTGGGGGAGGTGGAGGAAGCCCTTTCCCGCTGCCTCCCCTGGCGGAAGGGCTGGGAGAAGACCCTCCATGCCCTGAAGTCCTCCTCGGGACAAGAGGCCCTGCGCCCCCTTCTGGAGGAACACCGGGCCCGGATGGAGGACCTGCAGGACCGGCTGCGTCGGCTGCGCAAGGAGATGCGCCGGGACCTGCTGGCGGCGGATCGGTCCCTCTCCTCCCTGATGGAGAGCGCCAAGGGGGTGCTGATGCTTCCCCTGGGGACGATCCTCCAGGGGTATCCCAAGGTGGTCCGGGACCTGTGCCGCCTGTTGGGCAAGGAGGCCGCCCTGACCGTCTCCGGGGAGGACACCCCCATGGACAAGCGGATCCTGGAGGGGCTCAAGGACCCCCTGCTCCACCTGCTGCGCAACGGGGTGGACCACGGCCTGGAACCCCCGGAGGAACGGCTCCGTCAGGGCAAACCTCCCGCCGGGAACCTCTCCCTGCGGGTCCACCGACAGGAGGGGAACCGGGTGGAGATCGTCCTCTCCGACGACGGCCGGGGCATCGACCCCCGAGCCCTTCGGCAAAGCGCCGTGAAGGCCGGGGTCCTCTCCTCCCAGGACGCGGAAGCCCTGGACGACGCGGCAGCCCTGGGACTCCTGTTCCGCTCCGGCGTCTCCACCAGCCCCCTGGTCACGGACATCTCCGGCCGGGGACTGGGCATGGCCATCGTGGAGGAAGGGGTGCAGAAACTGGGAGGCTCCGTGACGGTGCGCTCCGTACCGGGGGTGGGGACCACCTTCCTCCTCTCCCTGCCCCTGACCCTGGCCACCTTCCGGGGGCTTTTGGTCCGGGAGGGGGGGCGTTCGTTCCTCGTCCCCACGGGCAGCATCCTCCGGGTCCTGCGCATCCCCCGGGACCAGATCTCCTCGGTGGGATCCCGGGAGACCTTCCGGATGGACGGAATCCCCCTGGGCCTGGCGCGCCTCGGCGGGGTCCTGGGACTGCCTCCGGGACCGGAAACAGGCCCCCACCTCCCCGTGCTGGTCCTGACGTCGGGGAGTTCCCGCCTGGGCTTCGCGGTGGACCAGATCCTGGAGGAACAGGAGGCCCTGCTGAAGCCCCTGGGCCCCCAGCTCGTCCGGGTGCGTCACCTGGCGGGGGCCACGGTGCTGGGCTCCGGGGAGGTGGTCCCGGTGCTCCACGCGGGAGACCTGATCCGCTCCGCCCTGGAGGGGGAAGCCTCCGTCCGGGCCGGTTCCTCCCGGGAGGAGGACCGCCGCCCCTCCGTGCTTCTGGTGGAGGACTCCATCACCTCCCGGACCCTGCTGCGCAACATCCTGAGCGCCGCAGGGCACGAGGTGACCACGGCGGTGGACGGGGAAGAGGGCTGGAACCTGGTGCGGGAGGGCTCCTTCGACCTGGTGGTCTCGGACGTGGAGATGCCCCGGATGTCCGGGTTCGACCTCACCGCCCGGATCCGCTCGGACCCCCGGCTCCAGGAACTGCCGGTGGTGCTGGTCACTTCCCTGGAGTCCCGGGAGGATCGGGAGCGGGGCGCAGAGGTGGGGGCGGACGCCTACATCGTCAAACGGGGCTTCGACCAGGGGAACCTGCTGGACGCCGTGAGACGCCTTCTGTAGCATCCGCAAGAGGGAGGGGAACCCATGATTCGGGTGCTGGTGACGGACGACTCGGAAGTCTTCCGCAAGCTCTTGGGCAACCTGCTGGAGAGGGACCCGGAGATCCGCGTGACGGGACAGGCCTCCTCGGGAGAGGAGGCGGTGGAACGGGTCCTGAGGCAGCCCGACGCCTTCGACGTGGTCATCATGGACGTGCAGATGCCCGGGATGGGGGGACTGGAGGCCACGAGGCGCCTCATGGGAACCGCCCCCCTGCCCATCGTGGTGGTCAGCGCCTGCTGGTCCCCCGAGGAGATCGACCTGACCTTCCGGGCCATGGACGCGGGGGCGCTGGAGATCCTCCCCAAGCCCCGGGACGGGGAACCCCTGGAGTCCTATGCCCAGGAACTGACGGCGAAGGTCCGACGGGCGGCCTCCGTCCGGGTCCTGCTTCCCGCGCCCCGACACAGGGCACCGAAACGCCTTCCTCCCCTCCGGAGCGAGGAGCTTCAGGTGGTGGCGGTAGGAGCCTCCACGGGGGGACCCCAGGCTCTCAAGGTCCTGTTGCCCCGGCTGCCCGCCGCCTTCCCCCTGCCCCTGCTGCTGGTGCAGCACATCACCCCGGGCTTCGAGGAGGGCTTCGCGGACTGGCTGGACCGCAGCGGCCCCCTGAGGGTGAGGCTGGCCCGACGAGGGGACGACCTGATCCCGGGGCAGGTCCTGGTGGCCCCTGCGGGAACCCACCTGGAGCTGGACCCGTCCTGCCGGGTGCTCCTCACCCAGGCCCCTCCGGAACACGGGGTGCGCCCCGCCGCCTCGGTGCTCTTCCGCTCCGTGACCCGACGGTTCGGAGGCGACGCGGCGGCGGTGCTCCTCTCCGGCATGGGCACCGACGGGGCCCAGGAGATGCGGCTCCTCCGGGATCGGGGAGGGACCACCTTCGCCCAGGACGCCCCCTCCTCCCTCATCTGGGGCATGCCCGGGGAGGCGGTGCGCCTGGCGGGGGCGGAACAGGTGCTCCCCCCGGAACGCATCGCCGCAGCCCTGGCCGCCCTGGCCCGAAGACCCGACGAAGACGACGCGCCGCCGCGCGAAGGAGGAACGAAACCATGATGGAACGGGACGATCTGATCGGCCACGCCGACACCCTCCGGAACGCGGAGATCCTGGTGGTGGAGGACAGCCTCACCCAGGCCAAACGGCTGGAGCGGGTCCTGCGGGAGAACGGCTTCGCCGTCCGGGTGGCCCGGGACGGCCAGGCGGGCCTGGATGCAGCCCGGGAGCAGCGCCCCACGGTGATCATCACCGACGTGATGATGCCCCGCATGGACGGCTTCGAGATGTGCCGCTGCATCAAGGAGGACCGGGCCCTTCGGGAGATCCCCGTGATGGTCCTCACCTCCCTCTCGGACCCCCAGGACATCATCCGGGGGCTCCACTGCGGGGCGGACAACTTCCTCACCAAACCCTACGGGGAGGAATACCTCCTCCGTCGGCTTCGGCACATCCTCTCAAACCAGGAACTCCGCCGGGAGGGACACTCCCAGATGTCCGTGGAGGTCTTCTTCGCGGGGGAACGGCACAAGCTCACTGCGGACCGGATGCAGATCATCGACCTGCTCCTGTCCACCTTCGAGGCGGCGGTGATGCAGACCGAGCAGATCGAACGGCTCAACGGAGAGACCCGGGACGCCCGGGAGGAGGCCAAGCAGCTCCAGGAGAACTTCCGCACCCTGCTGGAGAACCTGGAGGACGCGGTGGCGGTGGTGGGACAGGACGGGCTGGTGCGGTACGCCAACGGGGCGGCGCATCTGCTTCTGGGGGACGCGGTCCGAGAGGGGACGGCCTTCCCCTTCCCCCTGACGGAGGAAAAACGGGAGGTCTCCCTGGTGCTCCCCGACGGGACCCCCCTGATCGCGGACCTGCGGGTCACCGGCTCCACCTGGAACCGGGAGCTGGTCTCCCTGGCCACCCTCCGGGACGTCACGGAGACGGCGCTGATGCGGGAACGGCTCAAGCAGGAAGCGCTGACGGACTACCTCACGGGGCTGTACAACCGCCGGGGCTTCATGACCCTGGGGGAGGATCGGCTCCAACTGGCGGCCCGCCTGGGGCAGACTTTGGCCTGTCTTTTCCTGGACCTGGACGGCTTCAAACACGTCAACGACACCCTGGGACACGACGAGGGGGACGAAGTCCTCCGGGACACCGCCGAAGCCCTGAAGGAGACCTTCCGGGCTTCGGACCTCATCGGACGCATTGGGGGGGACGAGTTCGCGGTGCTCCTGCTCTGCGACGAATCGGACCAGGTGGAGACCCTCCGAACCCGCCTGGAAACGGCCCTGGAAACGGTCAACCAACGGACTTCCCGCCCCTACCGGCTGGCCCTGAGCATGGGCCTGGCCACCAAGGCCCCAGGGGAGGTCCTGTCCCTGGAAGACCTGATGGACACGGCGGACAAGCGCATGTACAAGGACAAGATCGCTCGGAAGGGCTCGGAAGCCCGCTAGAAGCCGGCCCGGAAGCCGGGCGCTCCCCGAGGCCCCCTAGACGAGGGAAAGCAACCTCGCCACCACCGGCTCGGGGGCTTCGGGCTCAAGACACCCGGGGACGGACACCCGATCCATCCACTCCAGGTCCTCCCCGGCTCGGACCTTCAGCTCCCTCCACCAGGCCCAGAGGCGCTCCATCTCCTCCGCGGGCTTGGGACGACCGTTGGTGGGAAAGGCCAAACGGCGCAGGTAGCGGTATTCCCTGAAATCCCCCAACAGGGGGACGATGCCCAGAGCGTAGCTTCGCTGCCTCGCCACCCGCCGGACCTCCCCGAACCGCTCCACCCGGGCCAACCGGTCCTTCCAGTAGGGCTGTCTGCTTTGCCGCATCAGGCTCACGTCCCGCTCCAAGGTGCACGGGGTCTTCCCGAAGAATCCCGCCAAATCCCGCATTTCCAGGGGAAAGGGGGATTCTCCCGCGCCCTGGTCTTTGCGCCACGCCTCCAGCCTCTCAAGGACGACGCTCCTTCGTCCCGCCAGAACCTCATGCTTCTGCTCCAGCGCCTCCAGAAGGCGCTTCTCCCGCA
This sequence comes from Aminomonas paucivorans DSM 12260, assembly GCF_000165795.1. Lineage (NCBI taxonomy): Bacteria > Thermotogati > Synergistota > Synergistia > Synergistales > Synergistaceae > Aminomonas > Aminomonas paucivorans. Next base: position 525,748 of record NZ_CM001022.1, on the reverse strand, counting down.
GCTCTCGGGCCTCCTGCTCCGTCATGACGACCCCTTTCCCGCCCCTCCAATCCTCCCGCAGCAGCGCCGGAAGGAGGCGACGGAAAAATTAAATACAACATACGGTACCTAAGATACACCTTCCCGGTGGCGGGGTCAATCTCGCCCCGGCCCGTCCAGCCCCTCCTCTTCTGATGAAGAGAGCGGGGAGGATGGTGCAGGATCAGCGTTGGGTTTTTCCTCCAAGGGCATCGATTACGAGAATGAGGATTTCGTGGCCCGCTTCAAACCCCGCGACTCCGGGGCCAGGCGTATCGCCTCATAGGCCCCAAACAGAACCTCCGCTACAATGGAGGAAACAACCATGGCAAGGAAAACTCTGAGGAACGCCGCCGCCATCCTGCCAGGGAAGGCGGGAAGCACATCCCCCGCGATCGGGGGGGACCAAAGGAATTCGCCGTCCAGAACGGACGGCCTCATGCCCCCCTTGCCGAAGGCTCCGTCTCTGCGGGGAGGGCGAAGGCGGGCACCTGGCAGGTTCGTTCAAGCAAACCGTTCTGGGATCAACGTCACGGGCTCCGACAAGGAGGGGTTCCATGGACATCGACAGGGTCCGAGACATCCTACGCCAAAACAATGCATTGCTGCTTCAACACCACGTACGTTCTTTATCCGTTTTCGGTTCGGTTGTGCGGGGTGAGGCTGGGCCGGACAGCGACATCGATCTCCTGGTGGAGTTTCAACCGAACGTGGCTGTGGGGCTGTTTGAATTTATCCGGTTGAAAAACGAACTGAGCACCCTGCTGGGCATGAAGGTGGACCTGGGTACCCCCGATGCGCTTCACCCCGCCCTCAAAGAAGAGATTCTCAAGGAGGCCGTCCATGTTGCATAGAAAGTGGGCGTTCCGCCTTCAAGACATGCTTCATGCAGCGCATAAAATCGGGGACTATGTCGAGGGCTTGACCTTCGAGGGGTTTCTTGCGGACGAGAAGACCTACGATGCGGTCATCCGCCAACTCACAATTCTAGGTGAGGCGGCGTCCCATGTGCCGGATGGGTGCCTTTTCGACGATCATTCGACCCCGCAATGGGGGGATTTTAGATTACTGAATACAGTGGAGACATGAGAACGGGAGAACACGTTTTCGTCAGGTTGTGGGGTGACCGGACGGGAACAGGACCTTCGCGCAGGAGCTGAACCGATGTGCTGGAGACAGGGTCACGGTCCACGAGGAGGATCTTCTTGTGGTGGAGTGCCCCCCGGTTAGATGCTCTTTGGCCCCCTCGGTCCGGGGCGTAGGACGGAGGGAAGCACCGACACGGGAACGTGCCGCCCCCCGGGCCTGTGGCCCGGGGGGCGGCACTCATTTGCGGCGCCATCCCAGATGGACGAAACCCCGGGAGGGATAGGGGATCCGCTGGTCGAACCCCAGTTCCTTCGCCAGGGCCAACAGCTCCCCCTGCCGGGAGGCGGGGCAGGCCAGGTCGACCGCCCGCCCCCGGGTGTGGAGGCTGCCCGGAACTCCCCCCACCCTCCGGTTGTGGGAGGGACAGCGGTAGCCGCTGGTGACCCGCACCCCGCCCCAGCGGCGAGCCAGCTCCCGCAGTGCCCCGTAGAGGGGCTCGTGAAGCACCAGGGCGCCGCAGCATCGGCAGCGCAGGTCCTCCCGTTCGGGGATGCCCCGCCGGTTCATCCCCCCTCCCCCCGCACCGATCTGGGAGGAGCTTCTCCCGTTGCTTCCCGGATCGGTCCGCCTCCCAGCAGGCATCCCCGGGTGAGGATGGCCTGAAGCTCTCCGATGGCCCGGGTGAGGGCCTCCATGCGGCTTTCCATGCGAACCAGCAGGAAGGCCGCCACCGCCACGGGAAAGGCCGTCTGGCCCGTCGCCTTCAGCAGTTCCTCCATGGGCGCGTACCTCCTTTCGGTGGGTTCCTCATCATCCCGTATGGGCTGCTTCCCGGGGCCCAGGAAACCGCAGTTGCATCTTAGCGTTGACCAGTAAATAGCTCAGAGCCGCATAGGTGGAGGTGCGGTAGCCTCGGGCTTTCGCCGAGGCGGCCTTGAAGAGGCTGTTGCGTCCCTCCAGGATGCCGTTGTCGATCCCGGTTCGGATGTGATTCAGGACCCCCTCCCAGTGATTCTTGATGGTTCGGGCCAGCTTCTTGACCGGTTCCAGGCGGCTGTGGCTGGCTCGCCAGTACCAGCGTTTCAGCCACACGGTCCCCCAGCGCGGGACCTTCTCGTAGAACTCCTGCAGGAGGAGCTTCAGGGCGTAGGCCCTTTGGGTCTTGCGGGTGTTCTTTGAGGCAAGCAGGGCGGTGAGGGCTGCTTGCTGCTTGGGCGAGAGACTTTCGGGGTTGTAAAGCCAGAGGTAGCGGCTTCCCGTCAGTTCCTCGGCACCCCGGCGTTCCTCTCGGCGGACCTGGTCCACCGCTTCGTTCATCATTTTGATGACGTGGAATTTGTCGAAGGTCAGGCGGGCCTGGGGAAAGTTCTCCCCGATCCCCTGGATGAAGGCCTCGGACATGTCCAGGGTGAAGTCGGTGATGACGGAGGGGGCGACACCTCGTGAGGTCAGGTAGGCCGCAAACCGCGCCAGGACGGCCTTGCCCTTCCCCTCCGTGACCCAGATGGCGTGTCCCCGGTCCAGGTCCACGAAGGCGGTGACATACCTGTGCCCCCTGCGGTAGGAGGTTTCGTCCACCCCGACCCTGCGCAGCCCCGTAAGATCCTGGGTGGCCAAGAAGCGGTCCACGTGCCGGCGGATGATCCGCCAGAGTCGGGTGTCCGTCTCCCCCAGGACGCGGGAGATCTCCTTCACGGGAAGAAGGGGGGCCAGTTCCATCACGAAGGCTTCGAAGAGCAGGGTGAAGCCGCTCCGTTCCTCTCCCCAGGGGACGGCGATCTGGTGGACTCCATGTTCCGGACACTCCGTTCGGGGGACCCGGGCGTGAAGGTAGGTCTTGTGCTGGAAGAGGTTCAGGTGGCGCCAGGTGCGCTCCAGGCAGTCATGAACCGGATGGGAACCCCCGCACTTCGGGCAGGGGAATCGGGTGCCCTCCCGGAAGGAGACGTGCAGGTCCACCCGTCCCTCCAGGGGATCCCATTCGATGGACTGGATGAACCAGGGCTCTTCCAGGCCCAGAAAACCCAGGAAGAGCTGGTTCAAGTCCGTCACTTCCTTGCCGCTGCTCTTTCGCGCCTTGCGCATGAATCCGTCCTCCTGTGAGAGAACCATGAAGAGGCCTCATGAAATTTGAACTCTATGCTAGCACCAAACCCGTATCGCGCCAGCCCTCAAAGACCCTGTTCCGAGGGTGCCCATACGGGATGATGAGGAGCCCTTTCGGTGGACCCGGGGGGCCGCCCCCGGGTGGGGACGGCCCTCCAGACGAGGGGCTAGGCCCCGAAGAGCACCGTGGCGGTGCGGTCCACCACCTCGGCGCTCGTGGGAGCGGACAGGGTGCTGGTGAACACGTTCTGCGTCACCAGGGCGTTCATGGCGGTCTGCACGGCAACTTCCGTCAGGCCGTCCTTGGCATTGGGCAGGGAGAGCAGGAAGCTCTTGCCCTCGGGGGTGGAAAACTCCATGCGAAGGGTCTTCATCGTTCATTCCTCCCTTTGTCGACTAATCGGCAACGCCGTCGGTGTCGGTCTTGAGCACTTCCAGAACCGGATAGGCCAGAAGGGGGGACAGGGCGTCGGCCACCGCGTCCACCGCATCGGCGGTGGCGCTCGCCTTGAGGCGGGACAGGGTGACGGTCTTGCTCTTGCCCTTGCCGTCCGGTCCCACCCCCAGGTCCAGTACCAGGGACATGCTGCTCTTCAGGGTGTTGTAGCTTGCCATAGGTGCCACCTCCATTGGATTCGGGGATCATCCCCGGGATAGGTCGGCGCCTTCTCCCGCTTGCGCGGGCGGGATGAGCGCCCCGAAGGAGGTTGGGCCCGGTTCTCTCCTCCCTCGGTTCCGGCAGAGCCGGTTTGCCTTCAAGGCAAACACAGCCTAACTCGACAACCCATAGTTGTCAAGCAGTCAAATATGATTCCCCTTTGTCAGCTTTCGGAGTCAGCGGCGGTGCGAGGGAAGGAGGCGAAGCAGGGGGAAGAGGAGCAGCAGCAGGAGCACCCCCAGAGCCAGGCAGCGGCCGTAGGCCAACTGTTCCGCTCCTCGCCCCAGGAGGTCTTGGAGGAGGTCCGGGGAGGGCAAGGGGGCGTCGAGGCGGTTCCCCATCTGGCGAAGGAAGAGGGCAGAGGTCCGGAGGAACTCCGCCGGGGCGAGGATGCGCCCCGCCCCCAGGGAACCCAGGAGCACCGCTGCGTACCAGCGGAGGGCGGAGGCCCGGTGCACCGGCCCCAGGGGGCCGGAGGCGATGCGCCAGGAGGACTCCAGAACCAGGCCCAACCCCAGGCCGAAGGCCCCGCAGCCCAGGCCCCACATCCCCGGGGAGGGGACACCCCAGATTCCCGAGAGCCCCCCCAGGGCCCCCGCTCCCAGGGCAAGCCCCGCAGCCACCAGGAGGCGGGGGAACCGGTCCAGCAGGGCGACCACCCCCTGCCCTCCCAGGAGAAGCCCCAGGAGCAGGAACTCCGGGGTACCCCCTCCCCCACCGGGGAAAAGACGCCCCCCCAGCCCGTTCAGGAGGCTGGACGCGCCGGCCAGGACGAAGGCGCTTCCCCCCGCCAGGACGGCCCCTCCCACGAAGGCCCGGTGGCGGAAACAGAGGGCCGAGAAGATCCCCCACCGGAAGACCCCCATCCAGAGGAGAAGCCCCCACAGGGCCAAAAGCAGCACCCGAGCCCCTCCGGGAGAGGGAAGGTCGCAGGAGCGGACGAGGACGAGGAAGAAGCCCCCCACCAGGAGGGCCGCCCCGGGAAGGCGCAGGGGGCCGGGGGGGGAGGACGGGAGAAGGGGGGCACCCGTCTCCCCCTCGGGAAGGGGAGCCGCCGGGCGCCGTTCCTCCAGAAAGCCCAGGACCGCAAGGAGGGCCAGCAGCCCCCCCAGCCACAGGAAGACCCCCGGGGAGAGGAGGGAGAGGAGGACCCCCGCCCCGGCTCCCAGGGGTCCCCAGCCCGAGACGTCCCCTTCCTCGGGGATGGGCCCCTCCCCCAGTCCCGTGCGGGCCAGCAGGGCCACGGCCACGCCTTGGAAGAGGGAGAGGGGAAGGGAGATCCAGGGCAGGGGGACAAAGGCCAGGACCCACCCCGACAGCCCCAGGAGCCCTCCCAGGAAGAGGACTCCCGGGTCCTCCTCGGGACGAGGGATCCAGGTCAGCCCCAGGCCCAGTCCGGCCCCGAAGGCGGCGGCGTTCCAGGCTCCCGGGAGGGTTCGGAGGGCAAACCCCGCCAGCACCCCCGCCGCCAGGGCGGCGACGGGGGACGCGAGGTGCTCTCGAAGGGACGGGGTGGAGGGGGAGGAGGTCACGGGGACGGGGGGCTCCCTACCGGTCCAGGTAGCGGACCTTGGTGCTGGAGTAGAGGCTGCCGGGCTCCACGGGGACGATCCGGGGCAGGGCCCGGTCTCCGTTGCTCTCCCAGACCGCGGCGTACTCGGTGCTGCGCCTGGCCAGCTCCCGGGCCAGGCGGGGCGCTCCGTCCTCCGGGGCGGTGGCCCCGGGACGAAGTTCCGCCCGGATCTCCAGGACCGAGGACAGATCCTCCGTCTCGGCGCACCGAAGCTGGAAGGCCCCGGTAAAGGCTCCCGCCAGGACCGGGTCCGTCTCCAGGGCCCCCTGCACCTGCCCCACCAGGATGTTGGCGGCGAAGAAGGTGACCCCTCCGTCGATGCGGCCGTGCACCAGCACGAAGGGCAGCTCCCGGACCCGGTCGGTCCGGCACCCCCGCTCCTCCAGGACCCGCAGGGGGTCGACCCCCGCGTCGGCCAGCCGGGCCATCATCTCCCGGAAGGGGACCAGCTCCCCCCGGTCGCCGCTGCGATAGCGCACCAGGGGCACCGCCTGGTACTTGGAGGCCACCAGTTCCCCCTCCACCACCTCTAGGAGGTGCGCCGCCGGGTCGTACTGGCAGACCGAGGGAAGGTCCGGCACCCCCAGGACCTTTTCCGTCAGGTTCCCCTCGTACAGGGCCCGACGGATGGCGACGCAGAGGGGGGTCTCCTTCCCGGCGCTGCCGAAGTCCGTGGAGCCGTAGCCGGAGACCACGGAGGTGAGGTGCCCCTCCGGGTACCCCAGCAGGCGGTTCACGTGATCCCGGTACCGCTCCGAATACCCTTCCCCGGCGAGGCGCAGGCTCACCCGCAGCACCGACAGGTCCACTCCCCGATCCGAGGCCATCTCCAGGAGGCGCTTGGCGAAGGGAGGGTAGCTGTAGAGCACCGTCTGGGGAAAGCGAGGGCCGAACTCCTCCAGGATCTCCGCCGCCTCCTCCAGGTTGATCCCCGGGGTGGCCAGGGTGAGGTGTCCCTTCTGGATCCCCAGGGTGCGCAGCCCCCAGGTGGTGAGTTCCCCGCTGATCCAGGAGCCCAGGCCCAACACCACCAGGGCCAGGGCGGGGCGCAGGCTGATCTGGAGGTCCTCGTCCAGGTCCGTGTAGAGGTAGTCCGCCACGTAGCGTTCCTGTTCGGGCATCTGGGGCCAGTAGGTGGGTTTGCCGGTGCTGCCGGAGCTGCGGCAGAGGACGTGTTTGCCCTCCAGGGTGCCGTCCAGGCACAGGTCCTCCAGGGGGAAGGCCTTCACGTAGTCCTTCTTCGAGGTGAGGGGAAGGGCGGCAAAGTCCTCCCGGGAGACGACCTCCGGCACGGAGCCGAGGCGCTGGGTCAGGAAGCGTCGGTAGGCGGGAACCCTGGATGCGGCGATGCGGTAAAGCTCCTCGAAGGTCATGGACATCCCTCCCGTTCGGATGGCGAATGAGACGATCCTACCCGAAATCCGGGATTTTCGCCTCCCCGACCCTTTCTTGACGCGGGAAACGCCAGGGACCATGATGCGGGGGAGACGAAACAAAGGGGGAGGGAAGGGGATGGACTCCACGGGATCCCGCATCCGGGAGGCCCGCAAGGCTCGGGGCCTGGAACAGAAGGAGCTGGCGGAGCGGATGGGCATCTCCGCCGCCTTCCTGAGCCGCATCGAGCGGGGGGAGCGAGGCTGCTCCCTGGACCTGCTGCGCCGGGCCAGCGCCGTCCTGGGGTGTCCCCTGGCGGAGCTGGCGGAGGAGACGCCCCGGCCGGAGAGACAGGCCCTGGAGGACCTGTTGGACCTGGCGGTGCGGGAGCATCCGGAGGTGGCCCTCTATCTGCGCCATCTCTCCGGCAAGGCGGGGGACCTGACGGAGGAGGAGCGCCGCTTCCTGGCGGACCACCTGAAGCTGGCCCTGGGGCAGGCGGACGAGGCGCTGCGCCGCCACAGGCGGGAGGACGCCCTCTAGGGAGGGCCCATGACGCGCAGGGGAGCCCTGGCGGCGAGGCGGTTCTGGACGGGGGGCATCCTGACGGAGATCCCCGTGGACCTGAACGGGCTCTTCCGGTCCCTGGGGATTCGGGTGTACCTCCACGGCTCCGGGGGCGTGGACGCCGCCTGTTCCCGCCTCGCGGGGCGGGTGACCCTTTCCCTGAACGCCCAGATGCCCCCGCCCCGGAGGCGCTTTACCGCGGCCCACGAGCTGGGACATCTGGTGCTGGGACACGCCCCGGTCCTCCCGGGACGACCCCGGCTGGCCTGGCAGGAGCGGGAGGCGGACGACTTCGCCTCGGAGCTGCTCATGCCAGCCTGGGCCCTGCGTCGGGATTCCGCCCTCCTCCTGCCCCCCGGGCAGAGGGAGCTGGTCCTGGCCCGGCGCTTTCGGGTATCCCGGCAGGCCATGGGACTGCGCCTGGCTCGGCTGGGGTGCCTCCCCTCCCCGAAGACCGAGCCTCCCCCCGACCGCTCCGTGGAAGCCCTGTTCCCCTGACGGGGGGGCTACCCCCCCGCCACCCTGCACGCCGACCGATTCCCCAAGGAGGGATTCCCATGAAGGCAGGCAAACGCACCCTTCTGCTCCTCGCCCTGACCGCGGTCCTTTCGGCGGCCCCCGTCTGGGCCTGCACCACCCTGATCGTCACGGTGGGAGCCACCACCGACGGCTCCACCTTCGTGGGCCACTCGGACGACGACGATCTCTGCGACCAGCGCATCGTCTACGTCCCTGCGGCGGACCACCCCAAGGGGGCCAGGCGCCCGGTGTACGCCAGCGCCGTGGCCCTGGGAGAGTTTCCGAAGTTCCGGTGCTTCCTGACCCCCCGACTGGTGGACCCGGACCGGGCCCCCGCCTACGGCGGCCCGGCGGCCCTGCGCTCGGTGCCTCTGGGCTTCATCCCCCAGGTGCCCCACACCTACGCCTACTTCGACGGTTCCTACGGCATCATGAACGAACACCAGCTCATGTTCGGGGAGTGCACCGACGGGGTACGGCAGAACCTGGATCCGGAGCCGGGGAAGCGGATCTTCTACTCCTCCGAGCTGTCTCGTGTGGCCCTGGAGCGGTGCCGCACCGCCCGGGAGGCGGTGCGCCTCATGGGGAATCTGCTGGAGACCTACGGTTACTACGGCACCGGGGAGACCCTTCCCGTGGCGGACCCCCAGGAGGCCTGGGTGATGGAGATGGCTCCTTCCCCCGACGGGACCGGGGGGCTCTGGGTGGCCCGGCGGGTGCCCGACGGGGAGGTCTTCGTGGCGGCCAACGAGTTCCGCATCCGGGACGTGGACCCTAAGGACCCGGACCTGATGATCGGGTCGAAGCTCTTCGAGACGGCGAGGCGTCACGGCCTCTGGAAGCCCGAGGACGGCCCCTTGGACTGGCTGAAGGTCGCCAGCCTGGGGGAGTACAACCACCCCTACTACTCCCTCCGGCGGGTGTGGCGGGTCCTGGACCGGGTAGCTCCCTCCCGGGGCTTCTCTCCCTGGGTGGAGTGCGGCACCACCCGGGCCTACCCCTTCTCGGTGAAGCCGGACCGCAAGCTCTCCCTGCGGGACGTGGCGGCCCTCTTCCGGGACCACTACGAGGGCACCCCCTTCGACCTCACCGCGGGGGTCGGGGCGGGGCCCTTCGGCAACCCGGACCGGTTCTACGGCCCCTACGACGGGCAGGGGGACGTGGGGGACCCGAAGCGCAAGCTGGACGGGGCCTGGGAACGCCCCATCTCCGTGACCTACTGCGGCTACACCACCCTCTGCCAGGGACGGAGCTGGCTGCCCGACCCCATCGGGGGGGTGTGCTGGATCGGGCCGGACAAGCCCTCGGAGACCTGCTTCATCCCCTTCCACGTGGGGGTGCGGGACCTGCCCCCGTCCTTCCAGGTGGTGGACCCCCAGGTCTTCAACCGCAAGGCCGCCTGGTGGGCCTTCAACTTCACCGCCCACTGGGCGTGGCTTCGCTACGACCGGATCCACGCCGACATCGCCGCCAAGCGGGACGGCATGGAGGCCTCGTTCCTCCGCTCCCTGGAGGAACAGGACCGCAAGGCCCTGGCGCTGCACCGGACCTCCCCCGCCAAGGCCCGGGACTTCCTGACCCGGGCGGACCGGGCCCGGGCAGACAGGACCGTGGCGGACTGGTGGGCCTTCGCGGACCGGCTCATCGTGCGCTACAACGACGGCTTCCTCAACGAGCCGGGGAAGATGGCCCAGCCCCTGGGGTACCCCCGGAACTGGCTGGACGGGACGGAGTGGCGCTCCGGCCCCACCACCTACGCCCCCAAGCCCTGAGGGCAGAGCCCCGAATCCATCGGGACGGAACGGGAACCACCGCGGGGGAGGGACGTTCCTCCCCCGCGCATCATGAGGAGGTATGGACATGCGCTGCGACCGATGCACCGACCACCCCTGCTCCACCGGCAACCCCTGCGTCCCTTCGGACCCGGAGAAGGCCTACCTGGACCGGGAGGAGAGACGGATCCTCCAGGCGGCGGGGGAGGTGGAGTCCCGTTTCTACGGGGACCTGTGCCGCTTCGACGAGGTTGTGGAGTTCGCCCGGGTTCTGGGGGTCCACCACCTGGGGATCGCCTTCTGCGTGGGCCTGTTCCAGGAAGCCGTCTGGGCGGCGGAGATCCTGGAGAAGGAGTTCCGCCTCACCACGGTGTGCTGCAAGACCGGGGGCCTCCTGAAGGAGGACCTGGAGGTGCCCTCCAGCCAGAAGGTGGGGGCGGTGTCCTGCAACCCCGTCGAACAGGCCCGCATTCTGGAGGAGGCGGGGACGGAGCTGAACCTGATGATGGGGCTCTGCGTGGGGCACGACGCCCTGTTCCTTCGTCACTCCAAGGCCTGGACGGTGCCCCTGGTGGTGAAGGACCGGAGGCTGGGACACAACCCCGTGGCGGCCCTCACCTGCCCCTACATCCGGCGCAAGCTGGGACGGGAGGAAAGCCGTCCCTGAACTTCGGTTCCCCTCGTCTCCTCGGTTCTTCCTCCATGTGTTAGCATGGTGACGAACATCGGGGCACGGACCCCCTAGGGAGGGACGAGGGATGACGAGGGACCACGACTACAAGGACATCCTGGACCACCTGCTGAACGCGGTGTACACCACCGACGGCACCCGGACCATCACCTACTGGAACCACGCCGCGGAACAGCTCACGGGCTTTCGCGCCGAGGAGGTCCTGGGGCATCCCTGTTCCGAGGACATCCTGATGCACGTGGACGGGGAGGGGAACAGCCTCTGCCGCAACCTGTGCCCCCTGGCGGCCTCCATCGCCGACGGGAAGGTCCGGGAAACCCTGGTGTACCTGCACCACAAGGACGGACACCGGGTCCCGGTGCAGGTGCGCACCGCTCCCCTGCGGAACGGGGCGGGGGAAGTGGTGGGAGGGGTGGAGATCTTCGAGGACGCCACCAACCACATCACCCGGGAAGACCGACTCTCCATCCTGGAGCGGATGGCCTACCTGGACCCCCTCACCCAGACGGGAAATCGGCGCTACCTGGAGGACACCCTGAAGGACTGGACGGAGGAGTTTCAGGGAAACGGCTGGCCCTTCGGGGTGCTGTTCTTCGACATCGACCACTTCAAGAACGTCAACGACCGGTACGGACATGCCACGGGGGACCAGGTGCTGGCCATGGTAGCCCGGACGATCCAGGGAAATCTTCGGAACTGGGACGTGGTGGGACGATGGGGAGGAGAGGAGTTCCTGGTGCTCTGCAAGAACGTGGACGCCCCCACCCTCAAGGAGGTGGCGGAACGACTGCGCCTCCTGGTGGAGGCCTCCACCTGCCGGGGAGAGGACGGTTCGGACGTGCAGGTCACCGTCTCCTGCGGGGTCACCCTGGCGGAGTTCCAGGACTCCCCGGAACTGCTGGTCTCCCGGGCGGACAGGCTTCTGTACCGCAGCAAACAGGAGGGGCGGAACCGGGTCAGCTTCGGGTAGCCCCGGGGCTTCCGCTCTCCGGGGCGTACCGCAGAGGCTGGCTGGTCCCCTCCGCCAGATCGAACCAGAGCAGGGTTCCCCGCAAGGGAGTCCCGACTCCCGTCAGGAGCTTCACCGCCTCCGCCGCCTGCACCGCCGCGGCCAGGGCGGGGGTGAAGGGGGGGTTGCCCGTCCGCAGTTCCACCCCCCGGTCGGGACCGTCCCCCCAGAGATCCCAGAGGGAGGGCTCCCCGGGACGGAACACCGCCACCTGGGCCCAGAACCCCCCGATGGCCCCGTGGACGAAGGGGATCCCCCGCCGCCCGCAGGCCCGATGCAGGACCCTGCGGGCGGTCTGGTTGTCCAGGCCGTCCACCGCCAGATCGCAGCCCTCCAGGAAGGCATCGGCTCCCGCCTCGTCCACGTAGGCCTCCAGGACCCGGACCTCCACCGCCCCGTTGACCCGCCCCACCCGCTCCGCCGCCACCCGGACCTTGGGGCGCCCCAGGTCCGCCTCGGTGCAGCAGAGCTGCCGGTTCAGGTTGCTCTCCCCGAAGACATCCCCGTCCGCCAGGACGAGCCGCCCCACCCCCGCCCGAGCCAGCAGCTCCGCCAGGTAACCCCCCAGGCCGCCGCACCCCGCCACGGCCACGGCGGACCGAAGCAGGCGAAGCTGCCCCTCCCGCCCCAGGGTCCCCAGGTTCCGCTCGTACCGGGCGGGGCAGGCCCCCGCCTCCAGGACCCGGATCTCCGCCTCCCGAGGCGACACCCCCCAGCACCGAGCCGCTTCCCGCACCGCCCCCAGGGGGACCAGGACCACCCCGTCCCGCTCTTCCCCCCGGGCCCACAGATCCCGCATCTCCATGCTCCGCCCTCCTCCGGCACGTCTCCCCCCGGCGCGGGCCCCCTCCCGAAGGCCGGGGGTCCTTGACAACCCCTTCCCGGGAGCCCGAAGATCGATCCGCCGAAACCGGCTCCACCCTACCAGCGCCTTTCGGCCGCCGCAAGGCGATCCCCCTCGACGGGAGCGACCCCACCGTGACCGAAACCCCCTGTCTCCTTCTGGCCAGCGGCGGCGTGGACAGCTGCGCCGCGGCGGTGCTTCTCCGTCGGGAGGGCTACCTCCCCACCCTGGTGACCCTGCTGCTCCTCCCGGGGGACACCCCGGAAGGTCCCGGACCGGGACGCGCCCGAAGGGCGGCGGAGAGGCTGGACCTTCCCCATCGGATCCTGGACCTGCGGGAGCCCTTCGCCCGGGAGGTGGTGGCTCCCTTTCGGGAGGCCTACCTCCGGGGACGCACCCCCAATCCCTGCGCGGACTGCAACGGGCGCATCAAGTTCCGTGCCGCCCTAGCGGCCGCAGAGACGCTCCTGGGAGCGGACGTCCCCGTGGCCACGGGGCACTACGCCCGCATCCTCCGGGAGGGGGGACGGGCCACCCTGGCCCGGGGGCGGGACGGCAAGCGGGACCAGAGCTACTTCCTGGCGGGGCTCCCCTCGTCCCTGCTTTCCCGGCTGCTCTTCCCCCTGGGGGACCTGTCCAAGGAGGATGCCCGCCGCCTGGCCCGGGAGGCGGGGCTGGAGGCGGCGGAGACTCCCGACAGCATGGAGCTCTGCTTCGTCCCGGGGGGAGACTACCGGAAGCTCCTGGGTCCGGAGGCGTTTCGGGAAGGCCCCGTGGTGGACCCGTCGGGACGGGTCCTGGGGACCCACGAAGGGGTGGGGAACTTCACCCGGGGACAGCGGAAGGGGTTGGGGGTCTCCTCACCGGAGCCCCTGTACGTGCGGGAGGTCGACGGGGGGAGGAACAGGGTGACGGTGGACCGGAGGGAGGCCCTTCTGACGCATCTGGTCCGGGGAGGGGGCGTGAACGTCCTGATCCCGGAGGCCCTGAGGGGAAAGACGAAGCTCTTCGGCAAGGTGCGCTCCCAGGGCGAGCCCGGCCCCTGTTCCCTGGAGTCCTGGGACGGGGCCTTCCTGACGGTGCGCTTCCATCAGCCCCAATTCGCCCCCGCGCCGGGGCAAAGGCTCGTGCTCTACGACGGACAGGGTCGGGTCGTGGCGGGCAGCACCCTGGAACTTCTGATGCCCCTATGAAAGGATCGCCCATGCTGCCTCAGAGGACGGGAGCTCGGAGGTTGAGCTTCTGCTGAAGCGCCTCCTGGAGGATCGCAGAGACGTTGACATCGTCGCGTTTTTTCAGTTCCTCTTCCATCCAGGCCGGAATGGTGAGGGTCTTTTTGACAGCCTTCCGGCTCCAGGCTCGCCTGACCGGGGGCATATCCGCCACCACAAGCTGCACGAGTCCTCCTTCCGGCGCAGCAAGCCTCCCCAGGGGAGTCGGCGGGGGGATGAGGTCTTTCTGGACTTCCCGGAAGTACAGGCAGTCCTCCAGGACTCCCTCCGCCTCCAGGATGGCCTCCTCCAGGCTTTCCGCTGCGGTGAAGCAGTTTTCCAGATCCGGGAAAACCACCTCCCACCCGCTTCCGTCGGTGGTGAAGACCGCAGGATAGGCATAACGCTCCGGTCGCTTCACCGCGCCACCTCCCTTTCGGGCACCCTCCGGCGAGGCCTTCGCTGCCTCTAGTCGGTGATCCCCAGTCGTTTCTTGATCGATTCAAGAATGCCTTTCTTGATCGTTCGGGGAATCGGGAAGGGCCTTTCCCCTTCCTTCATCGCAAGCACATGGCTGCCTTTCCCGCGAGTTTCGTTGACGGACCATCCTCGGGCAAGGGCCATCCGGATGAGTTCCTTCTGGGTGAACTGCCTGCCCATAGCTCGCTCCCCCTCCGATCCCCAAAGGATAGCACCCAACGCAGGGCGTGCCAATACGTGTCAAAAGGAGGTCACAAGTCCCCCTGGCGGGACAGGAAGGCCCGGACCTCCTCCGGCGGCAGGGGGCGGCTGTACCAGTACCCCTGGATCACGTCGCACTCCGCCTCGTCCGCAAAGGCCCGATGCTCCTCCGTCTCCACCCCCTCCGCCACCACCTCCAGCCCCAGGTCGTGGCCCAGGCGCACCATGGCCCGGGTGATGACCCGGTTGCCCTCCCGGCGGGAGTCCACGATGAAGGAGCGGTCGATCTTCAGGGTGTCCAGGGGGAGGCGGCGCAGGTAGGTAAGGGAGGAATAGCCCATGCCGAAGTCGTCCAGGGCCACCCGGACCCCCTTCTCCCGAAGGTGCCTCAGGGTCTCCGACACCCGGTCGAAGGACTCCATGAGGGTGGTCTCGGTGATTTCCACCTCCAGCAGGGAGGGAGCCAACCCCGTCTCCTCCAGGACCCGGAGGGTGGTCTCGGCGAAGTCCTCCTGGAGAAGCTGCCGGGCGGACACGTTCACCGCCACCCGCAGGGACGGCAGCCCCTGGGCCTCCAGCCCGGCGGCGAAGCGGCAGGCCTCCCGAAGCACCAGGGCCCCCAGGGGGACGATGAGGCCGGAGCGCTCCGCCACGGGGATGAAGCGCCCGGGGGAGATCTGACCCAGGGTGGGGGAATGCCACCGCGCCAGGGCTTCCAGGGCCTCCACACGGCCGCTGGACACCCCCACCTGGGGCTGGAAGAACACCTCCAGTTCCCCCGCCTCCAGGGCATCCCGCAGGTGGTTCTCCAGCTCCCGGGATTTGACCACCTCCTCCTGCAGGGCGGCGTCGTAGAACCGGAAGCTCCGCTTCCCCTCCCGCTTGGCCTTGTGCAGGGCCATGTCCGCCTGAGCCAGCAGGGCCTCGGGGTAGAGGCCGTCCTCGGGGAAACACGCCACCCCCAGGGTGGCGGAGAGGAACTGCCGCACCCCTCCCTGCTCGAAGGGGGCCTCGAACAGCCCCAGAAGCTCGTTGGCCAGGATGTCCACATCCCGACAGCCCTCGCCGGGGGCGGACAGGACGAGGAACTCGTCCCCCCCCAGTCGGGCGGCCAGGCGGTCCGGCCCCAGAACGGTGCGGATCCGCGCCGCCACCTCCACCAGGAACTGGTCCCCCAGGGCATGTCCCAGGGAATCGTTCACCAGCTTGAAGTCGTCCAGGTCCAGGAAGAGCAGCGCTCCTCCCTCCCCCCCATCCCGGACGGCGGCCAGGCGCTCCTCCAGGTGGGCGTTGAAGAGTCGCAGGTTGGGCAGATCGGTGAGGGCGTCGTAGAAGGCCATGCGTTCGATCTGCTGGGCCTGTACCTTCTCCTCCGTCACGTCCAGGCTCACCCCCAGGATGCCCCGGACCTTCCCCTCCCTCCAGATGGGAGCGATGACCTTGTACAGGCAGATCTCCCGCCCCTCCCGGATCTCCATCTCCTCCCTCTGGATGACGTCTCCCGCCAGGACCTTTCGGTTGGTCTCCCGCCAGAGGCGACGGGTCTCCTCCGACAGGCCCCGGTGTTCCTCCACTGCCTCGCCCAGCAGGTTTCCCTGCCCTTTCCGAGCCAGGGGGTTCTGGAGGAGCATCCTGCCTTTCGCGTCCCGGACCCACAGCTCAAAGGGGGCGTTTGCGAAGAGAGCCTCTAGAAGAGACTGCTGTTCCTGAAGGCGGGCCTGGGCCTCCTCCCGCTCCGAAAGGTCCCGGAAGAGGCTCATGACCGTCCCGTCGGAGAGAAGTTTGCTGCGCATCTCCACCCGAAGGGGGGCCCCCCAGGGGCGCAGAAGCCGCCGCTCCCGGGTGACCACCCCGCCTCGCAGCACCTCCTCGTACACCAGGGGGGTCGTGATCAGGTCGTCCGGGTGGAACAGCTCCTCCACCGGGCGGGAAAGGAGGTCCTCCGGAGAGGCCCCCATCAGCTCGCAGAATCGGCGGTTCGTCCTCACCACCCGAGAGTCCCCATCCAGCTCCAGAAAACCGTCGGGGGCCTCCTCCACCAGGATGCGCAGCCGCTCCTCGTCCTGGAGAAGCTGGGCCCCTGTCTCCCGGAGGCGTCGGTCCATGTCCAGAAAGGCGGACAGGAGAAGCCAGGACTCGGAACCCTCTCGAAAACCCTCCAAAGACAGGGTGGGGGGCTTTTGAGGGTCTCGGGCAAGGCCGCGCATGGCCTCCAGAAGGACGGAATAGCTTTTCAGAAGGGGGGAGAGGATGCGGAGGCTGATGAAGAGGCCCAGGATCAGGATGAAGGACCCCGTCAGGGCCACGCCCCGCAGGTGAGCCCTCAGTGCCCTGTCCAGATCCAGGACGTAGGCCCCGGTGCCCAGGACACACCGGATCTCCGGCAACGACGCCACGTAGGAGACTTTTTCCTGAGGTTCCGAGGAAAAAGGAGGCGGGTAAAGGTAGCGGACGATCCCTTCCCCTCGGGTGCGGGCGATTCGGACAAGCTCCTGCTCCAAGGGCAGTCCCTGGGGATAGGTGAAATCCGCCTGTTTCGTCCCCTCCCTTTGGGGAAGGTAGGGGTTCACCCACAGGGTTCCGTCGTAATCCAGGAGGAAAAAGTAGTTGGGACCGTGGACGTCCCGGTAGATCATCTGCCTGACCACCCGCACCACCAGCCGCCGCCCTTCCTCCCGGGACAGCTCCCCATCACGGACCCGGGACAGGATGGGGCGCAGGGAGGCCCGAGCAACCTCTACCAAGCGCCGCACATCCTGGCGGCGCTCCTCCAGGGCGTTCACCCGGGCCTCCGCGGCCAGGATGTACAGGAAGAAGCCGAAGGCGGCGAAGAGCACCCCCAGAGAGAGGGCGAGACGGAACCAGGTTCGATCCAGAAAGGCGAAACGTTCTCTCATGGGCACCTCTAGAAATCCGTCCTTCAGGGCTGAAAGAACCACAACAAGGGTAGTACACTGAACCAACGGGGAGCCGCTCGTGGTTCCGCCCAAGACCCACCAGGAGAGGCGGTTTGAGAGGATGCGCCAGGGGAAATTGTTCTTCGAAGAGATGGCCTACCAACGACTGGACAAGGGCAAGGATCCCTTGGTGACCCTTGCGGAGACGGTGGACTGGCGCATCTTCGAGGAACCCCTTCGGGCCTTCCGGGAGAGTCTGCGTACCACCGGCTCCCCTGCGGGTCGCAAGCCCTTCGACCCCCTGCTGATGTTCAAGATTCTGGTGCTTGGGTCTTTGTACAACCTGTCGGATGACGCCATGGAATACCAGATCCGGGATCGTCTCTCCTTTCAGCGCTTCTGCGGTCTTTCCCTGGAGGACCGGGTCCCCGATGCCAAGACGCTGTGGCTGTTTCGGGAACAGCTGACCCAGGCGGGTCTGGTGGAATTCCTCTTCGCCCGGTTCGATGAAGCCCTTCGCCAGATGGGGCTGGAGGCCCGGAAGGGACAGATCGTGGATGCCTCTCTTGTCAGCGTCCCCATCCAGAGGAACAGCCGGGAGGAGAACCGACAGATCCGAGAAGGCAACCCGCCCCAGGAATGGAGCGAAACCAAGTCTCGCCAGAAGGACACCGAAGCGAGATGGACCGTGAAGAACGGCAAGAGCACCTTCGGGTACAAGAACCACATCGAGGCGGACGTCTCCTGCAAACTCATCCGGCGCTATGCCGTCACCCCCGCCTCGGTGCACGACAGCCAGGTTTTCAAGGAACTACTGGATCTCGGGAACACCAGCAAAGACGTCTGGGCAGACTCGGCTTATCGTTCCGCTTCCCACCTGGAGTACCTGCGCCAGGTGGGGTACCGGGAGCACATCCAGAGGAAGGGGACCTCGGGACACCCCCTGACCAGATGGGAGAAACAGGGCAACCGGACTCGATCTCGCATTCGCAGCCGGGTGGAACACATCTTTGCGGCCCAGAAACAGCAGGCGGGGACCCTCTTGCTGCGTAGCATCGGCCTGGCTCGAGCAAAGGCCCGCATCGGCCTTCGCAACCTGGTCTACAACCTCCAGCGCTTCACCTACCTGGTGACGCAGGTCTACGTATGGGCCTGAGGGGCAAGAGTGGCCCCTGATCCCTGGGAAAAGCCCCCCAGGGGGAGAGACAAACCCCGGCAGGGCCTCAAAAGGGGTACACCTCGTCTGATGTACGCAAAAGCCGTTCGAAAAGAGGGTTTTGTAGAGGTTCCCTCATGAGCCCCCCCGATTCGGGAACGTCAAAGCGTGCCCCCTTGGTTTTCACGGCACCACTCCCCGCTGCAGGGCGGCATCCTTCCGTCGGGTCGATTTCATTGTACTCCACCGGAACGGGCCCAGAAAACTGACCCCGTCTCCACCTCCAGGAGGGTTCGAGAGGAAAAGACGAGGGATCCGCGGGACAAAAAAGACCGGCTGAACCGGAGGCCCCGTCAGAAATTCATTCGGTCCCGCAGGGCCAGGAGGTCGCTTAAGACCCCGTAGGCCGTGGGGACCAGGGAGGTCCCCCCTTCCTCCACCACACGGATGGTGTGGAGCAGGTCCGTGCGCAGGGTCAGGGCCGCCCCCGCCCCGGACACGGAGGCGTAGAAGTGGTCCAGGGGCAGTTCCTCCAGGGCGGAGCGCCCCTTGAGGACCCCCTCCTCATCTCGCCAGGCCCGGCAAAGCATCTTGAAGCGCCGCCCTCGGGTCCGGGCGGAGGCCACCGTCTCCGGGGTGAGGTGGCTCATGCCGACCCGCTCCACCTGATCCGGCGTCAGCTCCCCTCCCATGAGGCCGTTGGCCAGGGCGGACACCTTCACCGCCCCGTCCCACCCTTCCAGATCGTGGCTCGGGTCCGCCTCGGCGATCCCCGCCTCCTGGGCGACCCGCACCGCCGCCTCCAGGGAAAGCCCCTCCTCCAGCCCCGCCAGCACCCAGTTGGAGGTGGAGTTGAGGATCCCCTCGATCTCCAGGACCCGACAGCCCTGCATGCACCGCTCCGCCAGGTTGAACACCGGCACCCCGTCCATCACCGTGGTCTCCTTGAGGAAGGCCGCCCCCTTCTCCTCCGCCAGGGCGCAGAGTTCCTCGTGGGCCCACGCCACGGGGCCCTTGTTGGCGGTCACGGCGTGACGACCCCGGCTCAGGGCGGCCCGGACGTGGGAGATGGCGGGCTCTCCCCGGGCGGCCACGTTCAGGGGGGAGATCTCCACCAGGACGTGGTAGTCCAGGGTCCGGGCGGCGGTCAGGCCGTCCAGATCCGTCCGGTCGGGGTGGTCCGGGGCGAAGCGACCCCGGGTCTTCAGTTCCTCCAGAGCCCGGGGCAGGTCCACCCCCGAGGGGTTCGCCAGGCAGCCCCGGGTGCGGGTGATCAGCCCCACCGTCGCCAGGTCCAGATCCGCCACCCCGGGGTAGCGTTTCGGATCCTGCAGGATCTCCCCGGCGGTTCGCCCCACGTTGCCGAACCCCACGAAGAGGACCCGCAGGGGGTGCCCCTCTCCCCGGTAGCCCACCCGAGACATCTACCGGCCCTCCAGGGCGTCCGAAGCCGCGGCGGCCAGGCCCGCCAGGCCCCCCGCCAGCTCCTCCGGCTTCGGCCAGCCGTAGCCCACCCGCATGTAGCGCCGGGGCTGTTCGAACCAGTGGCCGGGGCCCACGAAGACCCCGTAGCGTTCGTTCAGCACCCGGTAGAACCGGTCCGGGTCCACGTCCTCCCGAAGCCGGGGGAAACACACCACCCCGCCCTGGGGGGGAACCCACTGGAAAAGATCCTGCTCCTCCATCCAACCCTTCACGGTGTCGAAGGCCAGGGCGATGCGGGCCCGGATGTCCGGCAGCCAGGCGGCGCGGCGCAGCAGGGCTCGATAGGCCAGCTCCTCGTCCACCACGCTGCCGCAGATTCCCATCTGTTCCTTCGCCGCCAGAAGCAGGTCGTACAGCTCCGGGTCGCCGCAGCAGATCCAGCCCACCCGGATGCCCGGGATGCCGTAGGTCTTGGAAAGGGAGGAGACGCTCACCGCCCGGGAGGAAAGGGACGCCGCCACGGGCAGGGGGCCGCCGAAGCGCATCTCCCGGTAGGTCTCGTCGAAGAGGAGGCGGCACCCCCGGGCCTCCGCCAGGTCCAGCACCTCCCGCAGCTCCTCCTCGGAGAGGGAGGTCCCCGTGGGGTTGTGGGGACAGGTGAGGCTCACCAGCCTGGTGTTCGGCCGGACCAGGGAGGCCAGGCGCCCCGGGTCCACCCGGAAGCCCTCCTCGAAGGCCAGGTCCAGGAAGGTGATGGCGCACCCGATGGCCCGGGGGGTCTCGATGTTGGTGGCGTAGTTGGGCCGGAGCACCACCAGGTGGTCCTCCCGCTCCAGCAGCGCCGTGGCCAGCAGGAACAGGGCCCCCGCGGCCCCGGGGGTCACCAGAACCTGGTCCGCCGTCACGCCGGACAGGGAGGCGATCTCCTCCCGAAGCCCCGGGTGCCCCCGATGGTCCCCGTAGGCCAGAAGCAGCCGCTGGAAATCCTGAAGATCCACCCCCAGGTCGCTCAAGGGCCGGTCCCGCAGGGAACTCTCGGTGAGGTTGAACCGGATTCGGTCGTACCCGTACTGTTCCGGGGACTCCGCTTCGATGGGCATGCGCACGTATTTCACCAAACCGCCTCCTTGTGGGGCCCGGCCTGTTCGAGGCCGTCTAGTTCCGGGGAGAACGCCACCGCCGCGCCAGCATCAGGAGCCCCGGCACGATGAGGAACAGGGGCCACCACCTGTCGAAGAGGGACCCCAGGGGGGGAAGCAGTCCGTGGTTGGACAGCAGGAAGAGCACCCCCAGCACCACCAGCACGATCCCTCCCGTGAGGGGATTGCGGTTTCTCATGGATCGGTTCGTCTCCTTTCTAACCTGGTCCCCGAAGGAGGTTATTCCTTCGGGAACTCCCCCAGCCGCCGGACCAGGGTCCCCGGGGGCAGGGCGCCGACGCCCCGGACCGCCCGGAAGATCCCCTCCAGGTACACGGAGCTGGAGAAGTCCGTCACGGAGATCCTCAGGATCTCGTCCTGCCGCCCCAGGGTGACCTCATGCTCCGAATAGGGGCCGGGGTAGGGCATCCGCTGGGAAAGCACGGGGACGCCGAAGGCGTTTCCCCCCAACACCCCGGGAAGCACCTCCCGGCTCGCCACCTCCCCGGAGGAGCCTCCGGGCACGGAGGAGGCCAGGAGCCCCGCGGTGCCGCTGGGGGCGTTGGCCATGGAGGCGGGATGGCGCTCCAGGACGGACACGTAGGGGTAGTGCTCCCCCACGGCGGCCAGGAAGTCCATCACCAGATTGATCCCCAGGCCGAAGTTGGAGATCAGGGCCAGGCGCAGCCCCCGGTCCCGCACCCGGTCCCGAACCCGGCGGATTTCCTCCTCCGGCAGCCCCGTGGTGCCCACCACCGCGTCCAGCCCCAGCTCCGCGTACAGCTCCAGGTGGTCCCGCAGCACCACCGCGGAGGTGAAGTCCACCACCACGTCGGGGGAAGAAGCCGCCAGCCCCACCCGCAGGTCCGAGACGGCCATCAGGCCCAGGGGGTCGGTTCCCGCCAGGACGCCCAGGTCCTGCCCCCCCTCCAGACAGAAACCTCCCGCCAGTTCCACGTCCCGTCGGAGGATCGCTTCCCGCACCACCAGGCGCCCCACGTTTCCCGAGGCACCGGAGACGAACAGCCGGATCATGTCCCCGCCTCCCTTCGTCCCAAGTCCCGCCCGAAAGCTAAAGGTCCCAGCGATGTCCCGCAGCGGCCCAGTCCACCCGGTCGAACCGGGACGCCAGAACCAGGGCGGCCTGAAAACCCGTACAGTGCCCCGGCAGCCACCGTTCCACCCGGAAGCGCTTCGCCAGGTGGTCCGCCAGGGCTTCCAGCCAGGAGACGGACCCGTGGCTCAGGTGCATCCCCCCCACCACGGTGTGGAAGCGATCCATCCCGAAACGCTTCGTCGCGGCCTCCAGGATGTTGGCCACCCCCGCGTGGGCGCACCCCAGGATCACCGACCACCCTTCCTCTCCCTCCACCACCAGGGAAAGGTCGTCCTCCATGGGGTCCTGCTCGAACCCTCCTCCGGCGACGGGGCGCACCAGGTTCGCGTCCGGGGGCACCCATCGGGCCTCCCGTTCCTCCAGGGGGACGGGCAGGATCCAGACCCGGGGCAGCACCTCCACGGGCTCCCGGTCCAGGGTGCGCACGTCCCGATGCTCCAGGTTCAGATCCGCCCCCACGAACTGCTTCTCCCCTCCCCGCGTCACGGCGAAGTGACCGCTCCCCGCCTGGGCATGCATCCACAGGGGGCCGCGAAACCCCATCTCGTACAGGAGGCCGAAGCCTCTGGCGTGGTCGTTGTGGCCGTGGCTCAACACCCCCAGGTCCGGCTTGGCGGGGTCGATGCCCAGAAAACGCAGGTTGTGCTCCAACACCCGCCCCATGCCCGCATCCAGGATCAGGCACCCCCGAGGAGTCTCCAGGAGGGCGGACCACCCCGCCTCCCCCAGAAGCCCGTCCTTGCCCACCATCTGGTCCACCAACACGCGAAGCCTCATGGGCACCCTCTCCCTTCTTTCTTCCGTCTAGGCCACTTCCACCCGGTTCCGCCCCGATTCCTTGGCCCGGTACATGGCTTCGTCGGCCCGCTGCACCAAGGTCTCCGGGGGTTCCCCGGGAACGTAGACCGCCACGCCGAAGCTGGCCGTGAAGGGCACCGGAGTGGCCCGAGTCACCGTCTCCAGCTCCAGGCGCAGCTTCTCTGCCAGGGCGGCGCCCCCCGGCCCATCCACCGGGGCCACCACCAGGAACTCCTCCCCCCCCCACCGTCCGAAGTGGTCCCCGGTGCGCAGACACCCCCGGACGATGCGGGAAAAGGCCCGCAGGGCACAATCCCCCTCCTGGTGTCCGTACCGGTCGTTGATGGACTTGAACCGGTCGATGTCGCAGAGGATCACCGTCAGGGGGTTGCCGTATCGATCCGCCCGTCGCGTCTCCGCCATCAGCTCCCGCTCGATGCTGCGCCGGTTGAGTGCTTCCGTCAGCGGGTCCAGGGAGGCGGAGCGGCGTAGCTCCTCCATCTTCTCGTCCAGCTCCTCCACCTGCCCGTCCAGCTCCAACTCCCGGAGCTTTCGGTTCGTCACGTCCCGGTTCACCCCCCGGTACCCCCCCAGGGAACCGTCCTCCCGGAAGAAGGGGCGGGCGTTGGTCTCCCAGTAGACCAGGGCGTCCCGGCCGATCCAGGCGCTTTCCTCCCACAGGAAGTCCTCCCCCTTGGCGGCCCGGATACGGAAGAGCTTCTGCATCCGCACCCCCTCCTTGTGGGGCATGAGGGAAAAGGGGGTCCGGCCCACCAGCTCCTCCGGCTTCATGCCCAGGAGGCCCTCCACCTGCGGTCCCAGGAAGGTGAAGACCCCCTGTGCGTCCACCTCCCAGATCAGGTCGTGCACCGACTCCACCAGGTCCCGGTAGTGTCCCTCCCGAACCGCTCGCTCCCGTCGCCGCCGCAGGCGCCCCATCAGCCGCCGTCCCCCCAGATACCCCAGCAGGGCGCCTCCGGCCGCCATCCCCCCGGCGGCCATCCCCCAGCGGCGGGACGGGGACCCCAGGGACTTCCACCCCCCCAGGGGCAGGGTAGACAGGTTCCATCCCCCCGGGGTGAGGGGGACGAAGACCCGGACGGGTCTGCGGGCCAGCGTCAGGGGGTCTCCGTGAAAGACCCTCCCGGATCGGGCGTCCTGAAGGGCCAGCTCCAGCCGTCCGGGAAGGACCGCCACCTCCGGAGCCTCCAGGAACCCCTGGAGGGAGACCACCGCCACCAGAGGCCCCGAGGCTCCCCGGAAGGCCCGGTCCAGGGGGGCCAGCACCAGGAGTACCCGTTGTCCCCCCGGGAGATCCAGGGGCCCCAGGCTCCCCCGGAAGGTCCGCAGGTCCTCCCCGGCCAGCGCCGCCTTGGCCGAAGGGACCTGCCAGGGATGGCTCCCCGGACGACGCCCCCCTCGGTCCGGGTCCAGGGCCAGGAGGGGGCGCGTCCGATCCAGCAGGAAGACCCCCCGCACCTCCGGGTAGAGCCGGGAGAGGGTCCGGGCGGCCAGGTCGAAATCCCGCCGGGGGGGCACCCGTCCCCCCCATTGGACGGGCAGGTCCCCCAGAACCCGCTCGATCCCCCGGTTTCGGGCCACCAGGCGATCCCGAAGGGCCTCCCCCGCCGCCAGCACTTCCCCCCGCAGGCGGGCCTCCTCCCCCCGACGCTGGACCAGCATCAGGGAACAGACCACCCCCCAGGCCACCAGGGCGCAGACCAAGGCGATGCCCAAGGGCCAAAGCTCCTGGTGGACGCAGGGAAGGGGACGACGGAGCCCCTTGCTCGCAACGAACCGGGGAGAGGGTTTGGTCGATCTCTTCATGCCCTCATCATAAGCCCTGGAAGGTTCCCCGAGCCACAGGGAAGGGGAAGAGGGAGTCGAAGCTCGCCTCCCATGGATCCCCCCCAGACGCGACCTTCTCGTCTCCCCCCTGGGAGCGGACTTGGCTGCCGATCCTCCCTGCGTTAGGATGCGAGACATCTTCTGGAACGACGAGGTGAACCGATCATGAACATTCGACCCGCCACGCCCGCCGACGCCCTGTCCATCGGGACGGTGCGCTGCACCGCCTGGCGCCACGCCTACGAAGGGCTCGTCCCCCGGGAGATCCTGGGCCACCTGGACCCCCGGGAGGACGTGCCCCGGTTCCTCCCCGTCCTGGTCGACCCGGACGGGATCTTCCTGGTGGCGGAAGAGGAGGGGGAGGTGACGGGGTTTCTCTTCGGGGGAGCCAACCGAGACCTGGAACCCTCCCCCTACGAAGGAGAGATCTACGCCCTCTACGTGCTGCCCCCCCGGCAGCGCCGGGGGACGGGCACCGCCCTGCTGGACCGGTTCGCCCAGGCCTGGGTGTCCCGGGGCCGCTGGTCCGCCTTGGCCTGGGTCCTGGAGAAGAATCCCTACGAGGACTTCTTCCCCCGTTCCGGAGCCAGACCCCTGGATCGCCGGGAGATCCTCCTGGAGGGAACTCCTCTTTCGGTGCGGGGCTACGGCTTCCAGGACCTGAGAGGGCGAGGGGAGGGGGGGCGCTGACCACCGCCCCTCCCCGAGAGAAACCGTATTCCGTTTAAGGTGTACTATAGGGGCGTTCGATCCCTGCGGAAACGACCTCGGCATCCGCCGTCGGCCCTTCCGCGGCCCGTTGCCCCTTCCGCCGGGCTTTTTCCGTTCCCCTCTCCCCGGAGAAGCCCGATCTCCCCAGCCCCAAGGCCGACCGCGCCCCAAGGCTCCGGCGGAGGGCGAGCGACGGCCCCGAAGGAGCCCTCGGCTCGGGTTGGGAGGAGGGAACGCTTTGAGCAACCTCGTGGAACGGGTGAGCACCGCGCTCATCCAGGAAGCCCTTCGGTACGTGGAGAAGGACCCCATGGAGAACATGCCCCGCCTGGTGGCCCTGGCGGAGCGGCTCGTCATCGACCCGCAGCATCGCTTCTACCTGAGGGTCTTCCGGGAATACCTCCAGAACCCCTCCAACAACTGGTACCGCTTCACCGAAAAGCTCTTCACGGAGCTGTCCCCCGCCGCCAAGAAGGCCTTCCTGGTCAACTACCTCCTCCACTCGGGCATCCTGGGCATCCCCAAGAGGGAACGGCTCCAGGCGGAACTGGGGCGCCACATCCCCTGGGCCCTCCTCCTGGACCCCACCACGGCGTGCAACCTGCGCTGCCTCGGGTGTTGGGCGGCGGAGTACGCCAAGACCGATTCCCTGAGCCTGGACCTGCTGGACCGGATCATCCGGGAGGGCAAGGAGCTGGGGATCTTCATGTTCCTCTACTCCGGGGGGGAACCCCTGATGCGGAAGGAGGACCTCCTGACCCTGGCGAGGCGACACGATGACTGCGCCTTCCTGGCCTTCACCAACGCCACCCTGGTGGACGCCCCCTTCGCGGCGGAGCTGGGAAGGCTGGGGAACCTGGCCCTGGCCATCAGCGTGGAGGGAGACGAGGAAACCACGGACGCCCGCCGGGGAGCCGGAACCTACCGAAAGGCCCTGGCGGCCATGGACCTCCTTCGAGACGAAGGGGTCGTCTTCGGGTTCTCCACCTGCACCCACCGGGACAACGCGGAGCGGGTGGCCTCCGACGCCTTCGTGGACTCCATGGTCCGCAAGGGGTGCCGGTTCGGCTGGTTTTTCACCTATATCCCCATCGGGCGCTGCGCCGCGCCGGAGCTTCTGACCACCCCCGAACAGCGGGAACGCATGTTCCACCGGATCCGGGCCATGAGGCGGGAAAAGCCCATCTTCCTGATGGACTTCTGGAACGACGGGGACTACGTGGGCGGCTGCATCGCCGGGGGAAGGAAATACCTGCACATCAACGCCCGGGGGGACGTGGAGCCCTGCGCCTTCATCCACTACGCCGACGCCAACATCCGGGATTGCAGCCTTCTGGAGGCCCTGGACTCCCCCCTGATGCGGGAATACCGGAAGGGGCAACCCTTCCACCCCAACCTCCTCCGTCCCTGCCCCCTCCTGGACAACCCGGAAAAGCTGCGGGAGATGATACGCCACTCCGGCGCCCGTTCCACCCAGCCCCTGGACGAGGAATCCGCGGAGACCCTGACCGCCAAGGTGGAGGGAGCGGCGGCCCGATGGGCCCCCGTGGCGGATCGGCTCTGGGAGGAGCTGCGGCGGGGAACCGACCCGGGGGAAGACGCCGGAACAGGCTAAACGCCCAGGGGTTTCGGCCCATCCCCGCCGCCGAAGGGACCCGGGGGGTTAACCTAAAGGGGACAAAACAACGCAATAACGTTGCAAAATAGACGACCCGCCTGTACCATGCAACTCGGTGGCGATTTTTAGGTGTAATCCGCATCGCCGCCGGGAGACGCGGGAACCCCTTCCCGGGTCTCGGGGAGGAGGTCCTGCCCGTTGTCCCTGAGCGCTCGTCTGGCGTCCCTGGGTTCCCTTCTGGTGGCGCTGTTTTTCGGTTCCTTTCTTCTGGGGCGCTACCCCGTACCTCCCCAGGACGTGGTCTCCCTGCTCCTGGAGTCCCTGGGGGGATCCTCCGCCGCCGTGGACGACACGAGGCGCACCGTGGTGGTGCACGTGCGTCTGCCCCGCATCCTGGGGGCCATCCTGGTGGGCGGCGCCCTTTCCGTCTCCGGGGCGGCCTACCAGAATCTCTTCAAGAACCCCCTGGTCTCCCCGGGCATCCTGGGGGTCTCCGCCGGAGCCAGCTTCGGGGCCGCCATGGGGATGCTTGCCTCCCTCGGCTGGTCGGGCATCCAGGCCGCCGCCTTCGCCCTGGGGCTGTTCGCCGTGGGCTGCGCCTTCCTCATCGGCCGCCTGGTGGGTCGGGATTCCCTGGTGGTGCTGGTCCTGGGGGGGATGGTGGTCTCCGCCCTCTTCCAGGCCTTTCTCTCCCTGATCAAGTTCGTGGCGGACCCGATCAACACTCTGCCGGCCATCACCTTCTGGCTCATGGGGGGGCTCTCCCGGGTCAGCCTGGAGGACATCCGGGCCTCCCTGCTCCCGGTGCTCCTCCCCCTGGGAGCCTTCTGGGTCCTCCGGTGGCCCCTCCACGCCCTCTCCACGGGGGAGGAGGAGGCCGCCACCCTGGGGGTGCCCGTGAAGACCCTGCGCTTCGCCGTCATCCTGGGATCCACCCTGCTCACGGCGGTTTCGGTAAGCATCAGCGGCATCATCGGGTGGGTGGGCCTCCTGGTGCCCCACATGGCCCGCGCCCTGGTGGGCCCCTCCTTTCCCGCCCTGCTTCCCGCGTCGTTCCTCCTGGGGGGAGCCTTTCTCCTCCTGGTGGACAACCTCTGTCGCACCCTCTTCGCCGCGGAGATCCCCCTGGGCATCCTCACCTCCCTGGTGGGGGCCCCCTTCTTCCTGGTCCTCCTGACCCGCGCCCGAAAGGAGTGGGGGAAATGCTGAGGGTGGAGGGACTCTGGTTTGCCTACCCCCGAAGGGAACCCACGCTCCGGGACATCTCTCTCCACGCCCGGGCGGGGGAAAGCCTCTGTCTCCTGGGGCCCAACGGCACGGGCAAGACCACCCTGCTCCGCTGCATCCTGGGCGTGTCGCCCCCCATGCGGGGTTCCGTCCGCCTGGCGGGGAAGGACCTGCGCCGACTGGGAGCCCGGGATCGGGGCCACCTGGTGGCCTACGTCCCCCAGGCGGGGGAGACCCCCTTCGCCTTCCAGGTCCGGGACCTGGTGCTCATGGGGCGCATCCCCTATCTGGGCTGCGGCCGCAGCCCCACCCGGGAGGACCACCGGGCCGTGGAGTCGGCCCTGGACGAGCTGGGGATCCGCCCCCTGGCGAATCGGCGTTTCAACGAGCTGAGCGGCGGGGAACGGCAGCTCACCCTGCTGGCCCGGGCCCTGGCCCAGGACGCCCGGGTGCTGGTGCTGGACGAGCCCACCGCCAACCTGGACTACGGCAACCAGATCAAGGTCCTGCGGGCGGTGCGCTCCCTTTCCGGCCGAGGGTACACGGTGGTGATGTCCAGCCACTTCCCTAACCACGCCTTTCTCGCCAGCAGCCGGGTGCTCCTCCTGCGGGACGGGACCCTGCTGGCGGACGGCCCCCCGGAGGAAGTGGTCACGGGGGAGCGGCTGACGGACCTCTACCAGGCCTCGGTTCGGGTGGTGGCCGCCTCGGAGCGGGGTCAGGAGGACAAGGAAATCCGGGTGTGCGTCCCCGTTCTGGGGTAGACGCCCGAATCGAACGAAGGAGCGTGGACGGGATGGTGCGGATGCAGGGAAGGTGGAAAAAGACAGTTTGGGGAGTCCTGGCAGCGGGATGGGTGCTGCTGGCGGCGGGAGCCGCCCTGGCCGCTCCTCGGATCGTCACGGACATGGGGGGCAGGAAGGTCACCGTTCCCGGGGAGATCCGCCGGGTGCTGATCACGTGCTACGGCGGGGCCACCCACGAGGTGGCGGTGCTGGGCTGCGCCGACCGGATCGTGGGGCAGCCGGACATGAAGCGCTTTCCCGCCCTGGTGGACCTGTTTCCCCGCTTCGCCAAGAGCCCCGACGCGGGGTCCTTCGACAACGTGAACGTGGAGGAGGCCCTGAAGCTGAAGCCCCACGTGGTGATCGCCAGCGTCACCGCCTCCAAGGGCAACAAACAGCTGGAGGAGGCGGGACTGCCGGTGGTGCAGGTGCTCACGGGGCGGGCGGACGTGCCCAAGCTGCTTCAGGAGTTTCGCATGCTGGGCGAGCTGTTGGGGCAGGAAAAGCGGGCCGCCAGGCTGGTGGCCTACTGGGAGAGGAAGCTCAAGCTCCTGGCGGACCGCACCGCCTCCATCCCCCAGAAGGACCGCAAGCGGGTCTACTACCTGCTGGGGGACTTCCTGCACACCAACGGAAGCGCCTGGTGGGGGGAGGCCCTGATCCGCACCGCCGGAGGGATCAACGTGGCCTCCGAACTGGGCAAGGTGCGGGAGGTGAACGTGGAGCAGCTCCTGGCCTGGAATCCCGAGGTGATCCTCATCAGCCCCAACGAGGGGCGCCCCCTGACCAAGGCGGACGTGGCCGGGCACCCCCAGCTGCGGAACCTGAGGGCGGTGAAGGAGGGGAACCTCCACACCTGCCCCATCGGCGCCTTCTGGTGGGACCGTCCCTCCCCCGAGGCCATCCTGGGCTTCCTCTGGCTGGCCAAGACCCTCTACCCGGAGCGCTTCCTGGACCTGGACCTGAAGAAGGAGACCCGGGACTTCTACGCCGCGTTCTACGGCTCCGCCCCCACGGACGCCCGGATCGAAGGGTTCTTCGATCCCCTGGGTTCCCGTCGGTAGACTGAAAATCATTTGAAGGAGGACGAATCCATGTACAAGCCCCGCATCGCCCCCCGCCTGGCGGCCCAGGAACGCCCCCGGGCCCTGCGCACCCTCCAGTCCGTGGCGGAAGGCCTCAAGGTCTACGAGACCGTGGCCTCGGGCCTCCGCTGCGGCCTCTTCGACTGGCTCGAAACCCGGGGCGAGACCCCTCGGGAGGAGGTGGCGGAGGGGCTTCGGATCCACGGAAGCCTCTGCCGAAGCTACCTTCAGGTGTTCTGCGACCTGGGGCTTCTGGTGAAGGAGCCCGGGGACCGGTACCGCAACAGCGCCCTGGCCTCGGAGGCTCTGGTGTCCACCAGCCCCCTCTACCAGGGAACCTGGTTCCTCCAAAGCGGGACGGAGGGGTCCCGTTGGCGCTCCCTGGACTCCACCCTCCGGATGGAGGAACCTCCCCGGGGAGCCTTCGCCGACGGCCCCAGCGAGCCCTTCATCCAGGCATTGGCCCAGCGGGCCCTCCAGGGAGAGCTTCAGGGGGTGGTCCGGGCGGTGACGGAGTGGAAGGGCTTTGCCCAGGCCCGGGAGCTGCTGGACGTGGGGGGCGGGCACGGGCTCTACGCCCTGGCCCTCTGCCAGGAGAACCGGAACCTGCGGGCCACGGTGCTGGACAAACCCCACGTGATCCCCTTCGCGGAACCCTACATCGCCGAGGCGGGACTGGAAAACCGCGTGCAAACCCGGGGAGGCGACGCCATGGAAGGAGAGCTGGGGGGGCCCTACGACCTGATCCTGGTCTCCCACCTGCTCTACAAGTTCCGCAAGGAGCTTCCCGACTTCCTCTCCCGGGCCGCCGCAGCCCTGCGCCCGGGGGGGATGCTGGTGTCCCACCACTGGTTCTGCCGCCCCGGCTGCACCTCCTCCGCCCCGGGCATCCAGGACCTGGAGCAGTGTCTCCAGAGCTTCGGACACCCCCTGTGCCACGTGGAGACGTTCCTGGACCTCTTCCGGGAGGCGGGGCTGGAGCCCCTGGGCGAGGGGGTGGAGATCCCGGGCAACCTGGGTCCCTCCCTGGTCCACCGGGCCTGCAAACCCCTGGGGACCCCCCGATGACTCCCGACTTCACCCCCGGGGCGATCCTTCGGGAGACCGCCGGGCACCTGCGGGAACGTCTGGGAGAAACCCTCTACGAGGGCCTCACCCTGGAGCGGGCCGTGTTCGGCCTGTTCTTCACGGGGGTCAAGCTCAGCGACGGCGCGGGAGGCATCAGCTTCACCCCCGTGAAGGCGATCCCCGAGGCGGTGTGCTGCCCCAGCTCCGCCCGGGCCATGCCCCTCTCGGGGAGGCTGCGGGGAACCCCCGTCGCCCGGATCGTGGAGGAATCCCACGGAGGGACCCCCCTGAAGAAGGCCCTGGGGATCGCGGTGCTCAACGCCCTGTCCACCTCCCTGGAGGCCCGAGAGGGCTTCCGGGGCTACCGGGTGGTCCCGGGACCGGACGCTCTGGACAGCGTGGAACTGGTGGACGGGGAGAACGTGGTGATCGTGGGAGCCCTGGCGCCCTTCATGAAACGCCTCAAGGGGGAGCGCAAGCCCTTCACGGTGCTGGAGATGGATCCCCGGACCCTGAAGGCCGACGAGATGCCCTTCTACGCCCCCGCGGAAGAGGCTCCCCGGAGGATTCCCGGGGCGGACCTGGTGGTGGTCACGGGTACCACCCTGGTGAACGATACCCTGGAGGGGCTGCTTTCCCTGGTCCGCCCCGGGGCCCGGGTGGTGCTGGTGGGTCCCACCGCCAGCCAGTACCCCGAGGCCTTCTTCCGCCGGGGGGTGTCCCTCCTGGGAGGCATCCGGGTCACCGGGGCGGACGACCTGCTGGACCTCCTGGCGGAGGCGGGATCGGGGTACCACTTCTTCGGGAAATGCGCCGATCGGGTGACCCTGACGAGGGAACGGGAAGGGGAGAAAAAATAACCGCAACCATGTTGCGCTTTTCCCGAACCTGCGCTATGCTCTGTCCATCGGGGTTTGATCCCCTCCCCCTTCGGGGAGAAACGGCGCCCGCCCTCGGTCGCCCCCCTGGGATCAGCTTCTCTTCAGCCCCGAGAGGAATTCTCTCTCCCCTTATGGGACCCTGCGTCCCAACCCCCGGAAGGAGCCGCCCGCACCGGCGGCTCCTTCGCCCTTTTTGCGGATCCCCCCTAGCCCCCTCCCTTAGCGAAAGGCGTCGAAGAGATAGGCGAAGCTCCGCCCCCGCACGGGACGGCCTCCGTACCCCTCCCGCAGGCTCTCGCAGGCCTCCGTCAGCAGTTCCGGCTTCACCCCGTAGCGCACCGACAGGGCGGCCT
Organism: Aminomonas paucivorans DSM 12260; assembly: GCF_000165795.1. NCBI lineage: Bacteria > Thermotogati > Synergistota > Synergistia > Synergistales > Synergistaceae > Aminomonas > Aminomonas paucivorans. The sequence continues at coordinate 493,528 of NZ_CM001022.1, read as the reverse complement.
CCAGGTAGGCGGCGAACTTGTCCCCCCAGTCCAGCAGCCTTCCGTCCACCACCGTCCAGCCCTCCCCCTCCCGCCGATCCCCCTCTTCCTCCTCGGGGCAGGGGCGGACCTCCCCTTGGGGCGACCGGGCCCGGTCGACGAACTCCTCCTCCGTGAAGAACCGCAGGTCCGCCGCCACCTGATGGGGGAGCAGGGGGTAGACCTTCTCCCCCATCAGGTCCCGTTCCAGCCCCTTGAGCAGCCCCTCCAGTCCCGCCACCTTCTTGACCGGGGAGATCACGTCCCGGGTGAGCACCTCCGGCAGGTCGTGGAAGAGCCCCGCGAAGAAGTTCCAGGCCCGACGCCGGGGGGAAAGGCCCAGCTCCAGGGAGAGCAGGTAGCCCAGGAGGGCCACGAAGAACATGTGCCCCAGCACGGAGGTCTCGGGGATGCGGGGGATGCGGGTCCACCGTTTCTGGAAGCGCAGCTGCGCCACCAGGTCCACGAAGTCGCAGGTCCGGGAGGAGGGGGCCTCCGCCAGGCGCAGCAGGGTGTGGCGCACCAGGGGAACCGTCATGTGCTCCTCCAGCCGGGCCCTCAGCTCCCTGCGGGTCTCCGCCGCCCCGAAGAGCCCCGCCGCCAGGGGGTGGATGAGCTGGTGTTCCCAGGAGGTGGCCAGGTAGTTCGCCGCCCCCGTCACGGCCCGCAGGGGGGTCCGGCTCCCCCATCCCTCCAGGTACGCTCCGAACCGCCGGAACAGCTCCGGGGAAAGCTCCTCCAGGGGACGCTCCCACTGGTCCAGCACCCAACGGTTCAGCTCCGGCGCGGCGCTCTCCATGAGACGGTAGAACACCGGGGGCTTCAGGTCCGTGAGCACGACCCTCTGGAGAAACTCGAACACCAGCGCCTCCGCCAGCTCCGGCAGGTCCTCCTCCGAAAGCCCCCCGTCGCTTCGGGCCACGAGGAAGGCGATGATCCCCTTGTGGGCCTGCTTGTCCATCTCCACCAGCCGCACCGGGCGGGGGTGGTCGTTCCACCGCTCGATGCTGAAGGCGGAGAACAGGGTCTCCAGAAGGTCACGAGAAATCAAGGTCTTCTCCTCCTTTCCGACTTCCGCGGGGCGCCCGGTCCGCCGCCAGGACCCGCAGGGAATCCTCCAGATCCTCCGGGGTGAACACCTCCAGGGTCCCCACCCGGGGACGGGGGTCCCGGTCCAGGGCGCTCCAGACCTGCCGACGGACCTCCGGGGCCAGCCAGGAGAGGCTCACGTGATCCTCCCCCCGGCGCACCCCGTGGAGGTGCAGCACCTTCGTCCGGTCCAGCCACCGCTTCAAGGAGGCCTCCACGTCCCATCCCCCCGCCACCAGGTGCCCCACGTCGAGGCACACCCCCAGGCCATGCTCCTCCACCAGCTCCCCCGCCCAGGCGAAGTCGTAGTCCAGGGTCTCCGCGCAGAGGTCCCGGGGACGCTCCGCGGCGGCGCACAGCGCCTCCAGGGACCGGCTGCACCGATCCTGCCACCGCGCCCCGTCCCGGGAGGGGATCCGTCCCCGCTCGTCCCCGCAGAGGTGCAGCACCCAGGCGAAGGGCTCCAGGGGACGGCAGAGGTCCATCCAGCGCAGGCACTGGTCCAGGGCCCCGAGGCGTTCCGTCTCCTGAACGCTCCCCAGGCGGGCCTCCGAGGGAAGGTGCACCGTGTAGGACAGCCCCGCCTCCTTCCCCAGGCGACGGAGCCCCGAAATCTCCTCCTGCCCGGGAAGGTTGCACCCCTCCGGGCAATCCCAGAACACCAGCTCCACGTCCTGCACCTGCCTCGCCAAGAGGACCGCGTTCTCCAGGGTCCCCACGGGGCGGACACAGGAGGGAGCCCCCACCCGCAAGCCCACGAAGGGCCCGTTCCCCTTCTCCACCGCCCCTCCTCCTTCCTTTCCCGAACACGTCGCTTTCCGAAGGGGACCGGCAAGGTTTCCCTTCCCCATTCTCCTCGCCTGTGCCCCCGGGCCGCAAACCCCTTCCCTCGACGGGAAGACGCACACGCCCCCGGGCCGGGAGAACCCGAGCCGGGGGCGTGTGCGGTGGACCTTATCATGGAAGGGCAAAGGGAAACGTCAGGGCGCGGGCTCCGGAATCCCCGCCACCTCCAGGGCCAGCTCCCGGACCCGGTCCGCCAGAGCGGAGGGCTCCAGCACCTCCGCGCAGGGGGCGCTGGCCAGGACCCACCGGGCCACCTCGTCCAGATCCGGGACCCGGGCAGCCAGCACCACCGCCCCGTCGTCCTGCTGCACCAGAACCTGGGAGGGATGCCACCGGGTCTCCGACACCACCGAGGCCAGGGGGGGGCGGATGCGCACCGAGACGGGATGGCGTCCCTCCCCCGGTGCTGCATACCAGGCCGAGGCCGCCAGGGAGGCGAGGCACTCGTCGCCGAGAGGAGGGACGTAGTCCTCCCCCCCCAGGGGGACCAGGGAGCGGATGCGCCCCACCCGCCAGGTGCTCTCGTTTCCGTGGGCCACCGTGCGCCCCCAGAGGTACCAGGCATGGGCCCGGAAGAACACCCCCCAGGGATCCGCGTGCTGTTCCCGGAAGGCCTTGTCCCCGTAGGGGGAGCGGTACCGGAACCGCACCCTCTGGCGGTTGGCGATGGCCCCCAGGAGGGCCTCGAAGACCCCCGGGTCCAGGGCCGAAACGGGCTGGGCCACCACGGCGCAGCGGCCGAGCCGCTCCCCCTGGGCCGCCAGATTCTCCGGCAGCAGGCCCTTGAGCTTGTTCCAGAGGACCTCCCCGTCCCGGGCCAGGTGGGGCAGGAAGTGGGCGGCCATGCCCAACCCCGCCGCCAGCAGGGTGACCTCCCGATCGTTCAGCTCCGCACGGAGCAGAAAACGCCCTCGCCCCTTCATGGAGTAGGTGCGGTAGCGAGGGTCGTACTCGATCTGCGCGTCGAACTCCTCCCGAAGGAGCTTCAGATCCCGTTCCAGGGTCCGGTCGCACTGGTATCCGAGCCGCTGGAGGAGATGCCTCCGGGAGGGGCGGGGGGTCTCGTGGAAGAGCCGCATCAGTTCGTGAAGACGAGCCAATCGGACAGAGCTGAGATCCCTGGACACGAACACGCCTTCTTTCTACATAAAAGCAATAGTTCGTATGCGATAAACGCCGACAGATATTTCACTGCCATCCTAAGGAGTTCCCCGTTTCCCGCAAGTGCCCGGAGTCCCGATTGAACCGACAGAAGATTGCCGGTTTCTCCGTTTTCCGGGACTTCGTCGGCGAAAACCCTCGAAGCCCCTTTCTTTCCTCCTGGTCCGACCCTAGCACTTTCGGGCGACGCCTTACGTCGCCCCATCAAAAAAGCGCCCCCGAAGGGGCGCTTTCTCGAAAACACCGGGGCCGTCGGCCTCACTTCAGGGGGATGCGGATCTCCGTGCGGCACTTCTCCGGAGGGGTGCGGGTCGGATCGTCCAGGTACACCTCCAGGCTCGGGGCGAACTGCACCTCCCGGCCGCTTCCGGGAAGCCACTGGCCGAAGATGCGTCGGTAGGCGTCGTGGAGCCCCTCGTAGGGCCCCGTGTGCAGGTACACCGCGTAGTCCCCCCCGGCGAGGCGCTGCACCGAGAGCCCCTCGTCGGGGACGAACCCCGGGGGCACGGTGGCGCACACGTCCAGGCGGATCTTGTCCGGCTCCGTCACGTCCGGGTCGTCGTAGCAGATGCCGAGGAACAGGGTCCCGGGGCCGAAGGTCTTCTGCAGCTTGGGGAACGAGCAGAGCTTCTCCCACGCGGCGGCGCACTCCGCGTAGGGACCGGTGTGGCGCAGAAAGGCCACGTCCAGGGGCTCCAGGGTCCGGATTTCCACGTTCATGGGAACTCCTCCTTCAGGGTGGTGCGGGGATCGCGGCCTCACGGAGGGGTCGCGGGAGGATCGGGCCCCCTGACGGTAGGCCCCCGGGGGGACGCCGAAGTGGCTCCGGAAGGCCCTGGTGAAGGCCTCCTGGGTCTCGTATCCCGCATCTGAAGCCACCGTCACCAGATCCCGGGAGCCGTAGCGCAGCTCCAGGGCGGCCCGCTCCAGACGCAGGCGTCGGGCGTACTCCCCCACGGACTCCCCCACCAGCCCCGCGAAGAGCCGATGGAAGTGGTAGGGGGAGAACGAGACCTCCCGGGCCAGGTCCTCCAGGCGGATGGGTTCGTCCAGATGCTGCCAGATGTACCGCTGCGCCAGGAGGATCCTCTCTTCGTACGCCTCTCGGGTACCTTCCCTCACGGGCATCACCTCCACACAGGAGCCTACAGAAAGTTCGCCCCGGCCTCCTGTCCGTTCTTGCGCACCTGGGCCCCTCGGGAAGGGAGGGAATCGGTTGGCGTTCTTCCTCTCCACGTGCCACAATAAGGAGATGCAGCCCCCTTGGGGAGACACGAAGGAAAGGGGAGGGACCCCACGTGAACGAACCGGCCCGCGAAGCGGACGCGCCGCGCAAGAGCCTGCACTTCCTGGAGGAGATCATCACCCGGGACCTGGAGGAGGGCAAGACCCGGGAAGTGGTGACCCGCTTCCCCCCGGAACCCAACGGCTACCTGCACATCGGGCACGCCAAGTCCATCTGCCTGAACTTCGGCCTGGCGGAACAGTTCGGGGGGCGGTGCAACCTGCGCTTCGACGACACCAACCCCGCCAAGGAGGAGACGGAGTACGTCCGGTCCATCCAGGAGGACGTGCGCTGGCTGGGCTTCCAGTGGGCGGAGCTGCGCTACGCCTCGGACTACTTCGCCCAGTTCCACGCCTGGGCGGTGGAGCTGATCCGCAAGGGTCTGGCCTACGTGGACTCCTCCTCCCCGGAGGAGATCCGAGCCGGCCGGGGCACCCTCACCCGTCCGGGCTCCCTCTCCCCCTACCGGGACCGCTCCGTGGAGGAGAACCTGGACCTCTTCGGGCGCATGACCCGGGGGGAGTTCGACGAGGGGGCCTGCGTCCTGCGGGCCAAGATCGACATGGCCAGCCCCAACCTGAACCTGCGGGACCCGGTGCTGTACCGGATCCTCAAGCGGAGCCACCACCGCACCGGGGACACCTGGTGCGTCTACCCCATGTACGATTTCGCCCACGGCTTCGAGGACGCCATCGAGGGGGTCACCCACTCCATCTGCACCCTGGAGTTCCAGGACCACCGCCCCCTGTACGACTGGTTCCTGGAGCACGTCTCCGTGCCCTCCCGACCCCGGCAGTTCGAGTTCGCCCGGCTGAACCTGAGCTACACCGTCATGAGCAAGCGCCGCCTCCTGGAGCTGGTGACCCTGGGGATCGTCTCCGGGTGGGACGACCCTCGGATGCCCACCATCAGCGGCCTGCGGCGGCGGGGCTACACCCCCTCCTCCATCCGGCGCTTCTGCGCCGAGATCGGGGTGGCCCGGGCGGACAGCATGGTGGAGATCGAACTGCTCCAGCACTGCCTCCGGGAGGAGCTGAACCGCACCGCCCTGCGGCGCATGGCGGTGCTGCGCCCCCTGAAGGTGGTGCTGGAGAACTGGCCCGAGGACCGGGTGGACGAGCTTCCGGCGGAGAACAACCCGGAGGACCCGGGGGCGGGCAGCCGGACCCTGGCGTTCGGCCGGGAGCTGTACATCGAGCAGGACGACTTCCGCATGGACCCGCCCAAGGGCTTCTTCCGCCTCAGCCCGGGCAGGGAGGTGCGGCTGAAGCACGCCTACCTGATCACCTGCCGAGAGGCGGTGACCGACGAGGCGGGGCAGGTGACGGAACTGCGCTGCACCGTGGACCTGGACAGCCGGGGGGGAGACGCCCCGGACGGACGGAAGGTCAAGGGGACCCTCCACTGGGTGCGCGCCCAGGACGGGGTGCCCGCCACGGTGCGTCTCTACGACCACCTGTTCACCCTCCGGGACCTGGGGGACATGGACCCGGACAAGGACTACAAGGACTACCTGAACCCCGCCTCCCTGACGGAGCTTCCCGCCCTGGTGGAACCAGCCCTGGCACAGGCCGCCCCGGGGGAACGGTTCCAGTTCCTGCGCCACGGCTACTTCTGCGCCGACGGGGATTCCACAGGGGAGCATCCCCTGTTCAACCTCACCGTGTCCCTCAAGGACTCCTGGGCGAAGGAACAGAAGAAGGGCTAGACCCGTCCCCCGAACGCCCCCGGCCCCTGCCCTTCCCCGGGCGGGGGCCGGGGTTCGCCCCCCGCGACGGTTCCCCTCGGGTTGCCGTGTTTGAAATGTTACTTCGTTGTCTCCCCTTCCCATGGTAGAGTCATGGCATCTTTCATGCCCCTCATCCCATCGGAGTGATGACATGACCATCCGCCAGAAGACCCTCGCCAACATCGCCTTCACCTTTTTCAGCCTGGTGACGGTGCTGTTTCTGTTCTCCTCCCTCCAGGCCATCCGGGAAGGGGAAAACCTGGACCGTTCAAACCTGCTGAAGGATCTGGTGCGGGTACGCCTGGCCCTGGAGGAGGAAGCCCGGGAGCTGAACCGCACCGCCGCGGACTGGGCCTTCTGGGACGACACCTACGACTTTCTCCGGGATTTCGGGGCAGACTACATCGCGGACAACCTGGAGCCTTCCAGCCTCTCCGCCCTGCGGGTCCACGACTTCCTCCTTTTCGATCCCTCCGGGCACCTGCTCCTCTCCCGGTCCGTCGATCCGGAGGAAGTGCGCCCTCTCCCCCTGCTCCCGGGCCTGGACGCCCTGGGAGGGCCGGGCCAGCCGTTCCACCTGAGCCGGGTCCCCCGGGAAGGGATAAAGGGGCTTCTCCAGGTCTCTGGGGGGACGATCCTGGCGGCGGCGCGACCCATCCTGAACTCCCAGGGACAGGGGACGCTCCGAGGGGTCCTGGTGCTGGTCCGCCGCCTCGACTCCCTCGCGCTGCAGCACCTCCGCGAACGCACCCAGGTGCACTTTGACCTCCTTCCCCTGGGGCCGCACATCGCCCCTCCTGCAGCCAGGTTCGAATCCCAGGGGGAGGATGCCCACCGGGGCTTTGTCCCCCTGGAGGACCTGACGGGAAACCCCTCCCTCTGGATCAGCGCCACCCAGCACAAGGCCCACGTCCTCCTGGCGAAGAGGAACCTGACCCACATGGCCCTGGTGTTCCTCGTGGCATCCCTCTTCTTGGGGACAGTGGCGGCCTGGGGCATGGAGCGCATCCTGATCCACCGCCTCCAACGGTTCCAGGAGGAACTTCGGGTTATCGGGGACACGGAGAACCCTGCAGGGCGAGTCACGGAGGAAGGGGACGACGAACTGGGGGACCTGGCCCGTCGGATCAACCGGACGCTGGCTTCCCTGGAGGAATCCCAACTGGCCAAGCGGCTGACCGACCGAGCCCTACGGTCGGCCCACCAAGAGCTGTCGGAGGCCTACGACAAGACGCTGGAAGGCTGGTCCTTCGCCATGGACCTGCGGGACAAGGAAACGGAGGGACACACCCTGCGGGTGACGGAGCGCACCCTGGCCCTGGCCCGGCACCTGGGCTTCCCGGAGGAGGAGCAGGCCCACCTGCGTCGGGGGGCGCTGCTCCACGACATCGGCAAGCTGGGCATCCCCGACCGGATCCTGCTGAAGGAAGGCCCCCTGACGGAGGAGGAGTGGGCGATCATGAGGCAGCATCCCGTCCTCGCCTACGAGATGCTCTCCCCCATCCGCTACCTGCACCCCGCCCTGTCCATCCCCTACTGCCACCACGAGCGGTGGGACGGCACGGGCTACCCCCAGGGCATCTCGGGGGAGCAGATCCCCCGCTCCGCCCGGCTCTTCGCGGTGGTGGACATCTGGGACGCCCTGTCCTCGGACCGCCCCTACCGCGCCGCCTGGCCCCAGGAGCGGGTGTACGAACACCTGCGCTCCCTCCGGGGCACCCACCTGGACCCCCAGGGGGTGGACGCCTTCTTCGAGACCTTCCCCCTGGAAGCGGAAAGCCGCCCCTCCTGACCGATTCGACCCCGACCCGCAAGTCGTTTACGCCCCCGTATAGAGGTTGATACTCCCTCCTTACGGGGAAAGAGTACGGTGACCCCGTCCCCCCTGCCCCGTATGGGGGGACCCTCCCCTTGTACGGGGGGAACGGCCCGTCGGGTCGGCCCCCTTGACGAGAGGGGGAGAGGGGGCTAGGGTGTTTGTATAGTCAAACACAGGGGGTGTGTGATCTTGCGGTGGGGTCTACAGCAACGACTGCTTGTGAGCATTCTGGGGTGCTTTCTTCTGATCAGCGGGATCAGCACGGTGTGGATCGCCCACCAGGCGGGACACACGGCCCGGGAGGACGCCCGAGCCATCGCCCGGGGGGCCGCGGATGCGGCGGCGGCCCGGTTGGAGGGGGACTTCCGGGAGTCCTTCGCCTCGATCCGATCCCTGGCCCGGTCCCTGGAGGGGATGGATCGTACCGCTCCGGGCGCCCGGAGCGCGGCGCTGGGCCGGGTGCGGCAGGCCCTGGAGGCCACGCCGGGAGCCCTGTCCGCCTGGGTGGTCACGGAGCCCGACGCCTTCGACGGGCGGGACGCGGCCTACGCCCGCACCCAGGGCTTCGGGGAAAAGGGCCGCTTCGAGGGCACCTTCGCCCGACTGGACGGGACGATCCGCCGCACCTTCGACACCACCGAGGCCATGTTGGCCGATCCGGTCCAGGGAGCCTGGTACCGGGAGGGACTCGAGACTCCGGGGGAGACGGTGCAGGAACCCTACTCCTACGCCTATGTGCCCGGGAAGACCCGCCTGGTGACCACCCTGACGGTACCCCTCCTGGATCGGGGGCACCCCGTGGGGCTGGTGGGGATGGACCTGGACCTGGACGCCCTGCACGAGTCCCTCTCCCGGGAACGCATCCTGGGAGTGGGGCAGCTTTCCCTCCTCAGCAACCGGGGGGTCTTCGTCAGCGATTCGGACTCGAAGCTGCGGGGCCGCTCCCTGGAAGAGATGGGGAAGGGAAAGATCCAGGGACTGGACGACCTGCTCTCCTCCATCGCCCAGGGGCGAGCCTTCACGCGCCAGGACTACTCCCTCCAGTTCCGGGAGGACGCCCTGAAGATCCACGTCCCCGTCCGCACCGGGACGGGGCTGGCCCCCTGGAGCCTGGCGGCGGTGCTGCCCCTAAGCGCGGTGGACCTCCCCGCCCGCACCCTGATGAAGGACATCCTCCTGGTCTCCCTGGGGGGCGCCCTGCTCCTGGCAGGGGTGGTGACGCTCCTGGTGCGCCGGGTGGTGCGCCCGGTGCGAGCCCTGTCGGCCACCCTGACGCGCTTCGGGGACCTGGACCTCACCCAGGACGAGGCTCTCCCGTGGCTCCGGCGCCAGACCGGGGAGATCGGGGAGATGACCGGCGCCCTGGGACGGCTTCAGGGCGCCCTGAGCCACATGATGGGGGTCCTCCAGATGGAGGCGGGGCGGTGCCACGGGACCGCGGAGGCCCTGGCGGGGCTCTCGGAGGAGTCCGTGGCCTCGGCGGAGGAGATCCGCAGGGCCCTGCAGCAGGCCACGACCCTCTCCCAGAACAGCGCCGCAGCCCTGGAGGACGCCCGCACGGGGACCTCCGACGTGGCCTCCGCCGCCTCCGAGGCGGCCCGGTTCGCCTCCCAGGCGGCGGAGGCGTCCGCCCACAGCGCGGCGCTGAGCGAGGAGGCGGTGGACCGGGTGGAGGGGGCCCAGCAGGACCTCCAGGGGCTTCGGGATCGCTTCTCCCTGGTTCAGGACCGGGTGGCCCGGGTGGAGGGCGCCTCGCAGTCCATCCGCTCCTTCGTGGACACCATCCGGGGCATCGCCGACCAGACGAACCTCCTGGCCCTCAACGCCGCCATCGAGGCGGCCCGGGCGGGGGATTCGGGCCGGGGCTTCGCCGTGGTGGCGGAGGAGGTGCGCAAGCTGGCGGGAGAAAGCCAGGAGGCTTCGGTGCGCATCGCCGACCTGGTGGCCCAGCTCTCGGAGGAATCCCGGGATTCCCGAAGGATGACCCAGGAGGCGGGAGGGCTGCTGGCGAGCCTCCAGACCTCTTCCCTTTCCGCCACGGAACGGCTTCGCACCGCCCTGGAGCAGATCGACCGGGTGAACGAGGCGGTGCAGCACCTGTCCTCCAGCTCCCAGGAACAGGCCGCCTCCAGCCAGCAGATGGCCGCCTCCATCGACCAGGTGGCCCAGACCACCGAAGAGGTGGCCCGGACCCTGGAGAGCATCGCCCTCTCCGCCCGAGACACCACCGAGGCGGCAGAACAGGTGACCCTGGAATCCCAGAGCCTCGCCGCAGGGTCGGGAACCCTCCGGGAACTGCTCCAACGGTTCCGCCTGGATGCGGCCCCCTCCCTGACCGCCGGCACCCCTCCCTCCCTGCGCACCCCCCCCCTTCCCCTCCCCGCGTCACGCTGACCCCGATCTTTCCCGATCTCTCCGGGAGGCCCCGGCACCAACCGGGGCCTCCCACCCCGCCCCAGAAGGCCCGAGACGCTCCTCCACGGCGCATTGACGCGAGAGAGGGGATGGCGTATCCTTTGATTTAATTTAGGATCGACTTCATTCCCTTGATCCATTCCTACGGAGGTGTGTCTCGTGATCAAAAGGCTGAAACTTCAAGGCAAGATTCTCCTCGCCATCCTCACCGCCATGACCCTCATCCTGGGGGCCATCCTCGCCTACGTCTCCACCCACGCCGGGCAGGTGGTGCTGCGGGACGCCCAGCAGATCGTGACGGCCTCCGCCCGGGCGGAGGCAGGGGCCATCGAGTCCCGGGTGGAGGAGATCCAGATCGCCGCCCGCACCCTGGCCAAGGTCCTGGCGGGGATGGACCGGGCCGCCCCGGGGGCCCGAAACAGCGCCCTAGGGATGCTCCAAGCGGTGCTGGAGACCACCCCCGGAGCCCTGACCACCTGGGTGGTCTTCGAGCCCGACGCCTTCGACGGCAAGGACGGGGAGTTCGTGAGCCGGGAGGGCTACAAGGAGAAGGGACGCTTCATGGCCACCTTCCTCAAGGAGGGCAGCGCGGCCAAGCGGAACTACGACATCACCGAGGCCATGCTGGAAAGCGACGCCGAAGGGGCCTGGTACCGCATCCCCCTCCGGTCCGGGGAGGAGGCGGTGATGGAGCCCTACCTCTACTCCTACACAGGCAGCAAGGAAGACGAAAAGCTCATCACCAGCCTCTGCGTCCCCATCCGGGTGGACGGCCGGGTGGCAGGGGTGACGGGCATCGACATCGACCTCTCGGAGATCCAGGCCCTGGTCCAGAACCTGCGGGTGATGGGCACCGGGACGGGGACCCTCTTCTCCAACTCCGGGATCTTCGTAGGCAGCCCCAGCCCGGAGCTGGTGGGCAAATCCCTGGCGGAGGTGGGGAAGGGGAAGATCCAGAACCTGGACACCATCCTGAAGAACATCCGGGAGGGCAGGAACTTCACCCTCTTCGACTACTCCCTGGCCCTGAAGGACGAGACCTTCAAGGTCCACGTGCCCCTCTCCCTGGGAGAATCCAAGACCCCCTGGTCCCTTTCCGTGCTGGTCCCCATGGGCACCATCAAGGCGGAATCCCGGGCACTGACCCGGAACATCGCCTTAAGCGCCCTGGCGGGGCTGCTCTTCATGGGGGTGGTGGTGGTGTTTCTGGTGCGGCGCATCGTGCACCCCATCCGGGAGACCTCCGCGGTGCTGGAACGCTTCGGCGACCTGGACTTCACCTACGACCCCTCCCGGGCCTGGCTGATGGACTACCGGGACGAGATCGGCGACATGACCCGGGCCATGGGGAGGATGCAGGAGGCGGTGACCCGCATGGTGCGCACCCTGGAGCGGGAATCCTCCCAGTTCACCTCCTCCGCCGAGTCTCTGGCGGCCCTGTCCCAGGAGTCCGTGGCCTCCATGGAAGAGGTGAAGGCCTCGGTGGACCACGTGATGGGGCTCTCGGAGTCCAACTCCGCCGCCCTGCAGGAGACCAACGCGGGGATCGAGGAGGTCAGCTCCGGGGCCTCCAGCGCCGCCCACGCCGCCTCCGACGGGGCGGAGGCCTCGGGGCGCACCACCGCCCTCTCGGAGCAGGCGACGGACCAGGTGAACGGGCTGGTGCAGGCCATCGGGGACATCGGCCGCAAGACCCAGGACTCGGTGCAGCGGATGCACAAGGTGGCCGATTCGGTGGACTCCATCTCCGGCTTCGTGGCCACCATCCGGGGCATCGCGGACCAGACCAACCTGCTGGCCCTGAACGCCGCCATCGAGGCGGCCCGGGCGGGGGAGGCCGGCCGGGGCTTCGCGGTGGTGGCGGAGGAGGTGCGCAAGCTGGCGGAGGAGTCCGCCGGGGCCGCCAAAGAGGTGGAACAGCTCATCGGCTCCCTGAAGGCGGAGACCCAGGGCTCCCTGGACGTGACGAGCCAGGCGGAAAAGGTGATGGAGGCGACGGTGCGCCGGGCCCAGGAGACCCAGGGACGCCTCACCGAGGCCCTGTCCCAGATCGCCAAGGTGGACGAGGCCATGCAGAACATCGCCGCCACGTCGGAGGAGCAGGCCGCCGCCGCCGGGGAGATGGCCTCGGGGATCGACCAGGCCACCAAGTCCACCGTGCAGGTGGTGGAGACCCTCTCCTCCATCCAGCACTCCACCGACGAGACCGCCCGGGCCTCGGAACAGGTGGCCCAGGAATCCCAGCGCCTCGCCGAGGGGGCCCTGCGGCTGAAGGACGAGCTGGCCCGGTTCCGGGTGGGGGGGGACGAGACCCCCAAGGCCCTTCGGGGCTAGGTCCTCCCCGATCCTCTTCATCCAGACGAGCCCCCGGGGTTTCCCGGGGGCTCGTCTCGTTCCGGCGGGGGAGAAACCCTCCGCCCCCTCCCGTCAGCGGCGCTTCTTCGCCCCCTCCTCCAGACGCATGTAGGACTGCAGGTCGTTGGAGGTGTAGGCCAGGTGCTCCCCCAGGGCCTCCAGCGCCCGGGGCAGGTCCCGGGCCTCCACCGCCGCCAGGATCCCCCGATGCTGGCGCTGGGACTCCTCCCTCATGGAGACCAGGTGCTGCCGGATGTTCCGGTCCGTCTTCTGGCGCAGCCGGGCCAGCATGTCCAGGGTCAGGGGGCGGTCCGCGGGCTCATAGAACAGGTTGTGGAACACCTGGTTCAGGTCCCGCCAACGGATGCAGTCCCCTTCCGCCTCCATCTGATCCAGGGTGCGGGCGGCGTCCTCCAGGATGCGCCGGGTGATGCGGGGGAAGGCGATGCGCAGCAGGTTCGTCTCCAGGGCCGCCACCATCTCGTAGAGTTCCTGGGCCTCCTCCACCGACAGGGCGGTCACCATGGCTCCCCGGTAGCCCTGAAAGCTCACCAGCCCCTCCGTCTCCAAAAGCCGCAGGGCCTCCCGCAGGGGGATGGGGCTCACCCCCAACCGAAGGGCCAGTTGGGCCTGGTGAAGGGGCTGCCCTTCCGGGAGGACCCCCCGGTAGATGGCCTCCCGCAGCACCCCGGCGATGAAGTAGGGGGCGGTGCTGTCCCCGCCCATGCGCGCCGCCAGTTCCTCCAGGGTCAGGTTCTGTTCCACACGACCGCCTCCTCTCCCGGAGAATATATTCTTCCACCTTCGGATTATAGGAAAACCGCCCAGATTATACTCCGTTGACAGGGATCGTCGTGCTTCACCATACTAAACAAAACCCAACGTCATCTTCCCGAGGAGGGGATTGCCACGGCGGTTTCCATGCAGTTTCTGGCGGAGGAACTGGAGGCCATGAAGCAGGGAGGGCTCTACGGCACCATCCGGACCCTGGAGAGCCCCCAGGGGGCCTGGGTGACCATCGAAGGACGGAAGGTCCTGAACCTGTGCTCCAACAACTACCTGGGGCTGTGCAACCACCCCCGGGTGGTGGCCAAGACCAAGGAGTACGTGGATCGATTCGGCGTGGGGCCCGGGGCGGTGCGCACCATCGCGGGCACCATGAGCCCCCACCTGGAGCTGGAGCGCAAGCTGGCGGCCTTCAAGGGGGCGGAGGCGGCCATCCTGGTGCAGTCGGGCTTCTGCGCCAACCTGGCGACCATCCCCACCCTGGCTCCGGCGGCGGAGGACCGGATCTTCAGCGACGCCCTCAACCACGCCTCCATCATCGACGCCTGCAAGCTCTCCAAGGCCCCGGTGGTGCGCTACGCCCACTCGGACATGGACGACCTGAAGGCGAAGCTGGAGGAGCACCGGGACGCTCCGGGGCGCAAGCTGCTGGTCACCGACGGGGTCTTCTCCATGGACGGGGACGTGGCCAGGCTGCCGGAGATCGTGGAACTCTGCGAGGCCCACGGGGTCATCCTGGTGGTGGACGACGCCCACGGGGAAGGGGTCCTGGGCCGGGGCGGCCGGGGCATCGTGGACCACTTCGGCCTCCACGGCCGGGTGGACGTGGAGGTGGGCACCCTCTCCAAGGCCTTCGGGGTCATGGGAGGCATCGCCGCAGGCAGCGCGGTGCTGGTGGACTACCTGCGCCAGAAGGCCCGGCCCAACCTCTTCAGCAGCGCCCTCACGATCCCCGACGTGGCGGCCAACCTGGCGGCGGTGGAGATCCTGGAGGAAAGCGACGAGCTGGTGACCCGGCTTTGGGACAACGGGCGCTTCCTCAAGAAGGAGCTTTCCGCCCTGGGCTTCGACACGGGGCACAGCGAGACCCCCATCACCCCGGTCATCCTGGGGGAGGCCTCCGACGCCAAGACCTTCAGCGCCAAGCTCTTCGAGGCGGGGATCTTCGCCACCGCCATCGTCTTTCCCACGGTGCCCCGGGGCACCGCCCGGATCCGGGTCATGGTCTCCGCCGCCCACTCCCGAGAGGACCTGCGGTTCGCCGTGGACACCTTCGCCTCCGTGGGGCGGGAAATGGGGCTGCTGCGATGAAGCGCATCGTGGTCACCGGCGCGGGAGGGCAGATCGGATCGGAGCTGGTGCCCCACCTGCGGGGCCTCTACGGCTCGGAGAACGTCCTGGCCACGGACCTGCGCCCCCTCGCCGGTCCGGTCTTTGAGGGAGGTCCCTTCGCCCCCCTGGACGTGCGGGACGGCCGGGCCTTCTCGGACCTCCTGGGCTCCTTCCGGGCGGACACCCTGATCCACCTGGCGGGGATCCTCTCCGCCAAGGGAGAGGACCAGGTGGCCCTGGCCTGGGACGTGAACGTCAACGGCTCCGTGGCCGCCCTGGAGGCGGCCCGGGAGCGGGGAACGACCTTCTTCCTCCCCAGCTCCATCGCCGCCTTCGGTCCCTCCACGCCCCACCGGGACACCCCCCAGGACACCCTCCAACGTCCCACCACGATCTACGGGGTGGCCAAGGTGACCCTGGAGCTGCTCTGCGACTACTACCACCTCAAGTTCGGCATGGACACCCGAGGGCTGCGCTTCCCCGGCCTCATCAGCCACCAGGCCCTCCCCGGGGGCGGCACCACGGACTACGCGGTGCACATCTACTACGACGCGGTGCGCACGGGCCGCTACACCAGCTTCATCGCCCCGGGCACCTTCATGGACATGATGTACATGCCCGACGCCCTGGACGCGGTGGTGCGCCTCCTGGAGGCGGACCCCGCCCGGCTGGCGCACCGCAACGCCTTCAACATCTCCGCCATGAGCTTCGACCCCGAGGGAATCGCCGCCTCCATCCGCCGGGTGCTGCCCTCCTTCACCCTGGACTACGCCGTGGACCCCCTACGCCAGGGCATCGCCGAATCCTGGCCTGACTCCCTGGACTGCTCCGCCGCCCGGGAGGAGTGGGGTTTCGCGCCCCGGTATGACCTGGACGCCATGACCCGGGACATGCTGGAACGGGTCTCGGCCAAGCTGGGCGTGGCGGCCTAGGCAAAGCGGCCGGCGGACCCGCCTCTCCCGAGCCCCCCGGGCCGCAGCCCGGGGGGCACTTCTGTGTCTCCCCCCTCAGATCCCTTCCTCTCCCCGAGGAAAAATCCCTAGGGGGCATGTTTTATTTCACGATAACAATAGTTGACGATTTTTACATTATCGCAGTATCCTGGAATGTGAAGACGATGGAGTCCCCTGAAGCACTGCGATGATGGCTTTGTGTCGGAGACGGGAAGTGGGGCTCCCTCGGGACATTCCAGGAAGCGAACGAGGAGGAGTCAGCCGTGACCACCCAGTGGAAGGACAGTTTGACCGACCAGCTCTGCCAGGCCCTTTTGTGTCTGAAGGACCCCGAGGAGGCCTACCAGTTCCTGGAGGACGTGGCCACCATCGCGGAGATCCGCGCCCTCTCGCAGCGCCTCGAAGTGGCCCGCCGCCTCCTGGCGGGGGAGACCTACCCGGTCATCTCCAGCCAGACCGGCGCCAGCACCGCCACCATCAGCCGGGTGAAGAAGTGCGTGGACTACGGCCTGGACGGGTACCGCCTCGCCCTGGACCGCATCGCCAAACCCTCCGCCTGAGGGAGACGATGCCTCTTGCTTCATCTGTGCAGAGGGGCTATGATGCGCCTAAGTCCACCAAACGGAGGCGGATGCCATGTCGGAGAAATGGAAGGACACCCTCACGGACCAGCTTTGCAAGGCCCTGCTCGCCCTGAAGGACCCCGAGGAGATCTACCAGTTCCTGGAGGACGTGGCCACCATCGGGGAAATACGGGCCTTCGCCCAGCGTCTGGAGGTGGCTCGACTCCTGAGCGCCGGGGAGACCTACCCCCAGATCGCCAAGCAGACCGGGGCCAGCACCGCCACCATCAGCCGGGTGAAGAAGTTCCTGGACTACGGGGCGGACGGGTACAAGCTGGTGCTGGAGAGGATGAAGAAGCAGGACTGAACCGGACGCCTCCCCTCCCCCGGATTCCCCGATGCCGCCTCCCCCGGGAGGCGGCATCGTCGTGCACCCACCCCTTCGCAAAGAGAGAGGAGCACCGGAAGATGGACAAACGACAACCGGCGGCATGGTTCCCCTGGGGAGACACCCCCTGGGCTCGCGCGGGGGCGGCGGCGCTGTGCGCCGCGGGATGGCGGGTGGGATACGGCACCGCAGCCTCCGCCCCGTCCCCGGGGCCTGGGATGCCGCTTTCCGAGGAGGCGATCCCCTTCGACCTGGGATCGGGACGTCCCGAAGACCTGGCGGCCGCCACGGTAGCGGCGGCGGAGCGGTTCGGAGGGTTCGACGGGGTCCTTCCCTGGCCCATGGCCCCGGGAGGGCGCAAGCTCTGGCTGGACCTGGAGGACCGGGACTGGGAACAGGCCCTGGGGGAGGTGTCCCGCGACCTGGCGGGGGGACTTCGCTGCGCCCTGCCCTACCTGCTGGGGCGTGGGGGAGCGCAGATTCTGTTCCTCCAGGAAGCGGCCCCGAAGGGGCGCCCCCTCTCGGCGCCTCAGGAGGCGGCTAGGCTGTCCCGCTTTGCCGTGGCCCGGGCGCTGCGGGACGAGCTGGGACCCTGGGACGTCCTCGTGCGGGTCCTGCTGACCCCCCTCCTGGACGAGGAGGCGGGGCGCCGGGGCGCGGCGGCCCTGGCCGCTTCGGGAGGGCCGCAGGCTCCCTTCTGTTTGCGGGGCGGCTCGGACTAGACGCCGCCCCGAGGCAAGACCCGGTTCAGAGGCTGCGCAGAGCCCACACCAGAAGGATCACGCAGGCAAGTCCAGCAAGCCCCAATACCCCCAGGAGGGGGACGGGAACCTTGCGGGGAGGGCGAGGGGCCTCTTCGGGAAGGCGCAGCCGGATCTCCCCGGGGGAGACGAACCGGAAGAAAACCTCCTCCTCCCCGGCGAAGTGGCCGTGCACCTCGTACTGCCCTCCCTTGAGGAGGCGGATCATGTAGATCTTCCCCTCCACCCCCTGCCCCCCAAGCCCGTCCAGCATCAGCAGATCCCCGGGGCGCAGCTCCGACAGGGCCACCCCCTCCAGGGGGTCCACCTGGGGACGCACGTCCACGATCCGCCCGGAGATCCCCGGACCGGCGGAGGGTTCGGCGGACTTCTTCCCCCCTTCCTCCGTCGCCGGAAGGGATTGGGCCACGAAGGAGTCCAGGGCCGCCTGAAGGGAGTTCACCTCCAACCCCATGTCCCGAAGGTCCGGAAGGGAGACCAGGGCCATGCGTACCGCTCCGAGGGGGTAGCCCTTTCCCGTGACCTCCCGCATTTCCCGGGAGGCATCCAGGGAAAGGCGGACGGTGAGTTCCGGATCCTCCAGGACCAGGCTGTCCGTCTCCTTCTGCCCGGCAAGCCAGAGATCCATCTCCCCCAGGAAGCGGGGCACCCAGCGGTCCCAGAGCTTCCTCAAGCCTCGATGGATCTGCTCCGCCGACCAGAGGTCCGTCTCCGACACCTGGGGGTTGGTGGGGATGGCCACCCCGGAGACCATCTCCAGAACCCGGTTCCAGATGCGGAGGGAACCGCTGTCCAGGCCGAAGGGGACCACGGAGGATCCCTGCCAGAGGAGGGCCTTGTTGGGTCCCATCACCGCAGCGAAGAGCACGCTGATGGCGTCGCTGAAGGGAACCGCCGCCCAGAGAATCTGGTACTTCTTTCCCCGGGCGGAGAGGTAGCGGAAAAGCCCCCCCGGGTCCGGAGCGCCCCCGTCCTCCTGGTAGCTTTCCACCAGGCGCTCCAGGTCCTCTCCGGGGATGCCCAGCATGTAGGCCATGAGGTCCCGGATGTACCAGCTCTGCTCCCGACGAACCTCCTCCGTTTCCACTCTGCTCCCTCCTCCTCTTCACGACGAAGGCGGACGGAGGGGCACCCCCCGTCCGCCGCGCTTCCCGTCCCTTCGATCCCCTCAGGCTCCCAGCGCCCGGACCGGGGCATCCCCCTCCAGGCGGTAGCGACGCATCATCTCCTGGAAGGACCCGGCGAACTGGTCCAGCTGCCCCGAGGCCTCCCCCAGCTTCCGGGAGGTATCCGCCAGCTCCGAGACCACCCGGAGGATCTCCTCCGAGAGGTCCCGGGCGGACTGGGTTCCCCGGGAAAGGCGCTCCACCGACGCGGCCATCTCCTGGGCCCCGGCGGACTGCTCCTGGGACGTGGCCGCCACGTTCTGGATCTGGTCCACGATCTGGGTGATGGCCCCCAGGACCTCGGCGATGCGCTGCCGCATGAGCCCCGTCTCCCTCTCCACCGATTCGGCCAGGGCGACGCCGCTCCCGGCGCTCTGCACCGCCACCCCGGTGCCCGCCACGATGCCCCGGGCCAGGTCGCCGATGCTCCGGGCGGCGGAGTTGGACTCCTCCGCCAGCTTGCGCACCTCCTCCGCCACCACCGCGAAGCCCCGTCCCGCCTCCCCCGCCCGGGCCGCCTCGATAGCGGCGTTCAGGGCCAGAAGGTTCGTCTGGTCCGCGATGCCCGCGATGGTGGTGACGATCTGGTCGATCCGGCTGGCCTGGTCGTTGAGCTGAGCCACCGCTCCGGAGACCTGCCGGAAGGACTGGGCCATCTCCCCCACCCGGTCGGCGGTGTTGCGGATCAGGGTCTCCGCCCCCTCGGCGTTGCCCTTGAGGGTCTCCGCGTAGGAGGAAGCCTCCGAGGCCGCCAGGGCGGAACCCTGGGCGGAGGAGGCCACCTCCTCCACCCCCGCGTTGGCCGCCTCCACCGCCTGGGCGTTCTCGTCGGCCATCCGGGAAAGCACTCCCGCCCGCTCCTTCACCTGTTCCAAGGTAGATTCGGTCTTCCCGGCAATCTCCTCCAGTGTCCGGGACTGACGCCCCATCTGGTCTCCCTCCCGGCGAAGCTCCAGGAGGATCTGCCGCTGCGCCCCGATGACCCCGTCCAGGGCGCGCCCCAGCTGGGACATCTCGTCGGTGCCCCCCATGCCCGTGGAGAGGGTGAGGTCCCCCTTCTCCACCTCTCCGGAAACCGCCAGAAGGTGCTGGAGAGGCTTCATGAGGCTGCGGCTCAAGGTGACCACCAGGAAGCCCAGAAGCAGGATGGTGGCAGCCGCCACCCCCAGCTGCCTCAGGCCCAGGGTGGCGATGGGTCCCAGCAGTTCGTCCTGGGGAACCACCAGGCCCAGGCTCCAGCCCTGCGGAAGGGGCTGGTAGAAGAGGATCCGCTGGTCTCCCTCCGCGGACCGGTAGACGGCGGTTCCCTTCTCCCCCTTCACCATCCGGCCTCCCGCCTCCGCCAGGGCGGGAGGGATCACCTTGGAGGGCTTGGTCATGTTCTCCTTCATCACCACGTCCTTGGAAGGATGGGCCACCACCGTGCCGTCCGGCCCCACCAAAACGCCGAAGCCCGCCCCCAGGATGCGCTGCTGGGAGACCATGGCGATGAGCGATTTGAGGCTCATGTCCGCCCCCAGAACGCCGAGAGCCGCCCCCGAGTCGTCCAGCAACGGGACGGCCAGGGAGACGATCATGTCCCCGGTGTTGGAATCCACATAGGGAGTGGTGAGGATGGTGTTCCCCGCGTCCAGTGCCGCCTTGTACCAAGGCCGCGTCCGGGCGTCCCAGTCCGCCGGAGGAGTCCAGCCCACCCCATCGATGAAGGTGCCGTCTTCCAGGGCCAGGAAGACGTCCATGAAGCCCATGTCTTTGTAGGATTTCGTTAGGTTCTGGAGATAGGGTTTCAGGAGCTGTCCGGCGATGCCGTAGTTGTTCCAGAGGTAGGAACAGTTGCGGGAGGCCGTGGCCACGATCTCCATGCGTCCCTCCAGCCAGTTGGTCACGTTGGACGCGGCGGATTCCGCCGCCACGAGACCCCCTCTCTGGATCTGGGCCTCCACGATGCTTCGGCTGTTGAAGTAGGCCAAGAAACCCATAATCGCCGCAGCCAACACGGCGACCGCCGCCAGACCATAAAGACGTTGACGCATGGACATGGTGTCGCACCCCCGGTCATGTGGAATCATCTGAAGTTTCCGAACGCCTGAAAGAGAATAACGAAATTATAGAACCATATCGTGCCCTTGGGAAACTACAGAAAATGCCGCGGCCGGAGTTCGGCCGCGGCACGGGGAAGCGGATAAGGAGGAGCTACTCGTGGAAGGAGAGGACCAGGTAGATGCGCCCCTGCCCCCCCACCTGGAAGGGGAGGGTGAAGCTCTTGACGTCGGCTTTCCGGGGCGGAACGGCCTTGATGTTGTCCCCCGTGATGAGCTGGGGCGGGGTGATGTCCAGACCCGGAAGGTCCACCTTCATGAGGGCCTGGCCGCTGGTCATGTTGGTCAGCTCCCCCAGGACGCTCATGGACATGGGATCCTCGGGATTGGCCTCGATCATGCCTCCCGTGAGGGCCTTCACGTAGATGCTGAAACCTTCCATATCCGCCATGAGGGCGGCGGTGCCGTGGAGGCCCGCCCCCACGATGCCGATGAGGGCCGCCACACGGCTGCCCGGGGCGTTGACCCCCGTGGCGATCTCCGTCTTCTGGAAGACCGCCTCGACCCCCAGGGTCTGGCTCACCGACACCACCGAACCCGCGTAGGCGTTGACCAGCGTGGAAACCACCGAAGCTAATGCCATGGATACCTTCCTTCTTCCCTCCTCACGCACCGAGGGGGATGGGATTCCTTCGATTCTACCGTCCCCGCCGCCCAGAGGAAAGAGAACCCCCAGACCCATCTCCCCGGTCAGGCCGAAAACGCCCCCGCTAGGCGTCCTCCCCTCTTCCTCGAAGCAGCAGAACCCAGGCGGCCAGGTCGTCCACCGGCCGGGGGGGCGTCAGGAGGGAGAGGGGGAGCAGGCGTCTCCAGCCCCGAGGGGGGTGGAGACGGAAGTAGACCGCCCGAGCCAGGAGGGTGCTGTCCCGCTCCTCCACCAGGCGGCAGGAAAAGCCCGCCCCTTCCAGGGCGGCCTTCAGCTCCCGGGAACCCGTGCCGTCCCCGACGAACAGGGAGCCGTCCCATCCTCCCTCCAGGACGGGAGGGGCCCCCTCTCGGGCGTAGGGGGCCAGGGGGCGAAAATCCCCGGTCCGCAGGGCCTCCGTCAGCAGGTCGTCCCGGTCCGCCGGCAGGACGGCGGAGAAGACCAGCTCCCGCTCCCCCAGGGCGAAGCCCATTTTGCTCCGCCCCGGGTCCAGGGCTCCGTCCATCATCGGTCTCCCAGGGTGGTGGCCCAGCGGGGGTACATCCACATCCACTGGTCCGGGTGCTCCCGGATCCACCGGGAAAGGACGCCGTTGCACCGGTCCACCGAGGCCTGGGCGTCCTCCCCGAAGGGGATCCCCCGGGGGTCTTCCAGGGGGGGATAGAGGGTCAGGCGATGGTGCACCCCGTCGGGAAGGCGCACGGTCTGGAGGGGCACCACCGCCGCTCCCAGCTTGTGGGCCAGCTTCACCGGCCCCACGGGGGTGCTGGCGGGGGCTCCCAGAAAGGGGGACACCAATCCCTTGTCCCGGGCGTCCTGGTCCAGCAGGATGCCCAGGATGCGTCCCTCCCGGAGACACTGGATGGCGGCCTTCAGGTCGAAGCCCTTCCCCACGGTGACCACCCCGTGGAGAAGGCGCAGCTCCGCGATGAGGTCCGTGATCCGAGGGTCCCGCTGCTGCGCCCCGATGGCGTTCATGGGGAACCCCCGCTCCGCCAGCACCCCTGCGGCCATCTCCCAGCTTCCCAGGTGGGCGGTGAGGAGCACCACCCCCTTGCCCCGGTCCAGGGCTCCCCGCAGGTGTTCCTCCCCCTCCAGGGTCACCCAGTCTCCCAGGTGTCCCACCAGGGCGGGAAACCGGAGGAACTCCGCCGCGGAACGGCCGAAATGGTCGTAGGCCCCCAGGACGATGCGCCGCGCCTCCCCCCGGTCCACGGCGAGAAACCGTTCGCACCGCCCCACCGCCCGCTCCACCCGCTCGGGGGTGCAGCGGGCCACGGTCCGGCCCAAAAGCCCCCCCAGCCGCACCGCTCCCGGGTGGGGCAACGCGCGAAAAAGGCCCCCGGCGACGCCAAGGGCCTTCCAGATCCAAGGTTGGGGTCCCGTCATGCCCATCCCCTCCGTCATTCTCCTGCCGAAACCCCGCCGGGGATAGTCAGAGAAGTTCCTCTCTCTGACGCTTCACCCAGTCCCCCAGAAGGCATCGGGTCTCCCCGAAACGCAGGGAAAGCCCCTGCCCCGAAAGGGCCAGCTGGGAGGCCATGAAGGCCTGCCCCGCCAGGCAGGAACCCACGTACTGCCACATGGAGGGTTCGGAGCCCTCCGGGCTGCCCAGGACGGCGGCCACCAGGGTGGCCACGGCCTCCTCCGCCGCCTTGGGGGACCCGTCCCCCAGACGGGTCATCCCCGCCGCGGCCCCCGCGGAGGCTGCCACCAGGCCGTCGAAGCCCGGTTCGTCCCCCGAGTCGGGAAGCAGCGCCCCGGTGACCAGCTGGCTCAGGGCCAGGGCCTCCGCCAGTTCCCGCTCTCCCCGCCCCAGGCCCTTGCCCAGCACCCCCACGGGGAGGGAGGCAAGGAGCCCCTGGACGGGGCACCCTCCGGCGGCCATGAAGTTCCCGTCGCCCCCGGCAAAGTGGAAGTCCAGCGCCGCGGCGGTGAAGGCCCGGACCATCCAGAGCAGGTCCTCCTCCGGCGCCTGCCTCCAGAGGCGGTAGCCCAGGCCGCGCCCCCGGGGCTTGACGATGCCCCTCTGGGAGGCCCGCTCGTTGGCCGCCAGCCCCCGCAACAGCAGGGCTTCGTCCTCTCCGTCGATCTCCTCCGCCAGGGACCAAAGCTGGGCAAACTCGTCGCAGGCCAACTGATCCCGAAAGAAGAGGAGCTTCAACCGGTCGCTCTTGCGGCTATCCGTCGAGACTTGAAGGTATTCCCGAAGCTCCATCTCCGTCCCTCCCGGCGCGCCGGTTCCGTGGGCCTGCTCCTTCGGCGCCCTTCACTTATAACTCATGGTGCCGCGGTCCTCAAGTCCCATCCCCCGATTCCTCCTCCCCCCTCCTCCTGCGGCAGAGGGGCCTCCAGCCGAACCCCCAGACCGCCCCGCCTCCCAGGAGTCCCAGGCCCATGATGGGGAGGATGGCCCCCTCCAGACCGGCGAACCGCCCCAGGTACCCCACGGCCAGGGGAGCGGCGATCCACCCCCCGTCCATGGCGAAGAAGGCCAGGGCCACCCCCTTGGGGCGAAGCCTCGGGGGGATCAGGTCCGGGATCAGGGCCAGCACCACGGGAAAGCCGAAGCCCATCCCCACCCCGTAGAGGAGCCCGCAGGCCAGCAGGGCTCCGTCGGAACCCGCCTCCAGGGCCGCCAGCCCCGCGCCTCCCATGAGAACCACCGAGCCGCCCAACAGCCCCATCCTCTTGGCGCAGGAATCCATGAACCGGGAACCCGCCAGTCGGACTCCCAGGGCGGCCAGGGCGACCCCCACCACGAACCGGCTGGCGGAAAGCCCCTTCTCCCCAGCGAGGGAGGGAAGGTACTGGAGACCCGTGGCGTTCACCAGGGCGAAGAGGAGAAGGGAGACCAGGAGGGGCACAAGCCCGGAAAGGCGGCGCAGCTCCCCCCAGGAACCCCAGTCCTCCCGGGGCCGTCGTTCCCGGGCCAGTTCCCGGGGAACCAGAAAGGCAGCGGCGGCGCAGGCGAACCCCCACAGGGGAGCCTGGGCCAAGTAGACCCCGAGCCAGCCCCGGGAGAGGAGGAAGTCCGCCCCGGGCACCACGGTGAGCTGGGGCATCACGTACCCCACGGAGACCAAAGCGAAGGCGGCCCCTCGGATGTCCGGGGGGATCACCAGGGCCTGGTAGGCCGTGAGCCCCACCATGTAGACCCCGTAGAACCCCCCCTGGAGGAGGCGCACCGCCAGGAGGAGGGAAAAGCTCCCCGGTACCGCCAGACCCAAGGACGCAACCCCCATGCCCAGGCCGGAAAGGAGCAGGGTCCGCCAGACCCCCAGGCGCTCCGTGCAGAGGCTCCCCAGGGGACGGACCAGGGTGGTGGCCAGGAAGAAGGCGCTCATGAGCCAGCCGGTGCGCACCAGGTCCACCCCCTGTCGGGACAGGGCCAGGGGGTAGAGGAAGTACAGGGCCATGAAGCCCTGCACCACGTAGGTCACCACCGAAGAATGGAGGATCTCCCGGTCCTTCAAGGCGTCAGGGGCGGCTCCAGAAGGCCGCGATCAGGGGAAGGACCACCAGGATGGCCACCAGGCGCACCAGGTTGAAAAGCACCGTCACGGGGGCGTTGGCCCCGGTCTCCACCGCCACGGTGGCGATGCCCGTGAGCCCCCCGGGGGAGGTGGCGAACAGGGCGGTGAGGAAGTCCATCCCGCAGAGCCGACCGAACAGCCAGGCCAGGAAGAGGGAGAAGCCCAGGAGGAGGATGCAGTAGGCCAGGGCCGCAGGGATCAGGCGGGGAAGGTCCTTGAGGGACACCAGGTCGGAGGAGCGCACCAGGACGTAGGCCACCAGGATCTGGGAGACCAGGGAAAGCCCCGGCAGGGGGGCCAGGACGTTCATCCCCAAAAGGGCCTTCACCGTCAGCCCCCCCACCAGGCCTAGCACCAACCCCCCCGCGGGGAAGCCGAGCCGGCCTCCCGCCACCCCCAGGACCACCACGGCCCCCACCAACCAGATCTCCTTCATCTCCCGTCCCCCCGTTCCCAGCCATTGTAGCCGCCATCCCCGCAACGTGCGCGGAGCCGCCCGAACGCGCCGGGCGGCTCCGCACGGGATCTCGAAGGGAGGGAGATCAGGCCGTCTCGGGCTGGATCTCCTCCCCTGCGGTCTTGCGGAAGAACAGGAACGCCGCCACCACCGCCCCCAGGGCCACCAGCTTGGGCAGGTCGTGAGGCAGGAAGGCCCCCACGGAGACCAGGATGATGGCCACCCGCTCCAGGGGCTTCAGGGACCGGAACATCCACCCTTCGAGTCCCGCCGCCAGGCCCAGGATCCCCGCCACCCCGGCCACCAGGATCACCGCCAGGTCCAGGTAGACCACGTTTTCCAGCAGGATCATGGGGCTGTAGATGAAGCTGTAGGGCAGCAGGTAGGACGCCAGGGCGATCTTCGTGGCGGTGAAGCCCGTCTTGGCGGGGTTGGCCCCGGCGATGCCCGCCCCCGTGAAGGCGGCCAGGCACACCGGCGGGGTCAGGTCCGCCATGATGCCGAAGTAGAACACGAAGAGGTGCGCCGCCAGGGGAAAGACGTTCATGCCGATGAGGGCGGGGGCGATGATGGTGCTGCACACGATGTAGTTCGCCGTGGTGGGCAGCCCCATGCCCAGGACCAGGGAGGCCACCATGGCCATCACCAGGGTGGGGAGGAGCTTCCCCCCGGAGATCTCGATGATGTTGTTGGACAGGGTGAGCCCCAGGGAGGTGAGGGTGGAGGTCCCCACCACGAAGCCCACCAGGGCGCAGGCCAAAGCCACCCCCAGGCCGCCCCGGGCCCCTTCTTCCAGGGCTTCCACGATGGCCTTGAAGCCCATACGGGTGTGGGCCCGGAACTGGCTCACCACCACCACCGCCAACACCCCCAGGAACGCCGCCTTGATGGGGGTGTACTTCATCAGAAGGGCCGCGATGACCGCGATCACCGGAATGAGCAGGTGTCCGTCCTGCTTGAGGACCTGCCCCGCCGCGGGAAGCTCGTCCTTGGAAAGCCCCCGGAGGCCCCGCTTGCGGGCCCGCACGTGGACGTTCACGAAGATGGCGGTGTAGTAGAGCACCGCAGGCAGAGCCGCCGCCGCAGCGATGCGCAGGTAGGACATGCCCAGGAATTCGCTCATGATGAAGGCTCCGGCCCCCATGATGGGGGGCATGAGCTGGCCTCCCGTGGAGGCGCAGGCTTCCACCGCCCCGGCGTACTCGGGCTTGTAGCCCACCCGCTTCATCAGGGGGATGGTGAAGGTCCCGGTGGTGGCCACGTTGGCCACGGAGGAACCGTTGATGGTCCCGAGAAGCCCCGAGGCCACCACGGCCACCTTGGCGGGACCTCCGGGACGGGAGCCCGCCAGTGCCAGTGCCAGCTCGTTGAAGAACCGGGCGCCCCCGCTCTTGCCCAGGAAGGCGCCGAAGATGATGAAGGTGATGACGAAGGTGGCGGACACCCCCAGGGCCACGCCGAAGATCCCCTCGGGGGTGAGGTACATGTGCTGGATGATGCGGCTCACGGAGTAGCCCCGGATCTGGAACATCCCGGGGGCGTAGGCCCCGTAGTAGCAGTAGGAAAGGAAGAGGAGACTCATCACCGGCAGCACGTTGCCCACCACCCGGCGTCCCGCCTCCAGGACCAGCACCATGGCCAGGGCCCCCAGCCACAGCTCGTACCCGATGGGTTCCGCCCCCCGGCGGGCGATGTCGTTGAAGAACAGGGCGATGTAGCCCACCGCCACCAGGGACGCGGCGGCCAGGATCCAGTCGTACCAGGGCGTCTGGGTCTTGGAGCCCTTCTGGGTCATGGGATAGAGCAGGTACACCGCCACGATGGCGAAGGTGAGGTGCACCGCCCGCTGGATGGTGATGGGGAGGATGCCGATGCCCGCGGTGTAGAGGTGGAACAGGGACATCCCCGCGAGGAGCAGGGTGACCAGCTTGCCCGGCAAGCCGGTCAGCCTGCGGTAGCGACTCTCCGCGTCGTACTTCTCCACCAGCCGCTGGATCTTTTCGTCGTTCATGGGGTCGATGGAAAGCAGATCCACCGGCTTTTCCTTGGGTTCCATAGCGATCCGACGCTCCTTTCGGTACAGAACGGGGGACGACTCACGCCGTCCCCCGGCTTGACGCCTGTACAGCAGCCCCCTGGAACGGAAACGGACGGGCTAGTTCACCGCCACTCCCGCTTCCTTGTAGTACTTCTTCGCCCCCTGGTGCAGGGGGATCTTGATGTAGCGCACGTTCTCCGGGGTCATGGAACTCATGCGGGTGGTGATGTTCACCAGGTCCTGCTTCTTATCGAAGAGGGCCTTGGTCATCTTGTAGACCAGGTCCGCGTCCACCTTGTCGGACACCACCAGGATGTTCCAGCTGGCGAAGGTCTTGTTGGGCTTGTCCTGCCCCTTGTAGGTCTTGGCGGGAATGGTGAAGGGAAGGAAATAAGGCAGCTTAGCGCAGATCTGGTTGATCTGGGCCTCCGGGACGTCCACGAACTCCACCAGGCCCATGGTGGCCGCTTCCACCACCCCGGAGATCCCCACGGCGCCCACGGTGAGGGCCGCGTCGATCTGCTTGTCCGCGAAGGCCTTGGCGGTGTCGGAGAGCCCCAGGTTCTCCGCCTTGATGTCCTTGTCCGGGTTCAGCCCCGCCGCCCGAAGCAGCTCCTTGGCGGTGACCTCCGTGCCGCTTGCCACGGCTCCGATGGAGACCCGCTTGCCCTTCAGGCCGCGAAGGTCCTTGATGCCGCTGCCCTTGGCCACCAGGAAGTGGATGGGCTCGGCGTAGAGGGGCACCATGGCGCGGAGGTACTTCTGGGGCTGGCCCTCGTACTTGCCCTTGCCCAGGTAAGCGAAGTAGTAAAGCCCGTCGGCGAAGCCCATCTCCGCCTCGCCCTTGCTCATGAGCTGCAGGTTGTGCACGGTGCCGCCGGTGGACTGGGCGCTGGCCTTCATCCCCGGGATCGCGGTGTTCCAGATCTTCGCCATGCCCGCCCCCACGGGGTAGTAGGTCCCCCCGGTGGTGCCGGTACCGATGTTGATGAAGGTGGCCCCGAAGGCCGTACCCGCCATCAACGAGAAGAGCGCTGCCCCTACCGCCAGGAACCGAAACCCACGTTTCACTTCCCTTACCTCCGTGTCGATTGGTGCCTCTAGAGCCATTAAACCACAGGGGGCTGTGGCGTCAAGCCAATTCCCAAACAATAACACAAAATGAACTTGGGTCGAACCACTATCCTCCATCCAGCGGAGGCAACAGGACCAATCGTTCTCCTGGTAACACGGTGACCTCGAGGGACGCCGTCCGGCCCTCCCTCAGGACCGGCCCCACGTTCCGGGGGTCCAGGCCGAGGAACAGAAGGAACTCCCTCAGGGGCAGGGGCCCCGGGAGGGACACCCGGAGGAGACGCTCCCCTTCCCCCTGAAGCCCCGGCCCCAGGACCACCTCCACGGGCTGGTCCGATCCGCCCCGCAAAGGGATCTCCGTCAGTCCCCGTACCCCAGGGCGCGCCTCGCCTCCCGGGGACCCACGTCGTAGAGGTCCGTCCCCAGGGGGTCCACCACCACCACGGCGGGGAAACCCTCCACCCGAAGGCGCAGGATGGCCTCCGGCCCCAGGTCCTCGTAGGCCACCAGGACGCACTCCTGCACGGATCGAGCCAGCAGCGCCGCCGCACCCCCGGTGGCGCCGAAGTACACCGCCCCGTGGCGCCTGAGGGCCTCCAGCACCTCCGGAGAGCGGCGTCCCTTGCCGATCATCCCCCCCAGTCCCAGGTTCAGGAGGGCAGGGGTGTAGGGGTCCATGCGACCGCTGGTGGTCGGGCCCACGGGGCCGATGGCCCGACCCGGCGGGGTGGGGGCGGGGCCGGCATAGTACACCACCTGGTCCCGAAGATCGAAGGGAAGGGGTTCCCCCCGGCGGAGAGACTCGGTCATGCGGCGGTGCGCCGCGTCCCGGGCGGCATAGATCGTCCCGGAGAGGAGCACCCGATCCCCCGCCCGAAGGTCCTTTCGGACCTCCCGGGTCAAGGGGGTGGAGAGGGTCAGGATGCGGGCTTCCGTCATGGGTTTCCCCTCCTCAAAGGACGCCCGAGGCGTGGCGCAGGGCGTGGCAGCAGAAGTTGACCGCTGCGGGCATGCCCGCGATGTGGGTGGGCAGGCAGGACAGGTGCACCGCCAGGGCGGTGGTGGCCCCTCCGTAGCCCCCCGGGCCGATGCCCAGGGCGTTGATCCGCCTCAGGGCCTCCGCCTCCAGGGCAGCGTAGCGGGGGTCCCGGTGGGGCTGTCCCAGGGGGCGGAGCAGGGCCTTCTTGGCCGCCAGGGCCACGGTCTCGAAGTTCCCCCCCACCGCCGCCCCCAGCACCACGGGGGGACAGGGGTTGGGGCCGGCGGCACGGACCGCCTCCACCAGGAAATCCAGCACCCCCTCCTCCCCGTCGGCGGGGCGAAGCAGGGCGATGCGGCTCATGTTCTCGCTGCCCATCCCCTTGGGGGCCACGGTGATCTCCACCCGATCCCCGGGGACGGACTCCAGATGGATCACCGAGGGGGTGTTGTCCCCCGTGTTGATCCGGTCGAAGAGGGGGTCCGTGACCACGGACTTGCGGAGGTACCCCTCCCGGTAGGCCCGGCGGACCCCTTCGTCCACCGCCTCCCGCAGGGAGGACCCTTCCAGAAGCACCTCCTGCCCCCAGGAGAGGAAGACCACCGCCAGGCCGCAGTCCTGGCAGAGGGGAAGGGATTCCTCCCGGGCGATGCGGGCGTTCTCCAGCAGATCCTCCAGCACCGACCGGGCCAGGGGCAGGGGTTCCCGGTCCCGACCCTCCTTCAGGGCCCGAAGCACCGGACCGGGCAGGACCCGGTTGGCCTCCAGGGCCAGCTCCCGAATCCGCTCCACCAGCTGCGCCGCAGGAAGGACGCGCATGGGCACTCCCCCTTCATCACGAGACGTAGGTCTTGGGTCCTAGTGTACCGGTTTTGTCGGAAAAATGAAACGAGCGGCGAAGCCCTGTGCCTCGCCGCCCCTGCACTTTATGGACAAAAAACATCCCGCCGCCCCACTGACAGGAAGCGAACAGACCACAGGAGAACCGGAGCCCCCCTGCAATGGAGCAGGAGGGAGGCCTAAGGCCTCCCTCCCCCGTTTACTGTGTCGAGATTCCTTGAGGCGGAGTTCTCTACGCCGTCAGCAGGGTGAGCATGGCTCCCGCCGCCACGGCGGTTCCCACCACTCCCGCCACGTTGGGTCCCATGGCGTGCATGAGCACGTAGGACCCGGGGAACTCCTGCTGCACCACCCGCTGGCACACCCGGGCGGCCATGGGCACCGCGGAGACCCCTGCGGCCCCGATAAGGGGGTTGATCTTGCCCCCGGACATGACCTTCATCACCTGACCAAAGACACAGCCTCCGGCGGTGCTGAAGATGAAGGCCACCAGCCCCAGGACGATGATCTTCAGGGTCGCTGCGGTGAGGAAGGTCTGGGCCTCCATGGTGGCCCCCACGGTGATCCCCAGGAAGATGGTGGTGGCGTTGAGGATCTCGTTCTGCGCCGCCAGGTTCAGCCGCTCCGTGCAGCCGCACTCCCGAAGCAGGTTCCCGAACATGAGCATCCCGATGAGGGGCACCGCCGGGGGCAGGATGAGCCCGCAGGCGATGGTGCTAATGATGGGGAAGAGGATCCGCTCCGTGCGGGTCACGGGCCGGAGCTGCTCCATCTTGATGGCCCGGTCCTTCTTGGTAGTGAAGAGCCGGATGATGGGGGGCTGGATCAGGGGCACCAGGGACATGTAGCTGTACGCCGCCACCGCCACCGCCCCCAGAATCTTCGGGGCCAGCTTCATGCACAGGTAGATGGAGGTGGGGCCGTCGGCGCCCCCGATGATCCCGATGGCCGCGGCCTCCTGGATGCTGAAGCCCATGAACATGGCCCCCACCACGGCGATGAAGACCCCGAACTGCGCCGCCGCCCCCAGGAGGAACGTGATGGGGTTGGCCAGCAGGGGGCCGAAGTCCGTGAGGGCTCCGATGCCCATGAAGATGATGATGGGGTACAGTTCGTGCTTCGTCCCGAAGGAGACGTAGTAGAGGAACCCGCCGGGGTCCATGATCCCCGAGAGGGGCAGGTTCACCAGAAGACAGCCGAAGGCGATGGGCATGAGCAGCAGGGGTTCGAAGCCCTTGCCGATGGCCAGGTACAGCAGCACCAGAGCCACCACCAGCATGATGATGTTGCCCGTGGTGAGCCCCACCAGGCCCGACTGGGTGATGAGGCCCTTGAGCGCGGTCAGGTAAAGTTCCATGGCTCCTCCCTCCTAGCCGGGGGGGCTTACGCCACCACCAGGAGGACGTCGCCGGTGTTGACCGAATCGCCTTCCTTGCAGCGGACCTCCGACACGGCGCCGGAGGCGGGGGCAAAGATCTCGTTCTCCATCTTCATGGCCTCCAGCACCAGCACCAGCTGACCCGCCGTCACGGCGGCGCCGGGCTGCACCAGGACCTTGAGGACCTTTCCGGGCATGGGGGCTTCCACGGTGCCCGCCCCGGCGGGGACGGGGGCGGCGGGAGCGGCGGGCTTCGGCGCGGGGGCCGGAGCGGGAGCGGCAGCAGGGGCAGGAGCCGCGGCGGGAGCCGGAGCGGCGGCGGGAGCGGCGGCGCCGGCTCCCAGATCCTCCACGTCCACGTCGTACGTCTTGCCGTTCACCACGATGCGATATTTGCGACCCATCACAATGACCTCCTCAGAAGAATCCAAGTCGTCCCCGTTGCGGGGATTAGCCTTCCAGCTGCTCCATCCGTCCCGCCATCTTCCAGGAGGAGGCCAAGGCCCCTCCCGCAGGCAGGACCGGACGGATGCCCGTCACCGCCACGGCCCGCCCGCAGGCTGCCGCGATGGCGGCGGCGATCACCGCCACCAGCTCCCCGTCCTCGGCAGGACCGGTGACGGCAACGGGAGTCTGGGGAGCCACGGCCACCGCCTTGGCTCCCGACGCAGAGGCGTCGGGGGTGGCGGCGGACTTGGCCTTGGCGGCGGCGTCCAGGCTGTGGGCCAGCATCTTGGTGGCGAACATGACCAGCATGAGGCCCAGGATCACCAGGAACACGATGCTGAAGGCGATCAGGGACATGAGAACGCCCCCCATGGGGCCGACGAAATGTTCGTGGATGCTCATGTCGTCCCTCCTAGTGGGGCATGATGCCGTGCTTGCGCTTCGGCCGGAGTTCCCTCTTGCCGTCGCACATGAGCAGGGCCTGGTAGAGGGCGGGACGGGTCTCCTCGGGGAGGATCACCCGGTCCACGAAGCCCCGGGACGCGGCCTGGTAGGGGTTGGCGAAGGCCTCGCGGTACTCTTCGATCTTCTGGCTGCGCACGCCGTTCTTGTCCTTCGCCGCGTCGATCTCCTTGCGGAAGATGATGTTGGCAGCCCCCTCCGCCCCCATGACGGCGATCTCCGCCTGGGGCCAGGCCAGCACCACGTCCGCCCCCAGGTCCTTGCTGCACATGCCCAGGTAGGAACCGCCGTAGCCCTTGCGGAGCACCAGGGTGATCTTGGGGGCCGTGGCCTCGCTGTAGGCGTAGAGGAGCTTCGCTCCGTGGCGGATGATGCCTCCCATCTCCTGGTTCAGACCGGGGAGGTAGCCCGGCACGTCCTCGAAGGTGACGATGGGGATGTTGTAGGCGTCGCAGAGGCGGATGTGGCGGCTCGCCTTGTCGGAGGCGTCGATGTCCAGACACCCCGCCATGAAGGCCGCCTGGTTGGCGATGATGCCGATGGACCGGCCGCCCACCCGGGCGAAGCCCGTGACGATGTTCCGGGCCCACAGGGGCTGGACCTCGCAGAAGTCCCCGTCGTCCACCACCTTGCGGATCACGTCGCGCACGTCGTAGCCCTTGTTGGGGTTGGTGGGCACCGCCTCCCGGAGGCTCATGTCCGTCTTCATGGGGTCGTCCCCGGGCTGGGAGACGGGGGGATCCTCCATGTTGTTGCTGGGGAGGTAGGAGAGGACCTTGCGGACCTGGGCGAAGCACTCCGCCTCGTCGGCGGCGAAGAACTGGGCCACACCGGAGGTGGCGTTGTGGGCCCGGGCGCCGCCGATCTGCTCGGAGGTGACGTCCTCGCCGGTCACCGCCTTGATGACCGCGGGGCCGGTGATGTGCATGATGCCGACCTTGTCCACCATGAAGATGAAGTCCGTCAGGGCGGGGCTGTAGACCGCGCCGCCGGCGCAGGGACCGGAGATGATGGAGAACTGGGGGACCACGCCGCTGGCCTTCACGTTGCGGAAGAAGATGTTGCCGTACCCGGAGAGGGCGTCCACCGCCTCCTGGATCCGGGCGCCGCCGGAATCGTTGATGCCGATGATGGGGGCTCCGTTCTGCAGGGCCAGGTCCTGAACCTTGCAGATCTTCTTGGCATGCA
The DNA here is from genome assembly GCF_000165795.1 of Aminomonas paucivorans DSM 12260. Lineage (NCBI taxonomy): Bacteria > Thermotogati > Synergistota > Synergistia > Synergistales > Synergistaceae > Aminomonas > Aminomonas paucivorans. Next base: position 459,718 of record NZ_CM001022.1, on the reverse strand, counting down.
TCTCCCCCAGGGAGCCGCCGAGGACGGTGAAGTCCTGGCTGAAGACGTAGACGATGCGCCCGTCCACGGTGCCATAGCCCGTGACCACGCCGTCGCCGGGGAACTTGGTCTTCTCCATGCCGAAGTTGTCGCAGCGATGCTCCACGAACTCGTCCAGCTCCACGAAGCTCCCCGGATCCAGAAGCTGCGTGATCCTCTCCCGGGCGGTGAGCTTCCCCTTGTCATGCTGCTTGGCGATGGCCTTTTCTCCACCGCCTTCGAGAGCCTTCCCGCGCTTGGCGAGAAGTTTCTCGCACAACTCGTCGATCGTACGCTCCGCCATACACTCCGACCTCCTTGCCTATGTGGGTACTCGAAAGGGCCCAGGTTCCCCCGAAGCACCCTGTCCGGGGGACCTGAGCCCTGTTCGCCTACCTTTCGCTGAGTTCCAGAAGGACGCCTCCGGAAGCCTTGGGGTGCACGAAGGCGATCTTGGCGCCTCCCGCTCCCATCCGGGGCTTCTCGTCGATGAGCCGCACGCCCTTGGCCTTCAGCTCTTCCAGGGCCGCCTCCAGGTTCTCCACCCGGATGGCGAGGTGGTGGATCCCCTCGCCCTTGGCGGCGATGAACTTGGACACGGGGCTCTCCTCGGAGGTCCCCTCCAGAAGCTCCACTTCCGTGTCTCCCAGGGGCAGGAAGGCGGTTTTCACCTTCTGCTCCGCCACCTCCTCGACCCCGTGGCAGTGGATGCCCAGGGCCTCTTCCCAGAACTTCAGGGCCTCGTCGATGCTCTTGACCGCGATCCCGATGTGGTCCACCACGGTGGGCTTCATGGGCTCTACGCCTCCTTCGCTCGCTTCTCCGCCACGGACTTCTCCAGCCAGGCGATGCACTCGGTGGTGGGGGTCCCGGGACCGAAGATGGCCCCCGCTCCCAGCTCCACCAGCCGGGGCACGTCGGACTCAGGGATCACGCCGCCCCCGAAGACCAGGATGTCCGAGGCGTTCTTCTCCGCCAGCAGGTCGATGATCGCCTTGAAGTAGTGCTCGTGGGCCCCGGAAAGGATGCTGATCCCCACGGCGTCGGCGTCTTCCTGAATGGCGGTCTCCACGATCTGCTCCGGGGTCTGACGCAGCCCCGTGTAGATGACCTCCATGCCCGCGTCCCGGAAGGCCCGGGCGATCACCTTCGCTCCCCGATCATGCCCGTCCAGGCCGGGCTTCGCCACCACTACGCGGATTTTCCGATCGCTCATCCTTCGTCCCTCCCGATCCTAAAGGACCACGTGTTCCCGGTACTCCCCGAAGACCTCGCGGAGCACGCCGCAGATTTCGCCCTCGGTGGTGTAGTGCCGCACCGCCTCGACGATGCGGGGCATGAGGTTCTCGTCGCTCTGGGCAGCCTTGCGGATATCCTCCAGGCAGTCCTTCACCTTGACGTTGTCCCGGCCCTCCTTGAGCTTCCGGAGCTTGGCCACCTGCTGGGCTCCCACGCTGGGGTCCACCCGCAGGAGGGTGCGGGAGGAGGTATCCTCCTCCACCTGGAACTTGTTGACCCCCACGACGATGCGGTCTCCCGCCTCCACGGCCTTCTGGTAGTTGTAGGCCGCGTCCTGGATCTGCTGCTGCACGTAGCCCTTCTCGATGGAGGCCAGCATGCCGCCCAGCTCGTCGATCTTGCGGATGTAGTTCCAGGCGCCCTCTTCGATCTGCTTGGTGAGGGCCTCCACGGCGTAGCTTCCCGCCAGGGGGTCGATGGTCTGGGTGATGCCGGACTCGTAGGCCACGATCTGCTGGGTCCGCAGGGCGATGCGCACGGACTTCTCCGTGGGAAGCGCCAGGGCCTCGTCGAGGCTGTTGGTGTGGAGGGACTGGGTGCCCCCCATGACCGCCGCCATGGTCTGGATGGCCACGCGCACCACGTTGTTCTCCGGCTGCTGGGCCGTGAGGGTGCTGCCGGCGGTCTGGGTGTGGAACCGGAGCATCTGGGCGGTCTTGTCGGTGACGCCGAAGCGCTCCTTCATGAGGTGGGCCCAGATCTTCCGGGCGGCCCGGAACTTGGCCACCTCCTCCAGGAAATCGTTGTGGGCGTTGAAGAAGAAGGAGAGGCGCTTGCCGAAGACGTTGGGGTCCTGGCCCTTCTTCACCGCCGCCTCCACGTAGGCGATGCCGTCCGCCAGGGTGAAGGCCACTTCCTGGATGGCCGTGGAGCCCGCCTCACGGATGTGGTAGCCGGAGATGGAGATGGTGTTCCACTTGGGGACGTGGCTGCTGCAGAAGTCGAAGATGTCCGTGATGAGCCTCATGGAGGGCTTGGGGGGGAAGATGTAGGTTCCCCGGGCGATGTACTCCTTGAGGATGTCGTTCTGGATGGTGCCGGAGAGGGCGTCCGTGGGGACACCCTGCTTCTCCCCCACGGCGATGTACATGGCCAGGAGCACCCCCGCAGGGGCGTTGATGGTCATGGAGGTGGAGACCTTGTCCAAGGGGATCTGGTTGAAGAGGATCTCCATGTCCGCCAGGCTGTCGATGGCCACCCCCACCTTGCCCACTTCGCCCTGGGCCATGGAGTGATCCGAGTCGTAACCGATCTGGGTGGGAAGGTCGAAGGCCACGGAAAGCCCCGTGGTCCCCTGGCTCAGGAGGTAGCGGTAACGCTCGTTGGACTCCTCCGCCGTGGCGAAACCGGCGTACTGGCGCATGGTCCAGAACCGCCCGCGGTACATGGTGGGCTGCACGCCTCGGGTGTAGGGGAAGCTTCCCGGGAAGCCCAGATCCTTGGGGTAGTCCACGCCCTGGAGGTGCTCCGGGGTGTAGAGACGCTCCAGGGGGATGCCGCCGCCGGTGGTGAACTCCTGACGCATCTCCGGCCCCTTGGTGAGGGCCTTGTCCACCGCCGCCTGGTACGCCGCCTTCTTTTCCGCGATCGCCTGCAGCTGCTTCTCGTCGAACACGCACTCCGCCTCCTAATCCTACACGAACTGTGGGGGTTGCCCTCCCCCCGCACGCGCCGGGGCTTCCGCCCTGGACACATGCCCGTCCATTATTTCGCAGTTCCCTCGGACGTGCAAGGTATTATCCTTAGTTTCCAGAAAGTTTCATGCAAATTCACGTCTCCGGGGGATTACTTTACCTTCGTTTCACCCCAGCCGGACCAGGAGGACGTGGATCCAGGAGGTGAAGAGGACCATGCACACCAGGGCCAGGGGGTAGGTGGCCCCGTACCCTGCGGCGCACTCTCGGGACCCCGTGGCCTCCACCGCCGCCCCCAGGCCGGGGGTGCTGGTCATGGCGCCGCAGAGGGCCCCCGCCAGGAGGACCCAGTTCATCCTCCAGACGCAGCGCCCCAGAAGAAAGCCCGCCAGCTCCGAGACCAGGGCCACCCCGAACCCCGCCGCGGCCAGCAGGACCCCGTGGGCCTGCACCGCCTCCAGTACCTGGGGTCCCGCCTGGAGCCCCACCGCCCCCAGGAAGAAGGCCAGGGAGAGGTCCCGGATCGCCTCCAGGGGCTCCGGGGCCATGCGGAAGGACAGGGAGCCCAGGTGCCCCCACGCCCCGGCGACCAGGGCCGCAAGAAGGGTCCCCCCGGTGGTGCCCAGGGAAAGGCGCCCCAGGCCGGGGAGATCCACCCCCACCCCTCCCAGGAGCAGCCCCCCCAGCAGGCAGACCAGAAAGCCCGCCAGGGAAAAGGGGGCGACGGGGTGCGGAAGGGGCGAAGAGGGGTCGGGGCGACCCCGAAGCTCCCGGACCAGGGCCTCCCGTTCCGCCGCCACGTCGATGCCCAGGAGGGCCGGGGCGAGCTGCACGAAGAGCACCACCGCCAGGACGCCGAAGGGGTAGGCCACAGAGTAGCCCACCGTCACCAGGGGGTTGTTCCCCGTGGCCTCCAGGGCGGCCCCCAGGCCGGGGGAACTGGTGAGGGCGCCAGTGTAGGTCCCCGCGATGAGAAGGGGGTGGGCCCCGCCCCCGAAGGACCGGGCCAGAAGGTAGGTGAGCGCCGCCCCCACTCCGGTGACCCACACGGAGAGGGCAAGACACCGCATTCCGTAGAGGCGCAGCACCGCGCGCAGGTCCTCCGCCGCCAGCAGCCCCACGCACACCACGAAGAGCAGCAGGTTCCAGGTAAAGGCCCCCTGGGGAGCGGACGCCCCCCCAAGCCCCAGGGCAAGTCCGGTGAAGAGGGCTCCCGAGAGGCCCAGGCGAAAGTGTCCCACCCGGACTCGCCCCAGAAGGTAGCCCGTGGAGGCCGCCAGGACGAGGGCGACCAGGGGGGGCTGCAGGAAGGACGGCAGGATCAAGGGGGGTTCCTCCTCTCCGGGGATGACGGGCGCGTTCGGGGTATCGGGCTTCCGAGGGCCGATGTGTATAATAGTACAAGCTTCCCCAGGGCGTCCCTCCCCCACGAGGGACCCCGCCGTCATGGAGGTGCCGCTGATGGAGATGCACACCTGTCAAGTCTGCAACAAACTGTTCGCGTCCTCGGGTCCTCGCATCTGCGCGGCCTGCATGAAGCGCCTGGACAAGGTCTACGAACGGGCGCGGGAGTACCTGCGGGACCACGCGGACGCGGAGCTGAACGCCTCCTCCCTGGCGGAGGCCATCGGGGAGGACGTGCGGGACCTGGAGATCCTCATCGCCGAGGGACGCTTCGAGAGGGACACCACGGCGGCGGATCCGGAGGAGAGGCGGCGTCAGCAGCTTCTGAGCGCCTTCCAGAAATCCCTGGGGGACTCCTCCGGCAGCGCCGCGGCGGATCGCCGGACCACCTACGGTCGGGACCGCCACGGGCGGGACTAGATCGAACCGAAGGGACGGGAAGAAGGGAGAGAACCCCATGTACAAGGCCATCCCCATCACCGAAAGCATCTCCTGGATCGGTGCCAACGACCGGGAGACGGACCTCTTCGAGGGGCTGTGGACCCTCCCCCGGGGGGTCTCCTACAACTCCTACCTGATCTGTGACGAGAAGGTCGCCCTGGTGGACACCGTCAAGAGTTCCTACCTGACGGACTACCTCCAGAGGCTCCGTTCGGTGCTCCAGGACTGCAAGCCCGTGGACTACCTCATCGTGAACCACATGGAGCCGGACCACTCCGGATCCATCGCCGTGATGAGACAGGTCTACCCGGACCTGAAGATCGTGGGGAACAAGAAGACCCTGGAGATGATCCGGGCCTTCTACGACATCCAGGACAACCTGGTGGAGGTAAAGGACGGGGACGTGCTGGACCTGGGGACCCACAAGCTGGTCTTCGCCCTGATCCCCATGGTGCACTGGCCCGAGACCATGGTCACCTACGACACCACCGACAAGGTGCTGTTCACCTGCGACGCCTTCGGGGGCTTCGGCGCCCTGGAGGGAGGGGTCTTCGACGACGAGGTGGACATGGACTTCTACGAGTCGGAAATCCTGCGCTACTTCTCCAACATCGTGGGGCGCTACAGCCCCTTCGTACAGAAGGCCATCGCCCGGGTGCGCACCCTGGACCTGAAGGTCATCTGCCCCTCCCACGGCCCGGTCCTCCGGTCCAACCCCTGGAGGGTGGTGGACCTGTACGACCGGTGGAGCCGCCACGAGACGGAGGAAGGCTGCGTGGTGGTCTACGGGTCCATGTACGGCAACACCAAGAAGATGACCGACGCCATCGCCCGGTCCCTCTCCGAGGCGGGGATCCGCAAGGTGGCGGTGCACGACGTCTCCCGGGCCAACGTGTCCTTCCTGGTGCGGGACATCTGGAACTTCCGGGGGCTGGTCCTGGGGAGCTGCACCTACAACACGGAACTCTTCCCCCCCATGGCCCACCTGACCCGCACCTTGGCCAACAAGGCCATGAAGGGACGGGTCCTGGGGCTGTGCGGCTCCTACAGCTGGAGTCGGGGCGCCCTTTCGGAGCTGCTCTCCTTCGCGGAGAAGGGGGACTGGGAGCTGGTGGAGCCCAACGTGGAGGTGAAGTCCTGCCCCACCGAGGCGGACCTGGAGCAGTGCACCCTCCTGGGGCAGCACCTGGCCCAGGCCATCCGCGCCAAGAGCTAGACCTTGGAAGACGAAAAACGAGCGGGGTCGGAGTTCTTCTCCGGCCCCGCTTATTCATGGTTTTCCGCCCCGTCTGTCCTGAGGAGACCTACCGTCCCTAGGGAAGGGCCGTGCGGGCCCCCTCTCCTCCCGGAGTGATGCGGAACCCTCCGAGGCTTCGGTCCAGGTCCCGGGCGTTGGCGGACAGGTCCCCCGTTCGGGCAGCCACCTGCTCCGCCGCCTCGGCGATGCGCCCCATCCCGCCCCGGACCTCCTCCGAAGCCTGGGCCACCTGGTGGATCTGGTCGGTGGTGGACTGCACCGCACCGGCGATCTCCTCCGAGGAGGCCGCCTGCTCCTGGGCCACCGCCGCCATGTCCTGGGTGGCCCGGGTGATCTCCCCCAGGGCCGACTGGATGTCCCCGATGGCCTCCTCCACGGAACGGGCCTGCTCCCGGGCCTCCCCGGCGTTGCCGCTGGTGCGGTCCACCGCCCGCACCACGTCCTCCAGATCCTTGGCGATGGCCTGGGCCAGGTCGGCGATGTTCCGGGCCGCCCCGTTGGACTCCTCCGCCAGCTTGCGCACCTCCTCCGCCACCACCGCGAAGCCCCGTCCCGCCTCCCCCGCCCGGGCCGCCTCGATGGCGGCGTTCAGGGCCAGCAGGTTCGTCTGGTCGGCGATCTGAGAGATGCTGCCCACGAAGGACTGGATCTGGTGGGCCCGTCCCGCCAGGTCCCGGACCCGTCCGGAGGACTGGGCCGCCTCCTCCGCCACGGTCTGGATGCTCCCCACGGCGGTGCGCACCGCCGCCAGGCCCGTCTCCCCCGCCTCGTGGGCCCGACCGGCCTGCTCCGCCATCTCGGCGCTGCGCTGGGCCACCGTCTGGGCCCCCGCGGAGATCTCCTCCACCCCCGCGTTCACCTCTTCGATCCCCGCGGACACGGAATCCACCAGGGCCACGGTGCGGTCCACGGCGTCCCGCCCCTCCCGGGCCTGGACGCGCAGGTCCTCCGCGGCCCGGAGAAAGTGGGAGACCACCTCGTTGTTCCCCTCGTTGGCCCGGGCCACCTGCCCCAGTGCCCCATCCAGAGAGGTGAGGAAGTCGTTGATGGAGCGGCTGACGTTGCCCACCTCGTCCCGGGCCCAGGTAAAGGTGCGCACCGTCAGGTCCAGCTGGGAGGCGATGCCCCCGAGCCCTTCCTCCACCGCCCCCAGGGGGCCCGTCACGGAGAGGACCACCCACCCCCCCAGGATCCAGAGGAGGAGCAGGCAGGCCCCCAGGACGCCCCAGGAAGCCCCCCCGGACCGGGTCGCCCATCCCAGGGCCAGGAGAAGGAGGCTGGCCCCCGCCAGGAGTCCCCAAAGGCGCACGGACATGCGGACGGAGCGAAGAAGCCGAATCCCCACCAACGAAAATCCCCTCCTTGAACTACGGGACATGTTTTGTTCACGATACCACGTTCCCCTGGGAAGCACCAGAAACCCCCTTCCTTGACGGTGCGGCCCGGGGAACGGTATAACCGGCCACGGTGAAGCCACCGAAGGAACGATAAAGGAAAGGACGGGGACCCCCATGAACGGATTCTTCCGCAGCCACGCCCGGCCCTTCGCCCTCCTCCTGGCCCTCCTGGGCCTCCTCTATTTCTGGAGACTCGGGGACCACGGCCTTCTGGAGCCCGACGAGGGCCGATACAGCGAGATCCCCCGGGAGATGCTGGCCACGGGGGACTGGGTCACCCCGAGGCTCAACGGGGTGAAGTACTTCGAGAAGCCCGTGCTCTACTACTGGATGAGCGCCCTTTCCCTTCGGACCCTGGGGGAGACGGAGCTGGCGGCCCGAGCCGTCCCCGCCCTGTCCGCCCTGGGGGGGGCGGCGCTGACCTACGTCGCCGCGGCCCCCCACGGGCCCCGGGGGGCCTTCCTCTCCGGTCTCATGGTGGGGACCTCCCTGGTGTGGTTCGCCCTGGCCCACATCACCCTCACGGACATGGCCCTGGCGACCTTCCTCACCCTGGCCTTCTACGGCCTCTACCGGGGGGTGACGGGGAACCGGCGCTGGCTGCTGGCGGGGTACGCGGGCATGGCCCTGGCGCTGCTCACCAAGGGGCTCATCGGAGTCGTGCTGCCGGGGATGGTGGGGGTGGCCTGGGCCCTGGGGACGAGGCGCTGGTCTCTCCTCTGGCGGGCCTTCTCCCTCCCCGGGATCCTGGTCTTCCTCGCCCTGGCGGGACCCTGGTTCGCCCTGGTGATGCTCCGCAACCCGGACTTCGCCTGGTTTTTCTTCGTCCATGAGCACTTCCTGCGCTACGCCACCCTGAACGCCAACCGGTACCAGCCCGGCTGGTTCTTCCTGCCCATCCTGCTGCTGGGCTTCCTGCCCTGGACGGGAAACCTCCTGCAGGGCCTCCGGGACGGCCTGGCCGCCCTGCGGAGCCTGGGGGCGGACCGTCGCCTCCGGGAGGACGACGAGGCCCCCGCGGGCCCCGGGGAGGAGGCCCTCTTCCTGCTCCTCTGGGCGGGAGTGGTGCTGCTGTTCTTCTCCGTCTCCAAGTCCAAGCTGGTGCCCTACATCCTGCCGGTCTTCCCCCCTCTGGGAGTGCTGGCGGGAACCGCTCTGGACCGGATCCTGGCGGACCAGGACCGAAGAAGACTCCTCTGGGGCCTGGCGGGGAACGGGGCGGTCTGCCTCCTCCTGGGGGCGACGCTGCTGCTGTACCCCCACCACCAGGACCGGTTCGCCCCGGAGGTGCTGGCCCCCGTGTCTCTCCCCCTGGCGGCGGTGCTGGGGGCGGTGGGCATCCTCCCCTTCCTTGCGGGGCTCCGGAGGAAGATCGGTGGGGCGGTGCTGCTGCTGTGCCTCGGATCCCTCGCCATGGGGATAACCTTCAAGGGGCTGTTCGACTTCTACGGCCAGATCCGCTCCGCCAAGGGAGTGGCGGCCATCGTGGCCCGACACGCCACCCCGGACGCGGTGGTGGCGGACTATCGGGACTACGACCAGGGCCTGGCCTTCTACCTGAAGCGCCGCATCACCCTGGTGAACGATCCGGGGGGCTTCGGGGAACTCTCCTTCGGCCAGAGGGCGGAGAACCCGGACTGGTTCGTGACCCCGGAGGAGTTCGCCCGGATCTGGCGGGGACCCAAACCCGTCCTCGCCGTGGCGGACCCGGAGAAACTGGAGGAGTTCCGGCGGATGGGGCTGACCTTCCGCGTCCTGGGCTCCGACCCCCTCTACTACGGCAAGACCGTGGTGACCAATCAGAAAACGGAGGCGCTGCCATGAGCCGATCCACCTTTTTGCCCTTCTCCCGTCCCTCCCTGGGGGAGGAGGAGATCCGGGAGGTAACGGAGGTCCTGCGGTCCGGCTGGATCACCACGGGACCCCGAACCGCCGCCTTCGAGAAGGCCTTCGCCGCCCGCCTGGGGGTCCCCTACGCCCTGGGGGTGAACTCCGCCACCGCGGGGCTGCACCTGTCCCTGGTGGCCCTGGGGGTGGGACCGGGGGACGAGGTGGTCACCACCCCCATGACCTTCGCCGCCACGGTGAACGCCATCCTCTTCACCGGGGCCACCCCGGTGCTGGCGGACATCGACCCGGCCACCCTGAACCTGGACCCGGGGGCGGCGGAACGGGCCTGCACCCCCCGCACCAAGGCCATCGTGCCGGTGCACTTCGCGGGGCTCCCCGTGGACCTGGACGCCTTCCGGGACCTGGCGAAGCACACGGGAGCGGCCCTGGTGGAGGACTGCGCCCACGCCCTGGGGGCCTCCTACAAGGGGGAACCGGTGGGGCAGAACCCCGCGCCCCTGGGGGTCTTCAGCTTCCACCCCACCAAGAACATCACCACCGGGGAGGGGGGCATGGTGGTGACGGGGGACGAGGACCTGGGGGAGCGCGTGTCCGTGCTGCGGCAGCACGGCATGTCCAAGGGGGCCTGGAACCGCTACGCCGAGGCGGGGACCCCCCAGTACGAGGTCATCATGCTGGGCTTCAAGGACAACATGCTGGACCTTCAGGCGGCCATCGGCCTGCACCAGCTGGACAAGCTGGACCGGTTCCAGGGGCGGCGGGAGGAGATCGCCGCGCGGTACGACGAGGCCTTCCGGGGACAGCGGGGCATCCTGCCCCTCGGCTCCCCCTCCTACGAACACGTGCACGGGCGGCACCTGTACTGCCCCCTGGTGGACGTGGACGCCCTGGGTTTCGACCGGGACACCTTCATGGCCCGCCTGAAGGAGAGGAACATCGGCACGGCGCTGCACTACAAGGCGGTGCACCTGCACCGGTACTACCGGGAGCGCTTCGGCTGGGCCCGGGAGGACTTCCCCCAGGCCGCCCGGGTTTCGGACCGCCTCGTCTCCCTCCCCCTCTTCCCGGACATGACGGACCGGGACGTGGAGGACGTGGTGGAGGCGGTACGGGAGGTCTGCGCCGCCCCGGAGGCCCGATGACCCCCTCCCCGGAGGTCTCCCTGGTCATCCCGGTGTACAACGAGCAGGAGAGCCTCCCCGCCCTCTTCGACCGCCTCTTCCCGGTGGTGGAGGGGCTGGGACGGTCCTGCGAGGTGGTGTTCATCAACGACGGCAGCCGGGACGCCTCCCTGCCCCTGCTGGTCCGGGCGGTGCAGGACCACCCCTACGTGCGCCTCATCGACTTCAACGGGAACTTCGGCCAGCACATGGCCATTCTGGCGGGGTTCGCCCACGCCCGGGGAGAGAAGGTCCTCACCCTGGACGCGGACCTCCAGAACCCCCCGGAGGAGATCCCCCGGCTGCTGGAGCAGATGGACGGGGGGCACGACGTGGTGGGCACCCACCGGGTGGGACGCCGGGACCCCCTCTTCCGGAAACTCGCCTCCAAGGTGGTGAACCGCATCTCCAACCGCATCACCGGCCTGGCCATCCAGGACTACGGCTGCATGCTCCGGGGCTACGACCGGCGCATCGTGGACCTGATCAACCAGTGTCGGGAGACCACCACCTTCCTCCCCGCCCTGGCCCAGAAGTTCGCCCAGTCCCCCGTGGACATCCCCGTGGGGCACGCGGAGCGGGAGCACGGCACCTCCAAGTACGGCCTCTACCGGCTCGTGCGGCTGAACTTCGACCTCATGACGGGGTTCTCCCTGGTGCCCCTCCAGGCGGTGACCCTCATGGGCCTGCTGGTGTCGGCCCTGAGCGTCCTCTTCGGCCTCTTCCTGGTGCTGCGCCGCCTGCTGGTGGGGGCGGAGGCGGAGGGGCTCTTCACCCTCATGGCCCTGAACTTCTTCCTCCTGGGGGTGCTCCTCTTCGGCATCGGCATCTCCGGGGAGTACGTGGGGCGCATCTACCTGGAGGTTCGCCAGCGCCCCCGCTACCTGGTGCGGCGCCTCTACCCGGAGGGTCCGGAGAAGGAGTCCCGGCCGTGACCGCCCCTCGGGTGCTGGTGTGCGGCTACAGCGAGGTGGGGACGGCCTGCCTGGAGGCCCTGCTGGACCTGGGGGCAAACGTGGTGGGCCTCTTCACCCACCGGGACGACCCGAAGGAGAACCGGTGGTTCCGCACCCCCGCCCCGGTCGCGGAGGCGGCGGGAATCCCCGTGTCCACGGAGAGCCTGGCCTCCCCCGGAGGGATCGCCCTGGCCCGAAGCCTCAGGCCCGACCTGCTGCTGTCCTTCTACTACCGGGACCTGCTGGGGGCGGACCTGCTGGCCCTGCCCCCCCTGGGGGCCTACAACCTCCACGGCTCCCTGCTGCCCCGGTACCGGGGCCGGGTGCCGATCCACTGGGCGGTGATCCGCGGGGAGACCCGCACCGGGGCCACCCTCCACGTCATGACCCCCCGCCCCGACGGGGGGGACCTGATCGACCAGGAATCGGTGCCCATCCTCTTCGAGGACACCTCCCTGGAGGTGTTCCGCCGGGTGACGGACGCAGCGGTGCGGGTGGTGCGGCGCTCCTATCCCCTCCTGGCGCAGGGTCGGGCCCCCCGCACCCCCCAGGACGAGGCCCGGGCCACCACCTTCGGCCGACGCACCCCCGCGGACGGGCGGCTGGACTGGACCGGCGACGCCCTGGGCCTGTACCATCTGGTCCGGGCGGTGACCCGCCCCTACCCGGGAGCCTTCGCCTTCCTGGGGAACCGAAAGCTCTTCGTCTGGAAGGCCTGGCCCCTGCCGGAGGCGGGGCAGCCGTCGGTGCCCCCCGGGACCTGCTTCGAGGACCCGGAGGGGGGTCTTCGGGTGCGCTGTGGCTCCGGGGCCCTGCGGCTCCTGGAGGTGCAGGAGGAGGGGGCCCGGGAGGACGAGGCCATGCCCGGCCTGACGCCGGGGGCGCGGCTGTCCTAGCCCGCAAGGGACGGGACGCCGGAAGAAAGGATGAGGGACATGAACGTGCTGATCCTGGGGGCCAACGGCTTCATCGGCAGCTTCCTCTGCGAGAAGATCCTGGCGGAGACGGACTGGACCGTGACGGCCCTGGACCCGGGAGACTCCAACCTGGGGGCCTGCCTGGGCAACCCCCGGTTCTCCTTCCGCAAGGACACCATGGGGAACTCCTGGGACTGGATCGACCGGGAGGTGGAGGCGGCGGACGCGGTGGTGCCCCTGGCGGGGATCGCCCGCCCGGCGGTGTACATCGAAAACCCCCTGCTGATCTTCGAGCTGGACTTCGAGGAGAACCTGCGGGTGGTGCGGCGCTGCGCCGAGACCCGCACCCGGGTGGTCTTCCCCTCCACCTCGGAGGTCTACGGCATGAGCCCCGACGAGGAGCTGGACGAGGACCACAGCATCCTGGTGCAGGGCCCCATCGGCAAGTCCCGGTGGATCTACAGCTGCAGCAAGCAGATGATGGACCGGGTCATCGCCGCCCTGGGAGCCCAGAAGGGGTTGCCCTACACCCTCTTCCGGCCCTTCAACTGGATCGGCCCGAGGCAGGACGACCCCCTCCGCCCGGAGGGGAACGACAACCGCCTGGTGCCCCAGCTCCTGGGGAACCTGCTGCGCCGTCGCCCCCTGGTCCTGGTGGACGGGGGCGCCCAACGGCGCAGCTTCACGGACATCGACGACGGCATCGAAGGCCTCCTGGCCATCCTCCGTCAGCCCGAGGCGGCGAACGGGCAGATCTTCAACCTGGGCAACCCCCGGAACAACCACTCCATCCGGGAGGTGGCGGAGCTGCTGCGAGAGGTCCTGGCGGCCCAGCCGGGACAGGAGGACACGGCGTCGGTTCCCCTGACCGAGGTCCCCGCGACGGAGTACTACGGGACGGGCTACCAGGATGTGCGGGACCGGCGGCCCAGCGTGCGCAAGGCCAAGGAGCTGCTGGGCTGGGAGGCGACGCGCCCCCTGCGACAGACCCTGGAGCGCACGGTGCATTTCTACCTGAACCAGGGGTGAATGGCCGTGAAGATCCTGGGCCTGAAGGTGGACGTGGACACGCTGCGGGGCTACCGGGAAGGGGTCCCCAACCTCCTGGGGCTGCTGGAGGAGCTGTCCGTGAAGGCCAGCTTCTTCTTCAGCATGGGACCGGACAATTCCGGGAAGGCCCTGGTGCGGGTCTTCCGCCCGGGGTTCCTGGAGAAGATGCGCCGCACCAGCGCCGTGTCCACCTACGGCTGGCGCACCCTGCTCTACGGGACGCTGCTCCCCGCCCCTCTGATCGTGGAATCCGCCCCGGGGATCCTCCGGGACGCGGCGCGGAAGGGACACGACTGCGGGGTGCACGCCTGGGACCACGTGAAGTGGCAGGACCGGCTCCCCAAGCTTCCCGTCACCACCCTGGAAGCGGACTTCCGCCGGGCCTTCGACCTGTTCTCCCAGCGCACCGGCAAGGCGGCCCGAGCCTGCGCCGCCCCGGGCTGGCAGGTCACGGAGGAGAGCCTCCGGGTCCAGGAGGAGCTGAAGCTGGACTACTGCAGCGACACCCGGGGGGCCTTCCCCTTCCTGCCCCGATGGGGGAACAAGGTCTTCCGGACCCCCCAGATCCCCTCCACCCTCCCCACCATGGACGAGGTCCTGGGACGGGGCGGTCTGGAGGGCTCCCGGCTGGCGGAGCACCTCCTGGGGCTGCTTCGGGAAGGGCTGAACGTCTTCACCCTCCACGGGGAGATGGAGGGGATGGGCCAGCTGGGGGTGTTCCGGGAGTTCCTGACCCGGGCCCGGGACCAGGGGGTGCGCTGCGTCCCCCTGTCCACGGTGGCCCAGGCCCTGGACCCGGAGACCCTGCCGGTGTGCCCCGTGAGGATGTGCCCCATCGAGGGCCGGGCGGGACGGGTGGCCACCCAGATCATCGAGGAGGAACCGGCGGCCTGAGGCTTTCGGGCTCCCGAAACGGAGGAGGAAGGACATGCGCATCGCCGTGATCGGCACAGGATACGTGGGCCTCGTCACCGGAGCCTGCCTGGCGGGCTTCGGCAACCGGGTGACCTGCGTGGACGTGGACGAGGAGAAGATCCGAGGGCTCCAGGAGGGGACGGTCCCCTTCTACGAACCGGGACTGGGGGACGTGATCCTCTCGAACCAGCGGGCAGGGCGCCTGGCCTTCACCACCGCCCTCCCCGAGGCGGTCCGGGATGCCCGGGTCTGCTTCATCACCGTGGGGACCCCCTCGGACGTGGACGGCAGCGCGGACCTCCAGTACGTCCTGGAGGTGGCGGAACAGATCGGTGCGGCCCTGGAGGGCCCCTCGGTGGTGGTCACCAAGTCCACCGTCCCCGTGGGCACCGCCGACCGGGTGCGCCACTGCGTGGCCCGAGCCCTGGAGGCCCGGGGGGCGGGAATCCCCTTCTCCGTGGCCTCCAACCCCGAGTTTCTCCGGGAGGGGGCGGCGGTGGCGGACTTCCTCCACCCCGACCGGGTGGTGGTGGGGGCGGACGCCCCGGAGGCGGAGGAGACCCTGCGGGAGCTGTACTCCTTCCTCCCCCAGGAGAAGGTTCTCTTCATGGACATCCGCTCCGCGGAGATGACCAAGTACGCCGCCAACGCCCTCCTGGCCACCAAGATCTCCTTCATGAACGAGATGGCCCGGATCTGCGAGCTGGTGGACGCGGACGTGGAGAAGGTCCGTCTGGGCATCGGGTCCGACGGACGCATCGGCTACGCCTTCATTTCCCCCGGGTGCGGCTACGGAGGCTCCTGCTTCCCCAAGGACGTGCGGGCCCTGAGACACACCGCCCTCCAGAAGGGCTACTCCCCCCGGATCCTCCAGGCGGTGGAGGACGTGAACGAGGCGCAGAAGCACGTGCTCTTCCAGAAGATCCTGCGGCACTTCGGGGGTGAGCTGGGGGGGCGCGTCCTGGCCCTCTGGGGCCTCTCCTTCAAGCCCAACACCTCGGACCTGCGGGAGGCCTCCTCCCTGGTGCTGATCCAGGACCTCTTGGGGGCGGGGGCCTCCCTGCGCCTCCACGACCCGGTGGCCCTGGAGGAGGCCCGGCGGCTCCTGGGAAACCGGCCCGGCCTGGCCTTCCTGACGGATCACTACGAGGCCCTGGAGGGGGCGGACGGGCTGGTGCTGGTGACGGAGTGGGATCTGTACAAGCAGCCGGACTTCCGCCTGGTGGGGCAGAAGCTCCGGGAGAAGGCGGTCTTCGACGGGCGCAACCAGTACTCCGGCCCGGAGCTGCGCCGCCGGGGCTTCGCCTACTACGCCATCGGAAGGCCCTAGCGGATCAGGGCGAAAGGCTCTGGGAAGCGGGCTCCCCGGAACGGAGCCAAGGCTTTGCCCCGGGAGACGTTACGTCTCCCGGGGCAAAGCCTTTTCGGTAACCCGGGGAGCCTCGGCCTGCGACCCGAAGAACCGAACGGCGTCGCCCCCCTGCTGCTTGGCGAGGTACATCGCCATGTCGGCATTCTTCGCGAGTTCGATGGGGTCGCACCCGTCGTCCGGGGCGATGGCGATACCGATGCTGCAGGAGATCCCGATCCGGCGTCCGTCGATCTCGAAGGGACGGGCCAGCGCCCTGCGCAGCTTTTCGGCGACCACGAGGGGGGCCTTCTGCGTCTCGACGGCAGGAAGGAGCACCACGAACTCGTCCCCGCCGATGCGTCCCACGGTGTCGGACCCACGGATGCAGGCCCTCATGCGCCCCGCAGCCTCCCTCAAAAGGACATCCCCCACCGCGTGGCCGAAGGTGTCGTTGACCGGTTTGAATCGGTCGAGGTCCACGAACATCAGCGCAAGCCGCGTCCCGTTCCGTTTCGAGAGGGCAAGGGCCACGTCGAGGCGGTCGAAGAAGAGCGCCCGGTTGGGCAGGTCGGTGAGCGGGTCGTGCCGGGCCAGGTGTTCCATGCGCTCGGCGGTGCGTTTACGCTCCGAGATGTCCCGCGTCACGCCGTGGTAGCCGACGAGTTTTCCCACTCCGTCGCGGTGCGGGACCACGTTGACCTCCGTCCAGAGCCAGGTCCCGTCCTTGCAGATCAGCTCCAGTTCGTATCGCAGGGCTCCCGTTCCGGCGTCCGTCCGGCCCTCGGCGGCGTACTGGGCGCTCAGACGCCTGACGTGTTCGACCCCCTCCGGCTTGAGCAGGCTCCAGACGGTGGTTCCGACCACTTCGTCCTGCGTAAAACCGCGCATCCGTTCGTCTGCGGGGCTGACGTAGGTGAAACGACACTCCGCGTCGGTATGCCAGATGGTGTCGCTCGAATGCTCCGCCATATACCGGAATTTCTCCTCGCTCTCCCGGAGGGCGTCCTCCATGCGCCGACGGTCCGTGACGTCGGTGATGCTCGACAGGACGCAGGTTTCGCCGCCGATCTCGAGGGTGTCCGAGGAGAGCGCCCCCAGCATCGTCTCTCCGGAGCGCAGGCGGAACGGGTACTCCCGATCGCGGACGCTTCCGGTCTTCACCAGGGCTTCGACGACGGCACGACGGTCCGATTCGACGGCCCAGAGCCCCAGTTCGGAGAAGGTTCTCCCGACCGCTTCGTCGTAGGCGTATCCCGTGATGCCCACGAAGCCTTCGTTGACCTCCCGGATGAGACCGTCGGAGAGACGCGCGAGGGTGAGGACGTAGGGGGCGGAGCGGAACGCCCGGGAGAACTTTTCCTCCTGAGCGCGCACGTCGAGCAGCAGCCTCCGGGTCACCATGAGCGTGAGGCTGTAGGTCAGGAGGATCGACAGGAGCTGGTACAGGAAGACGATGAGGGTCTCGAAGCCGTTCGCCGCGAAGAAGTCCCCCCACGACGCATCGGCCCCCGAGGTGATCCGCACCAGCCTCACGATGTTGATCAGGGCGAACGCTCCGTAGACCGACCCGGTCAGGAAGGTCCAGCGGCGGACCTCCGGACCGATGGAGACGAGGAGGCGCCAGGCCCCCTGGGCGGTGAAGAGGGTCATCAGGACGGAGACGAGAGCGGTCCTCGCCGGAAGGTGGTCCTGGACGAGGGAGTACCGGGCGAACAGGACGGCAAAGACGCCGAGGAGGACGACGTTGTGGAGGTGTCCCCCCCTTCGTCCAAGGAACCGGTCCGTCCCGACGAGGGTCATGAGGGCACCCGACATGATGACCACGTTTGCGAGGAGGATGGAGGCGGCGTTCGGGATGATCCCGCGCAGGAACAAAAGGCAAAAACCGACGGCCACTGCGGCAAACCCTCCGGCCCACAGTCCCATCCCGGAGAACCTTCCGCGGTTCTGCCTCCAAAGCATCAGCAGCAGGAGCGAACAGACGAAGACGATGGCGGCGCTGGTGAGGACCACGGTCCGCATGTCGAACAAATTCATGAAATGGGGGCTCTCCCTTCGGACATGCGGGGCCGGATGCCTGCTGGTTGGACGACGCGCACAACCGGGCCGCCCGAGCGCTTACGGGGCGTCTCCTCCGGTTCCGATCCTCGGCGACAAGAAACGAAACGAGACGCGACACCCCCGGCGGCACCCTTCGGGGTCACACCTTCCGTCCCCCTCGTACCCGTTCCGGAGGCCCTTGGGGACTCTCGAAGCGATCCCGCAGCGTGCTTCGTCCGTTGCGCGCCGATCCCTCTTCCCGGTGACGGGGCCGATCCTCCGGCGTCCGTGCGCTCCAGTATAGCCGGAAACCTCACCGAACGAAGCAGGGCCTTCCGCAGGGAGTCGGAGCTTCCCCGGAACCCCGCCGTTCAGGAGGAGGCATTCTCGGTCGGAGGCCTCCGGTCCGGGGGGACCCAGTCCTCCGGGGCCTTCATCTCCCAAAAGGCCTGCACCACGTCGGGGTCGAAATCCTCCCGGGACTGCTTGTAGAGCAGATCGCACACCTCCGCCAGGGGCCACCCCTTCTTGTAGGGGCGATCGCTGGCCAGGGCGTCGTACACGTCCGCCACCGCCACGATCCGCCCCGCCAGGCTGATCTCCGTTCCCTTGAGCCCTCGGGGGTAGCCCCGGCCGTTCCACTTCTCGTGGTGCTCCGCCATGGCCTGCTTGGCCACCTCCGGAAGGGACACGGGGGCCAGGATGCGCTCCCCCACGGAGGGGTGGGACCGGATCAGGGCGAACTCCTCGTCGGTGAGCTTGCCCTGCTTGCCCAGCACCGCATCGGGGATCCCCAGCTTGCCCACGTCGTGGATGATCCCCCCGAAGGTGATCTCCTCCAGGGTGCGCTCGTCCGCCCCCAGGTGGCGCGCCAGCTCCACGGACAGGTCGCAGACCCTGCGGGAGTGCCCCGCCGTCACCGGGTCCTTGGCGTCGATGGCCTCCACCATGGCCGCCACGGTCTGGTAGAGGGTCTCCTTCTGCTTCTTCGCCTCCGTAAGTG
The DNA here is from genome assembly GCF_000165795.1 of Aminomonas paucivorans DSM 12260. Lineage (NCBI taxonomy): Bacteria > Thermotogati > Synergistota > Synergistia > Synergistales > Synergistaceae > Aminomonas > Aminomonas paucivorans. Next base: position 441,024 of record NZ_CM001022.1, on the reverse strand, counting down.
CCCGGGCGAACCAGTCTGCCGCCACCGCCAGGGCCGCCACGCTGCGGACCTGCTCCAGGGGGAGGGACCGGCGCCAGCGGAGGAGCAGGTAGCGGGTCTCCTCCTCTTCCGGCAGGGGGACGATCATCCGAAATCGCCACGGGTCCCGAGGGGTCTCGAGGACCACCGCCTCCTTCCCCGCTCCCTCCAGGGCCTCCTCCACCCCCAGGGCACGGGTCCGTTCGAAGACCTCCCGAAAGGAGAGCCCCGGGGACTCCACCTCGATGCCGTCCTGAGCCCGGATCTCTGCCAACACCGAGGCAAGTCTTTCGGGGATCTCCTTGGGATCTCGGGTCTCCCGCACCAGGTCCAGGATGCCGAAAACGGAAAGCCGATGGGTCCGCTCCTCCCCGTGGAGCACCCGGAAACGCAGGTACAGCCCCGTCCCGAAGGTCAGGACCCCCGGGGTCAGGGGGCCTGCCAGGGGAGCGGCCCACAGCCCCGAGGCCAAAAGCGCCTGCTCTCCCCCCAAGAGGAGGACCACCAGGCCGCCGAAACCCAGGGCGGCCCAAAGGGGTCGGGCGAAGAGGGCCAGGACCGCCCCCAGGGAGGCCACCAGGGCACCCAGCAGGGCGGCGGCCCAGGGGGGAATCCAGCGGGGCGTCCCTCCTCCCAGGAGCGTGCGGATGGTCTCCCCGTTGAACTGGGCGCCGAAAAGGCTTCGCACCCCTCCCCCGTTCGGGGCGGTCACCACGTCTCCCGCCCCGGCGGCGGCCACCCCCACCACCACGATGCGGTCCCGGAAGGCCTCCGGGGGCACCTTCCCCTCCAGGACATCCCCGTACTCGAACACCCTCGGGGGAACCCGGGAGAACCGAACCCAGACGCGCCGATCCCCGTCCAGATCCAGGCGGGCCTTCCCCAGGCGCAGGATCAGTCCCCGGGGGGACTCCTCCACCTCCGGCTTCAGGCCCAGGGCCAAGGAGACTCCCGCCAGGGACAGGGAGGGCGCGACCCCTCCCGCCACAGGCCACAGGGGGACGGCGTAGCGAAACACCCCGTCCTCGTCGGCCTCCACGTTGGTGACCCCCACATCCGCCACCCCTCGGAACAGGGCGTCGTAGGGGGGAAGGATCCGGGGCGGAGCCTTCCCCTGCCCCGGGGCCAGGTGGATCGCCGCCACCACCCGACCGTGCCGGGCCGCCGCCCGGGCCAGCAGGGCGTCGTCCTCCGGATCCCCTCCCTCGGGGAAGAGGATGTCCAGCACCACCGTCCGGGCCTCCCCCAGCCGATCCAGCAGGGCCGCGTGGTAGCGCCTCGGCCAGGGCCAACGGCCCATACGGGCCAAGGTCTCCTCCCGAGCCAGCACCAGGACGACCTCCAGGGGCACGGGCACCTCCGGCAGAAGGGAGAGGCGCAGGTCGAAGGCCCGCCTGTCCAGGTCCCGCACCGGGGCGGGAGGGCTGGCCCCCAGGAGAGCCCCCAGCAGCCCCGCCGCCAGGACCAGCAGGGAGAAACCGGAACGTCGTCCCCTCCACGCCTTCGGGATCATGGCGCCCTCCCTCCTTCTCCGGCTGAACCCCTTCCGTACCGGGCGTCCATTGACAAGGACGCGCCCTTCCCCTTGAATGGAGGCGCATCGGGGGAGTCGGAAACGACTGAGAGGAGGCCGCAGGGCCTCGACCCCTTGAACCTGATCCGGGTCATGCCGGCGAAGGGATGGTGCCCCCTGGAACCTCCAAGGACCCCTCTCTTCGGCCGCGCCCTGGGCGCGGCCCTTTGCGTTTCTCCCCGATGACGTCCGGCCCCGGGCCGCCTCCCGGGAAGGAGGTCTTCTCCATGTCCGACCGCACCCGCGCCCTGACGGAGGGCGCCGTCGCCGCCGCCCTGTCCCTGGTCCTGTCCAACCTGAAGCTCTTCGCCCTGCCCCAAGGGGGCTCCGTGACCCTGGAGATGGCCCCCCTCTTGGCCTTCGCTCTCCTGCGGGGTCCCCGGGCGGGGATCGCCGCGGGGACCCTCTCCGGCCTCCTCCAGCTGTTCTTCGGGGGCTACGTGGTGCACCCCCTCCAAGCCCTCCTGGACTACCCCGTGGCCTTCGGGGCCGTGGGCCTGGCAGGGATCTTCCGGGGCGACGGGCTGCCCCGGCAGATCGCGGGGCTCCTGCTGGGCGGGGGGGCCCGGTTGCTCTGCCACGTCCTCTCCGGGGTGGTCTTCTTCGCCTCCTTCGCCCCCCAGGGGACCAACGTGTGGCTCTACTCCCTGTCGTACAACGGGACCTTCCTCGCCCCCAGCCTGATCCTCTCCGGCGCGGCGGCGATCCCCCTGGCCCGGAGGCTGGCGGGAAAGGTCGGGCAGGCCGCTTCCCCTCGGTGACCCGAAACGCCCCACCTTGTCCATCTCATCCCATTGCCCTAATATGACGCTAAAGAGCCTCTCTGCCAAGAGGCTCAAGCGTCTGGACCGACCCGACATCGTTCGAGGAGGGATGGGCATGAGGCACGGAGATCCGCAAGGGGGCAGGAGGCGCCACGTCGTCCTGCTGGCCCTCGCCCTGGCGACCCTGGTCTGGGCCGTTCCGGCCTGGGGGGCCGCCAAGGTGGTCGCGCTGGTGGGGAAGGCGGAGGTCTACGACGCGGTTCAGAAACAGTGGAAGCCTGCGGCCCTCGGGGCGGAGCTGCCGGAGGGGGCCAAGCTCCGGACGGCTCCGGGTTCCCTGGTCACCCTGCACTCCGCGAAGGGACAGGTGGAGGTCCGGGTCACCGAAAAGACCACCCTCTCCTACGGGGCGGAGCCGGGAAAGGAACCCCGAAACGTCCCCCCCGGCAAGGTACCCGAGACCTACCGCATGGACCAGGGAACGGGCTGGTACCGCGTGAAGCCCGGGACGCCCCTGGACGTGGCCACCCCGGTGCTGGTGGCGTCGGTGCGAGGCACCGAGTTCGGGGTGGCGGTGACGGAAAACGGCACCTCCAGCGTCTCCGTCACCGGGGGCACCGTGGAGGTCACCGACGCCCTGGGGAACACCCAGACCCTGGGGACGGGCATGTCCACCACCGTCTCCGCCACGGACGTCCAGGAGGCCCTCACGCCTCCCGCCCCTCCCACCGTCCCGGGGACCCTGCCGAGCGTCGGCCCCTCCTCCCCCCCTTCTCCTCCCGCTCCCTCCCAGCCCGGCGGGGGCGGAGGAGGCGGCGGAGAACGAGACGGAGGCCCCTTCGGCGGCCATGACCCCTGCCTGTAACCCCCACGCAAGCGCCGTCTCTCCCGGATGCCGAAGGGCTCAGGGGTCGCCGTGCCCCTGGGCCCCCGGCGGATGATCCCGGTTTCGCATGGGAAAGGGGGATCCGTTCATGAGAAGAACCGCCCGGCTCCGCAGTGGTCTTTCGCGCCCCCTCCGGCTGTGCCGCCTCGCCTTCCTCGTCCTCCTCCTTGGGACCTCCCCCTCCTGGGGCAGCACAATAGTCAACGTGGCCCCCGCCCCCGAGGCCGTCCTGCCGGGGGGGGACCCGGTGGTGTTCACCTGGACGGCGGACTACGACAACTCCGGGGGAACCGTCTCGGTCTACCTGGAACCCGAAGGAGGCGCCTCGTCCGTCGTCGCCTCCGCCGACGGGGCTCCCGCAGGCTCCAACTCCGCCACCGGCCCCTCCCTACCCAGCGGCACCTACCACTGGTGGGTCGTCATCGTCAACGGAGGAACCCACGAGTCCGTCAGCACCTCCTTCTCCGTAGCCGGAGCCGACCCCACCCCGACGCCCTCCGTCACCCCGAGCCCCACACCCACCCTCACCCCGACCCCAAGCCTCACGCCGACGCCCTCTCCCACCCCCACCCCCGCAGGACCGGGGAAGCCCTCCCCCGTCTCTCCCTCCGGGACCGCGGACCGGGGCGTTCTGACCCTCCAGGGAAGCCCCTACGAGGGGCCCCATCCCCACGCCGCCACGGAGTGGGAACTCTCCGGGTCCCCCTCCGGACCGACCGAAGGGCTGGCAGCCCTCCTCCGGGCAAACCGCAAGACGACCCCTTCCGGGACCCCCCTGCTGGCCCTGCTGACGGGGCCCGCCACGGCCCTGGATCTGCCCCCCCGGCTCTACCCCGTGGGGAACTACGCCTTCCGGCTGCGCTACCGAGACGACCAGGGAAACTGGAGCGAGTGGTCCGACCTCGGGACCTTCCAGCTTGCGGACCCGGGAGACTCCAACGGGAACGGGGTGGCGGACGCTCAGGATCCGGGTCCCGTGACGGTGGGAAACCGCTCCTTCGACAACACGGAGCCCAACGCCAAGGCCTGCACAACACAGTGCTGGAACGGGGCCATCGGCTTCGTGACCTCCTCGGGGAGCCTCCTCTCCCTGGAGGGGCTGCACCTGAGGGCCATCCTCCCGGAGGGCTACCAGTCCCCTGAGGGCAGCATCTCCAAGCTGGGAGGCATCCTCCAGGTGGGCATCTACGCCCTCCAGATCTCCGGGCTCTCCACGGGAGGGTCCACCACCGTGACCCTTCACCTGCCCGGGCCCCTTCCCGCGAACGAGGGACGCATCTTCACGTATCACTACTCCGCCCAACAGGCCCGCTCCTCCGGGGCCACGGGGGAGACGGCCTCCGTGACGGTCTCCGACGGGGGCCCCGACGACTCGGACGGCCAGGCGAACGGGCAGATCCTCCTGCTGGTAGGCCCGGGGACCTCTCCGTCCTCCGCTCTGGTCCGCAACATCGGGGACGGGGTCCACCGGGCTCCGGCCTCCTTCTCCGAGTTGATGGACCGGAACGCGGGGAACGTCTGCTACGGCCCCCCGACCTCGCAATCCGGGGGAGGAGGCGGGGGGTGCAACGGGGGGTTCCAGGGACTCCTGCTCCTGGCTCTCCTCCTGCCCCTTCTGATCCTGGCGCGAAACCGACACTGAGGAGGAGGGATCCCCATGTTCCGTTTCCAAAGCATCCAGGCACGGCTCCTGGTGGTGGTTTCCCTGATGGTGGCCCTGACCTGCCTCGTCCTTGGGGGAACGGGCCTCGCCCTCTTCCGCCGGGCACTCTCCCAGGAGCTGCACGCCGCCCTGAGACGCACCTCCCTGGAGGTGGCCTCCACCCTGGATGCCCGCATCCAGAGGATCTACGCCATCCTGACCACCGCCGCCGCCAACGATCGCTTCCCCCGGGCCCACGACCGGGCCGACGAGACGGCCTACCGGGAGAACCGGGAACGGCTATGCCAGATCCTCGGGGAGGTGAAGGCCCTGTACCCGGAGTTCACCAACCTGACCCTCCTGGGGCCCGACGGCAAGGGGTTCACCTTCGACGACAAGGACGTGGACCTGGGGGACCGGGGCTACTTCCGGCTTGCCCTCCAGGGAAAGGACAACCTCTCCAGCCCGCTGGTGAGCAAGACCACGGGGCTGCTGGTCTCCGTGGCGGCCATCCCGGTACGAAACCCCCAGGGAACGATCACGGGGGTCTTCACCGCCGCCCTGGACGGAACGCTCTTCTCCCGCATCGTTTCCGAAATCCTCTTGGGCAAGACGGGGCACCCCTTCGCCCTGGACCGTTCCGGGGCCCTGGTGGCCCACAGCGACCCGGAGAAGGTGAAGAACCTGGAAAACCTGCTGGAGGAGGGCAAGGGACGGGACGCCTCCCTGCGGGAGATCGCCCGGCGCATGACCGCGGGGGAACGGGGTGAGGGGACCTACCGCGAGGACGGGCGGGGCATGACCGTGGCCTTCGCCCCCATCGGGGACACGGGCTGGTCCTTGGCCGCCCCGGTCCCGGAGGAGGAGGCCTTCGCGGCGGTGCGCTCCACCACCCTGACCCTCCTGGCCCTGACCCTGGTCTTCGTGGCGGCGGGGGTGGGCTTCGCCTTCCTCTTCGCCCGCAGCGTGGCGAGACCCATCCGGGACACCAGCGCCCAGATGGCCGCCATCGCCGAGGGGGACCTGACCACCCGGGCCGAGGAAGGGGCGCTGCGGCGACACGACGAGATCGGCGTCCTGGTCCGAAGCATGGAGGACATGAGGGGGCACCTGGCCTCCCTGATCCGCTCCCTGGGGGAGGAGGCCTCCCGGGTGAACGCCGCTGCGGAATCTCTGGCGGCCCTTTCCCAGGAATCCGTGGCCTCCATGGAGGAGATCCGTTCCTCCGTGGATCAGGCCGCCGCCCTCTCCGAGTCCAACTCCGCCGCCCTGCAGCAGACCAACGCGGGGGTGGAGGAGGTCTCCTCCTCCGCCACCAACGCGGCGAACGCCGCTTCCCAGGGCGCGGAGGCGTCGGGGCACACGGCGGCCCTCTCCGAACAGGCGGTGACCCAGGTGGACGACGTGGTGCGGACCATCGCGGCCATCGGGGAGCAGAGCCGGGAATCCCTGGAAAGCATGCACAAGGTGGCCGATTCGGTCTCCTCCATCTCCGGCTTCGTGGGGACCATCCGCAGCATCGCGGACCAGACCAACCTCCTGGCCCTGAACGCCGCCATCGAGGCCGCCCGAGCGGGAGAGGCCGGGAGGGGTTTCGCGGTGGTGGCGGAAGAGGTGCGCAAACTGGCGGAAGAATCCGCCCAGGCCGCCCGGGAGGTGGAGACCCTCATCGGCTCCCTTCGGGAGGATACCCAAGGCTCCCTGGAGGTGAGCCGCAGGGCCGGGACGGCCATGGAGGAGACCGTGGCCCGCGCCCAGACGACCCGGGAAAAACTCCGGGAGGCCCTGCGGGAAATCGCCCGGGTGAACGACGCCATGCAGAACATCGCCGCCACCTCGGAGGAACAGGCCGCCGCCGCCCAGGAGATGGCCAGCGGCGTGGACCAGGTCACGAGGGGCACGGTGCAGGTGACGGAGGCCCTCTCGTCCATCCGGTATTCCACCGGGGAGACGTCCCGGGCCTCGGAGCAGGTGGCCTTGGAGTCCCAGGGACTCGCGGAGGGGTCCAAGAAGATCCAGACGGACCTGTCCCGGTTCCGCACGGAGGGCCCCCTGTCCCTGCCGAACCGGAGCTGAGCCCCCCAAAAACCAAGGAGCGAGGGCCCCGTCGGGACCCTCGCTCCTTCTTCTTCCGGTTCCGGTCTTCCCGGGAACGCCCCTTCGAGGCTAGATCTCCTCTTCCAGGGGTTCCTCCTCGTCCTCCAGGGGGCACAGGGAAAGCCACGTCCCCCAGTCGAGGTGCACCAAGCCGCTGGCCACGTAGATGCCTCCCATGGCCAGGGGCGCCTTTTCCTTGAGCACCACCCCCAGGAGAAGCAGAAAGCCCCCCAGGAAGGCCGCCCGGTGTCGGTTCAGGTTGCCCTTGCGGAGCTTCTTCAGGTTTCCGTAGGGGACCTTGGAGATCATGAGCCCCCCCAGGCTCACCAGGGCCAGTTCCGCACCCCAGGCGGGCAGGGGCACCCCCGCGAGGATGAAGGCCCCCAGGCTCAACCCCGCCGCGGGGATGGGAAGCCCCTGGAAGGGCCCCACCACGTGGGTGACGTTGAACCGGGCCAGCCGCAGGGCCCCACAGAGGGCGAAGAAGGCCGCCGCCAGGGCGCCGTGAAGCCCCCCGTCCAGGCCGATGTAGACCGAGTGGGCCAGGAAGGCGGGGGCCACGCCGAAGCTGACCACGTCCGCCAGGCTGTCCAGCTCCACCCCGAAGTCGGAGCTTCCCCCCAGGCTTCGGGCCACCTTGCCGTCCAGGTAGTCGAACACCACCGCGATGGCCACCAGCCACGCCGCGGGCAAGGGGTGCCCCTGGTAGACCATCACCAGGGACAGGAAACCGCAGAGCAGGTTGCCGCTGGTGATCATGTTGGGGATGATCTTCCGGAAGGGCAGGTCCTTCCGCAGGGTTCTCGTCTTTTTCATCCGTTCACCACTCCTATGGGGGTCTCTCCCGCCCGAACCTTCTGCCCCAGCGTCACCGCGGGGCTCACGGAGTTCGGCAGGTACAGGTCCACTTTGCTGCCCAATTTTATCATGCCGTAGCGCTGCCCCCGGGCCAAAGGGGTTCCTTTGGGGGCCCGGCAGACGATGCGTCGCGCCAGGAGCCCCGCGATCTGGACCATCATGGTCCGGCCCTGTTCCGTCTCCAGCCCCAGGTAGAGCCGTTCGTTCTCCTCCGACGCCTTGGGGGCGAAGGCCAGCCACTTCTTCCCAGGGACGTACTCCAGGTGGGCCACGGTGCCCACCGTGGGGGCCCGGTTGACGTGCACGTCCAGGGGGCTCATGAAGACGCCCACCTTGGTGACCTCCCCCACGAAGGGATGGTAGGTCCGCTCGATCTCCACCACCTTGCCGTCCGCGGGGCTCACCCAGACGGAGGGATCCGCCGGGGCGACCCGCTCCGGGTCCCGGAAGAACCAGACCACGAAGGCCAGGGGGAGCAGCAGGAAGAGCGCCACGGGACGGGAAAAGAACCAAGCCCCGACGATCATGAAGAGGAGGCCTCCGATGGAGGGGAAACCGTCCCGGGCAAGGCGCACGGGGCTACTCCTCCTCCAGGTCCGCGCAGCGGATGATGCTCACGTCCGCCACCTCGTCTCCCTCATCCAGACGCACCACCTTATAGCCCGTGGCGGCCCGTCCGAGGCTGGAGATCTCCCCGGCCAGAAGGCGCACCATGCGCCCCTTGGCGGAGATGACCACCAGTTCGTCGTCCTCCCGGACCCCCCAGGCGCCCACCAGGTCCCCGGTGCGGTCCACCAGCTTCATGGCCCGGACGCCCCCGCCCCCCCTGTGGTGGGCGGTGAACTCGTCGTAGGGGGTGCGCTTGCCGATGCCCCGCTCGCTGATGAAGAGTACCTGGCGGCCCGGCTCGATGACGTCGCACCCCACCACCAGGTCTCCCTCGTCCAGACGGACTCCTCGCACCCCGTGGGCCGTCCGGCCCTGGGGACGGAACTCCCCCTCCGGCACCCGCAGGGTCTGCCCCTGGGCGGTGGTGAGGAGCAGCTCGTCCTCCCCCCCGGTGAACCGAACCCGGGCGATGGTATCCTCCGGGGCCAGGCCCAGGATGCGTCGCCCCGCCCGGTTGATCCCGTCCAGCTCCGTCACGGGGAGGCGTTTGGCCACCCCGCGCTGGGTGACGAAGAACACGAACCGCGCCCCGTCCAGACGGCTGTCCCGGAGGGTCACCACCCGCTCCCCTTCCTCCAGGGAGACGAAGGTGCTCACGTGCTTGCCCTTGCCCGTCTTGGGCTCCGGCAGGGTGAAACCCCGGATGGCGAACACCCGGCCCCGGCTGGTGAAGAGGTACAGGGTCCGGTGGGTGGTGGTGACCGTCACCAGGGCGATCTCGTCCTCCCCCCGGGTGGAGGCGCCCTTGACGCCCTTGCCTCCCCGGGACTGGCAGCGGTAGTCCTGGAGGGGCATGCGGCGCAGGAAGCCGTCGCGGCTCAAGACCACCACGATCTCCGACTCCGGGATCAGGTCCTCCGCGGAGACGTCCTCCACCGCGTCTTCGATGCGGGTGCGCCGGTCGTCCTCGTAGGCGGCCCGGATCTCCTGAAGCTCTCCCCGCACCACCCCGTCCAGGATCGACGGATTGGCCAGGATGCTGCGGTAGCGTTCGATGTCCTGGAGAAGCTGGGCCAGTTCCTCCTCCAGCTTGCTGCGCTCCAGCCCCGTGAGGCGCTGGAGCCGCATGTCCAGGATGGCCTGGGCCTGCACCTCGCTGAAACCCAGGGTCTCCACCAGGGCTGCCTTGGCGGAGGCGGGGTCGGAAGCGGACCGGATGAGGGCGATGACCTGGTCGATCAGGTCCAGGGCCCGCACCAGCCCCTCCACGATGTGGGCCCGCTCCTCCGCCTTGCGGAGCCGATGCTCCGTGCGGCGGCGCACCACCGCCCGGCGATGGTCCAGGAAGACCTGAAGGATCTGGTGGAGGGTGAGCACCCGGGGCCGCCCGTCCACCAGGGCCAGATTGATGACCCCGAAGGTGCTCTGGAGCTGGGTTCGGCTGTAGAGCTGCCGCAGCACCAGGTTCGGGTCCGCGTCCCGGTGCAGCTCCAGCACCACCCGGATGCCCTCCCGGTTGGACTCGTCCCGCAGGTCCGTGATGCCGTCCAGATGGCCGCTCTGCGCGCCCTTGGCGATGGTCTCGATGAGGGAGGTCTTGTTCACCATGTAGGGGATCTCGGTGATGACGATGGCCTTCCGGCCCCGTCGGCCGTCCTCGATGTCCGCGCAGCCCCGGACGATGACCTTCCCCCGTCCGGTCTTGTAGGCGTCCACGATGCCGTCCCGTCCCAGGATGACCCCGCCGGTGGGGAAGTCCGGACCGGGCAGGAGGGCCATCAGCTCCCCCAGTTCGATCTGGGGATCCTCCAGGAGGGCGCAGGTCGCGTCGATGACCTCCCTCAGGTTGTGGGGGGGCATGTTGGTGGCCATCCCCACGGCGATGCCCGTGCTGCCGTTGACCAGCAGATTGGGCACCCGGGAGGGCAGGACGAGGGGTTCCTGGAGGGACTCGTCGAAGTTGGGCCCCCAGTTCACCGTCTCCTCGTCGATGTCCGCCAGCATCTCCTCCCCCAGGGAGTGGAGGCGGGCCTCGGTGTACCGCATGGCCGCCGGAGGGTCCCCGTCGATGGAGCCGAAGTTGCCCTGTCCGTCCACCAGGGGGTAGCGGAGGCTGAAGTCCTGGCTCAACCGGGCCATGGTCTCGTAGATCGCCGCGTCTCCGTGGGGATGGTACTTGCCCATGGTCTCCCCCACCACCCGGGCGGACTTCTTGAAGGCCTGGTTGTGCCGCAGCCCCAGCTCCAACATGGCGTAGAGGACCCGGCGCTGCACCGGTTTGAGGCCGTCCCGGGCGTCGGGCAGGGCCCGGCCCACAATGACGCTCATGGCGTAGTCGAGATAGCTGTGCTTGATCTCCTCCTCCAGGGGAAGGGGAATCACCTTGTGGAAAAGATCGGTCTGGCTGGAATCCTGATCCATCTGAGAGCCTCCAGAAAACGGAAATCACCCCACGGTCGGCAGGGACAAATCCCGACCGTCCGTGGGGAACACGTTGATTGTAGCACGTCGCTGCCTGCGTCCCCGGGACGTCCCGGGGAGATCCATGGGGGGAAAGGTCACCAGCCGTCCCGGTGGATCGAGCCTTCGTCCCATCCGCTGTGGGGAGCCTTGGCCTCCCCGGGGTAACCCAGGGCCGCCACGCCCAGGACCCGGACGGTCTCGGGGATGGAGAGGATCACCCGAAGGGCCGCCTCCCTCTGGGGGGTGTGCTGTACCCCCAGCCACACCCCTCCCAGCCCCAGAGCATGGGCGGCCACCAGGAGGTTCTCCATGGCGGCGGAGCAGTCCTCCTCCCAATAGAGCCGGGCCAGGTCGCTCTTCCCCGGGTCCCCGCACACCACCACCGCCAGGGGGGCCTGAAAGAGCATCTTCCCATAGGGGTGGGCCTGGGCCAGGGCGTCCAGGCGCCCCCGGTCCCGCACCACCACGAAGTGCCAGGGCCGCGTCCCCGCCGCCGAGGGGGCGGCGCAGGCACACTCCAGGAGCAGGGAGATCCGCTCCTCCTCCACCTCCCGGGACTCGAAGCGGCGGATGCTCCGCCTCCCCAGGAGGGCGGCCACGGCGGGGTTCTCCCGCAGGGTCACGGTCTCTCGGCGTTGTCCAGCATGGACGGCTCCAGGATGCGGCTCGTCACCGGGGAGGACAGGACGATGGAGGTGGTGGTCTGGCCGTAGTGTCCCATCTGGTTGATCACTTCCTCCAGATGCCCCACCGAGGAGACCACCACCTTGAGGATCAGGCAGTCCGTGCCGGTGAGGTGGTGGCACTCCAGCACCTCCGGGATCTTCTCCGCGATGAGGTCCGCCTCGTGCATGCGGCTGGCGGGGGTGCTCACCCGGATGAAGGCGGTGATGGGGAATCCCAGGCGCTCGTAGCTCACCATGGCCCGGTAGCCCTGGATCACCCCTCCCTCCTCCATGCGGCGGACCCGCTCCGCCACGGCGGGAGACGAGAGCCCCACCCGACGCCCCAGCTCGCTGAAGGAGATCCGGGCATCCTCCTGAAGCGCCCTGAGGATCTGCCGACCGATGTCGTCCAGCAATTTGTCCGACTGCATGTCCCTTCCCCCGTTTCGTTTCGGTTTACGCTCCCCCGGGAGGCAAAACCGTGGAATCCTACGCTTCCCACGGATCATACCGGAAAAAGCCCCCTCCTCCCAACCTGTCGACTTCATGAGATTCCATGGCAACCCCTCATATTGAACCGGAGACCGGTTTAGGTTTACACTCTTCCCCAGACCCCAACCCGAATCGTATGGAGGAGTGATCCGCAATGGGTGCCACGAAGGTCGTCGTCGCTCTGGGAGGCAACGCGCTGCAGGAGGCAGGCACGCCCCCCACCGCAGAAGCGCAGCTGCAGGTGGTGCAGAAGACCGCCGCGTACCTGGCCGAGATCAGCCGGCGAGGCTACGAGATGGCGGTGGTGCACGGCAACGGTCCCCAGGTGGGACGCATCGTCCTGGGGCAGGAGATCGCCGCCCAGGCCAACCCCGAGACCCCCGCCATGCCCTTCGACGTGTGCGGCGCCATGAGCCAGGGCTACATCGGCTACCAGATCCAGCAGGCCCTGCGGGACGCCCTGCGGAACCGGAACCTCAACATCCCCGTGGTGACCCTGGTGACCCAGGTGGTGGTGGACCCCCGGGACCCGGCGTTCCAGAAGCCCACGAAGCCCATCGGCCCCTTCTACAGCGAAGAGGAGGCCAAGAAGCTGGCGGAGGAGAAGGGCTACGCCATGAAGGAGGATGCGGGACGGGGCTGGCGGCGCGTGGTGGCCTCCCCGGAGCCCAAGAAGATCTCCGAGATCGCTGCGGTGAAGCGCCTTTGGGACAGCACCATCGTGGTCACCGCCGGAGGCGGCGGCATCCCGGTGGTGGAGAACCTGGACGGCTCCCTCACCGGAGTGGCGGCGGTGATCGACAAGGACCTGGCGGCGGAGAAGCTGGCGGAGGACATCGAGGCGGACGTGCTCCTCATCCTCACGGAGGTGGACCGGGTCTGCCTGAACTTCAAGAAGCCCGAGCAGAAGGTCCTCTCCCAGATGACCGTGGCGGAGGCCATCCAGTACATGGAGGAGGGGCACTTCGCCCCGGGGAGCATGCTCCCCAAGGTGATGGCGGCGGTGAAGTTCGCCCGCACCTTCCCGGGCCGGAAGGCCATCATCACCTCCCTCTACAAGGCCGTGGACGCCCTGGAGGGCAAGGAGGGCACCGTGGTCACCATGGCCTAGGGGCCACTGTCCTGCGTCCCCAAGGGACGAAACATCGGAGGAGGTCCGGGAAATCCCGGACCTCCTCTTCTTCGTCTTCAGGCTCGGAAGGACTCCAGGACCGCCTCCGGGTCCAGGGGAAGGGGGAAGAAGGCTCCAGCCCCCGCCGCCAGGACCTCCCTGCGGGTGCCGGGGAACACCAGGGTGGCACAGACCGCCTTGGGAAGGTTCCCCAGATCGGGGTCCCGCATCAGGTCCCGGAAGAGTTCCCGCCCTCCCCCGGTCCAGTCCACCAGGACCCCTCGGACGGGACCCTGACGGAGGGCGTCGGGGACCTCCTCGGGGGTGCGAAGCCGCAGGACCCCCAGTCCTTCCCGACCCAGGCGACGGACCAGGGAGCGAAACGGGTGGAGCCTCCGGGTGGCCAGAAGCACCGAAGGGACCCCGTGGGGAGGGGCAAGGGGCTCCTCCGAGACCTCCTCCGCCAGGGGGAGGCGGACGGTGAAGCGGCTTCCCTCTCCCGGGGCGCTCTCCACCTGAAGTCCCCCGCCGTGAAGCTCCACCATCCGCAACACCAGGCTCAGCCCCAGCCCCGTCCCGGAGAAGGAACGGCTCAGCCCCCCTTCTCCCTGCACGAAGGGGACAAAAAGACGATCCAGGTCCTCCGGGGAGATGCCGATGCCCCGATCCCACACCGTCACCGCCACGGCGGGTCGCAGGGGGTCCCGAAGGACCTCCACCCCCACGCGCCCCCCCTGGGGGGTGAACTTGACGGCGTTGGACAGGAGGTTCACCAGGATCTGCCGGACCCGTTTCGGATCCCCGTCCGCCCGGGGCAGGTCCTCCGGGGCCTCCAGGGACACGGCGATTCCCTTCTTCTCGAAATCCCGGGAGAGGGCCGTCAGGGCCCCCCGGGCCAGGGAGGCCACGTCCAGGGGAGAGCGGACCAGGTCGAGCCGCCCCGCCTCGACCTTGGACAGGTCCAGGATGTCCCCGATGAGGGAGAGGAAGTGGCGGCCGCACTCCTCGATGCTCTGGAGGATGCGTCTCTGGGCCTCGTTCAGGGTCCCCAGGGACTCCTCCGCCAGGGCCTCCGCCAGGTTGAGCATGGCCCCCAGAGGGGTGCGCAGCTCGTGGCTCATGTGGGCGAGGAATTCGTCCTTCATCCGGGCGGTGCGGGTCAGGTCGGCGCTGGCGGCGCTCAGCTCCTCCGTTCGCTTCCACAGGGCCTTCTCCGCCTCCACCAGGTCCGTCACGTCCTCCACCACCCCCAGAAGCTCCTCCGGCCCCAGGGGGACCAGGTGGGCCTTCAGGTGCTTGCACCCCGTCCCTTTGGGGAAGGCGAAGGAGAGGACCCGGGGTCTTCGGGTCTGCTGGCACTGGCGCACCGCCTCCAGCACCTCCGGCAGAAGCCGGCCGGGACGGGAGAAGATGTCCCGATCCGCCAGGCGCTCCCCGGTGGTGTCGAAGAGTTCCAGGAGCTTGGCGTTGGAGTCCACCACCCGGCCCCCTCCCTCCAGACGCACGATGCCCAGGGGGGCGTGGTCCACCAGACGGCGGTAGCGTTCCCGGCTCTCCTCCAGGACGGCCCGGGTGCGCCGCCCTTCCTCCAGCTGCTTCAGCAGGGCTTCGTGCAGGGAGGCGTTGCGCCAGCTCAGGGCCGCCAGGTCCGTGAAGGCGTGTGCCAAAAGCAGCCGGTCCGCCGAGGGGGTCCCGGGGTCCTGAAGGTCCAGGAGCAGGGCTCCCGCCGCATCCTCCCCCCACAGGAGGGGCAACCCCAGGCACGTCCCCCCGTTCTCCCGAACCCGAAGCCTCGGGATGCCTCCCCGCAGGGTCTCCGAGGCCAGGTCCCCTCCCCAGGGATGCCGGGGGTCCGTCTCCCCCGGGGGGACGTCCCGCAGGTACCGGGGGGAGGGGGCGCCGGGGCTTTTCGTCTCCGCCGAGACCAGGTAGGCCCGACGGGCCCCGAAGAGATCCCGTGCCCGTTCCAGGATGGCCCGCTCCACCTCCCGGGGATCCTGGAGGGACAGGAAATCCAGGGAGATCTGGTGCAGGGACTCCAGGAACCGGTTCTGGAGACGAAGCCGCCGTTCCCCCGCCTGACGCTCCGCCACCTCCTGCCGCAGGACCTCTCCCTGGCGCTGGAGGTCCCGGGTCCGCTCCCGCACCTCCTCTTCCATGCGGCGGTGCATCCGGGAGCGCACCAGGGCCGCCCCGATCCCCGCCGCCGCCAGGGAGAGGACGGACTCCTCGTCCTCGTCGAAGCGACGCTCCCGGCGGCAGTCGTCGAACCCCGCGAACCCCCAGAACTGCTCCTCCAGGAAGACCGGGACCACCAGGATGCTCCGGATGCCCTGGGATTCCAGGAGTTCCCGCTCCTCCTCCGGGAAGGTGCGGACCTCCCCCCGGATGGAGGCCCGGGAACGGAGCACCCGCTCCCACCGCTGGAAGTCCGGATTGTAGGGATGATTCTGAAGGGAAGGGTTCTCGATCTGCGGGGGGATGCCCGGGGCGACCCACTCGAAGCGCTGGGACATCCGAAGCCCCCCCGTGACGGGGTCCCGGTGGTTCTCGAAGAGGTAGGTCCGATCCACCCCCACCGCCTCCCCCAGGATCCCCAGGGAGCGGGATATGGCCCGGGGGACGTCCGGGGCCAGGAGAAGCTCCGAGGCGCACCGGGCCGCCGCCTCCAGGAGGCGACGGGAGGCTCGGGAGTCCGGGAGGGGGGTCATGCCCGCTCCTGCAGGGGCAGCTCCAGGCGGACCTGGACCCCCGGGCGGTCCTCCCGGTTCGTCAGGACGCAGCGCCCCCCCGCCTCCAGCACCAACACCTCCACCAGGGAAAGCCCCAGCCCCATGCCTGCCGTTTCCCCCGTAAAGCCCCGCTCCCCCTGGAAGTAGGGATGGAAGACCCGGCCGAGCTGTCCCGGAGAAAGGCGCACCCCGTCATCCCGCAGCAGCAGGACCCCCCGGTCTCCCTCCCGGCGCGCCTCCAGCTCCAGGCGGGGTACCCCTCGGGGATGGAACTTGACGGCATTCCCCAACAGCTCCGCCAGGAGGGTCTGGAGGACCTCCCGGGAAAGGGGTACCGTCGCCTCCTCCAGGGAGGTCTCCAGGGCGCAGTCCACCGGGTCGGCCAGCCCCAGGTCGACCCGCAGTCCCTCCACCAGGGGCTTCAGCTCCGCCAAGGGAAAGGGGGCGCCGAAACCGCTTCCCCCCAAGGCTTCCGTGTAGGCCAGGACGCCCCGGATCTCCGCCGCCAGGCGCTCCAGGGAGGAGGACACCGCCCGCAGACAGGGGTCCTCCTTTCCGTCCCTCCGGCCCTGCAACACCTGGGCCCCCGCCAGGGCGGCGGAAAGGGGGGTGCGCAGCTTGTGGTTCACCAGGACCTGAAAGGTCCCGCGGCTGCGGCAAAGCCCCATCTCCGCGGAGACGTCCCGGACCCGGAACACCCGCTCCTCCGAGGGCTCCGCCTCGTCCAGGGGGCGATCCAGGCACAGCCAGACCGGAGGGGCCCCCTCCCGACGGGGCCGCACCAGGAGACAGGCTCCCGGCGCCCTCCCTTCCGCCTCCCCCAGGGGGCGCCGGACCCACTCCTGCCCCAGCCATTCCTCCAGGAGGAAGGACGGAGAGGAGGGGTCGGGGAGTTCCAGGAGGGTTCGGGCGGTGGGGTTGGCGAAGGACACCCGCCCCCGGGGGTCCAGGATCAGGTATCCCTCCCGGGAGCGTTCGATGAGCTTCTGGAAGCGGGAGCGCTCCGTACAGAGCCTGCGAAACCGGTCCAGCTTGAGGATGGTTCGGATCCGAGCCCGCAGCTCCATCCGGTCGAAGGGTTTGGAGACGAAGTCATCCGCCCCCGCCTCCACCCCGGCGATGCGGGACTGTCGGTCCTCCAGAGCGGTGATCATCACCACGGGAACCTCCCCCGTCTCCCGCTGCTCCCTCAGGGCGCGACAGACCTGGAACCCGTCCATGCCGGGCATCATCACGTCCAGAAGCACCAGGTCGGGGCAGCGGCCCCGGGCCTCCTCCAGTGCCTGGATTCCGGAGGAGGCGAAGCGCAGGGAGTACTCCTCCGGGAGGAGGAGCACCTCCAGGACCTCCCGCCAGGAGGGCTCATCGTCCACGATGAGCACGTCCGGGCGGCGGGGTTCCGTCACCGGGGGCAGACCTCGTACCCCGGCTCCGCGGGTAGGATGTCCCGCACCTGCAGGCGAGGGTGGGCCGCCAGGTCCAGAACCAGGGGGGTGGACAGGGTGCCCGTCCGGGTGTGATGCACTACCGTCACCTCCGGGCGGAGGGTGTTGCCCCGCTCCACCCGGGTGACCATGCCCACGTGTCCCGAGGAGAGGAGCATCCAGGTGCCCACGGGGTAGGGGGTGGTGACCCGGGAGAAGACCTCCACCACCTTGGGGTCGAAGAGGGTTCCGGACTGGCAGCGGACGTACCGGTACACCTCGTGGGCGAAGCGCTGGGTCTTGTAGGGCCGGGCGGAGGCCAGGGCGTCGTACACGTCCGCCACCGCCACCTGCCGGGCGAAGGGGTGGATCTCCCGCCCCTTGAGCCCCAGGGGGTAGCCGGAGCCGTCCCAGCGCTCGTGGTGCTGGGCCAGGACCCTGCGGCTCTCCAGGGACACCAGGTGGCTGCTCTCCAGCATCGCCGCCCCCATCTCCGGGTGGCGGCGCATGATCCGCATCTCCTCCGGGTTCAGGCGTCCCGGCTTGTTGAGGATCTCCACGGGAATTTGGGTCTTGCCGATGTCGTGGAGGACGGCCCCCATGGCCAGGGCCGTGAGCATCCCTTCGGGCATCTCCAGGGCCTTGCCCATGAGGAGGGAGATCACCATGACGTGGACGGAGTGGCGGAAGGTGTAGTCGTCGTGCCCCCGCAGGTCCTGGCAGTGGGCCACCATCTCCGGTTGGGAGAGGACCTGGTCCTGAATCTCCGCCACCACGGGGATCAGGCCCTCCAGACGGGCCCCCAGCAGCTCCTCGTCCCCCTGGGCGGCGCTGGCGAAGGCGCCCTTGAGGGCCTCCACCGCCCCGGTCATGCTCCCCTCGGGGATCAGGGGCGGCACGCCTCCCTCCCAGGGGGCGAAGGCCTCCCCCTCCCGGACGTGGATGAAGGGAACCCCGTTGGACCGAAGCAGGCGAAGATGGTCGTCGTTCAGGACGACCCCCTCGGAGAGGAGGAAGAGCCCCCCGTCGGAGAGGATCGCGCTGGCCAGGACCATGCCCGCCCGAAAATCATCCCGGTACACCCGTCGAACCATGCCCCACCCCCGGACGGGGAGACGGAGAAAACGTTCTCCCCGATTTCTTTCCGCAGTTTACTCGAACCGTCATGCTGCGGCCACCTGAAGCGTCGTCTTTCTCCCGGGGCCTCGGTCCCGGTTCTCTAGTGCCTTCCCGACCGGCTCAGGATGGACACTCCCGCGAGGATGGCCCCCCCTCCCGCCAGGAGGGGCCAGGTGGGGGTTTCCCCCAGAAGGAACCACCCCGTCAGCACCGCCACCAGGGGCTGGAGGTACTGGAAGGCCCCCGCCTGGGCCACCGGCAGGACCAGGAGGGCGTCGTACCACAGGGCGTAGGCCAGGCCGGAGCACCCCACCCCCAGAAACAGCGCCGCCCCCCAGCCTGCGGGGGAGAGGCGGGCCAGGACCGTCAGGTCGCAGCCCGGCAACGCCAGGAGGGGGAAGGAGGCGATCCACCCCAGGACCATGATGGCCCACCCCATCTGGGCCGGGGAGAGGACCTTCAGCCCCCGGCGGGAGGCCACGCAGAAGGCCGCCCAGTTCAGGGCGGAGAGGAGCACCAGCCCGTCCCCCAGGGTGTAGCCCAGCGGCCCCTTCCCGCCCCCCGCCACCAGAAAGACCCCCGTCATGGCCAGGGCAATGCCCCCCGCCCCCTTCGCCCCAAGCCGCTCCCCCAGGAAGGCCCACCCCAGCAGGGCCACCAGGGCGGGGGAGACCGCCAGGATCCAGGCGGTGGCGGAGGCGGAGACGGTGAGCAGCCCCACGCTCTGGATCATCAGGTGGAAGGGGATCCCCATAACCCCCAGGACCGCCAGGTAGAGCCTCTGGTCCCGGGGGATCCGCAGTTCGCTGCCCCGAAGGAGGGCGGCCAGGGTGAACACCCCCGCCCCCAGGGTGCAGCGGACCCACACCAGAAGCCCCGGGGGCAGCTCCCGCAGCGCCGCCTTGGCGGCCACAAAGGAGACTCCCCAGAACAGCACCGCCCCCAGGGCGCAGGCCCTCCCCCGGAAGAGGTTCGCCGTTTCGGCACTTCTCAAGCCCTCACGTCTCCCTTCGTTTCCCGCAAGGCCCCCGACGGGGATACAATCGGGAAATCCGTCGGGTCGAGCCACTCTACCACCTTCGCTCTCGGTCCCGCAAAACCCCGGAGGCCCCCTGGGCCGTCGAAAGGAGAGATCCCCTTGCCCCCTTCGCCCTTCTCCCTGGCCCCGTCCCTGCGGGAGGGCCGCTTCCTGCAGCGTCTCAACCGCTTCGTGGTGGAGGCGGACCTGGAGGGACGGACGGTCCGGGCGCACCTCCCCAACCCCGGACGGCTCCTGGAGCTGCTGGTCCCGGGGCGCCCCCTGTGGCTGGCCCCCTCGGGAGGGACCCTGCCCTTCCGGACGGTGGGGGTACAGCGGCTGGACTCCTTCGTCCCCCTGGACACCCTCCGGGCCAACGACGCGGCGGAACACCTGCTGCGCCAACGCGGGATCCCGGGGCTGGAGGACGCCGCGGTGACCCGCCGGGAGGTGGCGGTCGGGGCGAGCCGCTTCGACTTCCTCCTGCAGCGCAGCGGCGGGCCCTTTCTCCTGGAGGTGAAGTGCTGCACCCTCTTCGACCGACGGCTGGCCCTCTTCCCCGACGCCCCCTCCCTGCGGGGGCGTCGCCACCTGGACCACCTGGGGGAGCTGGCCTCCTCGGGACAGCCCTGCGGGGTGCTCTTCCTCGTGCAGGCCCCGGTGCCTCGGGCCTTCCTGCCGGACTGGCACACCGACCCGGAGTTCGCCGCAAGCCTCTTCGCCGCCCGGGATAGGGGGGTGGAGGTCTTCGTGGCGGCCCTTTCCTGGGACGAGGCCTTCCGCCTGTCCCCGGAGGTGAGGGAGCTGCCGGTGCCCTGGGAGGCGGGGATGCGGGAGGCCCGGGACCGGGGCTCCTACCTCCTGGTGCTGGAGCTGTCCCGGGACGAGATCCTGCCCGTGGGGGCCCTGGGGGAGCGTTTCTTCCCCAAGGGGTACTACGTCTACGCGGGCTCCGCCCGGGGGGGGCTCTCCGCCCGCCTCGCCCGGCACCGAAGGGTGGGAAAGAAGCTCCACGGGCACATCGATTTCCTGCGGGAACGGTGCCGGGTGGTGCGGGACCTGCCGGTGCGCTCCTCCCGGGACGAGGAGTGCGAGCTGGCCCGAAGGGTCGGGGAGCTGGCGGAAGAGGCGGTGCCCCGCTTCGGCTGCTCCGACTGCTCCTGCCCCAGCCACCTGTTCCGCTTCGCCTCAGACCCCTCGCGGTGCGGTCCCCTCTTCGAGGCGGTGCTGGACCTGCGCACCCGCCTTCCGGAGCTGGAACCGTGACCCTGGAGCCCCGCCCCTTCCTGGGACGCCTCCACCCCCTCCGGCTGGACCGGCAACCCCTCCCCCTCTTCCTGGACCGACGGGGCTTCTCCCTGCGGGAGGACCTGCTTCCCCAGGCGGACCCCGTCTTCGAGGGCTGGTACGGCGACCGGCTCTGGGTGCTCCTGCGCCGCATCCTCCCCCTCTGGACCCACCGCATGGGGGTGCGCCCCCGTTCCGTCTCCGTGAAGCCCCTCCGGTCCCGTTGGGGGTCCTGCGGGATCCACGGGGACCTGAGCTTCTCCTCCTCCCTGGCCCGGGTGGCCCCGGACCTGGTGGAGTACGTGGCGGTCCACGAGCTGGCCCATCTGGTGCACCGAAACCACCGCCGAGAGTTCTGGGACCTGGTGGCGTCCTGCCTGCCCGACCTGCCGGAACGACGTGCCCGCCTGCGGGACCCTTCGTTCCTTCCGCCCCGGAGAGAACGGGGGAGGTAACGCCCCCGAAAGGAAACGGTTAGAGAAATGAGAAGAACGATTGCCCCGCTCCTCCCCCCTCGGTAGAGTGTTCGTGAAGCGAATCCTTTACTTTGAGGAGGAAACACCATGCGCAAGCACCTGGCACTGCTGCTCCTGACCGCCGCCGTCCTGGCCCTCGCCCCCTCGGCCTTCGCCGCCGACAAGCCCCTGCCCCCGGTGGGACAGCCCATCATCGTCACCACCTGCGGCCAGAGCCCCGGCGCGGTGATGGTGAAGATGTCCTGCGTCCAGGCCAAGCTCGCGGCGGAACACAACAACAAACTCGCCGCCGCGGACCTGAAGGGCAAGGGCTACAAGACCCTCATCGTCACCACCGGCACCAGCATGAAAGGCATGGGCGCCGCAGGCACCAACGTGGACACGGAGGTCAAGCGGGTGAAGGAACTCATCGCCGAGGCCAAGAAGCAGGGCTTGCTGGTGGTGGCCGCCCACGTGGAGGGCATGTCCCGCCGGGTGGACAAGAGCGACCAGACCTCCATCGACGCGGTCCTGCCCGACGCCGGTCTGATCCTGGTGGTGAACGACAGCGACAAGGACGGCTACTTCACCAAGTACGCCGCCGCCAACGGCAAGCCCATCCTCAAGGTCTCCGATGCCCTGGGCATCGGGGCGGGCATGAAGAAACTGGCGAAGTAGCCTTTTCAGCGGGGGGATCCGAGAGGATCCCCCGTTTCGTACCTTCGAGGAAGGCCCGCAAGCCTTCCGACCTGTGATCCTCTTCTGAAAGGGAGTTCGCCATGTTCATCCATGCCGGGTTCGTCTTGGCCGTCATCGTGGCGGCCTTCGGGGTCGCCAAGTTCCTGCGCCTCAACACGGAGCTCTCCATGCTCGCCGGGGCTGTGGCGGGAGCGGTCGCCCACTTCCACGGCCTGCCGGTGCGGCACCTCGTGGAGGGAGCCTTCACCTACTTCGACGTGTGTCTCATCTTCCTCACCGCCACCTTCTTCATGAACCTCCTGAAGGAGGCGGGGGGCATCGCGTTCATCGTCCGTTGGATCGTGCGAACCTTCCACGCCCGCCGCTCCGTCTGTCTGCTGCTGCTCACCCTGGTGATGCTGGTCCCGGGGGCCCTCACCGGGTCCGGAGCCGCCACGGTGCTCACCGTGGGCACCCTGGTGGGATCGGTGCTCCTCACCATGGGGGTCCCCCACACCCGGGCCGCCGCCATCGTCTTCCTCTGCGCCGCCATGAGCGCCGCCGCGCCCCCCATCAACCTGTGGGCCATGATGGCCGCCGCGGGGGCCAACATGCCCTACGTGGGCTTCATGCTGCCTCTCCTGGTGCTCTCCGTGACCGGAGCGCTCCTCTCCATGTTCCTCCTGGCGGGGAAGGGAGAGCCCATCGACCTGGAATCCGCCCTGGCGACCCTGCCGGAGCCCCCGAAGGACATGTCCTGGGGACGGGTGCTGCTGCCCTTCGGGGTGCTCTTCGCCCTGGTGGTGGCAGGACGCCTCTTCCCCTTCCGGATGCCCATCCTGGGACTGCCCCTGATCTTCCTGCTCTCCGCGGCGGCGGTGCTCCTGGTGAGCCCCGTGCGCCTTCCCCTGTTCGACATCGCCTGCACCACCACCCGCTCCCTCATGCCCCTGGTGGGCATCATGGTGGTGGTGGGGGTCCTCATCCAGGTGATGGCCGCAAGCGGCAGCCGGGGGCTCATCTCCCTGGGGGTGGTCACCCTGCCCCTGGGGGTGCTCTTCGCCACCCTCTTCCTGATCCTGCCGATCTCCGAGGGGGCGGTGCAGTACGCCGCGGCTCCCCTGCTGGGGGTGCCCCTCATCATGCTCTTCAACATGAAGGGCATGGACCCGGTGATCGCCCTCTCCGCCATGGCGGTGATGTGGCCCCTGGGAGACTGCCTCCCCCCCACCGCGGTGGTGGGTCGGGCGGTGGTGATGGAACTGGACTACAAGGGACGGTACTACGGCGACTTCCTCAAGGCCTGCCTGGTGCCCGCCGCCCTGATCTCGCTGCTGGCCACCCTCTTCCTGGTGTTCAGCAAGAACCTGGCGTTCCTGGTGGGAGGCTAGACCCATGCCCGTGCTCGACAGCGTCATCAGCGTGCTCTACTACGGGATGACGGCGTTCTTCGCCTTCATCCTCGGCCGGAATCTCTGGAAAACCCGGGACCCCCAGGAGGCGGTTCTCTGCTCGGTGATCCTGATTCCCTTCGTCCTCCGGATCCTCCGGGTGAAGTAGGAGGCTCTCCATGAACGAACGCCGACTGAACCTCGTCAAGATCCTCTCCGTCGCCGCAGCCCTGGTCCTGGCGACCTTCGCGGGGCTGGAGTTCCGCCAGCACCGCACCTTCCGGGAGCCCACGGTCCTGGGCCCGGGGGTCACCAAGGTGGTCAAGCTGGGGGATTACTTCCCCGGCATCAAGGACACGATCAACGACTGCAACGTCTACGTGCTGGACAGCGGCAAGCCCGGCGGGGCGGCCCTGGTCATCGGGGGCACCCACCCGGAGGAGCCCAGCGCCAACCTCACCGCCCAGATGCTGGTGGAGACGGCGGTGCCCACCCAGGGCAAGCTCTTCGTGGTCATCCGGGCCAACCGGAGCGCTTCCACGGTGACCCGCCCCGGGGAGGCCTATCCCCTCTTCTACCGGGTTCCCACTCCCTGGGGGGAACAGGTCTACCGCATGGGGGACCGGAACGCCAACCCCCTGGACTCCTGGCCCGACCCGGAGGTATACGTCCACTACCCCAGCGGACAGATGCTGGCCTACATGGACGTGCGTAATCTGAACCGCTGCTGGCCCGGCAAGCCCGACGGCCTGCTGGTGGAGCGCACCACCTACGCCCTCTCCGAGCTGATCCGCAAGGAGAAGGTGGGCCTGGCGGTGGACTTCCACGAAGCGGAACTGGAGTACCCCGTCATCAACACCATCGTGGCCCACGAGAAGGCCCAGGCGGTGGCGGCCATGGCCTCCATGACCCTGAGCGCCCAGGAACTGCCGGTTCCCATCGCCATGGAGTTCTCCCCCGCGGGGCTGCACGGTCTCTCCCACCGGGAGATCGGGGACCACACCGACGCCATGTCCGTGCTCTTCGAGTCCCCGGAACCCTTCCTGGACCGAGTCCGGGGGGTGACGGACGAACACCTGCTCATGACGGGCAAGGATCCCTTCGTCATGGCGGCGGGGGCCCACAAGCTGCTCTACGCCCCCATCGACGAAAACGGCTGGCCCATCGACGTGCGGGTGGGGCGGCACATCTCCACCCTGCTGACGGTGCTGGACATCTACTCCCAGAACGACCCCGCCCAGGGCGTAACGATCCAGGGGGTGCCCCGCTACAAGGACGTGGTGGCCCGGGGCACCGGGGCGTTCCTGCAGGACCCGTCGAAGGCTCCGGCGGATCGGGTGGCCTTCGACTGATCGAAGCGGACAAGACGACACCGGGGAGGTGACGCCGCAAACATCGGCGAACCGCATTCTTGGAGGCAACCTGCGTTGTCCTTGTCCCCCTCTCTCCGACGCCCCGAGGCGTCGGAGAGAGCTGCCGTGTTGAGATGAGACGAGAGCACAGCCGAAGAGGAGGAAACCCTTATGCATGCATCACGACGCACCTCGAAGACTCTGTCCCTCGCCCTGACCCTGGGGCTCCTGCTGTCGATCCAGTCCGCAGCCCTGGCCTGCACCTCCATCCTGGTGGGCAAAAAGGCCACCGTCGACGGGTCCGTCATGACCAGCCACACCGTGGACGGCTGGTATGACCAGCGCGTGGTGGTGGTCCCCGGCAAGACCTTCCCCGCCGGCTCCACCGCCCCGGTGTACAAGAACCTCTGCTACCAGACCAAGCCCACCGCTCCCCTGCAGAAGGTGGGGGAGATCCCCCAGGTGGCCCAGACCTACACCTACTTCCACTCGGGGTACCCCTTCATGAACGAGCACCAGCTCATGATCGGGGAAACCACCATAGACGGCCGGGAGGAGTGCGTCAACGAGACCGGCTGGTTCACCATCGAGCAGCTTGAGGTCTTCGCCCTCCAGCGGGCCAAGACCGCCCGGGAGGCCATCAAGATCATGGGCGCCCTGGCGGAGCAGTACGGCTACGGGGACTACGGCGAGGCCCTCACCCTGGCGGACACCCAGGAGGCCTGGCTCTTCGAGATCGTGGGCCCCGGCCCCCTGTGGAAGCCCGGTTCGGGCAAGCCCGGCGCCCACTGGGTGGCGGTGCGGGTGCCCGACGACAGCGTCACCGTGAGCACCAACACCTCCCGGATCGGCGAGGTGAACCCCGCGGATCAGGACCACTTCCTGGCCAGCACCAACCTGACGGACTTCGCCAAGGATCAGGGCTGGTGGAAGCCCGGGACGACCTTCAGCTTCAAGAAGGCCTACGGCGAGAACCCCTACCCCCGCCTGTTCAACCAGAAGCGGCGGCTGTGGAGGGTCTACTCCACCCTCGCCCCATCCCAGAAGTTCGACCCCGCCCAGGATCCCCGGAACACGGACTACCCCCTCTTCGTGAAACCCGAGAAGAAGCTCTCCGTCCGGGACATCATGGCCATCCTGCGGGACCACTACGAGGGCACCCCCTACGACCTGACCAAGGGCCTCGCCGCCGATCCCTTCGGCACCCCGGACCGGTGGAAGACCCCCGCGTCCCTGGCCCCCAAGGGCTACGAGAACACCGAGTGGGAGCGGGCCATCTCCATCTTCCGCTGCTCCTACAGCTTCGTGTCCCAATCCCGCTCCTGGCTGCCCGATCCCGTGGGCGGCGTGGCCTGGGTGGGCATGGACGCCCCTCACAGCACCGTGTACCTGCCTTTCTACTGCGGCAACACCAGCACCCCCAAGTGCATCGCCGAGGGCAAGCGGGCGGAGTTCGACCGGGATTCCGCCTTCTGGGCCTTCCAGTTCGTGTCCAACTGGGCGAATCTGCGCTGGGACGCCATGATGAAGGACATCCGGGCCGCTCAGAAGGGCTACGAGGACGACGCATTCCTCAATCAGCCCTCCATCGAGAAGCAGGCCGCGGATCTCTACAAGAAGAACCCCGCGGAGGCGGTGAAGCTCCTCACCGACTACAGCAACGCCAACGCCACCAAGGTGGTGGAGGGCTGGTGGAAGCTGGGTTGGACCCTGGTGGGCAAGTACCACGACGGCTACATCACCGAGCCCGGCGGCAAGCAGACCTCTCCGGGCTACCCCACGGAGTGGCTCAAGAAGGTGGGCTTCGGGGAGACCATGCTCCAGCCCAAGAACTGACGCGTCGGCTTATCCCTTCGGATCCGGGAGCCCGTCTCCCGGATCCGAAGGGCACATGCGGGAGGTGGTGCCCCTCGGATCCGTGGTCTTACGCGTAGACAAGGTCGGTTTTGCACCTCTAGGTAAGGGAAGAGGAGGAAGAACACTCATGAAACGGAATCGTTTCCTGGCTCTGTGCGTCACGCTACTGGTCCTGGCCACCGCCGGATCCGCTCTGGCCTGCACCGTCACCGCCATCGGCAAGAAGGCCACCTCGGACGGGTCCATCATGACCAGCCACACCTGCGACGGCTGGTACGACAACCGCATCCAGGTCATCAAGGGACAGTCCTTCCCCGACGGGGCCATGACCCCCGTCTACAAGGAGATCTGCCACGGCACCCGTCCCAATCTGCCCCTCAAGAAGGTGGGGGAGATCCCCCAGGCCAAGAAGACTCTCACGTACTTCCACGTGGGCTACCCCTTCATGAACGAGAAACAGGTCATGATCGGCGAGTACACCTGGAGCGGCCGGGACGAGCTGCTCTGCGAGGAAAACGCCTGGATGATGATCGAACAGCTGGAGGTCTACGCCCTGCAGCGCGCCTCCACCGCCCGGGAAGCCATCCAGATCATGGGCGCCATCGCGGAGAAGTACGGCTACGCCGACGGCGGCGAGGCCCTCACCGTGGCGGACAAGAACGAGGTGTGGCTCTTCGAGATCGCCGGCCCCGGCCCCCTGTGGAAGCAGGGCGACAAGAAGCCCGGCGCCGTGTGGGCCGCCGTGCGGGTTCCCGACGACAGCTTCTTCGTGGGGGCCAACCGCTCCCGCATCACCGAGGTGAACCCCAAGGACAAGGACAACTGCATGGCCTCCTCCAACGTCTTCACCTTCGCCCAGGAGCAGGGGTGGTGGAAGCCCGGAGAGAAGTTCGTCTTCCATAAGGTCTACAACCCCGAACCCTACGGCTCCCCCTTCTACGCCCAGCGTCGGGAGTGGCGGATGCTGGCTCGGGTGGTCCCCTCCATGAAGCTGGACGCCTACAAGGACGAGCTGCCCCTCTTCGTGAAACCCGAGAAGAAGCTCTCCGTCCGGGAGGTCCAGGCACTGTACCGAGACCACCTGGAGGGCACGCCCTTCGATCTCACCCAGGGCCTGGCCGCCGGTCCCTTCGGCAACCCCAACCGGTTCGCCACCCCCGGGGGCGTGCGGCCCGAAGACCGCAAGAAGCTGGACTGGGAGCGAGCCATCTCCATGTTCCGCTGCTCCTACAGCTTCGTGTCCCAGTCCCGCTCCTGGCTGCCCGATCCCGTGGGCGGCGTGCTGTGGTTCGGCGAGGACGCCCCGGACACCACCGTGTACGTCCCCTTCTACTGCGGCAACACCTCCGTGCCCAAGTCCTTCGCGGAGGGCAAGCGCGCCGAGTTCGACCCCAACTCCGCCTTCTGGGCCTTCCAGTTCGTGAACAACTGGGCCATGCTCCGTTGGGACGCCATGATGAAGGACATCACCGCCGCCCAGAAGACCTATGAGGACGAGGCGTTCCGCAACCAGGCCTCCACGGAGAAGAAGGCCGCGGATCTCTTCAAGAAGAACCCCGCCGAGGCGGTCAAGTTCCTCACGGACTACTCCAACGCCCACGCCACCAAGGTGGTGGAGGGCTGGTGGAAGCTGGGCTGGACCCTGGTGGGCAAGTACCACGACGGCTACATCACCGAACCCAGCGGCAAGCAGACCTCTCCGGGCTACCCCACGGAGTGGCTCAAGAAGGTGGGCTTCGGGGAGACCATGCTCCAGCCCAAGAAGTAACCACCGGGCAACACACCTCTCACCTCCCGAAGGGTGCGGGCGCGCCATCGCCCGCACCCTTCCCTTTTGGGAAAACCCTTCCGGTCCGGTACAATCGTGTACCGGGGAAACACCCTTCCCCGCCCCAAACGTCAGGAGGGTTTGCCACGGACTCCATGCCCCGGACCACCCCGGATCCGCCCCACCCCTACCGCCCCATCCCCCTCTCCCTCCAGACGGAGCGGGTCTGGGGGGTGCTGCTCCTGGCGGGGTGGGGAGCCTCCCTCTTCGTGCCTCAACCCTTCCGGCCGGTCTTCCGCTCCTTCGACCTGGCGGCCCGGTTCGGGGACAGCGGCTACCTGGTGGCGGCCTCCTTCTGGCTGGTGTTCCTCAACACCTGCTCCGCCTGGATGCTCTATCTGGGATGGTTCCTCCTGGGAGACTACCTTTCCCGGAACAATCCCCAGCTCCCCCCCTGGAGCCGGTTTCTGCCCCTTCTCGCCATCCCCCTGTGCCTCCACGCCGCGGGGCTCCTGGAACACCGGGCGGCCCTGCACATGGGGGTCTCCTTTCTCCTGAGCGCCCTGAGCGTCTGGCTGGTGGCCTGGCTCACCGACGCCGTCCCGGGTTGGCCCAACAAGGCCCTGGCCCTGGGGCTTCTTCTGGGCTCCTTCCAGTGGCTGGACGTGATCCCCGCCCTCACCCCCTTCGGCTTCGGCCAGGGAGAGCTGGCGGCGACCCTCAAGACCCTCTCGGTCATCCTGGACAGGGCGGAGGTGCTGGACCTGGCGGGGTCCGTGGCCTTTCTGGGGGTCTTCTCGGGAGGGTTGGTGACCACGGGGCTTCTGGTGGCGGGAGACCGGCAGGTGCGGCAGCAGCGCCGCATCGCCCGGCAGGAGCGGGAGCTGGCCCGCCTTCGGGAGGAGCGGATCCGCACCCGGGGGCTCCTGGAACTCCAGCGGCTGGTGCACGACCTCAAGCGCCCCCTCACGGCGGTGCTGGGCCTGGGAGACCTGCTGCGCCAGCAGGCTGAGGACCCCTTCTGCCGGGACCACGGGGAGGTGATCTTCCGGTCCGCCACCACCATGAACGACCTGATCTCGGAGATCCTGAACCCCCGGTGGCGCCGCCGGATCACCGCAGGAGAGGTGCTGGACTACACCCGAAGCCAGGTCACCCCCCTGCCCTGGTGGCCTCGGGTGCAGGTGGAGGCACGGCGGGAGGACCTGGGGGTCCCCCTGGACCTGAACCTGGTGCGGTTCTCCCGGGCCCTGGTGAACCTGCTGGACAACGCCGCCCGGGCGGTGGAGGCAACCCCGGAGGGGAGCGTCTCCCTGCGGGTCTTCCGGGAGGCGGAGACGCTGGCCTTTCGAGTCCGGGACAACGGCCCGGGCTTCCGGGAGGACCCCCGGCCGGGGAAATCCCTCTGGGGCTCCACGGGGCTGGGCCTGCCTTTCGTGGAGGACGTGGCGGGGGAACACGGGGGGACCCTCGCGGTCCGTCGGGAGGGCTCCTGGACGGAAGTGACCCTGAGCCTTCCCCTTCGGGAAGAGCGGAAGGAGGAGAGGGCGTGACGGAGCTTTCCATCGGGGTACTGGACGACGATCGGGGCATCCTCTACACCCTGGAGGCCATGGGGCGCAGCCAGGGCTGGACCATGAGCGTCACCAGCGATGCGGAGGTCGCCCTGGGCTGGGTGGCCGAAGGGGCCTTGGACCTGATGCTGGTGGACTACCACATGCCCCAGATGAGCGGGGCGGAGTTCCTGCGCCGGGCTCGGAAGCTCTCCAAGACGGTGGTGCTGCTGGGCCTGACGGTGGAGGAGCGACTGGAGATCGCCCAGGAGATGCTGGAGGCGGGGGCGGACGACTTCGTCACCAAGCCCGTGAAGCTGGCGGACTTCGCCGCCCGGATCCATCTGCACGCCTCCCTGGCCCGGATGAAGGAGGCCGCCCTGTCCGCCACGCCGAAACACATCCACCACGACACCCTGGAACGGGTGCTCGCGGCCCTGCGGAGCTTCCGCGCCCGGGACCACCGCCCCACCTCCCAGGAGGTGGCGGCGGAGACGGGGCTCTCCTACCCCACGGTGCGCCGGTACCTGGAGTTCCTCTCCTCCCGCAAGCAGGTGGAACAGGCGGTGGTCTACCAGGACGGCCGCCCCGGGAGACCCCTGTACACCTACCGGCTCCTGGACGAGGGGTGACCTACCCCTCCAGCCGGGGCGCCTCGGAGGCGAGGCGTCGGGCGAGGGCCGCCCCCGTGGGGGTGACCGCAAGCCCCCCCCGGGAGGTCTCCCGAAGGGACGCGGGCAGGGCCCGCCCCACGCTCCCCAGGGCATCCACCACCTCGTCGGGGGGGATGAGGGACCGGATCCCCGACAGGGCCAGGTCCGCCCCCAGCACCGCCAGGCCCACCAGGGACCCGTTGCGCAGCACGCAGGGCACCTCCACCAGCCCCGCCACGGGGTCGCAGACCAATCCCAGGACGGACTGGAGCACCAGGGCGGCAGCGTGGACCCCGTCCTCCGGGGAGCCTCCCCGGAGGACCGCCAGGGCCGAAGCGGCCATGGCGGCGGCGGCGCCGCACTCTGCCTGGCAGCCCCCTTCCGCCCCCGCCAGGGTGGCCCGCTCCGCCACCACGGACCCCACCGCCCCGGCGACCACCAGGGCCGCCAGCAGCTCCTCCTCCGAGGGGGCGAAGGTTCGGCGGTACGCCACCAGGACCCCCGGCAGGATGCCGCAGCTTCCCGCGGTGGGGGCCGCCACGATGCGCCTCATGGCGGCGTTCCCCGTGGCCACCTTGAGCGCCAGGGCCGAAGCCTGGGCGGTGAAGGGCCCGGAGAGGGGGCTGCCCTCCCGAAGGTAGGCCTCCATCCGTTCCGCCTCCCCCCCCACCAGCCGCCCCCGGGCGGGATGCTCCTCCACCCCCCGCACCGAAGCCTCCAGGTCCTCCAAGCGACGACGCATCCGCTCCCGCACCTCCGCCGCCGGGATCCCCCGCTCCTCCTCCTCCAGGGCCAGCACCGCCTCGGGCAGGGACAGTCCCTCCCGACACCGGGCCAGGATCGCCTCGAAGGATCGCATCAGACTTCTCCCTCCGGCCCGGGCAGGACCAGCAGCCTCTCCAGTCCGGGGTGACAGGCCTCCAGGCGCGCCAGAAGCGCCCCGTCCGGGGCTCCGTCCAGTTCCAGCACCATGGCGGCCTTGGCGCCCCGGCCCTGGCGGTGTACGTTCATGGAGGCGATGTTCAGCCCCCCCTCCGCCAGCAGGGCGCTCACCGCGGCGATTACCCCCGGTTCGTCCCGGTGGAAGGTGACCAGGGTGGGGAAGGCCCCGGTGGCGCGGAGCTGGAACCCGTCCACGCTCTGAAGCTCCACCGCTCCGCCCCCCATGGAGGCTCCGATGACCTCCAGGGTCCTTCCGTCCTCCCCCCGGAAGACGAAGCGCACCGAGTTGGGGTGCGCCCCGTCGGCCCGCTCCGCGTGGAGCCGAAAGCGCAGCCCCCGTTCGGAGGCCAGGCGGAAGGACTCCCGCAGGGATTCGTCGTCGGGGCGCAGCCCCAGCAGCCCCGCCAGCAGGGCCCGATCGGTGCCGTGCCCCCAGAAGGTGGCGGCGAAGCTCCCCCGCAGGTACAGGTCCACTTCCGTCACCGGACGCCCCCAGCAGAGCCGAGCCAGATTGCCCAGGCGCACGGCCCCCGCGGTGTGGCTGGACGAAGGCCCCACCATCACGGGACCGATGATCTCCTCCAGGGCCATGGGCCCACCTCCTCCAAAACGGATCAGACAGCCTCCCCGAAACGCCCCTCCAGGGACAAGAGCGCCACGGAGGCCACGATGAGAGCCCCTCCCTGCAGGGCCCCCCGGGAGGGCACCTCCCCCAGGATCAGCCAGGCCCAGAGGAGGGCGAAGGCGATCTCGGACATGGAGACCAGGGAGGCCACGGTGGAGGGGACCTTGCGGAGGGCCCACAGAAGCAGGGCGTAGCCCCCCACGGTGGGGAGGGCCCCCATGTAGACCATGACCCCCCACCCCGCGGGGCGCACCGACGCCAGGACCTTCGCCCCCCCAAAGACGGCCCCGTAGACCAGCAGGGCTCCGGTGCCCCAGAGAAAAGCCTGGAGGAACATGCGGAAGGGCTCCGTCCTCCCCAGGCCGTACCGCCCCCCCAAGACGTACACCGCGTAGGAGGCTCCGCTGGCCAGGGCTCCCAGGACCCCCAGGAGATCCAGATGCCCCGAGAGGGCGCTCCGTCCCCCCACGGCGAACCAGACCCCCCCCAACCCCAGAAGCAGAGCCAGCCCCCTCAAGGGGGTGAGACGCTCCTTCCGCAGGAGGACCGTCCCCAGGATCACCCAGAGGGGAGAGGTGTAGAACAGCAGCACCGCCACTCCCACGGGGATGCGCACCACCGCCAGGTTGTACCCCACGTAGAGCAGCGCCATGCCGAACAGGCCGTAGGCCGCCAGCTCCGGGACCTCCTCCCGACGGAAGCGCAGGGCGGAAGGGCACCGCAGAAAGGCCCACCCCCCCACCAGACCGCAGGCCACCAAGCCCCTCACCAGGGAGATGGTCGCCGGGGTGGCCCCGTTCTCGTAGGCCAGCCGTCCCATGGGCCCCAAGGTTCCCCAGAGGCAGGCCGCCAGGACCACCGCCCCTCCATGCAAACAGGACAGATCGATTCCCTCCCCCGGGCGGCCCCGATCCGCCGCCCCCTGCATGGTACGCGATCCCCATGGCCCCGGGAAGGCGTCAGGGCCGGGGAAAGATCTCCTCCACCAGGTCCACCAGCTCCTTGCCGCTGAAGGGCTTCGAAAGGGTCCGCAGCGCCCCCAGCTTCGCCGCCATGGGCAGGGGGTTGAGGATCCCCATGTTGCCCCCCCCGGAGACGGCGATGATCCGCACCTCCGGGTCCAGGAGCCCCAGTTCCAGGATGGTCTCCAGCCCCTCCTTCCCGGGCATGAAGATGTCCGTCAGCACCAGGTCGGGACGCTGCTCCCGGTACACCTGGACCCCCTGGACCCCGTCGGGGGCCTCCAGGACCGTGTAGCCCGCCCCCTCCAGGATCCGGCGGATCAGCTTCCGCACCGAATCGTCATCCTCGATCACCAGGATCCGCTTCACGGTCCACCACCTCCCCCTCCGGATCACCGGTCAAAAGCCGCGAAAGGACCACCAGGAGTTCCCGCACCCGAAGGGGCTTGGTCACCCAGGCGTCAAACCCCGCCTCCAGCCCCCGCTTCCTCTCCTCCGGGAGGTCCTGGGCGGTAAGGGCCACCAGGGGGACCGGCCGGGGCCTCTTTAGCCGACGGCGAAGCCTTCGGACCGTTTCGAGGCCGTCCATCCCCGGCAGGTCCACGTCCAGGAGGATCAGGTCGTAGTCCTTTTCCCGCACCGCCTCCATGGCCTCCTCCCCCCCGGGGACCAGGTCCAGGTTCCAACCCCGCCTTGCGAACAGGGCCGCCACCAGCCTCTGGCTGACGGGATGCCCCTCCACCAAAAGCGCGTCCAGCCGAAGGGGCAGGGGGGGATCCGGGAGAATCCTCCCCTCCCCCTCCTCCGGGGCTTCCCGGGACGGGGCAGGCCCCGCCGGGAGGAAGGGAAGGCGCACGTGGAAAGAGCTGCCCTTCCCCTCCTCGCTTTCCAAACTGAGGAAACCGCCCCAGAGGGACACCATCTGCCGCACGATGGCCAGACCCAGCCCGGACCCCCCGTAACGCCTCGTGGTGCTCCGGTCCAGCTGCCCGAACCCCTGGAAGATGCGGTGGCGTTTCTCCCGGGGGATGCCGATCCCCGTGTCCACCACCCCGAATTCCAGCCACAGTCCCCCGTCCTCGGGGGGAAAGCGACGGATGGAGAGGGCGATCCATCCCTTTTCGGTGAACTTGAGGGCGTTGTCCAACAGGTTCGTGAGGATCTGCCGCAGCCTCAGAGGGTCTCCCCGAACCCTCGGGGGAACCTGGGGGTCCAGGTCCAGGACCGTCTCCAGTCCCTTCTCCCGGGCGCGCAGGGCGAAGAGCTCGAAGAGGGGACCCACGGTGCACATCAGGTCGAAGTCCAGGGACTCCAGCTCCGTCCGGTTCGCCTGAAGGCGGGAGTACTCCAGGACCTGGTTCAGAAAGTGCATCAGCGTCTGGGCGGATTCCCGGACGATGCGCAGGTACTCCTCCTGCTGGGGGTCCAGATCGGTCTGCCGAAGCAGCTCCAGCATGCCCAGGATGCCGTTCATGGGGGTGCGGATCTCGTGGCTCATGGAGGCCAGGAAGACGCTCTTTGCCTCGTTGGCCGTCTCCGCGTCCTCCTTGGCCCGGAGCAGCTCTTCCCGAAGGACCTTGCTTTCCGTGACGTCCTCCTTCACCGCCACGTAGTTCGCCACGACTCCCTTCCGGTCCCGCACCGGGGCGATGGCGGCGCTCTCCCAGTAGAGTTCCCCCGTCTTCCTGCGGTTGCAGAATTCCCCCTTCCACACCTCTCCCCGGGCCAGGGTTCCCCAAAGCTCCTCGTAGAAGCCTCGATCGTGGAGCCCCGACTGGAGGACCCGGGGGGTCTTGCCCAGCACATCCTCCGCCGTGTACCCCGTGAGCTCCTGGAAACGGGGGTTCACGTACTCGATCCGCCCCGCCGCATCGGTGATGACGATGGCGCTGGGGTTGTGTTCCGCCGCCAGGAAGAGGCTCCGGAAACGTCGGCTCTTCTCCGAGGGGAGTCGGGAGGACATGGGGATCAGAAGCTCCTGCGGGAGAACAGGCTCAGAAGGGCTCCCTGGTCCACGGGTTTGGACAGGCAGAACACCCCTTCCTCCCCCTCCACCATCCGGAAGGCCTCCTCCTCCCCCAGGGC
The DNA here is from genome assembly GCF_000165795.1 of Aminomonas paucivorans DSM 12260. Lineage (NCBI taxonomy): Bacteria > Thermotogati > Synergistota > Synergistia > Synergistales > Synergistaceae > Aminomonas > Aminomonas paucivorans. The sequence goes on along the minus strand of NZ_CM001022.1, from coordinate 405,945 downwards.
GGAGACCAGCACCACCGGCACGGGGGAAAGCCCCCGCTGCCTCTCCAGGCGCCGGATGGCCACCAAAACCTGGCGACCGTCCATCCCCGGCATCATCAGGTCCAGACAGACCCCCTCGAAGGGGCTGCCCTCCTCCAGGGCCGCCTCGAAGGCCTCCACCGCGTCCAGGCCGTTCTCCACCGCCTCGCAGGGACCCAAGGGTGCCAGGAAGGCCAGGAACAGCCTCCGGCTGGCGTAGTCATCTTCCGCTACCAGGATCCTCATCCGTCCTCACCCCCCGCCCCGCTTCCTGTTCTCTTCCCAGAAGCTCCTCCGCGCCGGTGAACCCGTTTCGTCCCCTTTCCTTGGTGCGGTACATGGCCATGTCCGCCAGCTTCAGGAGTCCCTGGAGGTCTCGGTCGTCCAGGGGGAACAGGGCGCCCCCGATGCTGGCGCTCACCCGGACGGTGTCCTTCCCCAGGGCGAAGGGTTCCCGGAAGGCGAGGAGGATCTTTCCCGCCACCCCCTTCATGTCCTCCCGGCCGTGGAGCTGGGGCAGGAGGAAGGTGAACTCATCCCCTCCCATCCGAGCCACCAGGTCCGAAGCGCGGACGCAGTGCTGCAGCCTCTCCGCCACGGCGCAGAGAAGCCGGTCCCCCACGTCGTGCCCCAGGGTGTCGTTGATGCCCTTGAAACCGTCCAGGTCCATGAAGAGGACCCCCAGAAGATCTCCCGCCCGGTCCGCCAGGGCCAGGTGATGCTGGAGGCTCTCCAGGAAATGCCGTCGGTTCGGCAGCCCCGTGAGGGCGTCGTGGGTGGCCTCGTGGGCGATGCGCTCCTCGTAGCGCTTCCGCTCCGTCAGGTCCCGGGTGATGCCCACGAAGTTCAGGATCCGACCGGTGTAGTCCCGGACCGCCGAGATGGTAAGCCACTCCGGGTAGACCCGCCCGTCCTTGTGGCGATTCCAGATCTCCCCCTGCCAGGAGCCCTGGTTCAGGATGGCGTCCCACAGGGTTTTGTAGAAGGCGTCGTCGTGAACCCCGGACTTGAGGATGCGGGGGTTCTGCCCCCGCAGCTCCTCGGGGGCGTAGCCCGTCATGCCGCACAGAGCCCGGTTCACCGAAAGGATGGTCCCCTCCCGATCCGCCACCAGGATGCCTTCCTGGGCGTTCTCGAAGACGCTGGCCGCCAGGCGGAGCTGCTTTTCCGTCTCCACCTGCCCCGTCACCTCGCCCATGGAGCCCGCCATGCGCACCGGGTTTCCCTCCCCGTCGTACCGGGCCACCCCCCGGCACCGGACCCACCTGTCCTCCCCGTCTCCGTGGCGCATCCGGAAGGTCTGGTCGTACTGGATCTCCTCCTGGGCCATGGCGGCGCTCAGGGAGGCCACCACCTCGTCCCGATCCTCCGGGTAGATCCGGGCCTCCCACTGGGCCATTCGGTCCATGGGCTCCTCCGGGTCCAGCCCCAGGATCTCCTTCCACCGGGGGGACACGTAGAGCCGTCCCTCCAGGATGTCCCAGTCCCACAGCCCCTCGTTGCTCCCCTTCATGGCCAGGGCATAGCGCTCCTCGCTGACCCGGAGGGCCTCCTCCCTGCGGTGGATGGCCTGGACCATGGCCTCGAAGGCCCGCTCCACCTGGGCGATCTCCCGAAACCCTTCCTGGGGGGACTTCAGGTCCTCCGGGACCTTCCCCTCCGCCAGGGATTGGGAAAGGCGCTCCAGGCGGCGCAGGGGACGCCGCACCCAGCGCAGGATGCCCCAGGCCACCCCGATCGCCAGGGCCAGCCCCCCCAGGAGGAGGAACTCCAGGATCCGCTCCATCCTCCTGGTGGGGGCCATCAGATCCGCCATGGATCGGCAGACCGTGGCCCGCCACCCCACCCCGGGCACCTCCGCCGATCCGCAACGGTACAGGACCCCGTCCTCCTCCCGGTCGAAGGGTCGAGCCAGGCGGAGGGGCCCCCGATCGCCCCGTTCCACCGGTCCCCGGAGGGAGCCCTCGGGGGCCCCGGAGCGGAAGACCACCCCTCCCTGCCGGTCCTGGAGGATCAGGTCCACCCCCCCCTCCCGGGAGATGCGTTCCAGCCGTTCCCCCAACCACTGAAGGGACACGAGCCCCACCACCACTCCCCCCGGCCAGGGCACCCCCAGGGCCACCACCAGGTCCCCCGTCTCCGGATCCATCTGGGGGGAGGTCCAGTAGGGGGCGCGCGCTTCAGGCAGGAAGAAGGGCTGCCGGGAGTAGTCGATCCCCACCAGGTCCCGGTTCTTCGGGCTGGAAAGGACGACCCGGCCACGGGGGTCCAGCAGGAGGACCCGGTGGAAATAGCCCGTCGCCTCCACCTGTTCCCCCAGCCGCCTCTCCAGATCCGCCGAGGAGCCGTCCCCCTGGGAGAGGGTCTGGGACAGGAGGGCCAGGAAGCGCTCTGGGCCCTGGAGGTACACCCCCGCCTCCTCGGCGATGCTCCGGGCCAGGACCATCACCTCCCGATCCCCGAATCCCCCCAGGTGGGAACGAAGCACCCGTCCTCCCCAGAAGGTCACCCCCGCCAGGGGCAGGAGGATCATCAGGAAGAAGGCCCCCGCCAACACCCCTTGCAGGCTTCGGCTCTTCACGGGAACACCTCCCGGAAGACCCCGTCCCGCAGCTCGAAGACCCGGGTCGCCCGCTCTCCGTCCCCGAAGCGGTCCACGGAGAAGGAACCTTCCAGGCCCCGGTAGGTCCGGTTGACCATCCAGCGCCGCAGGGCCAGGGGGTCCTCCCCCACCGCCTCCAGCGCCTCCAGGAGCACCGACGCGGCCTCGTAGCCCATCAGGGACGCCCAGGAGGGGGGGACGCCGAAACGGTCCTGAAAGCGCCGGGGGAAATCCCCCTCCCGGGTCCTCCCCTGGGGATGGGCCAGGTGGACCGACAGGAGCCCCTCCACCCCCCGTCCTCCATAGGGGATCAGCTCCGGCCCCACCCCCCAGGTGGCGCACAGGATGCCCCCCCGGTACCCCTGGAGGCGCAGCCGCTGGGCCAGCAGGGCCGTATCCAGGGGCCGGGCCACCAGGAGGACGCCGTCGGTCTGGGGACGCAGGATCTCCCGGGCCAGGTCGTCGAAGGAGGTCTTCTCGTCCTTGAGGAAGGAGAGGCACGCCAGGGGGGTCCCCCCGCCCTGGCGAAGCTCCCGGAAGAAGTCCTCCTGCCAGGGAAGGGCGTAGACCGCGTTCCCCCGGTCCCAGACGCAGGCGACCCGGCGCAATCCCCGGCGCAGCCCCACCCGCGCCAGATCCGAGGCGGCTCCGGTGGACCCCGGGACGATCCGGATCAGGGCGTCCTCCTTCCCCGAGAGGACGGGGCTGGAGACCGTGGCGCTCAAGAGCAGGCAGCCCGAGCGATTCAGGAGGGGAAGGACCGCCGCGGTGGTCTGGGTGATGGTGTGCCCCAGAAAGACCCGCACCCCCCGGTCCAGCAGGGCCTGGTCCACCGACGCGGCCCGATCCGGTCGCCCCCCGTCGTCCCCCAGAAGGACCCGGACCTTGTCCCCCCGGACCCCGCCCCGGGCGTTGCGCTCCTCCAGGGCCAGGATCGCCCCCTGGGCCGACGTGACCCCCAGGGTGCCGTAGCGCCCCGAGAAGGACCCCACCACCCCCACCAGGATCTCCCCCCCCCAGCAACGGCAGGGGATCGCCAGGAGCAGACACAGACAAAGCCAGAGCACACGACGAAGGGAGGTCCCCACCGAAACGGCCGAGACGGGGAAGGGGGCAGGTCCCGTTGTAGCTTTCAAACGCTTTATCATGGCGATCACCCGGAACCATTATAGAGAATGAACTGGGGAAAAGGGAAGGCGCTGCCGCGGGGACAGGCCAAGGGGGCAAGGAGATGCTACAATCTTAAGCGGTGGGGTTTCCGCCGTACGCCCGACGCAAGAAGCGCATCTCCAGGACTCGCCAGGGGGGCGATGAGGTGAACCTGAGAGAAAAGACCTTTCTTCGTCTGCTGCTTCTCACGTGCCTTTCCTTCGGGGTCCTGTTCCTCCTTACCCTGGCCCATACCCAGAAGACCCTCTACCGCCTGGAGACCCAACAGGCCCAGGAGAGCCTGGATCGCCTCGGCCGGGTGCTGGCCCTGCGCCTGGAGAACCTGGACACCACCTGTGCGGACTGGGCTGCCTGGGACGCCACCTACGCCTTCATGGCCGACGGGAACGAACGGTACCGTCAGGAGAACCTGATGGAGGAGACCTTCACCACCCTCCGGTTGGGATACCTGCTCTTCGCTCGCCCCGACGGGACCCTCCTCTACGGCAAGGGGTTCGACCGGGAACTGGACCGCCCCCTTCCCGTCCCGGGAACCCTTCGGGAGCGGCTGCTGCCCGGAGGCCCCCTCCAGGACATCCCCCCGGGGAAATCCCGCCGGGGCCTTTGGGTCACCCCCCAGGGGATCTACCTGGTGGCGGCCCGATCCATTCTGAACAGCCAGTTCCAGGGTCCCTCCCGGGGAACCCTGGTGATGATGCGCCCCCTGGACGCCTCGGAACTCCGCTCCATCAGCTCCGAGATGGGCTTTCCCGTGTCCGCCCGCCCCTTCTCCGTGGGGCAGCCCCCGGTGGACTTCTCTTTCATCACCTCCGGCTTCACATCCCGAACGGACACCCGGCTCATCGTGCCGGTGAACGACGACACCCTCTCCGCCTACGTCCTCCTGAAGGACCTCTTCGGGGAGGTGGCGGTGATGGCCAAGGTGGACCTCCCCCGGTGGATCGCCCTCCAGACCCGCCAGACCCTTCTGCTCCACCTCCTGTCCATCCTGGGGGCGGGCATCCTGACGGTGGGGTGCTTCCTCCTGGGGGTGGAGCGGGGCATCCTCCAGAGGCTTCGGGACCTCCGGGACCAGGTGCAGCGCTTCGACCCGAACAGCCCCCAGGTCCCCTCCCCCTGTCCCGCAGGGGACGACGAGATCGCCCAGGTGGGCCGGGGCGTGGAGTCCCTGATGGAGCAGGCCCGGGAACGGGGACGGAGCGAACAGGAGCAGCGGGACATCATGAGGCAGGTCTTGGACCAGATCCGGGACATGGTGCTCTTCTGCAGCCTGGAGGGAGAGGTCACCTTCGCCAACGAGGCATTCCGCCGCCAGGTGGGAGGGACCAGGCAGCAGGCCGCGGGAAGGCCGATCTGGAACCTGGTGCACCCGGAGGATCAGGAGACCTTCCGGGAAGGGCTTCATCGTCTCCTCCTGGGAGAGCCCCTGGAGGCCCCCCTTTCCTGCCGCATCCTCACCCTGAGGGGCCCCCTCCGCGTGGCCTTCCTGGCCAACCTGGTGCGGGACCGGAACGGCACTCCCAAGGAAGTGGCCCTTTCCGCCCGAGAGACCGACGAAGGGCCTCGATCCCTCCGGTAGGGGGGGGAGCAGAAAACGCGGGCCCCTTCCACCCGGAAGGGGCCCGCCGCGTCGTCCGCAAAGGTTCAAGGTTCAGGGAATCAGGCACCCTCGCCCTCCAGGTAGTTCCGATAAAACCGTCGGCACAGGGTATTGCCCACCCAGTAGGCCAAGGCCAGCTCCGCCACCGCCACGACTCCCTTCAGGACGCTCAGGGGACGCACGTCGAAGGAGAGGGACGGGGCGTAGAGCTTCGTCAGGAAGCTCATGGCCACGAAAAGCCCCCACCAGAAGAGCACCCGAAAGAAGTAGAACCCGCAACCGCCCCGGAGGGCGCGAATCGGGTGGATTCCTGCCATGGTCTTTCTCCTCTCTGATCCGGCGCGTCCGTCCCCGGAACCCTCAGGAATCCGGGACCAGCTCCTCGTCCCCCAGGGGAAGCTCCAGCCTCTGCCCCACCTTCAGACGGTCGGGGCGATCCAGCTGGTTGAACCGGGAGAGAACCGTCCAGGACTGCCCCTCCCCGTAGATCTTCCGGGAGATGACCCAGAGGCTCTCCCCCTTCTTCACGTGGTAGGAGCGTTCCACCGTCAGGTCCTTCAGGTCCAGGTGCCGCACCCCCGGGATCTCCCGAAGGGCCTGTTCCACCTGGTAGCGCAGGAAGAGGGTGGGCACGGTACCGAAGGCCCGGACCTCGTCCCCCTTCTGTTCCACCATGACCTCCAGCCGTCCCAGGTTGGCCCCGGAACCGATGCGCCGTCGGGTGAAGCTCACGGGGTAGATCCCCTCGAAGGCCTGCTCCATGGAGGCCACGTCGCAGGTGAAATGCCCTTCCAGAGCCGCGGCGGGAGGCTCGGGACCCTGCAGCCACCGGTCCACCGCCCGGACCCCCTGGACGCCCCCCCAGCCCAAGCCTACGCAGAGGATCCCCAGGACCAGGGCCCCCAGGGCCAGCTTGAGGCGATGGGCGAAGAGGAGAGCCCCCCGGCTGCGCCCCTTCTCCAGGAGAGAGGCCAGGGCCAAGGTGCGCTTGAGGGCGGGGTTGCCGGGCTGCAGCGCCGCGGACTGGCGCCACAGGTCCAAGGCCTGGCTGGTCTTGCCCTGCTGGAAGTAGACCCGGGCCAACAGGTCCTGGGCCTGGGGGTTTCGGGACCCCTCCTTGAAGAGGAGGCGGAAGAGGAGCGCCTCCGCCTGGTCCAGTCTTCCGTACCGGGCCAGGTAGGCCCCCCGCCAGAGGATCACCGACTCCACCAGGGAGGCGATGGCCTCGATCTTCTGGTAGCCGTCCAGCACCGCCTCGGTATGCTGCCCCATCCCTCCCCGAGGGGGCCGGTCCAGGGCGCTGGTATCCCGGTGGTGCCTCACGTGCTCAACCATGGGAGGCCTCCTCCCCCGGAACCGGCACCAGGGGGGCGGGGCGTCCCAGGACGACCTCCCCCACCTGGACCACCTCGCCCCGAAGCAGGATGGTGGGGCTCAGGGCCTCCACGACCTGCTCCCTCTCCAGGCCGGGGACGTCTTCGGTCCGCACCACCCGGGGCACCATCCCCAGGGGGACCTCCCCCACGTGGTCCACGATCTCCACCCCTCCCTGGGACATGGAATCCCAGGTGCTCTCCAGGGCGAAGAGGGCCTCCTTCAGCTCCTTGGGCATCCGCTTCAGCCCTTCCACCTTCTTGCGGATCCGCCAGATCCCCGTCCCCAGGTCCGCCAGGAAACGGGCCATCTGGCGCTTGTCCTGCTTCTGCGCCGCGTCGGCCTGGCAGAGGGTAGGCTGGATCATCTGGATCAGCTCCTCCAGGAGATCCAGCTGTTCCTCCCCGAAGTCCGCCTCGGGAAGCCGGAACTCCTCGGGATAGAGTCGTTGACGAAGCGAAGCGGCAAGGCGTCGGGTCCATTTCATGTCCTGGGCAGGCCTCCCGGGGGTGCGATTCCTCCATGGGTCAAAACGACCAGGGCCGGGCCTGAGGGGCCCGGGGTCGACGACGCAACAGCTCGTATCAGTTTCCACCAACCTTAAGGTTCCTTCAAGAGGTCTTGGGTCCCTCTTTTCGGAAAACCTCGAAGCGCCCCAGCCATCGGAACAGGGGGATCCCCAGGGCGAAGCACACCCCCGCCTCCCCCAGAGCCACGTAGGGGATGGAGAGATACCAGGGGGTCTGGGTCAGCCAGGACAGGTAGCCCCCCACCACCAGACCGTTCACCACCACCGGGGGGATCGCCGCCCCCACCAGGGTTCGGGCCCGGGAGGAAAGCCACGCCGCCGCCAGAGTGGCAAGGCTTCCGAAGAGCACGTCCACCAACCCGAACCCTCCGAAGAGGTTCGACAGGACACACCCCACCCCCAGCCCCCATACCGCCTCGGGCCAGAGGAAGGGCAGCAGGGTGAGCACCTCCGCCACCCGAAACTGCACCGCCCCGAAGGAGAGGGGGGCGAAGGCCAGCACCAGGGCCACGTAAAGGGCCGCCACCAGCCCGGCCCGCACGATGCGAAGGACCACGGGAACGCCTCCCTTCCGGGGCCCCGACCGTGCGAGACCCTCTGGGGTATTATAGACGGACCCGCCGCCCCACGGGGCGCGGGCTTCGCCCGAAGGAGGGAACCCCATGGAAGTCTGCGTGTTGGGAGCGGGAAGCTGGGGAACCGCAGTGGCCCATCTGATCGCCCAGGGGGGCATCCCCGTGCGGCTCTGGTGCCGCCGGGAGGAGCAGGCCCGGCTCATCGGCGCCTCCGGACGCAACCCCCACTACCTGAAGGGACTGCTGCTCCACCAGGACGTCCGAGGCACGGCGAACCTGGAGGAGGCCCTGGCGGGGACGGAGCGGGTCATCCTGGCGGTGCCCACCCAGTCGGTTCGCCCCCTCCTGGAGTCCCTGCCCCCCTCGGCGGGGCCGAAGCGATGGCTGAACCTCGCCAAGGGACTGGAGATCGCCACGGGAGACCTGGTGCACCGGGTGGTGGCGTCCCTGCGCCCGAAAGACCCCTACTCGGTCCTCTCCGGCCCCAGCCACGCGGAGGAGGTGGCCCTGGGGCTGCCCACGGCGGTGGTGGCGGCCTCCCGTGACCTCGAAGAGGCCCGGGCCTGGCAGGACCTGCTTAACGGACCGCGCTTTCGGGTCTACACGGGGGAGGACGTGGTGGGGACCGAGGCGGGAGGCGCCCTGAAGAACGTGGTGGCCGTGGCGGCGGGCATCGCCCGGGCCATGGGCCTGGGGGACAACGCTCTGGCGGCCCTGGCCACCCGGGGACTGGCGGAGATGACCCGGGTGGCGGTGCGCCTCGGGGCGGACCCCCTGACCCTGTCGGGGCTGGCGGGGGTGGGAGACCTCCTGGCCACCTGCTACAGCCTCCACTCCCGGAACCTGCGCCTGGGGCTGGCGGTGGGGGCGGGAAAGACCCTGGAGGAAGCCCGCGCGGAGTTGGGACAGGTGGCGGAGGGAGCCTTCACGGTGCAGGCGGTGGTGCGCCACGGCGAACGCCTGGGATTGGACCTCCCCATCGCCTGGGGGGTCCACCGGGTCCTCTTCGAGGGGGCCTCCCCGAGGCTACTCATGGAGGACCTCCTCTCCCGGGACCCCAAGCCCGAGCGCCCCGAAGCCTCCCCCCTCTGAGCCTCCCCCAAGGGGCCGGGGCCCCCGAAGGGGGCCCCGGCCCGCTACCTCGTCCCTCCGGGAAGGGAGAGCACCCAGGCCCGAAGGGCCGGGAGGTTGGCGATCCGGGGAATCCCCCCGTCCACCGCCCCCCGGTGCCACCCCTCCGCCCGGACCTCGTCCTCCTCCAGCACCACCAGCAGGTCCGCCTCCCGATCCCGCAGGGCCTCCCGTCCCTCCGGTTCCCCCAGCCTCCGGTCCGCCCGAAAGCCCCAACGCTCCAGCAAGGAGGCGCACCCCGCCTCCGCCCAGACCCCGAAGCCCCGAGCCCGGAGGGAGGCCAGGTGGGCCGCCAGCTCTCCCGCCGCCTCGGAGGGGCACCCCGCCACCAGGAGGGTTCCCCGGGAGGGAAGGCGCCAACCCGCACCCCCGGCGGCCTCCCGGAAGGCCTCCGCCAGGGAGTCTCCCACCCCCAGGGACTCGCCGGTGGACTGCATCAGGGGGCCCAGGAGGGTCTCCGCCCCCGGGAGCTTCTCCCCGGAGAAGACGGGAATCTTCACCCCCAACGGGCCCGTCGGTTCCAGAAGCCCCCGCAGGTCCGTCAGGTCTCCCAGGTGCTCCCCCAGCCCCAGGCCCACCGCCCAGTCCACCAGGGGAAGCCCCGTGAGCTTGGAGACGATGGGAACGGTGCGGCTGCCCCGGGGGTTGGCCTCCAGGATCCAGAGCCGCCCCCGGGAGTGGACGAACTGCACGTTCAGCAGCCCCGCAAGCCCCAGGGCCTCGGAGAGGCTCCGCACCGCCTGCTCCACGAAGCGCGTCTCCTCCGGCCGGAGGGAGAGCTGGGGGAACAGGGCCATGGAGTCCCCGGAATGGATCCCCGCCGGGTCCAGGTGCTCGAAGATCCCCGGGATGAGCACCTCCGATCCGTCGCAGAGGGCGTCCACCTCGAACTCCCGCCCCTCCAGGAACCGGTCCACCAGCACCGACTGTCCCGGGGCGGCCCGGAAAGCCTCCTCCAGCACCGCCTCGAAGCCCTCCCGGTCCCGGACCCGCCTCATGGCCAGCCCCCCCAGGACGAAGCTGGGGCGCACCATGAGGGGGAAGCCCAGGGCCTCCGCCGCGGCGATCCCCTCCTCCAGGTTGCGCACCCCCCGCCCGGGGGGCTGGGAGAGCCCCAGGTCCGAGAGGATCCGGGAGAACAGGTCCCGGTCCTCCGCCGCCTGGATGGCCTCGAAGGAGGTGCCCAGGAGGGAGACCCCCTCCTCCTGAAGCCCCTGGGCCAGGCGCAGGGCCGTCTGCCCCCCGAAGGTGACGAAGGCCCCCGCCACCTTCTCCCGACGGCACACCTCCAGCACGTCCTCCGTCGCCAGGGGGGCCAGGTAGAGGGCATCGGAGACGTCGTGGTCCGTGCTCACCGTCTCGGGGTTGTCGTTCACCAGCACCCCCCGGTAGCCCCGGCGACGCAGGGCCTCCACCGCCTTGACGCAGCAGTAGTCGAACTCCAGGCCCTGGCCGATGCGGATGGGCCCGGACCCCAGCACCACCACGGCGGGGCGGTCGTCCCGGGGCATCGGATCCGACGCCCCCCCGTAGACCCCGTAAAGGTACCGGGAGCCCGCGGGGGTCTCCCCGGCGCAGCCGTCCACCTCCCGGAACCCCGGCTCGACGCGGTGCTCCCGCCGCAGGCGGCGCACCTCCCTCTCCGAAAGGCCCCGGATCTGGCCGATCCGCCGGTCTCCCAACCCCCGGGCCTTGGCCTCCCGCAGCCGCTCCGGGGTCAGGTCTCCCTCCCCCAGGGCCCGCTCCAGGGCTCCCAGTTCCGCCAGCTCCCGGCAGAAGAAGGGGTGGATGCCGCTGATCCGGGCGGCCTCCTCCGGATCCAGCCCCCGGCGCCCCCACTCGAAGAGGGCCCCGATGCGCCGGTCCGTGGGCACCGTCAGGGCCTCCTCCAGGGCACCCCGATCCGTTTCCCCCCAGAACCCCGGCTCCGTCACCCGAGAGCCCAGCCCCCGGTAGGCCTTCAGCAGGGCTCCCGCCAGGTCCGTCCCCAGGGCCAGCACCTCCCCGGTGGCCTTCATCCGGGTGCCCAGGGAGGGGTCCGCCCCGGGGAACTTCTCGAAGGGGAAACAGGGGACCTTCACCGCCAGGTAGTCCAGGGCGGGCTCGATGAGGGCGCTCCCGGACCCCGTGACGGGGTTGGGCAGCTCCGCCAGGGAGAGCCCCGCCCCGATGAGGGCGGCCATGCGGGCGATGGGGTACCCCGTGGCCTTGCTGGCCAGGGCGCTGGACCGGCTGGCCCGGGGGTTCACCTCGATGACCCCGTAGGCCTCCTCGTCCGGTCGCAGGGCGAACTGCACGTTGCAGGCCCCCCGGATGTCCAGGGCCTCCACGATGCGAAGCGCCGCGGTTCGCAGACGCTGCCAGGTCCGATCCTTCAGGGTGAGCACCGGGGCCACCACCACGCTGTCCCCGGTGTGCACCCCCATGGGGTCCAGGTTCTCCATGCCGCAGACGCAGAGGGCGTTGCCCTCCCCGTCCCGGAGCATCTCCAGCTCCACCTCCCGCCACCCCTCCAGGAACCGCTCCACCAGGACCCGGCGCACCGGAGAGGCCGCCAGGGCGGCGGCGGCCTGCTCCGGGTACTCGGAACCGTCGGTGCACACCCCTCCCCCGGTCCCCCCCAGGGTGAAGTCCGGCCGCAGCACCAGGGGCAGGCCCAGTTCGTCCGCCGCCGCCAGGGCCTCCTCCACGGACCCCACGGAGCGGCTGGGGATCACGGGCTGGCCGATGGCGGCCATGAGGTCCCGGAAGGGTTCCCTCGCCTCGGCGGTGCGCACCGCCCCGGGCTGGGTGCCCCAGACCCGGACCCCGAACCGCTCCAAAGAGCCCCGCTCCTCCAGTTCCATGAGCAGGTTCAGGGCGGTCTGCCCCCCCAGGGAGGCCAGGATCCCCTCGGGGCGGTGCAGCTCCAGGAGGGACTCCACCACCTCCGCCTCCAGGGGGCGCAGGTACACCAGGTCCGCCAGCTCCCGGTCCGTCTGGATGGTGGCGGGGTTGCTGTTCAGGAGGATCACCCGGAAGCCCCGCTCCTTCAGGGCGCGGCACGCCTGGCTCCCGGAGTAGTCGAACTCCGCCGCCTGACCGATGCGGATGGGGCCGGAGCCCAGGATCAACACGGAGGGTTTTTCCCGCCCCGTCATGCCGCCGCCCCCTTCCGGCCTTCCTCGTCCAGGGAGGCCACGAACCGGTCGAAGAGAAACGCCCCGTCCCAGGGCCCCGGGGCCGCCTCGGGGTGGAACTGCACCCCCCAGGCGGGGTAGGCGCCGCTGGCGATGCCCTCCACGCTTCCGTCCCCCAGGTGGCGGAAGGTGACCGTAAGCCCCGCCCCTTCCGCGGAGGCGTCCACCACCCCGTAGCCGTGGTTCTGGCTGGTGAGGAGGGTGCGTCCCGTGGCCTCCTCCCGCACCGGGTGGTTCACCCCCCGATGGCCGAAGGGCAGCTTCTCCGTGGCGGCCCCGCAGGCCAGGGCCAGCACCTGCATGCCCAGGCAGATGCCGAAGAGGGGCACCCGCCCCAGCAGCTCCCGCACCGTCCCCACCGGCCCCGACAGAAGGTCCTGGGGATCCCCCGGGCCGTTGCCCAACAACACCCCCCGTGGACGAAGGGCCAGCACCTCCCGGGCCGAGGCGTTCCAGGGGAGACGGGCCACCCGCACCCCCCGCTCCCGCAGGCGCCGAAGGATGGACTCCTTCACCCCCCAGTCCAGCACCGCCGCCAGGGGCCCTTCCCCGGGGTCCGTCTCCGGGACGGCGCAGGAGGCGGAGGCCACCAGGTCCGGGGCGAACCGGGACGACCGGGGCAGGCTCCCGTCTCCCAGACGGCCCCGCAGGGTCCCCCGGTCCCTCAGATGCAGCACCAGGGCCCGGGTGTCCACTCCCTCCATCAGGGGAATCCCGGCGCGGCGCAGCCACTCCCGAAAGCGTCGTCCCGCCCCGGTTTCCGGAACCCGGGAGACCACCACCGCCTCCGGCTGAGGTCGCAGGCTCTCCAGGGCGTCCTCGTCCACCCCGTACTGCCCCACCAGGGGGAAGGCGAAGACCAGGATCTGCCCTCGGTAGGAAGGATCCGTCAACCCCTGGGGATACCCCGTGGAACCGGTGGTGAACACCGTCTCCCCCTCCCGGGGCTCCCAGGGGCCCTCACACCGACCTTCAAACACCGCACCGTCCGCCAGACCGAGCCGCACCATCCCCACGTTCCCGCCTCCATACTTTGGTTTATTTTTACCGATATACTGATCTTTCGTTCCGATGGATTGTACCCCACCTCCCGCTCCTGTCAAGCCGCACCGGCCCCCATGCGAAAGGGGGGCGCCCCGGGCGCCCCCCTTGGTCCTCACCGCTCCCCCGTCCCTCCGGCGAAGCGTTCGTAGTCCCGGGGCTCCTCCTCCCCCCTCAGGACCCGAAGGGCCCCCTGACAGAGGGCCTTCATCTCGTCCTCCCCGGGGTACCGGAGCACCGGGGCGATCCACTCCACCCGCCGCTGCACCCGGGCCACGAAGTCCGAGGAGTGGGCCACCCCTCCCGTGAGGATCACCGCGTCCACCTTCCCCCGCAGGGGCACCGCCATGGCGGCGATCTCCTGGGCCACCTGGAAGGCCATGGCCTCCACCACCCGATCCGCCCCCTCGTCCCCGGCGGCGATGCGGGCCGCCGCCTCCCGCAGGTCCGTGGTGCCCAGGTAGGCCGAAAGCCCCCCTCGCCCCACCAGACGACGCCGCAGGTCCTGCTGGGTCCACCGGCCGCTGTAGGCCAGGCGCACCAGCTCCAGGGCGGGCACTCCCCCCGCCCGTTCCGGAGAGAAGGGTCCCCGCTCGTTGGCGTTGTTCACGTCCACGATGCGTCCCTCCCGGTGGGCGCAGATGGAGAAGCCGCTGCCCAGGTGGGCCACCACCACGGAAAGCTCCTGCCAGTCCCGGTTCAGATCCCGGGCGGCGAGGCGCACCGTGGCCTTCACGTTGAGGGCGTGCACCAGGGAACGAAGGGGCAGCTCCGGCAGCCCCGTGATCCGTGCCAGGTCCTCCAGTTCGTCCACCGCCACGGGGTCCACGATGAAGGACGGGATACCCAAGGGGGAGGCGATGGCCTCCGCCAGGATGCCCCCCAGGTTGGAGGCGTGCTCCCAGGGCTTGCCCCGGTGCAGGTGCTCCAGCAGCAGGGGCCCCACCCGGTAGGTGCCCCCGGGGATAGGGTCCACGATGCCCCCTCGCCCCACCACCGCGCTCAGCTCCTCGAAGCGCCGCCCCCGGGCCTCCATGAGGGCCTCGATGGCCCCGAGACGGTAGGCCTTCTGGTCCGCCACCCGGGGAAACCCGGCGAGGTCCTCCGCCCGATGCGGAAGCTCCTTGCGCCCCAACTCCTCCTCGTCCTGGAACAGGGCCACTTTGGTGCTCGTGGAACCGGGGTTGATGGCCAGGATCACAAAACCCAAAGGGCATTCCTCCTTGTTCTTCCACGTGGATCGGGGATAGAAGTCCCCATCTTGCAACTTATGGAACCCTATCAGTATAGAACCAACTCCCCGTCCCTCCTACCGGGTCCGGAAGCCCTAGGCCGACGGGGGCCTTTGTCCTATACTCCAGACTTGACCACTACAACTCGGAAAGAAGGGCGTTCCCATGACTCTGTGCTACCACGAAGGGCAGTTCCGCCCGCTGGAGGAGATTTTCGTCCCCCTGTCGGACCTGGCGATCCAACGGGGCATCGGCGTCTTCGAGTCCATCCGCACCTACGACCGGCGCACCTTCGCCCTGGGCCCCCACCTGGAGCGCCTCGCCCGAAGCGCCGAACAGGCGGGGATCGAGGCGCGCAACCTGATCCCCCAGGTGCGGGACATCCTCCGGGAGGGACTGGCCCGGCCGGACTGCCCCCAGGGAGAGGTCCTGATGAAGCCCTACCTCACCGGGGGAGACGTGCGGGAGGAGGGGCGGTTCCCCCATCCCCGGCTCTTCGTGCTCTTCGAGCCCCTCCACGCCCCGGACCCGAACCTGCACCGGGAGGGGGTCACCCTGCAGCCCGCCGCCATGGAGCGCCCCTTCCCCCTCATCAAGAGCATCAACTACCTCTTCGGCTACATCCCCGTGGCGGGGATGGAGGGGGTCTTCGAGACCCTCTACTGCCCGGGGGGGGAGATCACCGAATCCTCCTCCAGCAACTTCTTCCTCTGCGTGGAGGGCAAGCTCGTCACCGCTCCGGTGGGGCGGGTGCTCTCCGGGGTCACCCGGGGCATCGTGCTGCACCTGGCCCGGGAGGGGGGCTTCAAGGTGGAGGAGCGCTGCCCCAAGGTGACGGAGCTGGAAAAGGCCGACGAGGCCTTCGTCACCGGCTCCCTGAAGGAGATCCTCGGGGTGGTGCGCATCGGCGGCCACCGCATCGGGAAGGGAACCCCGGGACCGGTGACCCAGCACCTGCACCGCCTCTTCCGCACCTCCCTCCAGCACTGGCTGGACTAGACCATAAAAAAGAGGGACGGGGGGCGACCCCGTCCCTCTTCGTCTCCTACGGCCCCGGCGGAGCGGACAGGCGATCCGCGTACTCCCCCATCGCCCCGCGCAGGGCGGTGAGGGCCACGTACATCCCCCGAAGGGCCCGAAGGTGCTCCACCCGGGCACCGGCGTCCTTGGTCTGGGCGTCCAGCAGGTCCAGCTGGTTTCCCACCCCCTGGTCGTAGCGGAGCCGGGCGATGCGCAGCTCCTCCGCCGCCAAGGCCACCTCCCGCCGCTTGGTCTCCTCCTGGGCACAGGCCTCCTCCCATCGGTTCCGGGCCTCCGAGAGTTCCTGGACCAGGTTCTGCCGCTTGACTTCCAGATCCTGGGAAGCCGCGGCCACCAGCCGATCCCCCTGGGCGGTCTGGGCCCGGGTGCGCCCCCCGTCGTAGAGGGGCAGGGAGACCTCCAGGGCCAGCCGCGCGTCGTCCTGGGGGGGCACGGAGACGTCCTCGTCCGTGGCCACCATGTAGGACACCCGCCCGCTCACCTCCGGGACCTTCCCCAGGGCCGCCAGGTCCCGCCCCGCCCGGGCCGCCTCCAGGGCGATCCTCAGGGCTTGGGCTTCGGGGTTCCGCTGGAAGGCCCGCTCCGGGTCCGCGGGGGTCTCGGGGAGGGAGGGCCTCTCCAGCCCCCCCGGGAGGGGCTCCGCGGGAGTCTCCCCCGCCAGCCGGGCAAGCCCCGTCAGGGCGTCCTTCCAGAGAAGCCGGGCGGCGGTGCTCTCCCCCCGGGCCCGGGAGAGGGCCACCTCCGCCCGGATCACGTCGAGCTTGGGCACCGCCCCCAGGTCGAACTTGCGCTTCGTCACCCGCAGATCCTCCGTCCGCTGCCTCACCAGGGTCTCCTGGAGGGCCAGGTTCCGCCGGGCCAGGGAGGCGTCCCAGTAGAGCCGCTCCGCCTGCTGGAGCAGCCGGTTCCCCTGGGCGGCGAAGGACGCCGCCGCCTGGTCGTGCTGGAGCAGGGTCTGCCGGAGCTGGAGATCGTCCTTTCCCCAGGGATCGAACCGATGGGTCACCGCCAGATAGAGGGAGGCGCTCCCCTCCTCCTCCCGGACGACCCGAGCCCCGCTGCCCACCAGGTGCACCTGAGGACGCTGGGTCGCCGCCACCGCCTCCGCGGCGTGGCGCAACGCCGCCACCCGCTGGCGGGTGGCCTCCAGGTCCGGGTTGCGGGCGGCCACCAGGGTCAGGTAGTCCTCCAGCGACAGAGGGGCCGCCTCCGCGGGAAGTCCCGCCGCCAGGACCGTCAGGGCCACCCCCAGGAGCCATCGTCCCCAAAACGAAATCCTCTTCATGCCCATGCCTCCTCCCGCTTCCGAAGAAACCGACCGGGGTTCATTGTAGCAAGCCTCCCGGGGACTGTTTTATGTTGACTTGATCGCGTTTATGATTACTATATGTATCAATCCGACAAAGGGGGGAACGTCATGACCATACCGTTCCACCGGGAACAGCGGGGCCCTCGGGACCTGCGGGACGAGCTTCTCCGCCTGCTGATCCCCTCCCCCCCCTCCACCTTTCTCCTGCGGACGGACCGCCCCGACGGCTCCCTGGACCGCCTCGTGCTGGTGGACTGTTCTCTGACGCCCTCCCCGGGCCACCTGGTGGTGCTCCCCGCCCCCCTGGGTCGGGGCTTCACGGCCCGTCGCCTGGTGGCGGGGGAGGACCCCTCGTCCCTCTTCGGCGTCGTCACCTGGATCCTCCATGACCCCCGCTGAACCCCTTCCCCGCCGGGTGGCCCTCTGCGACGCCAACAACTTCTTCGTGTCCTGCGAGCGCATCTTCCGCCCCGACCTGGCGGGCAGGCCCGTGGTGGTGCTCTCCTCCAACGACGGGTGCGTCGTCTCCCGGTCCGACGAGGCCAAGGCCTTGGGCATCCCCATGGGGGTCCCCTTCTTCGAGATCCGGGGGCTCTGCGTCCACCACGGGGTGACGGCCTTCTCCTCCAACTTCGAACTCTACCGGGACATCTCCCGACGGATGATGGCGGTCCTGGAAACCTGCACGGACCGGCTGGAGGTCTATTCCGTGGACGAAGCCTTCCTCTCCCTGGAGATCGCCGCCCTGGAGGACCCGGAGGCACGCATGCGGGAGGTCCGGAGGCGGGTCCTCCGGGAGATCCACATCCCCGTGTCCGTGGGCCTGGCCCCCACCAAGACCCTGGCGAAGGCCGCGGCGGGGTTCGCCAAGAGGCACCCCGAGGCGGAAGGAGTCTTCGACCTGGCCACCCTCTCCCCGGTGGAGCGGGACCGCTTCCTGGAGGACCTGGAGGTGGAGGAGATCTGGGGGGTGGGACGCCGCCTGGCCCCCCGGCTGCGACGCCGGGGCATCCGATCCGCCCGCAGACTTCGGGACATGCCGGACCACTGGGTCCTCCAGCACCTCACCGTCCGGGGGCTCAACCTGGTGTGGGAACTCCGGGGCATCCCCTGTCTCCCCCTGGAGACCAGAGAGACCCCGCAGAAGAGCATCCAGGTGTCCCGGTCCTTCGGGCGGGACACCTGCCGCAAGGAGGACCTGGGGGAGGCCCTGGCCTCCTTCGCCGCCACCGCGGGGGAACAGCTTCGCGCCCAGGGCCTTCGGGCGGGGCTGGTGCAGGTGACCGCCTCCTCCAGCCGCCACCGGGGGACCTACCTCTCCCGGAGCGCGGAGATCCCCCTTCCCCGTCCCACCGCCTACACCCCGGACCTCATCGCCGCCACCCGGGAGGGGCTGGAGCGGATCCACGTCCCCGGGGTCCCCTACGCCAAGGCAGAGATCCTCCTGCTCCGTCTGACCCCCGAGGGGGCGGTGCAGCAAGACCTTTTCGCCCAAGAGGACGCCCTCCCGGATTCCCGAAAGCAGCGCCTCATGGCGGCGGTGGATCGGATCAACGAGGAGCTGGGGGGAGGAGCCCTGGTCCCGGCGATGCTGCGCAACCCCCACCGCCCCTGGGCTCCCCGAAAAGCCCAACGCTCCTCCGCCGCCACCACCCGCCTGGAGGACCTGCCCCGAATCCAGCCCTAAAAGAGTCCCGAAGCCCATCTTTCCCGGGACATCGCTCCCCCTTGCGACGGGACTTCCTTCTCCTTCTGGTCCCTCCCAAAATCCTAGACAGAAAAAAGGACTTCCGCTATGGTGAGGCAATCCGGGGACAGTTCGATGTCGCCACGTGAAATTCATCTTTCGCCACCAAAGGAGTCCCATCCATGACGAGCCCGAGCGCCCTGGACCCTCGCATGCACCGGTTGGTACAGCTTTTGTCCGATGCCCTCTACGTCCTGGATGAAGAGGGGTGCGTCCTTCAGTGCGAGTCCGGCCGGGAAACGCCCCTCCTCGCCCCTCCGGAACGGTCCCTGGGCCGCCCCATGAGGGACCTTCTCCCCCCGGAGCTGGGTCCCGCCCTGGAGGGGATGGTCCAAAGCTGTCGCCTCGAAGGGAAGGTCCACTCCCTGGAGTTCCCCTGTCCCGAGGAAAAGCCCCCACGCCTCTGCCGGCTTCTGGTGGCTCCCTTCGAGGGCTCCCTGGTCCTGGTGAAGGTCCGGGATCTGACGGAGGAGAGCCGGACCCGGGAACGCCTGGCCGCCACGGAGACCCTCCTGGAGGAGATGGACGAGTGCGCCCTGGTGATGGATCGGGAGGGGAAAGTCCTCTCCATGAACCCGGCGCTCCTTCGCTGCACCGGCTTTGCCCGAGACGAACTCCTGGACCGGGCTGGCTTCGACCTGATCGACCCGAAAAGCGTCCCCGCCGAGACCATCCGCTGCTCCCTCCGGGAAAACGCCTTCTGGGAAGGGGAGGTTCGGACCCGCCGGAAGGACGGATCCACCTTCCCCCAGCGCATCCGCATCCGGGCCCTCCAAGACGAAGAGGGCACCCCCCAGGGCTACCTGGGGGTGGGGGTGGACCTCTCCACCCAGAAGGAACAGGAGGCCCGGCTGGCCTGGCAGGTGTACCACGACGGCCTCACGGGGCTTCCCAACCGCCACCTCTTCCTGGACCGGCTGAACCTGGAGCTCCAGCGGGCCAGGCGCAACGACCGCTCCCTGGGGGTCCTGCTGCTGGACCTGAACCGGTTCCGGGACATCAACGCCCTGCTGGGACACCGGGAGGGGGACCGCATCCTCACCCTGGTCACCCGGCGGATCCAGGAGCACGTGCGCTCCGCCGACACGGTGGCCCGGCTGGACGGCAACACCTTCGCCCTGGTGGTGGCGGACGCGACGACCCCCGCCTCCCTGGCCACCCTGGCGGACCGCATCCTCGCCTCCTTCCGGGAACCCCTGGAGTACGGGACTCAGGGGCTGGTGGTGGGGGTGAGCCTGGGCCTGGCCCTGGCCCCGGGGGACGCGGACGGGGCGGAGGAGCTCCTGGACAAGGCATCCCAGGCCCTCCGGAAAGCCAAAGCCGACGGGGGAAGCCGGTGCGTCTTCTACAACAAGGAACTGCACAACCGCTTCGCCCGGCGCATCCTCCTGGAGAACGGCCTGCGCCGGGCCATCCAGGAGCGCCGCATGACCCTGCACTACCAGCCCCTGGTGAACCCGGAGACGAACCGGGTCCAGGCGGTGGAAGCCCTGCTTCGCTGGCCCACCGGGAAAGGGACCTTCGTGCCCCCTGCGGACTTTCTGCCCGTGGCGGAGGAGACGGGGCTCATGATCCCCCTGGGGGAGTGGGTGTTTCAGGAAGCCTGCGCCCAGGCCGCCCGATGGGCCTCCGGTCCCGTGGGGCCCCTCCCCGTCTCGGTGAACCTCTCGGGGACGGAGCTGCGCCACGGACAGCCCCTGCGGACCATCCGGGAGGCCCTGGCGTCCTCCGGGCTCTCCCCGGAACTCCTGGTGGTGGAGATCTGCGAAAACGCCCTGCTGGAGGAGAGGGAGGCAGCAGAGTCCCTCTTCCGGGAACTCCGCGCCCTGGGGGTGAAGGTGTTCATCGACGACTTCGGGACGGGGTACTCCTCCCTGGCCTACCTCCGGGACTTCTCCCTGGACGGTCTGAAGGTGGACAAGTCCTTCGTGACCCGGCTGCCCCAGGACTCCCGGGACCTGGCCCTGGTGTCCGCCATCCTGGAGATGGCCCGGGCTCTGGGACTGGAGACGGTGGTGGAGGGCATCGAAACCCCGGAACAGCGGCAGGCCGTCCAGGGGGTGGGCTACACCTGCATCCAGGGGTTCCTCTACTCCCGCCCCCAGGCCCCCCTGCAGCTGGAGGCCCTGCTGAAGGCAAAGAACTTCTAGCTCCCCGGAGACTCCAGCTTCGCCAGGGTCCGGCGCATCATCCAGCCCCCCAGAAGGAACCCCCCCAGGTCCGCCACCGGCAGGGCCAGCCAGGCCCCCGTGAGCCCCAGGAGAGGCGGCAGCGTCAGCAGGGGCACCAGGATGAACAGGGTGAACCGGCAGAAGGTGAGGACCATGCTGGCCCGGCTCTTCCCCAACCCCTGGAAGAAGTACCCCGCGGTGATGGAGACCCCCGCCAGGGGCGCCCCGGCGTAGCAGACCCGAAGCCCCCAGGAGGCCACCTCGGTCAGGTGGGGGTCCGTGGCGTTGAACAGCCCCACCAGGCTCTCCGCGAAGAGTTCCACGACCACCAGGCTCCCCAGGAAGTAGACCGTGGCGGCGGACGCGGCCATCCAGGTCACCGCCCGCACCCGGTCCAGTCGCCCCGCCCCGTAGTTGAACCCGATGAGGGGCTGGGCCCCCTCCCCCACCCCCAGGGCGGGAAGGAAGAACAGGGCGTCCAGGCCGAAGAAGATCCCCATGGCGGAAAGCCCCACGTCCCCCCCGTAACGCTGCACCTGTCGGTTCATCAGGGCCACCACCAGGGTGAAGCCCATCTCCATGACCCCCGGGGGGAACCCCACCGCCACGATGCGCCGCAGCGCCGCCCCCTGGGGAACCAGGTGGCGGAGGCGCACCCGCACCACATCCTGCCCCCGGAAGACCACCCAGGCGGCCCAGAGGCACAGGGCCAGCTCCGAAAGCACCGTGGCCCAGGCGGCCCCCCGGACCCCCCACCCCATCCCCAGGACCCACCAGGCATCCAGCAGGATGTTCAGCCCCGCCCCCAGAAACTGGGCGGCCATGGACACCCGGGGACGCCCCAGCGCCCGGAGCACCGCCGTGAAGCCCATGCCCAGGGAGGAGAAGCCCGCCCCCAGGAGGATCACCTCCAGGTACGCCTTCGCCAGGTCGAAGACCCGGCCGGAGGCTCCGCTGGCCCGGAGGAGGGGACCCAGGACGAGGAAGCCCAGGAAGGTGATGGCCACGCTCCCCACCAGCCCCAGGGTCGTACCCGTCCCCAGGGTGACGGCGGCGCCGGGAGCGTCCTTCTCCCCCAGCTGGATGGCCATGCGGGAGGAGGTGCCCACCCCCACCAGGATGCCGAAGGCGATGAACAGGAGCATGAAGGGAAAGGCCAGGGAGAGGGCTGCCAGCCCCTCGGTCCCCACGGTGCGGCCCACGAAGATCCGGTCGGTGATGTTGTAGAGGGCGTGGGCCAGCAGGCCCGCGATGGCGGGGCCGGAAAAGCGCACCAAGAGGCGGGGAATGCTCTCCGTCTCCATGGGGGGGTTCGAGGACATGGACAGGACCTCCTTCGGGCGGCTCGGGGCACAGGCACCCGTCGCCGTCCGCCCATCCTAGGGGGGATAAAAATTCCTGGCAAGCCGCCGATTTTGCTCCTTTTTCTCGTTCCCCCTTTCCTCTCGTCTCTGTTATCATGGCCCCGAATCGAGAAACGCCTTCGGGCGGGACAGGAGGGACGGACATGATCCACGGACACCTTTGAACCGCGGCCATCAGTGCATGGCATGCATGTCCCCGTTCCTCAAGGACCCCGGATTCCCCGGACAGGTCCGCCGACCCGCCGGTCTTCGCCCTTCCCCGTTCCCCTCGTCCCTAGGCGTCCCTCCTCCGGCGTCTCTCGCGGCCTCCCGGGCTTTCCCTGACCCCTGGCGCCCCCCTGACCGAAAGGGGCCGCGCGCCGCCCGAGGAGGCACAAGAACGTCATGGCCGATTACCACGCCCTGTGGGAAAGCCTGGGCATGGACCTGGACACCCACGATCAGCTCTGCGCGGCTCTCCCCCCCCTGTTCGAGGAGACCTTCCTGAACCAGACCGACCGCCCCGAGGGGATGGACTACTTCAACATGGTCATCGCGGAGGTGCACGGCCTCCGGATCCAGGAGCTGGCGGACCACAAGGCCCGAGGTGGCCTGGTGGTGGGCTCCTTCTGCGTCTACGTCCCCGAAGAGATCGTCTCCGCCCTGGGGGGCGTCCTCGTGGGGCTGTGTGCGGGCTCCCAGTTCTGGGTCCCCGCGGGGGAGAAGGTGCTGCCCCGCTCCCTCTGCCCCCTCATCAAGGCCGGGCTGGGGGCCAAGCTCTCCCGCACCTGTCCCTACTTCCAGTCCGTGGACCTGGTGGTGGGGGAAAACACCTGCGACGGCAAGAAGAAGGCCTGGGAGATCCTGGGGCAGCACGTCCCCATGCACGTGATGGACCTGCCCAATCGCAAGTCCCCTGCGGGCTTCGCCCTGTGGCGGGAGGAGATCCGGCGGCTGACGGAGGAGCTGGAGCGCCGCACCGGCCGGACCCTCACCTACGAGAACCTCCTGGAGGCGACCCGGCGGGTGGACGACAAGAGGCGGGCCCTCCAGAAACTCCACGGAACCCGCAAAAACGACCCCTCTCCCCTTTCGGGGACCGACGCCCTGGTGACCACCCAGATCGCCTTCTACGACGACGTGCCGCGCTACACCGCCATGACGAACCAGCTGGCGGAGGAGTGCCTGGCCCGGATCGCCCAGGGAAAGGGGGCCTTCCCCGTGGGGACGAAGCGGGTCCTCCTCACCGGGACCCCCGTGGTGGTGCCCAACTGGAAGATCCACCACCTCATCGAGACCAGCGGCGCCGTGGTGGTGGGGGAGGAGAACTGCACCGGCTCCCGCTACTACGAGAGCACCACCGACCTCTCGGGGGTCCGCGACCTGCCCTCCCTCCTGGACGCCCTGGCCCACCGCTACCTGGACGGGATCCACTGCGCCTGCTTCAGTCCCAACGAGGAACGGTTCGACGACGTGGTGCGCCTGGCCCGGGAGACCGGAGCCCAGGGGGTGGTGGACGCCACCCTGAGCTTCTGCACCACCTACCAGGTGGAGGGGGAGAACCTGCGCCGCCGCCTGGCCCAGGAGGGCATCCCCCTGCTTTCCCTGGAGACGGACTACACCCCCGGGGACGAGGGACAGCTGCGCACCCGCATCGAGGCCTTCCTCGAAAACCTGGGTTAGGAGACGGGATGGAGCGTTTCGGACCTCCCCCTTCGGGGCAGTCCACGGGGGGAAGCGGCCCTCCGTGGAGCTACGCCCTCTTCCGGACCGCCACCGACGGCTTCCGGCTCCACCGATCTCTGCGGGTACAGGGGCTGCCCCATGCCCTCTGCCCCACCCCCCGGCACCTGGCGGCGAGCTGCGGCCTGGCCCTGCGCTTCGCCTCGGACCTGGAAGGGGAGGTTCAGCGCTTCGCCGACGCCCTTTCGGTGCCCGTGGACCTGGTATGCGAAGGACGGCCCCTCCGGGAGGGGCCCTGCGGGGGCCTCGGAGCCTCCGGCGACGAAAGGACGTGAACGCCTTGGCACGAAACACCTTCGCCCTCACCCTGGGGGCCCTCTGCGTGGTGACCAACCTGGCCCTGGGGACGACGGTCCAGGCCCTCCAGATCCCCCTGCTCTTTCTGGACACCCTGGGCACCATCCTGGGGGCGGCTCTGCTGGGGCCCTTCCAGGGGGCCCTCATCGGCCTGTGCACCAACCTGATCCAGGGGGTCCTCACCAACCCCCGGGACATCCCCTTCGCCCTGGTGAACGTGACGGTGGGGCTCGTGGTGGGCTTCGCGGCCCGGCGCTTCCGCTTCTCCGTTCCCGTGGCAGCCGCCGTGGGCCTGGTCCTGGCGGTGCTGTGCCCCCTGGTGGGCACCCCCATCGCCGTGTGGATCTACGGGGGCCTTACCGGGGGCGGCACGGACTTCCTCTTCCTGTGGCTGATGAAGAGCGGCCAGGACATCTTCACCGCCGCCTTCCTGCCCCGCATCGCCGGAAACCTGGTGGACAAGGTGGCCAGCTGCGTCCTGGTGGCCCTCCTCCTCCCCCGGCTCCCCGCCCGCTACCGGACCCGGGAGGCATCCGACAAAGCATGACCCGTCGGCTGATCCTCCTGGCCCACTGCCTCCTCAACGGCTCCGCGAAACTGCGGGGCAACGACGCCCCGGCGGTCCTGGAACCCCTGGTGCTCCCCCTGATCCGGGAGGGCTTCGGGGTGATCCAGCTCCCCTGTCCCGAGACCACCTACCTGGGCCTGCGGCGCTGGGGGATGACCTCGGAGCAGTACGACACCCCTCCCTTCCGGCGGCACTGTCGCCGCATCCTGGAGCCCCTGCTGGACCAGGTGGAGGATTCCCTCCGGGAGAGCTTCCGGGTGGCGGGGGTGGTGGGCCCGGAGGGTAGCCCCAGCTGCGGGGTGGGGTGCACCTGCGGGGGCTTCTGCGGCGGGGAACCCGCCGAGGGGGTCCCGGAGGCGCGGCGGATCCCCGGACCGGGGGTCTTCATGGACCAGCTTCGCCTCTGCCTGGAGGAGCGGGGACTCTTCCTCCCCTTCGCGGGGGTGGACGAAGGCAATCCGGAGGGGTGCCGCCCGGCGGCCCTCTCCTTCGCCCCCTTGGGGGCATTCTCCCGTCCCGACGGGGACGGACAAGGAGGTTTCAGATCATGATGCAGATCGACGCGACGGGCAAACCCTGCCCCCAGCCGGTGATGCTGGCCAAGGCGGCGGTGGACGGAGGGGCGGCGTCCCTGGAGGTGACGGTGGACAACCCCGTCTCCGCCTCCAACGTGACCCGGTTCCTGGAGAGCCAGGGATACTCCGTGACCCCCGGTGGAGAGGTCCCCCGGCTGGTGCTCAAGGCGGAGAAGACCGGCGAGGCGGGACCCGCCCCCGCCCTGACCTGCCCCTCCTCCCCCGCCACGGGGGACTACGGGGTGCTCCTCCTCTCCCGCACCCTGGGGAGCGAATCCCCGGAGCTGGGGGATGCCCTCATGAAGGCCTTCCTGGGCACCCTGGCCCAGCGGACCCCCCTGCCCTCGGTGCTGGCTCTGATGAACGGGGCGGTCTTCTTGGCCCTGAAGGACTCCTCCGCCCACGAGACCCTGGGGGAGATGGCCGCCAAGGGGGTGCGGGTGCTGGTGTGCGGCACCTGCACGAAGCACTTCGACGTCACCGATCGGGTGGCGGTGGGCACCATCTCCAACATGTTCGAGATCACCGAGGCCGTATACGGCACCGCCAAGCCCGTGGTGATGGGCTGATCCCATGGCCCTCTACCTGAACAACGCCGCCACCACCTGGCCCAAGCCGGACTGCGTGCCCGAGGCCATGGCGGCGTTCCTCCGCACGGGGGGAGCCAACCTGGCCCGGGGCTCCGCGGCATCCCGGGACCTCTCCACCCTGGACCTGGTGACCACCTGCCGGGAGCGCGTCTCCTCTCTCCTGGGGGGACACGCCGGGGGGGACCCGCGCTACGTCACCTTCACCGCCAACGTCACCGAATCCCTGAACGTGGTGCTCAAGGGGCTGCTGCGGCCGGGAATGCGGGTCCTCACCTCCTCCATGGAACACAACGGAGTGGTGCGCCCCCTGCGCCGCCTGGAGGCCGAAGGGGTGCGGTTGGAGGTGCTGCCCTGCTCCCCCGAGGGTTTCCTGGCCCCCCGGACCCTGGAGGAGGCCCTGAGAGAACCCGCGGACCTGGCGGTGCTGTCCCACGGCAGCAACGTCTGCGGCGCCCTGCAGGACCTGGACGCCCTGGCCCCTCTCTGCGCCCGCGCAAAGGTTCCCCTGGTGCTGGACGCCGCCCAGACCGCCGGGGTGGTGCCCTTGGACGCGGCTCGGTGGGACCTGGGGGCCCTGTGCTTCACCGGCCACAAGGGACTCATGGGCCCCCAGGGGGTGGGGGGGATCCTCTGGAGACCCGACCTGGCGGAGCGCTGCGCCCCCTTCGTGGAAGGGGGCACGGGCAGCTTCTCCCACGAGGAGACCCAGCCCACCACCCTGCCGGACAAGTTCGAGGCGGGGACCCCGAACCTTCCGGGCATCGCGGGGCTCGCCGCGGCCCTGGAGTGGCTTGCCGGGACGGGGATCGAGGTCGTGGCGGAGCGGGAACACCGCCTGGGAGCCCGTCTCCTGGCGGGGCTCCTGGCCGTGCCGGGGCTGACCCTCCACGGCCCCCGGGACGGGTCGAACCGGCTGTCCGTGTTCGCCCTGAACCTGGCCGGGTGGGACAACGGCACCCTGGCCCTGGAGCTTTCGGACCGCTACGGCATCGAGTCCCGCCCGGGGTTGCACTGCTCCCCCCTGGCGCACCGCACCCTGGGGACCTTCCCCCAGGGGGCCCTGCGCCTCTCCCCGGGGTACTTCAACACCCCCGAAGAGATGGACCGGACAGTCCGGGCCCTGGAGGAGCTGGCCCGAGAGGGCCGCTAGATCCCTTTGGGACGGAGAGGAGGTGACGCCGTGGATCGAGCCGCCTGAACCCGCCCCCCGGCGCCGGAAGGCGCCGTAGGCAACACCAATCTGAAGAAGAAGGTGATGTTGTGCTCGAACCGCTGGATCGTCCTCTCACCTCCTCCTGGGGCCCCGTCCTGACGGGGATCGTGGTGGGAATCCTGGCCCCGGTGCTGGTACGCCTGGGCAACCCCGGCAACATGGGGATCTGCGTGGCCTGCTTCACCCGGGACATCGCCGGAGCCCTGGGGCTCCATCGCGCGGGGGTGGTGCAGTACCTCCGCCCGGAGATTCTGGGCCTCCTCCTGGGGTCCTTCGGGGCCTCCCTGCTCTTCCGGGAGTACCGCCCCCGCTCCGGTTCCGCCCCGGTAGTCCGTTTCTTCCTGGGCTTCTTCGCCATGATCGGGGCCCTCATCTTCCTGGGCTGCCCCTGGAGGGCCTACCTGCGCCTCTCCGGGGGAGACCTCACCGCCCTGGGGGGCATCGCGGGCCTCCTGGCGGGCATCGGCCTGGGGATCGGCTTCTTGTGGAACGGCTTCAACCTGGGTCGGGCCCACCCCTCCACCCGGGCTTCCGGGTACGTGATGCCCCTGATCACGGTGGGGCTGCTGGCCCTGCTGGTGGCGGCCCCCCTCATGGGGCGCACCCCCGACGGGGACGCCACGGGACCGATCTTCTTCTCCCTCAAGGGACCGGGTTCCCAGCACGCTCCCCTGCTGGTCGCCCTGGGAGTGGGGCTGCTGGTGGGCTGGATGGGACAGCGCAGCCGCTTCTGCACCGTGGGGGCCTTCCGGGACCTCATGATGCTCAAGGACCCCCACCTCTTCCGGGGCATCGCCGCCCTGATCGTGGCCGCCGCCGCCACGAACCTGGCCCTGGGACAGTTCCACCTGGGAACCACGGGCCAGCCGGTGGCCCACACGAACCACCTCTGGAACTTCCTGGGCATGGTCCTCTCCGGCTTGGCCTTCACCCTGGCGGGGGGCTGCCCGGGGCGGCAGTTCATCCTGAGCGGCGAAGGGGACGGGGACTCGGCGGTCTTCGTCCTGGGCATGCTGGTGGGAGCTGCGGCCGCCCACAACTTCACCCTGGCCAGCTCCGCCAAGGGCCCCACCCCCTACGTGCTGGGGGCCTGGATCGTGGGGATGCTGTTCTGCCTGGCGGTGGGCTTCCTGAACCGCCGGGAGAACGTGTGAGGAGGGTACGCTCATGACCGAACGGATCCTTGTGGACGCCCGGGGGCTCTCCTGCCCCCAGCCGGTGCTGGAGACGAAGAAGGCCGCGGACGCCCACGCGGGCAAGGCCCTGGAGGTCCTGGTGAGTTCCGTCACCTCCCGGGAGAACGTGTCCCGCTTCGCCCGGGGACAGGGTTTCCGGGTCTCCTCGGAAGCCACCCCGGAGGGGGACTTCCGGGTCCTGCTGGACCGCTAGGAGGGCACGCGCACCGCTTCGGGGGGCCCTGAAGGCCCCCCGATTTGTCACCCCGTGCGGGAAGTCTGTGAACGGATCACCTTGTTTTCATGACGCCCTCTGCCTATCTTCCTCCTCGGAGACCCGTCTCGCCGTACCCCTCTTCCCCCAAAAGGCCTCTCCCATCCCTTGAAGAACGAGTGGTGACCCCCATGAACCCGACCCTGCCCGAACCCTCCCGGGAGGTGCTGCGCGACCTCCTGGACCTTCTGGACGCCGCCGACGGAGCCCTGCGCTCCTTCGCCCGAGAGCAGAGGGAGGACCTTCGCCTCTCCCGGACCGACGCGGCGGGGCTGCTTGCGGAGCTGGAGGGGAACCGCTCCTCCCTGGAACGGGCCTGCGGGGAGATGGAGGGAAGCCGCCGGACCTCCTCCGCCCTCGTCGGGGAGGCGGAGGACCTGAAGAACCGCCTGGAGGACACGGTGGCCCGGGGAAACGAGAGCGCCCGGATCATGGAGGAGGCCACGGAGTCCCTGGAGGCCATGAACCGCTCCTTCCAGGGGGTCCAGTCCCTGGTGGCCTCCCTGGCGGGGGTGGCGGTGGAGGTGGCGGGGATGCTCTCGGGCATCGAGAAGGTGGCCAAGCAGACGAACCTCCTGGCCCTCAACGCGGCCATCGAGGCGGCCCGGGCGGGGGAGCACGGCCGGGGCTTCGCGGTGGTGGCGGACGAGGTGCGCAAACTGGCGGGGGAGAGCACGGTCATCACCAAACGCATCGGCGCCCTCATGGGCACCCTGGGGGAGCGCACCGCAGAGACCCGGTCGGTGCTGGAGGACTTCCGGGAGAACAAGGAACGAACCGTGGAGGGCATCCACTCGGGACGCCGCACCCTCCAGGCCTCCCTGGAGGGTCTTTCGGACGCCTCGAAGCGCCTGGACGCCATGGCGAAGCAGGTGAAGGCCCAGGACCGCACGGAAGGCACCGTGCTGGAGGAAACCTGCGCCATCGGCCACCGGATCCGGGAGGTTCTGGCTCTCTCCGCCGTCCAGGACCGGCGCAACCGTTCCCTGGTGGAGACGGCGGACCGCTGCGCGGCGGAGGGACAGGAGCGGTTCGCCCGCATCCAGGCCCTGCGCCGCAGCCCGGAAGTCCGGGCCCTGGATCGGGGGAGGGGGATCCTGGCGGTGGGGCACGACGACGCCTACGCCCCCTGGGTGAGCCTCTCCGGAGGGGTCTCCGAGGGCACCGGGGTGGAGACGGCCCGACGGGCCGCGAAGGCCCTGGGGCTGACCCCCCGGTTCGTGGGGGCCCCCTGGGCCCGGGTCTTCCCCCTGCTGGTGGAGGGGGACATCGACGTGATCCTCAACGCAGGATGGCCCAACTCGTACTTCGACGCCTTCCCCGTGGCGGCCACCCGGCCCTACGGGCGCATGCAGACCCGGATCTACGGGGCGAATCGGGACGGCCTGGGCCGCCCCCGAAGGATCGACCTGGACCCCCGGAACCTCTCGGGACGCTCCATCGGCGTCCAGAGAGGGGGCACGGGAAACCTCATCGCCCTGCTCCGGTCCCGGGGAGCCCGAGTGACGGAGATGGAGGACGACGCGGCCAGCTTTGCGGAACACCTCTGGGGCCGCCTGGACGGGGTGGCGGCGGAGACCCGGGTGGCGGACCACCTGAACCGGACCCGCTTCGACGGGGCCTTCGTCCCCCTAGGGGACCCCCTGGAGGACATCCAGGTGGTCTGCCTGGTGCACCGGGATCGGCGGGACCTGCTGGAGAGGCTGAACTCCGTTCTGGCCTGAGCCCCCCCTTCGACGGTCCGCCCGGGGCTTCTGCCTAAAGGGAGCCCAGGACCTCCCGCACCGCCCCGAAGGCCCCCTCCGCCAGGACCTCCAGGTCCTCCTCCGTGACGGCGTAGGGGGGAAGGAAGTACACCACCTCCCCCAGGGGCCGCAGCAGCACCCCCCGGTCCAGGGCGGCCCGGGCGATGCGCCGTCCCAGGCGCAGGTCCGGGGAGAAGGACGCACGGGTCCCCGGGTCCGCCACCAGCTCCAGGGCCCCCACCAGCCCGATCTGCCGGTACTCTCCCAGGTGGGGACACCGGGGCAGCTCCGAGGCCACCCGCTCCCGCAGGAACCGCCCCAGCCGGGCCACCCGGTCCAGGATCCCCTCCTCCTCGAAGAGGTCCAGCACCGTGCAGGCCAGGGCGCAGCCCAGGGGGCTGCCGGAGTAGCTGTGGCTGTGCAGGAACGCCTGCCGCCCCCCCCCGCCGTAGAAGGCCCGGTAGATCTCCTCCGAGGCCAGGACGACGGAGAAGGGGATCATCCCTCCGGTGATGCCCTTGGAGAGACACATCAGGTCCGGGACCACCCCCGCCTGCTGGCAGGCGAAGAGGGTCCCCGTGCGGCCGAAGCCCATGGCGATCTCGTCGTCGATGAGGTGGATCCCCAGATCGGAACAGACCCGCCGAAGCCCCGCCAGGTAGGCGGGAGGGTACACCCGCATCCCCGCCGCCCCCTGCACCAGGGGCTCCACGATGACCCCGCAGAGACTCTCCCCGTGGGCCTCCAGGGTGCGCCGGTCCCGGTCCAGGCAGGGGACGCCGCAACCCTCCCGGGTCAGGCCGTAGGGACACCGGAAGCAGTCCGGCCCCTCCACCCGCACCCCCGGCCGGAGGAGGGGCCGGTAGACCTCCCCGTAGAGCCCCAGGTCCCCCACCCCCAGGGCCCCCAGGGTCTCCCCGTGGTAGGAACCCCCCAGGTGGGCGAAACGGGTCCGCCCCACCGCCCCGGCGTTGCGGTGGGCGTGGAAGCTCATCTTCAGGGCGGTCTCCACGGCGCAGGACCCGTTGTCGGCGTAGAAGACCCGGGGAAGCCCCGAGAGGGCGGCGAGGCGCTCCCCCAGCTCGATGGCGGGGTCGTGGGTGCACCCCGCGAAGAGGCAGTGGTCCAGTCTCTCCGCCTGTCGGGCCAGGGTCTCCACCAGCCTCGGGTGGCCGTGGCCGAAGAGGTTCACCCACCAGGAGGAGATGCCGTCCAGGATCCGGCGCCCCGTCTCGTCCTCCAGCCAGACCCCCCGGGCGGAGCGCACCGCCAGGGGGGGCCACTCCTCGTGGTCCGCCATCTGGGTGCAGGGGTGCCAGTTGTGGGCCAGGTCCCGCCTCTGCCGTTCCGTGAAGGTTTCGCTCATCCCGTCCTCCCCTCCCCCAGGGCCGCCTCGAAGCGCCCCCAGGTCCCTTCGTCCCAGAGGGAGACGAAGCTCTCCCGCTGCGCCGCCGTCCAGTCCCTCGGCCGTTCCGGCAGGTCCGCCCGGGGCAGGACCCCCAGCAGGGGGGCTCCCGCCATCCGCTCCATCCAGAGCAGGTTGTCCCGCTCCACCGGGTCCTGCGGCCGGTGGCCGCAGACCACCACCCCCAGCAGGGGGATGCCCCGACCCCGGGCGAAGGCGGCGGAGAGGGCGGTGTGGTTCAGGGAACCCAGCCCCGGGGCGGCGACCAGCACCGCCGGCAGCCCCGAAGCCGCCGCCAGGTCCGCCATCAGGGTGCCCCGGTCGTCCAGGGGCACCGCCAGCCCCCCCGCCCCCTCCACCACCAGGGGATCCCGGATCGTCCGCCACCGGGCCAGTTCCTCGTCCATGCGCCCCCGGTCCACGGGGCGCCCCTCCAGCCGCGCCGCCAGGTGGGGGGAGACGGGGGTCTCGTAGACGCACCCCCCCAGGGAGACGGGGTCGTCCCCCAGCCCCGAGGCTTCCGCCGCCCAGAGGGCGTCGGCGGCCGCCAGGCCCCCCGGGGTGCGCACCCCCCCGCTGGCCACGGGCTTGTAGTACCCCGCCTCCCGGCCCCGGCGACGCAGCCCCGCCACCAGAAAGCCCGAAACGAAGGTCTTCCCCACGTCGGTGCCCGTTCCCAGCACCCAGAAGGCCCGCCCCATCACCCCACCTCCCGTCCCAGCCGGGCGAAGAGCTGTCGGTCCTGTTCCCACCCCGGCCCGGGGGTGGTGAGGTAGTCCCCCGCCAGCACCCCGTCCACGGGCCCCAGGAGGGCCGCCTCCTGGTCCGATCCCACCCGGGCCCGTCCCCCGGCGAAGCGGATCCGCGCTCGGGGCAGCACGAACCGGAAGACCGAGGCGACGCGCAGGAACTCTCCCGGCTCCAGGGAGGGGCGGCTCTCCAGGGGCGTGCCGGGGAGGGGCACCAGCACGTTCAGGGGCACGGAGACCGCCCCGGCCTCCCGCACCGCCAGGGCCAGGTCTACCCGGTCCTCCCACCCCTCCCCCATCCCCAAAAGCCCCCCGGAGCACACCTCCAGCCCCGCCGCCCGGGCCGCCGCCAGGGAACGGAGCTTGTCTTCGAACCGGTGGGTGGTGCAGACCCGGGGGAAGAACCCGGGCCCCGTCTCCAGGTTGCCGTGAAGCCGCCGAAGCCCCGCCTCCGCCAGCTCCCGGGCCTGAGCCTCGTCCACCAGCCCCGGGGAGGCGCACAGGTGCAGGTCCGTCTCCTTCCGAAGCCGCCGGATCAGGGACACCATCCGACGGAACAGTCCCTCCTCCGGGACCCGGCCGGAGACCACCAGGGAGAAGAACCGGGCCCCCCGGCTCCGAGCCCGCCGGGCCGCCGCCAGCACCTCCTCGTCCTCCATCCGTCGGGGGACGCACCGGGTGTTCCAGCGGGCGGACTGGGCGCAGAAGGCGCAGTCCTCCCCGCAGGCCCCGGAGGCAAAGGGGACGATGGCGCAGAGCTGGAGAGTCCGCCCCGAGAAGGCCTCCCGGATCCGGGAAGCCCCCTCCAGCAGATCCGGGAGGGGAGCGTCCCGAAGCGCCAGGGCCTCCTCCCGACAGACCCCCTCCCCCCGGGAGACGACCCGATCCACCAGGGAGCGGACCTCCCCGGGGCTCATCGGAAGACCCCCAGCCGCCGCAGCCGCACCGCCCCCAGGGCGATGAGGCCGCAGAGCACCAGGTCTCCCCCCAGGGGAGCCAGAAAGCCGTAGGTGACCGCCCAGCGCACCGTCCGGGGATCCCCCAGGTGGAGGTTGAAGACCCCCCAAAGCCAGGGCACCCCCAGGGCGTAGACCCCCAGCACCCCCGCCAGGGCAACCCCGTAGGCCTTCAGGAGGGTCAGGGGACCCCGGGCAAGGCATCCCACCAGGGGGGCGGCGGCCAGAAAACCCAGGAGATAGCCGAAGGAGGGCTGGAACACGTAGGCGGGGCCGCCCCCGGCGGTGAACACGGGCAGCCCCGCCAGCCCCAGGGCCAGGTAGATCCCCTGGGAAGCGAAGCCCCCCTTGGCCCCCAGCAGGAACCCCGCCAGGGCGCAGAAAAAGTACTGCAGGGTGAAGGGAACGAAGGGCAGGGGCACCCGCAGGAACGCCCCTACCGCCGTCAGGGCGGCGAAAAGCCCCGCCCGCACCCAGAACCGGGTGGCCGAACCTGCGGGAACCGGCGAAACGGGGACCGGCTCTCTGATCTCCATGGATCCCACCTCCGACAACGAGATGCGGGGACCGTACCTCCGAGGGGGCGTTATGTCAATGATTTTTTTTGAATGGTTGACACGTGGGGTACCCGGGGCGTGATCTCCCGTTGGGTCCGCTGGGAGATCGGAGGGATCGACCAGCACGTCCTCCTGAGGGGCAACCCCCAGGGGCCTCCCCTGCTGGTGCTCCACGGGGGTCCCGGAAGACCCCTGAGCTGTCTTGCCGGGGGCTTCCCCCGGGAGATGGAGGCCCGGTTCCTGGTGGCCCACTGGGACCAGCGGGGGGCGGGGCGCTCCTGGTCTCCCCGGGTGCCCCCGGAGACCCTGTGTCCTCGCCGCCTGGCGGAGGACGGGGTGGAGGTGGCCCGCCGTCTGGGAAGCGACTTCGGGGGACGTAAGGTAGCTCTTCTGGGCCATTCCTGGGGGAGCGAGCTGGGGGTAGGGATGATCCTGCGGGACCCGGAACCCTTCTCGGCCCTGCTGGGGGTGGGACAAGTGGTGGACGACCCCCGGGCCCGGAGAACCCAGAGGGCCTTCCTGGCCTCCCGGGGGCTGCGGCTTCCCCGAAGGACCGGGGACCTCTACGGACACCTGCTGCGCTTCGGGGGGGTGTTCCACCGCCGGTCCACCCCCCTGCTCCTCTGGAAGGCCTTCGCCGCCTCCCGGACCTACCGGCTTCGGGACCTGCCGGGGCTCCTCCGGGGAGCCTGGTTCTCCGCCCGGCACTTCCGCTTCCAGGGCCC
Source organism: Aminomonas paucivorans DSM 12260 (assembly GCF_000165795.1). Classification (NCBI taxonomy): domain Bacteria; kingdom Thermotogati; phylum Synergistota; class Synergistia; order Synergistales; family Synergistaceae; genus Aminomonas; species Aminomonas paucivorans. Next base: position 371,311 of record NZ_CM001022.1, on the reverse strand, counting down.
TCCGGTGGCTTCGGTGCGCCGCCTGCCCGTGCCGGTCCTGCTGGCCCAGGGACTCCACGACCTGGTGACCCCTCCGGGACTGGCGCACCGCTGGCTTCGGGACCTGGAGGCCCCCCGGAAGGACTGGATCCCCTTCCGGGCCTCGGGGCATTTCCCCTTCTTCGAGGAACCGGAGGCCTTCGGCCGGGTCCTGGAAGAGCGCCTCCTCCCCCTGGCGGAGGCGCTCTGAACGAGGCGAGGGGCGCCCCCTCGGACGCCCCCCGCGCGGATCCTCTCCCCTAGAGCCCCTTCACGTTCCGGTGGAGCACCGGCCACACCGTGGGCTTCTCGAAGCCCTTGCGCCAGGCCGCCACCCCCGCCAGGCCGTAGCGACGCACCAGGGAGGTCTTCAGCTCCAGGGACTGCTCGTTTTCCAGCCAGATGCGGTAGCGGCGCCCCCCCTTGCGGTATTCCGCGTAATGCTGCCCCGCCGAGGGAAGCCACACCACCGGGGCCCCGTTCTCCGCGATCCGCTGGTCCGCCGAAGCCATGGAGAGGGCCTTGGAACGCACCGAAACCCCTCCTCCCCGGGGGGTCTCCTCCCACTCCCGGGTGTAGAAGGGCACCCCCAGGAGCACCTTGTTCGCCGGCACCAGCTGCAGGAGGGACTGCACCCCCCGCTCCACCCAGGGCAGGGAGGCCACGGACCCCGCCCGGGGGCTGGTGCGCCAGTGCTCGTCGTAGGTCATCACCATGACGTAGTCCACCAGCTCCCCCAGGGCCTTCCGGTCGTAGCAGGTGGACCAGTAGGGCTTGTTGGAGAGCACCGTCACGTCCACGGAGACCTTCCGGCCCTGGCGGTGCAGCGCCTCCGCCACCCGCCCCACGAAGGCAGTGTAGGCGTCCCGGTCCTGGTCGGCGATGTTCTCGAAGTCCAGGTTGATCCCGTCCAGGTCCAGCAGCTCCACGTAGGCCGCCAGCCGGGCCACCGTCCGGGCCACCGCCCGGGGGTCGTTCAGGAAGACGCGGGTCCGGTCGGCTTTGAAACCGTTGTGCACCAGGGCCCACACCTGGGCCCCCCGAAGGTGGGCCCCCCGCACGTAGGCGACGGAGCCGTTGTTCTCCACCTCCCCGTCGGGCTGCACCACGAACCAGGAGGGGGAGATCACGTCGAGCCCCTGGGGGAACTCCGGATCCTGGTCCGGGTTCACCCGGAAGACCGGATCCCAGGCCAACAGGAAGCGCTCCGGCAGGGCGGTCCGATCGAAGGACAGGGGAAGGGAGGCCTCCGGCAGGTCTCCGGGACCCTCCAGGCGACGCAGGGTCCAGGACCCGTCGTCCCCCCGGTCCCCCCGGACCCCCAGGGCCCGCTCCCAGCCCCGGACCCGCAGGTACAGATCCCCGCTGACCGACTTGGCCCGGGCGTTGAGCCGCAGCCCCTCTCCGGGGGGAAGGACGACCCCCTCGGGCAACGACAGGTTCGTCCCGGGCTCCACCCAGACCCGTCTCGCGGGGTCGTCGGTAGCCACGTTCGCCCCCAGACGACGCAGGACCCCCACGGGGACCCACAGATCCTCCCCCTGGGCCAGTCCCTGCCCCACCTCGATGAGGTTCCCGTCGAAGGCCCCCATCCGCAGGACCACGGGCTCCTCCCCGAAGGCCCCCGAGGCCAGGACCGCTCCCAGAAGCACCCCCAGCAGGGCGCGTACCATGCCTCTCATCCGTCCACTTCCTTTCCATCCCTTCCCCACAGGCCCGGAAGGCCCCGGGGAAACCGATCCCGTTCGTCTCGGGGGCCACTCTAGCGTGCCCCCTCCCCCGGGGTCAAGAAAAGCGGGGGGCAGCCCATGAGGCCGCCCCCCGCCCAGGATGTCCTCTCCATCCCCTTGGGGAAGACCGGAGGTCCCGGCCCTAGGCCGCCTCCCGGGCGGGACGGCGCAGCCGGTTCCACCCGTACCCCAGCGCCATGACCCCCAGGGTCACCACCCCGGGGATCACCCATTCGGGCACATAGTTCACCATCAGGTGCCCCAGCTTCGGGTCCTCCGCCATCATCTTCCCCGCCGTCCAGGCGATGAGCCCCGCCCCGGCGTAGACGATGAGGGGGAACCGGTCCATCACCTTGGCGATGAGCTGGGCGCCGAAGATGATGAGGGGGACCGAGAGGGTCAGCCCCACCCCCAGCAGGACCAGGTTCCCGTGGGCCACCGCCGCGATGGCCAGGGTGTTGTCCAGGCTCATCACCAGGTCCGCCAGGATGATGGTGCGCACCGCCGCCCCGAGCCTGCCGGAACCCTGGATGGCCTCGTCCTCTTCCCGACTTTCCATGAGGAGCTTGGCGGCGATCCAGATCAACAGGACCCCGCCGAAGAACTGGATGTAGGAGATCCGGAGCAGCGCCACCGCCACGAGGGTCAGCAGGACCCGCAGCACGATGGCCCCCCCGCTGCCCACCAAAACCGCCGTCTTCCGCTGCTTCTCCGGGAGGTTGCGGCTTGCCAGGGCGATGACCACCGCATTGTCCCCGCTCAGGACCACGTTGACCAACATGATGCTGCCCAATGCCAGGAGCCATTCCATCATGGATTCCACGCTCCAGTCCGCCCGAGGCGGAAGATTCGGAGAAGAGCCCCCCTCCGGGAAAGGATGATAGCCACCCCGGGTGAACTTGTCATTTTATTGCAAGAGCAAGATCAATTCATCGAATCCCGAGGGAAACTCCCCGGTGGACCTGCTTTTCCCAAAGAATTGGGCATTGCATGCCATGAAACGATCAAGATGTCCATCTTGCGGGATTTTTCAAAATCTCCAGAGGATCGCCCCTCCCTCCGGGTGCGAAGGGAGGGGAATCCCTCGAAAACTCAAAGCCTTCCGACTTCCTTCCGGGGCTTTACAGACCGGGGAGGTTGGCTTAAGAATACGGGGTCCCGCCGGACCGGACGCATAAAAGATGAACCCTCAGGGAGTGGAGACGAATGGAGCATCTGATCTCGCAGTTCACGTCGGTGATCCTGGCGTTCACGTACAAGCAGCTCATCATGATGGGGGTCGGGGCGGCGCTGATGTACCTGGCCATCGTCAAGGAGTTCGAACCCAACCTGCTCCTTCCCATGGGCTTCGGCACCATCCTGGTGAACATCCCCTTCACCTCCGCCCTGGACCAGATGGCGGGAGGCAAGCTCACCGAGGGAGCGCTGACCTTGCTCTTCCACGCGGGAATCAGCACGGAGCTCTTCCCCCTGCTCATCTTCATCGCCGTGGGGGCCATGTGCGACTTCACCCCCCTGCTCTCCAACCCCAAGGTCTTCCTCTTCGGCCTCACCGCCCAGGTGGGGATCTTCCTCACCCTGGGGCTGGCGCTGCTTTTGGGCTTCAACCTCCACGAGGCGGCCTCCATCGGCATCATCGGCGCCGCCGACGGTCCCACCTCCATCTACGTGGCCAACCGCTTCGCCCCGCACCTCTTGGGCCCCATCTCCGTGGCGGCCTACACCTACATGGCCCTGGTGCCCCTCATCCAGCCCCCGGTGATCAAGCTCCTCACCACCAAGAAGGAACGGGCCATGCGGATGCCCTACGTCCAGCGGGAGGTGCCCCGGCGGCTCCTCATCGTCTTCCCCATCGCCGTGACTCTGCTGGCGGGGATCATCGCCCCCGCCTCCGTGGCTCTGCTGGGCTTCCTCATGTTCGGCAACCTGCTGCGGGTCAGCGGCGTCACGGAGCGCCTCTCCCAGTCGGCCCAGAACGAACTGGCCAACATCGTCACCATCCTCCTGGGCTTCACCATCTCCGCCACCATGACGGGGGACAAGTTCATCAACCTCTCCACCCTCATGATCATCGGCATGGGGCTCATCGCCTTCGTCCTGGACACGGCGGGGGGGGTGTTCTCCGCCAAGCTGCTGAACCTCTTCCTCCCGGCGCACCTGAAGGTGAACCCCATGGTGGGGGCCGCGGGGATTTCCGCCTTCCCCATGTCCGCCCGGGTCATCCAGAGACTGGGACAGGAAGCGGACAAGAGCAACTTCCTCCTCATGCACGCCATCGGGGCCAACGTCTCCGGACAGATCGGCTCCGTTCTGGCGGGGGGGATCCTTCTGGCCATCCTCAGCTAGAAGACCTTCGTTTCCTCCGAAAGGACGCGCAGAGGGGGCCCGGCATCCTCGCCGGGCCCCCTCTCGTCTCCTTCTGCCCCTTCGGATCAGTTTCCCGCCAGGGTCTTTCGGGCCAAGGACTCCACCATCCGTTCGTTCTCCGGGGGGTCCTGGCCGCCGTAAAGCAGGGGCAGGGGAACCACCCGCCAACGCTGCTTGCACGCCTCGGCGTTCTTCAGGTAGAGGCGGAAGTACTCCGTGGCCCGGGACTTGTCCTCCTTCAGGACCCCCACGGCCAGCTCCGCGGAGAAGGCAGCCCGGAAGAACGGGTCCTCCCCCGCCTCCATGTACTTCACCACCGAGGGGACGTTCACCTCCAGCTCCGGCAGGATGCCCCGGTTGCGGGCCGCCAGGCGCAGGTAATAGTAGACCTGGCCGTACTCCCCGAAGAGGGGGGAGAAGGACCCGGACTTGCGGAAGGGGTGCACCCGGAAGAGCCGCTCCGTCTCCTGGAGCACGTAGGCCACCAGGGCCCACTCCGGCGCCTCGGGCTTGCCCAGGGTGCGGTTCGCCAGGCCCATCATGCCGATCATGAGCCCCTCCAGGTAGAGGTCGAAGGTGGGACCGTGGCGCTTCTTCCCCTCCAGGGTGAGGATGATCTGATCCCCCGACCCGGGGAGCTTGCCCATCTGCCACAGGCTGCCTCCCGCTCGGACGTAGAGCGCCCAGCCGTACACCGCCGCCCGGGTGGAGTAGCGCTTCGCCTCCCCCAGGGTGCGGGACTCCGCCAGGGCCTTCCAGAGGTTGTACACCGCCAGGCCCTCCAGGTCCTGGGGGTCCTGGGCCGCCAGGTTTTCCTTGTCCACCCGGTTCGTCAGATCCTCCGCCAACCCCTTCGCCGCCGCGGGAAGCGGCATCCCCTCCTCGGCCCAGGCGGGCAGCCCCGCGATACAGCAGCACAGGGCAAGAAGCAGGATCCAGCCCTTCCCCATCCGTCGATCCCTCATGGTCCATCCCTCCCCTTCCGGCCCGGCGCCCCTTCGAGCCTTTGCCAGAGCATAGCACGACGGCGTCGCCGCGGCAGCCCAAACCTTGTCCCGAGCTTCTCCCTACCTCTATACTGCTGCTACCGGTCTTAAGGAAACGAAAGGGGGAAGTGCCTCGTGGCGAACTACGACCTCTATGCCATGTTTCTGAAGCAGGTGGATCGGGCGGAGCCCTACCTGGGGGCCAACGCGGAGCTGCTACCTCTGTTCCGGGAGCCCAAGGAGGTGACGGAGTACACCCTGCCCCTTCGCCTCGCCGACGGGTCCCTCCGCCTCTTCAAGGCCTGGCGGAGCCACCACAACAACGCCCTGGGCCCCTACAAGGGAGGGGTGCGGTTCTACCGGGACGCCTCCCGGGAGGAGATCGCCGCCCTGTCCGCCTGGATGACCGTGAAGTGCGCCACCGCGGGGCTGCCCTTCGGGGGCTCCAAGGGGGGCGTGCGGGTGCACCCCCAGGACCTGGACGGGGAAGAGCTGGAGCGCCTGAGCCGGGCCTACGCCCTGGCCACCGCGAGCACCACCGGGCCGGACCTGGAGATCCCCGCCCCGGACATCAACACCAACCCCCAGACCATGGCCTGGTTCCAGGACACCTACGAAAAGGTCCGGGGAGACAGCGTCCCGGCGGCCTACACGGGCAAACCCCTGGAGGTGGGGGGCTCCCAGGGGCGGAACGCCTCGGGGGCCCACGGGGGGGCCTTCGTGCTCCGGGAGCTGCTCCGGGAGCTGGGGATGGATCCCCGGGACGTCCGGGTGGCCATCCAGGGCTACGGGAGCCTGGGGATCACCGCCCACCAGGCCTTCGCCGCCCAGGGGATGAAGGTGGTGGCGGTCTCGGACAGCCACGGGGGGGTCTACGCCCCCGGGGGGCTGGATCCCAAATCCCTGGGGGAACACAAGCTGCTCACGGGGCTGCTGCGCCACTTCCCCGGGGCGGAGGACCTGACGGGGGAGGAGATCTTCGCCCTGGACGTGGACGTGGTGGTCCCCGCCGCCCTGGAGTGCGCCCTCACGGAACACAACGCGGACTCCGTGAAGGCCAAGGTGGTCCTGGAGCTGGCCAACGCCCCCACCACCCCCGAGGCGGACCGGATCCTGGAGGACAAGGGGGTCCTGGTGGCCCCGGACGTGCTGGCCAACTCCGGGGGGGTCACGGTGAGCTGCTTCGAGTGGATCCAGGGGCGCACCGGGGACTTCTGGTCGGAGACGGAGGTGCTCCGACGGCTGGACGAACGCCTCTCCGGGGCCCTGCGGGAGACCTGGACCCTCTCGGAACAGTTCCGCATCCCCCTGCGCACCGCCGCCTTCGTGCGGGGGGTGGGGAAGGTGCTTCGGGCCATGAGGCTCAAGGGGATCTGGCCCTAGGATGAAACCCCGTCCCCGACGCTCCACCCATCTGCTGGAGGTTCTGCTTCTCCTGGCGTTTCTGGGGGCGGCGGCCTTCGTGGCCGCCCACCTGCCCACCCTCCAGCGGGCGGGGGGCCTGCTGCGGGATTCCCTGGCCAGCGGGGGGCTGTTGGGGGAACTGCTGGGCTACCTGCGGACGGCCCTGCGGGACCTGAAGGACGTCCTGTTGAGCCCGGAGCTGGTGGGGCTGTACGTCCTGGTCACCGGGGGGGTCATCCTTCTGGAGAACAAGAACCCCGACCGGACCGTGGCATGGCTCCTGGTGCTGGTGCTCCTCCCCCTGGTGGGGCTGCTGCTGTACTTCCTGGTGGGACCGCGCTTCGTCGCCATGCGCTGGTTCCGCCGGTGCACCCCTTCCGCCTCCTCCGCCCTCACGGAGCTGTCGGAGGTCCAGGCCAGGAAGCTGGCGGAGGGGGACGCCCCGTTCCTTCCCCCGGTGGCCCCTCCCTTCGACCGGACGGTGCGGCTGCTGCTGCGCAACTCCCGAACCCCCCTTCTGGCCCACAACGAGGTGACGGTGCTCACCGACGGGGACGCCACCTTCGGGGCCATCCTGGGAGCCCTCCGGGAGGCGAGGTACTTCATCCACCTGGAGTACTTCGCCATCGCCAACGACGGCATCGGCAACGAGATCCGGGAGGTGCTGGAGGAACGCTCCCGGGCGGGGGTGGCGGTGCGGGTGGTCTACGACGGGGTGGGAAGCTGGAAGCTGGGGAAGGACTACCTGAACAGCCTCCAGGAGGCGGGGGTGGAGGCCCATCCCTTCCTGCCCGCCTCGTTCCCCATGTTCCGCCGGGAGTTCAACTACCGGAACCACCGGAAGATCCTGGTGGTGGACGGGCACACGGGCTTCGTGGGAGGGCTCAACATCGGGGACATGTACCTGGGGCGCAACCCGGAGATGGGCCACTGGCGGGACACCCACCTGCGCCTCCGGGGGGAGGGGGTCTCGAAGCTCCAGGAGATCTTCCTGCGGGACTGGCGGTTCTGCACCCGCAAACCCCTGGAGGGGGCGGACCTGTTTCCCTGCGTGGAGGAGATCTACCCCGAAAAACCCCTTCAGATCGCCACCAGCGGCCCCGACTCCATCTGGGAGGCCATCCTCCAGGGCTACTTCTCCCTCATCTCCGGGGCCCGGCGACGCATCTGGATCACCACCCCCTACCTGGTGCCCAGCCCGGATCTCATCGGGGCACTGAAGGTGGCGGCCCTGAGCGGCCTGGACGTGCGGATCATCATCCCCGGCAAGGCGGACCACAAGATGGTCTACTGGGCCTCCCGGGGCAACCTGGACGACCTGCTGGGGGCGGGGATCCGGGTCTACAGCTACCAGAACGGGTTCATCCACTCCAAGATCGTCCTGGTGGACGGGGAGGTGGCCTCCGTGGGCACCGCCAACATGGACCTGCGGAGCCTGGAGATCAACTACGAGGTCCAGGCGTTTCTCTACGACCGGGGGGTGACGGAGCGGCTGGAGGCGGATTTCGTCCAGGACCTGGCCCACAGCCGGGAGTTCACCCTGGAGGAGCGCCGCTGCCGTCCCCTGAAGGAGCGGTTCCTGGAATCCCTCTGCCGCCTGCTCTCCCCCCAGCTCTAGCTACCGGCGCTTCGCCGGGAACAGGTCGAACACCGTCACCTCCGGAGGGGCGAAGAGACGCACCGGGGGGCCCCAGGTGCCCGTTCCGGCGCTGACGTAGAGGAAGGCCCCCCGTCCCGCCCCCCGGAGGCGCTTGAGCCCCCGGGCGTAGCGATAGGCCGACCGGGCCAGGAGGTTCCAGGGAAACACCTGCCCCCCGTGGACGTGCCCCGAAAGCATCAGGTCGAACCGCCCCAGGGTGCCCCGCCGAACCACCGGGCGGTGCTTCAGAAAGAGCACATAGGGGCGCCTCCCCCCTTCCCCCCAGCCCTCCAGCAGCCCCTCCTCGTCCGCCCGAGGGGCGGTGGGGCCGTACTTGCCCCCCGGGTCGTCCACCCCCGCCACCCACAGGGGCCCCACCCGCACCGCCTCATTCCGCAGCACCCGGAAACCGCAGCGCCGATGGAACGCCAGGGCCTCCTCCAGCCCCGCGTAGAATTCGTGGTTCCCCGTCACCGCCAGGGCCCCCAGGCGGGGGCGGATCTCCCGGATCAGGTCCGCCACGTCCTCCTGCCCCTCCAGGGAGCCGTCCACCAGGTCCCCCGTGGAGACCAGAAGGTCCGGCTTGAGGAGGCGGATCTTCCGCACCAGACGGTGCAGGAACCGCAGGTCGTGGATCAGCCCCAGGTGCAGGTCCGAAATCTGGACGACCCGAAGCCGCTCCGTCCCCGGGGGGATCCGGGGGGAGCGCAGGGTCACCCGCACCACCCGCACCCAGGCGGCCTCCACCACCCCCCAGAGGGTGGCCGCCGTCGCCAGTCCCAGGGCCAGGAGCAGGTCCCCCGGCGGGGCGGGAAGGAGACGCCCCAGGGGGGCCAGGAGGGAGAGGGGGAAGAACAGCCGCCCCAGGAGGCCCGGGGGGCGGAGGAGCAGGTCCAGCCCCAGAAGGGACAGGAGGAAGGCCAGGAAGAAAAAGAGCCCTGCCAGCAGAAGGTAGGCTCCCAGGGTAAGGGGGTCCTTCCAGAGGCGCAGGCGCCCCTTCCAGGAGGAGGGGGGGAAGAGGGGAGCCGTCAGGAGCGCCCCCAAAGGAACCAAGAGGAGGGGCCAGGGGAGGCCGGGAAGGGGGTGGACGAAGCGGCCGTAGAACCCCAGGACCGCAGCAACCCCCAGGACCACCGTGCCCAGGATACCCAGGTACCCCGCCCGAGCCCGTTCGATCATCCGCCCTTCCCCCTTCGCCCCCGCAGGAAGCGCCGGGGTTTACCATTCTCTCCGCCCGGGGGGAGGGCGTCAAACCCGCAGGGGGTCCAGGAGCGCCCCGCCCCCTGGAGGGAAGGGGGCTACGCCCTCCCCGGCAGGGGGATCCTTCCCTTCTGCAGCAGGGATTCCAGGGACTCCGCGGGAAGGGGGCGGCTGAACAGAAAACCCTGCACCTGGGGATACCCCAGTCGCCGCAGCAGGTCCATCTGCCCCTCCTCCTCCACCCCTTCCACCACCGACTCCAACCCCAGCCCCCGGGCCATGGCCAGCATGGCCTCCACCAGGGAGCGGTTGCGCTGGTTCTCCGGCACCCCCTGGAGGAAGGAGCGGTCCACCTTCAGTCCGTCCAGGGCAAAGTCCTTCAGGTAGCTCAGGGAGGAATACCCCGTGCCGAAGTCGTCGATGTACACCCGGATCCCCAGGCGGTGCAGGCGCAGGAACAGCTCCCGCAAGGGCGCCCGTTCCCCCAGGAGACACTGTTCCGTGATCTCCAGGACCAGCCTCTTCGGGTTCGCCCCGGTCTCCCGCAGGGCCTCCTCCAGGGATTCCGGGAAGTGGGGGTCCCGGATCTGGAGGGGGGAGACGTTGACGCAGAGGGTGAAATCCCGAAAGCCCTTGTCCTCCCAGGAGCGCAGCTGCTTCAGGGCGTTGCGGAAGACCCAGGCCCCCAGGGGCTGGATCAGGCCGATCTCCTCCGCCAGGGGGATGAACTCGTCGGGGGGGACGAAGCGCCCGGGGGCCTCGGACCAGCGCAGCAGCGCCTCCAGGCCCACGAGACGCCCCTCCCGAAGCTCCAGGATGGGCTGGTAGTACAGGAGGAGCTGGTCCTCCTCCAGGGCCTTCCGGAGGCCCACCTCCAGGTTCATGCGTCGGGCGAAGTCCCGGTCCAGGTCCTCGGAGGCGAAGGAGTAGCCGTTGCCCCCCCGGGCCTTGGCCCGGTAGAGGGCCCCGTCGGCCTTGCGGATCAACATGTCCGACTCTTCCCCGTCCTCGGGGAACACCGCGATGCCCAGGCTGGCGGTGACGTACACCGGCCCTTCGGGGCCCGAGAAGGGGACCTGGAGGGCCTCCAGAATCCGCCGGGCCTCTCCCCCCGCATGTCCGGGGCTTTCCAGGTCCGGCAGGAGCACCGCGAAACCGTCCTCCCCGGTGCGGGACACCGTGGCCTGGTCCCCCACGGCGGCGGAAAGACGCTGCCCCGTCTCCACCAGCACCTGGTCCCCCATGAGGTAGCCCAGGGTGCTGTTGAGGATCTTGAACCGGTCCAGGTCGAGGAAGAGCAGCCCCAGCCGACGGTTCTCCCGGGCGCAGGCCCGCAGCTCCACCCGAAGGCGATCCTGGAGGAGGTGGCGGTTCGCCAGCCCCGTGAGCTTGTCGTAGTAGGCCTGGTGGAGGATCTGGGCGTCCTTGGTCTTCAGCTCCGTCAGGTCGCTGAACACCCCCACGTAGCGCACCGTCCCGGTCCCCTCGTCCTGGAGGGCCGCCACCGCCAGCCACTGGGGGTAGATCTCCCCGTTCTTCCGGCGGTTCCAGATCTCCCCTCCCCAGGTCCCCTCCCGGCGGAGGGCATCCCAGAAGCCCCGGTAGAAATCCTCGTCATGGCGCTCCGACCGGAGGATCCGCGGGGTCTTCCCCACCGCCTCGGCGGAGGTGTACCCCGTGATGGCCTCGAAGGCCGGGTTCACCTGTTCGATGAACCCCCGGGCGTCGCACACCAGGATGCCCTCCCGGGCCAGGGCGATGATTCCCTGGGCGATGCCCAGGGAGGAGGCCACGCGGCGGGTGGAGGAGACGTCCCGAAGCAGGCAGAGCACCCGGTTTCCGTCCAGGGGGCAGCAGAGCCCCTCCTGATGCACCGACTGCCCCCTGGACTCCCAGGCTCCCTCGAAGAGGTGCCGCCCCCCCTGATCCAGGACCCGCTCCACCGTCTCCCGGATGGGTTCGGCCAGCTCCCGGGGAAAGACCTCCTCCAGGGGGCGATCCTCCAGGGGGCCCTCCCCGGGCAGGGGCATCTGGGCCCCGGGGCGGGCCGCCAGGAGCTTCCCTCGGGGGTCCACCACCAGCATGGCGTCGGGAAGGGCCCGGAGGATGGCTTCCATCTCCCGGGTTCGGGACTCCAGCTCCTCCTTCATGCGCCGCTGGGCCGTCACGTCCTCCGCGAAGCCCTCCAGAAAGCGGGGCTCTCCTCGTTCGTCCCGCACCAGGCGGCAGGAGAGGCGCACCACCATGGCGGAACCGTCCCGGCGCCGCATGTCCATCTCGAACTGGAGCAGCCGGTCCTGCTTCCCCATGGCCTTCAGCATCTGCTCCCGATCCCGGGGATCCCCGTAGAGGACCCGGGCGTCCTCCCCCCGGGCCTCCATGAAGGACTCCACGGACTCGAAGCCGAACAGCCGGGCCAGGGCTGCGTTGAGCCACAGGAAGGCACCCTCGGGGGTGGAACGGAAGACCCCCACCACCGCGTCTTCGAGCAACGTCAGGAGATCGGAAGGTTGGACAGGACGGTCGGACACGAACCCCACCCCCTAGGCGGATACGAGGATCCCTTTGCCCAATTATAGGTGCAGAGGGCAACCCCTGTCACGGGACGACGAGCTGCCGCTTCAGGCTCCCCCCAGGGGTTCCCCCTCCCGAAAGACCCCGTCAGGAAGGCACCGGGCCGCCAGGGCGGTGAGCCCCACCGCCGCTCCCAGACGGGAGAGCAGGAGCACCCACCCGTTGGCCCCCACCGCCACGAACACCAGGGTGTCCTCCACCACCGCGTGGCACCCCACCAGGAAGAGCACCAGCAGAAACCGATCCTTCAGGGAGAGCCCCCCCTCCCGGGAGGCCTGGACGATCACCCCCGCCCCGTAGGCCAGCCCGAAGGCCAGCCCCACCACCAGGGGCAGGCTCGCCCGCCGGGAGATCCCCAGCAGCCGGGCGAAGGGGGAGAAGAGCCCCAGGAGCCGTTCCAGGACCCGGTAATCCCGGGCCAGCTGCATCAGCACCATGAGGGGAATGACGATGACCCCCAGGGTGACCACGGAGCGCAACCCCCCCCAGGCCACCCGAAGCAGCAGATCCATCACGCCGCCCCCAGGAGGGCCCGCAGGGACAACCCCGCCGCGACGGCCATCAGGAGGCGCACCCCCACCACCAGGGGGATGGAGAGCCCCAGCTTGCGGCACAGGGCGGTCTCCACGAAGAGGTTGTGGGAGAAGGAGAGCATCAGCGCCAGGATGGTCACCTGGGCGTGGGTCAGGGAGAGGGCCTTCATGGCCCCGATGGCGGCGTAGAGGTTCAGGGCGTTGCCCACCACCAGCACCATGGCGGCCTCTCCGGGAAGGCCGAAGAGGTCCATGAGAGGCTCGCAGGCCCGGGCCACCCACCCCAGAACCGGGGTGGCCCCCAGGAGGGACACCGCCACGTACACCGGCAGGGTGATCTTCACCAGCATCCAGGTGGTGTCCAGCCCCAACCGCCACCCCCGCCCCAGGGAGACCTTCAGGGAAGGCATCGTTCCGTCCATGTTCCGTCACTCCTTCGTCCTATCTGCGTCCCACCCGCGGTTTCCGCCCCCCAAGGGGAAAGCGGGACCCGCACAGATTAACACAAGGGAGAAGCGATCGGGGGACAGAATCTTTCAAAAGTATGGATCGAACCGGATTGTCCTTTGACCTGTACGGGAGAAGGGCCTATTCTGGTTCCATTGTCCGCATCGGGGAAGGGGAAGGATCCATGGGGTTCTGGGGGCTGGTCCTGAGTCTGGGGACGGCGGGGCTGTGGGCCGCGTCGCCGCTTCTGTTGCGTCTGGGCATGGTGGGCGTCGCCCCGGACGAGGTCAACCCCGTCCGCTCCCTGGGGTTCTGGGGGGCCTCCGCGATCCTGCTGTTTGCCCTGGACCCGGGAAGCCTCATCCCCCCCGCCCCAGGCCGGGTGGGCCTGCCCCTCTTCGCCAACGTGCTCCTGGGGAACATCCTGGGGGACGTGCTCTACTTCGCGGCGATCCGGCAGATCGGGGTGAGTCGTGCGGTGGCCGTCTCCAGTTCCTACCCCCTGGTGGTGACCCTGATCTCCGTGCTGTGGCTGGGGGAACGGCCGTCCCTCCTGGCCCTTGCGGCCACGGGGATCATCGTGGCGGGGCTGGTGCTGCTGCGCCTGGAGCCCCGGGAATCGGAGGTTCACCGGAGGCTTCCCCTGAGGGGCTACCTCTGTGCCCTGGCGGCGGCCCTCTGCTGGGGCCTGAGCATCCCCCTCACCAAATGGCTGGTCACGACAGGGGGCTTCACCCCCCTGGGGGTGAACTTCTGGCGCTCCTCCCTGCTGGTGGTGCTGGCGTGGAGCATCTGGCTCCTCCAGACCCGGGGACGGCCGGACCTGCGGGGGCAGATCCGCCGGGTTCCCCTGCGCTCCTGGGCGGCCCTGGCAGGGGCGGGAGCGGCGGGGCTGGCCTTGGGGGGCTTCGCCTTCGCCCTGGCCCTGACCCTGGCCCCCGCCTCCCTGGTGACCCCCATCACCGCCGCGAGCCCCCTCCTCACCGCCCTGGTGGCCACCCTCTTCCTGGGAGACCGGCTGCGTCCCTATCAATGGGGAGGCATCGTCCTGGTGGCGCTGGGGTCTGCGGCCATCGGCCTGAGCTGACCGGCTACCCTCTCAGATCCACCTTGGGCCCCTTGCCGGGCTTGACGAGAGGAGGGGCAAAGGGAGGTTCCCGAAGGATCTCCTCCGTGTCTGCGGCCACCACGTCCAGGGCCCCCGAAGGGACCGCCGCCGGGGCGGAGAGCACCAGGGTCTGCACGGTCCGCTGGAGACGCACCAGCTCGTCCCGGTCCAGGGGCTCGTTGGCCAGACGGGAGCGCTTCTTTCCCTTGAGGACATAGTAGTCGTCCAGGATGGCCTCCACGTTTCCCATGAACTTCAGGGAGGCCTGGTCGAACTCCTTCTGGTAGTGCTCCAGGAGTTCCGCGTTGCCCCCCCGGCGGGCCGCGTCGATCCGATCCGCCAGGGTGGACAGGGAAGCCACCAGCCGCTCCGCGTTCTGGGAACAGCGTCGGATTCGGTCTTCCGTCTTCGTCCGTTCCATCGCGCACCTCCTCGGAAGGCAGGGCATCCTGCGGCCCTGCGATCCTCCTATCTGGGAGTATCCTAGCAGGAAGTGCCCCGCAAGGAGGAACCTCATGCCGTCGGATCATCCATCTTCTTCCGCCCCGGAAACCCCCGAAACCGTCCCGCCGGTGGGGCAGGACGACGCGACCTCGCTCTTTCGTGCCCTGGGTTCCCGCAACTACCGGCTGTTCTTCGCGGGACAGGCGGTGTCCCTCACGGGCTTCTGGATGCAGAAGGTGGCCACGGGCTGGCTGGTGTACCGCCTGACCCGCTCGCCCCTGGCCCTGGGGGTGGTGGACTTCGCCGGCTCCATCCCCCTCCTGCTTCTGACCCCCTTCACCGGGGCCCTGCTGGAACGGTGGAACCTGAAGAACACCTTCTTCCTCTGCCAGGCCCTATGCTGCTTCCAGTCCCTGGCCCTGGCGGCCCTCACCCTGACGGGGCTCGTCTCCTACGCCCAGCTGGTGGTCCTGAACCTCTTTCTGGGGGTGGTGAACGCCTTCGAGATGCCCACCCGACACTCCCTGGTGCCCCAGCTGGTGGACCAGAAAGAGGACCTGGGCAACGCCCTGGCCCTGAACTCCTCCCTGTTCAACGTGGCCCGGCTGGTGGGCCCCTCGGTGGCGGGGTTCGCCATCGCCCGGATGGGGGAAGGCCCCTGCTTCCTGGCCAACGCCCTGACCTACTCCGCCACCCTCATGGCCATTCTGGCCCTCCGCCTCCCCCCCCAGGAGGGACCGTCCCCCTCCGCCCACGGTACCCTGGGGGACCTCCGGGAGGGGTGGCGCTACAGCATGGAAAACGTCCCCATTCGGTTGCTGCTTCTCCTGTTGAGCGCCCTCTCCTGGTTCGCCTTCTCCTACCTGGTGATGCTTCCCGCCGTGGCCCGGGACGTGTTGGGCGGGGACAGCCAGACCCTGGGGTTCCTCACCGCCGCCACGGGCATCGGGGGGATCACCGGGTCCCTCCTCATGGCGCGGCGCCGGTCCCCCCAGGGCCTGGACCGACTGGTCCCCCGGGCGGCAACGGCCTTCGGGGCGGCCATCGCCGCCTTCGCCCTCTCCCGGCACCTGATCCTCTCCATGGTCTCGGTGGGCTTCGCGGGCTTCTTTATGGTCCTCTCCCTGGTGGGGGCCAACACCCTGCTGCAGCTTCTTGTGGACGACGACAAGCGAAGCCGGGTCATGGGGCTGTACATCCTGGCGGTGATGGGCATGGCCCCCTTCGGCAGTCTCTTCACCGGGGCGCTGGGGAAGGTCTGGGGGACCCCGGAAGCTCTCTTCCTGGGAGGGTTGGCCACGGTGGCCTCGGGGCTGGGGGCGATTCGGGCCATGAAGAAGCAGGAGGAGACGGTGAGAAACCGCCTCGCCGCCCAGGGCCTGCTGGAGGGGAAACGGGAGGGTTAGGCCGAACCGGGATCGGGGCGTTCGGGGGGAGGGGTCAGGGCACCTCGTGCCCCTGGAGGGTACGTCGCAGATCCTCCGCGGAGGTCTGGACGTGGGCGCGCATGAGGGCCACCGCAGCCTCCCCGTCCTTGCGCCGCAGCGCCGCCAGAAGGTGTCGGTGGTCCTCCAGACTGGGGTTGCCGCTGCGCTCGAAGAAGTCCTCGTAGAACACCATGAAGACGAAGGTGCGGGCCAGGAGCTTCTCCACGTAGTCCGCCAGCACCCGGTTGCCCCCCGATTCCGCAAGGGTGCGGTGGAAGGCGGTGTTCACCTCCAGGTACTCCTCGAAGTCCCGGATCCGGAAGACCTCCTCCTCCCTCTCGATGCACTCCTCCAGGCGACAGAGTTGCAGGGGCGTGGCGTTGCGGGCCGCCCGCTCCACCGCCATGCACTCCAGCCCCTCCCGCACGTCGAAGGTGTCCACCATCTCCTGCAGGGACGGGGAGGCCACCCAGACCCCGCTGTTGGGCACCAGGACCACCAGCCCCTCCGCTCCCAGGCGCCGCAGGGCCTCCCGAACCGGGGTCCGGCTCACCTCCAGCTGTTCCGCCAGCCCCGCCTCGGAGAGACGCTGCCCCGGCTCCAGGCGCTTGAGGATGATGTCCCGCCGAAGCCTGCCGTAGGCGTAGTCCGCCGCGGAGGAGTAGATGTGGTTTTCCATGGGCTTCCTTCTCCCTCCCAGGTCATGGGGGTCTCGAAACGGCCTTGCGGTGCCTACCATAAGGAAAGCCCTCCGGTCTGTCAAAGCCCCGACGGGAACGGACCCCCTGGGACAGGACCGCCCCCTCCCCCACACCCGCCGCCACCCCGCCGTGATGCCCCGGCCCGACACCCCTATACGATCGCCTTGCTCCCCCTTCGGGCGGACCGTCTTGACAAGGGGACGGAGAGAGGATAAAACTGATTTGTATTCACTGGATACCAAGGATACTCTCTGTTCTATCTTGGTTTTTCGATTATTTCTGGGCTCCCCGGTTCCCGGGGACCTATCGCGAGGAGGGGACGGCACATGAACTGGGAGCGGCAATTCGGTCTTTCCGGCAAGACGGTGGCGGTCACGGGAGGAGCCTCGGGCATCGGCCGGGGCTGCGCGGAATTTCTTCTGGGCGTGGGGGCCTCCGTGGCGGTGTTCGACCTGGACGAGGTCAAGGGGCGGGAGTTCGAGGCCACCTCGGGAGGCAAGGCCCGGTTCTTCCGGTGCAACGTGGCGGACGAGGCCTCGGTGAAGGCCGCCGTGGAGGGCGCCCTGGCGACCTTCGGGGGGCTCTACGGCTTCGTGCACTGCGCCGGGGTGATCCGCCGCAAGAGCGCCCCGGATCTGGAGGAGAAGGATTGGAACCTGGTGGTGGACGTGAGCCTCAAGGGTGCCTACCTGATGGCCAAACACGTCATGCCCGTCCTGGCCCAGGGAGGCGGGGGCAGCGTGGTGCTCATCGGCTCCGGCTGGGGCGTCAAGGGCGGCCCCACCGCGGTGTCCTACTGCGCCGCCAAAGGCGGGGTGGTGAACCTCACCCGAGCCCTGGCCATCGACCACGGAGCCCAGAACATCCGGGTGAACTGCGTCTGCCCCGGGGACGTGGACACCCCCCTGCTGCGGGACGAGGCCCGGCAGCTGGGCTACGACCTGGACAAGTGGCTGGCGGAGAGCGCCGAACGCCCCATCCACCGCCTGGGCACCCCGGAGGACATCGCCAAGGCGGTGTACTTCTTCCTGAGCGATCTCTCCCCCTGGGCCAGCGGCTCCATCCTGGTCATCGACGGGGGCGGCACCGCCTGACCGGCGGGCCTTCCCCTGCTTCCCTCAACCTTCCAACGCTAAGGAGGACCACCATGAGCGAGACGTTCGTGCACCCCTACATCCCCAACTCGGACCCGGCGATCCAGCGCCGGATGCTGGAATCCATCGGCGCCCGGGACATCGAGGAATTCTACGCCTGCATCCCCGAGGCCCTGCGCTTCCGGGGCCGCATGGACCTGCCCGCACCCCTGGCCTCCGAGGCGGCGCTGCGCCGCCACGTCATGGGGGTCCTGGACCGCAACCGAACCTGCGACGAGGCTCTGAGCTTCCTGGGAGGGGGCTGCTACCAGGCCCAGGTCCCGGCGGTGTGCGACGAGGTGAACCGGCGGTCGGAGTTCCTCACCGCCTACGCCGGGGAGCCCTATGAGGACCACGGGCGCTTCCAGGCCCTCTTCGAGTACGAGAGCCTCATGGCGGAGCTGCTGGAGACGGAGGTGGTGAACGTGCCCACCTACGACGGCTCCCAGGCCGCCGCCACGGCGCTGCGCATGGCCTGCCGCATCACCGGGCGGGACGAGGTGCTGGTCAGCGCCGCCACGAACCCCGACCGGCTCCGGGTGATCCGCAACTATCTGCGCCCGGACGTGAAGGTGACCCTCTTCGGCTTCCACGCCGCCACGGGGGAGGCGGACCTGGAGGACCTGAACCGGAAGCTCTCCTCCTCCACCGCCTCGGTCTACTTCGAGAACCCCTCCTTTCTGGGGGGCATCGGGACCCTGGGACAACAGATGGCCGATGCGGCCCACGCCGTCGGGGGGCTGCTGACGGTCTTCGCGGATCCCGCCTCCCTGGGGGTGCTCACCCCTCCCAGCGGCTACGGGGCGGACCTGACCTGCGGGGAGATCCAGCCTCTGGGCATCCACATGTACTACGGCGGCGGCCGGGGGGGCTTCATCGCCTCCGCCGACGAGGAACGGTTCGTGCAGGAGTACCCCTCCCGGCTCTTCGGCGTCGCCCC
Organism: Aminomonas paucivorans DSM 12260; assembly: GCF_000165795.1. Classification (NCBI taxonomy): domain Bacteria; kingdom Thermotogati; phylum Synergistota; class Synergistia; order Synergistales; family Synergistaceae; genus Aminomonas; species Aminomonas paucivorans. Next base: position 352,660 of record NZ_CM001022.1, on the reverse strand, counting down.
CACGGAGAAGGGGGAATGGGGCTTCGGGGACGTGGCCTGGGAGCGCACCTCCTTCGCCAAGCGGGAGGACGGCAAGGAGTTCGTGGGCACCGCCGCGGCCCTGTGGGGCATCACCGCGGGGGTCTACCTGGCCCTCATGGGCCCCAAAGGAATGCAGGAGCTGGGGACGGGGCTCATGCAGCGGGCCCGATACCTGGCAAAGCGCCTGAACGAGCTTCCCGGGGTGAAGGCCCCCGCCCTCACCGGGACCCCCTTCCGGGAGTTCCCGGTGAACTTCGACGGCACGGGGCTTTCGGTGAAGGAGATCAACCGGCGGCTCCTGGAGCGGAACATCTACGGCGGTCAGGACCTGTCCGAAGAATTCCCCTCCCTGGGGCAGAGCGCCCTGTACTGCACCTCGGAGCTGCACACCGACGCGGACCTGGACCGGCTGGCCTCGGAGCTGGCCGCCTGCCTGAAGGGATAGGGAGGAGACCCCCATGAAGACCAACCCCAAGACGGAACCCCGGGACTTCCACCAGGCCCGGTGGGACGAACCCATCCTCTTCGAGCTTTCCTCCCCCGGGGAGCGGGGCGTCCAGGTGCCCGCTCCGGGTCCCGCCGCGGCGGCCTGCGGCGACCCCCTTCGGGATCTGCCCGAGGGCATGAGGCGGAAGACCCCCCCGGCGCTGCCGGAGATGGCCCAGATGCGGGTGCTGCGGCACTACCTGCGCCTCTCCCAGGAGAACCTGGGGGCGGACCTGAACGTGGACATCGGCCAGGGCACCTGCACCATGAAGTACAGCCCCAAGATCAACGACCAGTTCGCCGCCTCCCCCAAGCTGGCGGAGCTGCACCCCCTGCAGGACCCCTCCACGGTGCAGGGAGCCCTGGAGATCCTCCACGAGACGGAGCGCTTCCTGAAGGAAGTGTCCGGACTCGATCGGTTCTGCCTGCACCCCGGCGGGGGCTCCCAGGCCATCCTGGGCATCGGCTCGGTGATCCGCAACTGGGTGGACGCCCAGGGCCTGAGCGGCCAGAAGGACGAGATCGTCACCACCATCTTCTCCCACCCCTCCAACCCGGCGGTGGCGAAGATCAAGGGCTTCAAGGTGGTCACCGTCTACCCCGACCCGGTGACGGGGCGCCCGGACCTGGAGGCCTTCAAGGCCGCGGTGAACGAGCGCACCGCCGCCCTGCTCATCACCAACCCCGAGGACATCGGGATCTACAACCCCCACATCCGGGAGATGACGGACCTGGTGCACTCCGTGGGGGGGCTGTGCAGCTACGACCAGGCCAACGCCAACGGCATCCTGGGCATCACCCGGGCCAAGGAGGCAGGCTTCGACCTGTGCTTCTTCAACCTGCACAAGACCTTCTCCTCCCCCCACGGCTGCGGCGGCCCGGGCAGCGGCGTGTTCGGGGTTCGGGAGCACCTGGTGCCCTTCCTGCCCGCCCCGGTGGTGGACAAGGACGCCCAGGGCCGGTTCTTCCTCCAGTACCAGGGAGTGGACCGGGAGAACCGCATCAAGGACTACTACGGGGTACTGCCCGCCATCGTGCGGGCCTACGCCTGGATCCTGAGCCTGGGGGACGAGGGGCTGCGCGAGGTGGCCCGGGTCTCCATCCTCAACAACAACTACATCTTCCGCAAGATCCTTCAGATCCCCGGCTTCGAGGCTCCCTACGCGAAGGGAGAGCACCGGATGGAGCAGGTGCGCTACAGCATGCAGGATCTGATGGACGCCACGGGGTGCGGCATCGGGGACGTGCAGAACCGGATCTTCGACTACGGCATGCACATCTGGAGCAGCCACGAACCCTGGCTGGTGCCCCAACCCTTCACGGTCGAACCCACGGAGTCCTACTCCGTGGAGGAGATGGACGAATACGTGGCGGTGCTGGAGCGCATCGCCCGGGAGGCTCGGGAGAACCCGGAGATCCTGAAGCATGCCCCCCATCGCAGCACCATCCACCATGTGGACCACGACGCCCTGGAGGACCCGAAGCGCTGGGCCATCACCTGGCGGGCCTACCAGAGGAAGTACCGGGGCTACTTCGAGCCCCGAAGCTAGACGTCCCGAGGGAAGGGGGAGTCTCCATGGCGCGGTACGAGGAACTGGAGGACAAGCGGGTCCTGGTGACCGGGGCGGCCAGCGGCATCGGCCTGGCCACGGCGAAGCGCTTCGCCGCCGAGGGAAGCCGGGTTTTCCTGGTGGACCGGGACGGGGCGGCGCTGGACGCGGCCCTGGAGGACTCCTCCTTCGCGGGGGGCGCTCGGGCGGACGTGTCCTCGGAGGAGGAGGTTCGAGGAGCCTTCGAGGCCCTGGATCGCACCCTGGGGGGCATCGACGTGCTGGTGTCCAACGCGGGGATCAGTGTGCGCAACCCCTGCCTGGACATCCCCTACGAGCAGTGGAACCGGGTGATGGGGATCAACCTGGGGGGCATGTTCCTCTGCTCCCGTGAGGCGGGGCGGCGCATGGTCGCCCAGGGCTCCGGGGTGATCCTCATGACCGCCTCCAGCAACGGGACGGAAGGGCACCGCTGGTATGGGGACTACAACGCCTCCAAGGCGGGGGTGATCCTCCTCACCAAGACCCTGGCCCTGGAGCTGGCCCCGACGGTGCGGGTGAACTGCGTCTGCCCGGGATACGTCCTCACCCCCATGCAGAAGGCGGAGTACACCCCGGAGATGCTGGCCCGGGTGAACGAGGGCATCCCCATGAAGCGTCACGCCGAGCCGGAGGAGGTGGCGGCGCTCTTCGCCTTCCTGGCCTCCGACGACGCCCGGTACTTCACCGGGGCGGACCTGCGCCTGGACGGCGGGGAGACCGCGGGACTCTATCCGTGACGGAGGGTCGCTTCCCCGCCCCCCTGCGGGTGGGACTCCTGGTGAACCCCGTGGCGGGCATGGGGGGAGCGGTGGGGCTCAAGGGCACCGACGGCGATTCGGTGCTGGCGGAAGCCCGCGCGAGGGGCGCGGTTCCCCGGGCCCAGGCCCGGGTGCGCCGCGCCCTGGAGGAGCTTCGCCCCCTGGCGGACCGGATCCTCCTGCTCTGCGGCCCCGGCCCCATGGGGGAGGACCTGGCCCGGGAGATGGGCTTCTCCGTGCAGCCCCTGTTCCCCGCCCCGGATCGACCCACCCGGGGGGAGGACACGGCCCGGGGGGCGGCCCTGCTGGAGGACGCGGGGGCAAGCCTGGTGCTCTTCGCCGGGGGGGACGGAACCGCCCGGGACGTGGCGGAGACTTTGGAAACCCGCATCCCCGCAGTGGGCATCCCCGCGGGGGTGAAGATCCACTCCGCCGTCTTCGCCACGGACCCGGCCAGCGCGGGCAGGCTGGCGGTCTCGTTCCTGGAGGGCAAGGCCCGGCAGGAGCGGGAGCTGGAGGTGATGGACCTGGACGAGGAGGCCTACCGACAGGGTCGGGTTTCCGCCCGGCTCTTCGGGTTCCTCCGGGTCCCCTACCAGCGGGGACGGGTGCAGGGACTCAAGAGCGGCACCCCCGCCAGCGACCGGGCACAGCAGGCCGCTCTGGCCCAGGGGTTTCTGGAGATCCGGGACCCGAAGCGCCTGACCCTGGTGGGGCCCGGCACCACCCCCCGGGCGGTTCTGGACGAGCTGGGGCTGGAGGGAACCCTCCTGGGAGTGGATGCCCTCCTGGAGGACCGCCTCCTGGCCCGGGATCTGAACGAACGGGACCTCCTGGACCTGCTGGACCGACACCCCCGAACCCTGGCCCTGGTCACCCCCATCGGGGGACAGGGGTTCCTCTTCGGTCGGGGCAACCAGCAGTTCAGCCCGGCGGTGCTGCACCGTCTGGGACGAAGGAACATCCTGCCCGTGGCCACTCCGGGAAAGCTCCAGTCCCTGGGGGGCGTCCTGCGCCTGGACACGGGAGACGAGGAGGTGGATCGGATGCTCTCCGGGCCCTGGCGGGTTCTCACGGGGTTCCGGGAATGGGCCATGGTCCGGGCGATCCTCTAGGACCCCCGGCGCGGCGTCACACCGGCTAGGAATCTGGAACGAGACGACCCGAGGAGGTGGGACCTGATATGGAGAAGGGTACTTCAAACCAGCGTCAGCTTCCGAGCTTTGGCATGTCCCTGATCGTGTTCCTGGTGGTGGCTCTCATCATTTCCTACGGCACCATCTTCGTGGAGGCGGAGGTCCACATGCCCATCGTGACCGCCGCGATCTTCGTGGCCCTGGTGGCCCGCTTCGTCCTCAAGCACTCCTGGGCGGACCTGGAGGAGTCGGCGATCCAAAGCATCATGGCGGCCATGCAGGCCAACATGATCCTCATGAGCGTGGGCATCCTGGTGGGGACCTGGATCCTCTCCGGGGTGGTGCCGGGGCTCATCTACTACGGCCTGTTCATCCTGAAGCCTTCCTTCTTTCCCCTGGCGACCCTGCTGATCTGCTCCATCATCGCCCTGGCCACCGGATCCAGCTGGCAGACCACCGGCACCATCGGCGTGGCCATGCTGGGCATCGGCAACGGCCTGGGGGTTCCCGTGCCCCTCACGGCGGGGGTCATCATCTCCGGGGCCTACTTCGGGGACAAGATGAGCCCCCTGTCGGACACCACCAACCTGGCCCCGGCGGTCTCGGGGTCCAACCTCTTCGACCACATCAAGGCCATGCTCTGGACCACCGGCCCCACCTACGCCATCGTGGCGGTGGTGCTGACGGTGATGGGCATGAGGTTCGCCGGAGGCACCCTGGACGCCAGCCGGATCCAGGCCATCCAGGCGGTGTTGGGGGCGGAGTTCCCCATCTCCCCCCTCTGCTTCCTGCCTCCCCTGGTGGTCATCTCCATGGCTGCCCTGAAGATCCCCGCCCTGCCGGGCATCTTCGCGGGCATCGGCACCGCCTTCGTCATGTGCCTGATGCAGGGGGCTTCCCTGGGCGACGCATGGGGGGTCTCCCAGGGCGGCTATTCCGCCCTCTTCTCCCAGGAGCTGGCGGACGCGGCGGACAACGCCGCCGTGGCGGCCCTCCTGGCGAAGCAGCACCTGGCAGGCATCGCCCCGGAGATGGCCAAGGACGTGGGGGGCATGATCTCCAAGCTGGTGAGCCGGGGAGGCATGCAGTCCATGATGTGGTCCGTCTCCATGGTCATCTGCGCCCTCACCCTGGGGGGCTTCCTGGAGCGCTGCGGTTTCCTGGAGGTGCTCCTGGGCGCCCTCACCAAGGGGGTCAAGCGGGCGGGAGGACTCATCACGGCGGTGATCGTGTCCTGCATCTTCTCCAACGCCTTCCTGGGGGACCAATACCTCTCCATCGTGGTGCCCGGACGGATGTTCAAGGCCATGTTCGACCGGTCGGGGCTGGCGCCCCGGATGCTCTCCCGGTCCCTGGAGGACGCGGGGACCCTCACCTCCGCCCTCATCCCCTGGAACACCTGCGGCGCCTACCAGACGTCCGTGCTGGGGGTCTCCCCCCTGGTCTACGGCCCCTACGCCATGGTGAACTGGCTCAACCCCATCATGGCCATCGTCCTCACCTACCTGGGCATCGGCATCTTCTGGGGCAAGGACGGCAAGGACCGGGTGGAACGACGCACCCTTCTGGAGGACATCCGCTAGACCCGTTTTCCTTCGATTTGCCTCGGGGCCCTCGGACCCCTGCACCTCCCCTGCCGCGAAGGGCCGACGCAACCGGCGTCGGCCCTTCGCACGTCTTCCTGTCGAAAACCCTTCAGCGCCCCGCCAGACGCACCGCGGAGGGACAGAGGGCAAGCCCCCCCAGGGCGGTGCAGCGCAGCTCCGGGGGCAGGCGACGCCCCACGTCCATCACCGCGTCCACCGTCTCGTCCAGGGGGATGGGGTTGGGACACCCCGCCAGGACCAGGTCCGCCAGGACGAAGGCGGAGGCCGCCAGGGCGGCGTTGCGGGTGTGGCAGGGGATCTCCACCATCCCCCCCACGGGGTCGCACACGGAGCCCATGGTGTTCTGGAAACCGATGGCCCCCGCGTCCAGGGCCTGGAGGGCGGTGCCCCCGAAGACCTCCACCACCCCCGCCGCGGCCATGGCCCCGGCAGCGCCGATCTCCACCTGGCACCCCGCCTCCTCGGCGGCGAAGGTGCCCCGGGCGGCCAGCACCAGCCCCACCGCCGCGGCGGCGAAGAGCCCCCGGGCCAGGACCTCCTCCGGCAGGCCCCGCTCCTCCTCCAGGGCGACGAAGACCCCCGGCAGGGCCCCCGCGGCCCCTCCCGTGGGGGCGGCGCACACCACCTCCAGGGCCCCGCAGGCGTGCATGGCCGCCATGGCCCGGATGGCCGCGGACAGGCCGATGCCCCCGGTGGGGGCCCGCCCCTCCCGGCGGGCCGCCTCCAGGGTCCCCGCGTAGGGGGGCAGGAGCTGAAGCTTTCCCGAAAGGTCTCCCTCCAGCCCCCGGCGCACCGCCTCCCGGAAGATCCCCAGGCGTCGGGTCATCTCTTTCAGGAGGGCCTCCTCCGAGAGCCCCAGAAGGGAGGCCTCGTGGGCCAGGGCGGCGCTGGCAAGGCGGCCGTCCCTCTCCTTTGCCAGACGCAGCAGGTCTTCCGCAGACTCCGCCAGGGGCGCCCCTTTCAGGGGAAACTGCAGGGGACGGCAGGTCCGGACCCAGGCCAGCTGCCCCCGGGCCGCCCGACCCGCCAGGTCCGCCAGGATCTCCTTCGACCAGGGCTCGGGAGCCTCGGCGATCCCCAGGACCCCCCGCTCCCCCGGGACCACCCGAAGCCGGGGGGCAACCCCTTCCAGGGCGGCGCGCACCGCCCCTTCCGGCCCCGCTGCCAGGAGGACGTGGTCCTCCCCGTTCAGGTCCGCGAGGTACCCCTGCAGCTCCGTCACCCGCACCATGCCGCCCCCCACGGAGCGGGCCCGGCCGGACAGCTCCCCCCCGGGCCCCCGGAGGCGAAACGCCACCTCGTTGGGGTGCAGGTCCTCCCCCGGAAGGGGCACCACCTCGAAGGAGGCGTCCAACCCCTCCCCCGGCGCCCGGTCCAGGGCCTCGGCGAAGCGCCGATCCAGCAGGTCCCAGCCCAGCAGTCCCGCCAGAAAGGCCCGGTCGCTGGCCTGGTGATGGTAGCAGACCCCGTAGGATCCCTTCACGTCGAAGGAGAAGCGGGCTTCCCGGGGGGTCTCCCCGAACAGGTCCCGCAGCATCCGACCGATGTGGTAGGACCCGGCGGTGTGGGAGCTGGAAGGCCCCCGCATCACCGGCCCCAACACGTGGTTCAGCAGACTGATCCGTTTCATGCCCTGCGCCTCCTCCTTGGACTCGCGGCTCCCCTCAGGGGGCTCAACGTGGTATACTTGCATGTCTTCTCTGGAAAGGAGCCCTTCATGAACCCTTCTTCCCGACGGGCCGTCCTGGCGGCGGACCTGTCCCTGTTTCTCGTGGCGGTGGTCTGGGGCGCGGGATTTCCCTTCTGCGCCCATCTTCTGGAGGTCCTCTCCCCCCTGTGGATGGTGGCCCTTCGCCTGTCCCTGAGCGCCCTCTTCCTGCTGGTCCTCTTCCGCCGACGGGTCCGGGAGGCGGACCGGGAGGCCTGGAGGGGTTCCCTGGCCCTGGGAGCCCTCATGACGGGGGTCTTCGTCCTCCTCGCCCTGGGCCTGGCGGCCAGCAGCCCGGGGAAACAGGCCTTCATCTCCGGAACCTACGTGGTGCAGGTGCCCTTCCTCCTATGGCTCCTCTACCGGAGACGCCCCAGCCTCTTCGCCTTCGGGGGGGCCCTGGTGGTCTCCCTGGGCCTGGGGATCATGGCCTTCACCCCGGGGATGCGCTTCGTGGCGGGAGACCTCTACAACGCCGTCCTGGCCCTGGGCTGCGCCTGCCAGGTTTTGGCCATCGGCTGGCTGGCCCGGCGCATCGACCCCCTCACCCTCACCACCCTGCACCTGGCCTTCGCGGCCCTCTTTCTCACCGTCCTGGCCCTGCTCCTGGAGCCCCTGCCCTCTCTGGCCCTGGGGGCCGTCGCCTGGGGGGAGCTGCTCTTCGTCTCCCTGGGGGGGACGGTGGTGGCCTTCCTGGTGCAGTGCACCGCCCAGAGGTTCACCCCGGAGTCCCACGCGGCGGTGATCATGTCCCTGGAGAGCCCCTTCGGCTACCTCATCGCCGTGTGGCTGGGGCTGGACCCCTGGAGCCCCCGGGCCGTCCTGGGGGGGCTGCTGATCCTCGGGGGGGTGCTCCTCACGGAGTGGGAGACCTTCCTGCGGAGGGAGGCCGAGGCGGCCTAGCCCCGCTTCCGCTCGTCCAGGGCCCGGTTGGACAGGGCGTCCGCCCGGGCGTTCTGCTCCCGGGGCACCCACCGCAGGGTCACCTTCATGCCCTCCATGAGTTCCCAGGCCCGCGACGCCAGCTCCCGCAGGTGGGGCAGGTTGATCTTCCACTGCCGGTTCACCTGGCACACCACCAGCCGGCTGTCCCCGCAGACCTCCAGCTCCGCCACCCCCCGCCGCCGCGCCTCCTCCAGAAGCCGCAGCAGCGCCTCGTACTCCGCCTCGTTGTTGGTGCGCACCCCCAGGTACTGGGAGCACTCCCAGAGCACCTTCCCGTCCTGGTCCTCCAGAAACGCCCCCGCGCAGGCCTCTCCGGGGTTGCCCCGGGAGGCCCCGTCAAAGCAGCCGCGAACCATGCCTTCCCCTCCTCCGTTGCCTCGGGTTCCCCCGCAGGGGCATTCTAGCGCCTTCATCCCCCTGCGGGAAATTCGATCCTCCCCTCTACTTAATTCTTGCGGTGTGCGCTATCCTGTTATCGCCCTAAAGACTCACAAGGACTTCTTTGTCCCTTGACGCCTCGTTGCAGCCGAGGGGGACCGGGGGAGGGATTGCCGTGAGGTACGTCTTCTCGGACATGGCGGAGTTCGCGCTGCTCCGGGAACCCATACGGGAGCACCTGGAACAGGTGGCCCCCGAAATCGCCGCCCCTCTCTTCGTGGCTCTCAACGAAGCGACCAACAACGCCCTGACCCATGGAGGCCGTTCCTCCCGAGGACCGGTGACCCTCCAGATCGGGGAGGAGGACATCTGCGACCAACCTTGCGTGAAGATCGTGGTCCGGGACGAGGGAGAGGGGTTCGATCCCTCTCCCCTGCTTTATCGTGGGACCCCCCCGGCTCCCCTGGAGAGTTCCGGCCGGGGCCTGTGGATCATCCGGTCCCTGGTGGACCAGGTCCGCTACAACGAACGGGGAAACGAACTCGTGCTGATCCGACGGAAGATCGCCCCAGAGGGAAACGCCCAGTCCTAGCTCCCATTCCAGGAGGAGGTGCGCCATGAAGGATCGAGACGGAAACCGGCAACTCCCTGCCATCCCCCCCCCCGAGACGGCTTCCCGCACGCCGGAAGCCCGGGTCCGAAGGCCTCTGAAGCTGAAGCTCATCGCCGCCTTCTCCCTGCTGGTGCTCTTCGCCCTGGTCACGGCCCTGTCCGTCACCTTCCATTTCTTCAACGCCTTCCTGGCGGCTCAGTTCGTCGCCAAGGTGGAGCGCACCACCGGGGGCATCCGGGGCACCCTGGAAAAGGCCTCCGACGAGGCCCTGTCCCTGGCGGTGCTCCTGGCGGCCAACCCGGAGGTGTCCCGTCTGGCGGCGGCGAAGGACCGGGAGGGGCTGTTGAGGTTTCTGGGCCCCATCGCCAAAGAGGCCAAGCTGGACCTCCTGACGGTGACGGACGCCTCCGGCACGGTGCTGGCCCGGACCCACGAACCGGAGAAGTTCGGCGACTCCATCGCGGGGCAGCACAACATCCAGGGAGCCCTGAAGGGCACCCCCGCGGCGGGACTGGAACAGGGCACGGAGGTGCTCCTCTCCGCCCGGGCGGGAGCACCCCTGGTGGACCCCGCAGGAATCCTGGTGGGGGCGATCTCCACGGGCTTCGCCATCAGCGGCAGCGATCGGCTTGCCCAGGAGGCGGCGAAACAGTACGGCGTGGTGGCCACGGTCTTCCTGGGGGACGAGCGGGTCACCACCTCCCTCACCCAGGCCGGGCAGAGCCAGTCCAAGACCAAGCTGGACGCGAAGACCGCCCAGGCGGTGCTCCAGGAAGGCAAGACCGTGACGGACCAGCGGATGATCCTGGGAACCCCCTACCTGACCTCCTACGGCCCCCTCAAGGGCCCCGACGGGAAGATTCTGGGCATCGTGGGGGCCGGACAGGATCGCACCGAGGAACTCCAGACCCGCAATCGCCTCCTGACCCTGGTGGTGGGGCTGGGGATAGGGGTCCTGGCGGTGTGCGTGGTGGTGGGCCTCTGGGCGAGCCAGCGCATCGTGACCCCCCTGAAGCAGCTGGTGGCGTGCTTCGGTCGCATCGCCGAGGGAGACCTGAAGGTGCGGGCGCACATCCAGGCCACCGACGAGCTGGGGGTCCTGGGGTCGGGGTTCGACGCCATGACGGAGGACCTGCAGCACATCGTCAAGCGCATCAAGGCGGCGGCGGAGGAACTGGCCGCGGCGGCCCAGGAGACCGCCGCCTCCGGGGAGGAGGTCACCTCCACGGTGAACGACATCGCCGAGGGCAACCAGGAACTGGCCAAGGAGTCCAAACACGGTTCGGCGGCGGCGGCGGAGGGGGCCCAGGTCCTCCTGGAACTCTCCTCCCTCCTCCAGATCTCCCAGAACCTGGCGCACTCCGCCACGGAAAATTCCAAGGTCACCCTCCAGACCGCCGACAACGGAAGAAATATGGTCTCCCAGACGGTGGTGCGCATGGAGGACATCCGAGGCATCACGGAGCGCACCGAAGCCCTGATCCAGGAGCTGGGGCAGTACTCCGAGCGCATCGGGCTCATCAGCGACACCATCACGGGCCTGGCGGACCAGACGAACCTCCTGGCCCTGAACGCGGCCATCGAGGCAGCCCGGGCGGGAGAGGCGGGACGAGGCTTCGCGGTGGTGGCGGAAGAGGTGCGCAAGCTGGCGGAACAGTCCCACCAGGGGGCCGGAGAGGTGGCGGAGCTGGTGGGCAAGGTCTCCGCCAGCACCTCCAAGGCCGTGGCGGCCATGAGGGATAGCCGGGCCCAGGTAGAGGAGGGCAACCGGGTCACCCACGAGGCGGGGGAGTCCCTGGAGCAGATCCTGGAGGCGGTGCGCCACACGGTGGAGGACATCGGACGCATCCTCGTCACCACCAGCGACGAGGTGGCCAAGTCCGACCGGATCGTGAGCCTCATCAACCGCACCGCCACCACCATCGAACACGTGGACGCCAACGTGGAGAACCTGGCGGCCAGCACGGAACAGACCTCGGCGGCCATGGAGAACGTGGCCAGCTCCGCCGAGGAGATCAGCGCCATGGCGGACGAAATGAAAACCCTGGTGGACCGTTTCCAGGCATAGGGGGTGGGACGATGAGCTTCACGACGAAACGCAGCGGACAGAGGGTGGACATCTCCCTGCAGGGACAGCTCTACGTGGAAGAGGCCACGGAGCTGCGGGAAAAGCTGCTGCGGGAGGTGGACGGAGGGGCCATCCTGTTCCACTTCGACTTCGCCCGGCTGGACTACATCGACAGCGCCGGCCTCGGGGTGCTCATCAGCGTGCAGAAGCGGGCCGCGGCGGGGGGAGGGCAGGTGACCGTTTCGGGCATGACGGGGATGGTGAAGGAGATCTTCGAACTCACCCGGCTGGACCGGGTCTTCGCCCCTCGGTAGGACCAGGGGCCGTCTTCCGGGGGCCGGGCGGAAAGGTGCCCGGCCCTCAGGCTTCCCGCTTCACGCAGAGAAGCGTCAGGTCGTCCCGCCCCCGGCGGCGCCCCGCAAAGGACTCGAAGTCCACCAGAATGGCCTCCACCGTCTGGCGGGCGGAAAGGGTCAGGGTCTCCTCGAAGCGGCGCAGCAGGCGGTCCGTCCCGTAGAAGATTCCCTCCGCCCGTTCCTCCACCAGCCCGTCGGTGCACAGCAGGATCCGTTCCCCGGGACAAAAGGCCACGCGCAGGGCCTGGAGGTGCAGGGCCCCGGGCAAACCCGCCACCGGCGCCCCGACGCAGTCCAGGTAGCGGGCACGCCTGCCGGGACCGCTCCAGAGGGGCCGCACGTGGCTGCCCGCGTTGGCCAGGCGCGCCACCCCCCGGGTTAGGTCCACGGCCAGCACCTGGAGACACAGGAAGTACTCCTCCGGCAGGGGCTCCCGGGCGAACTGCTCCGCCACGAACCCCACCAGGGCCTCCGGCTCCAGGGGCCGGTCCTCCGGACCCAACCGCTCCAGGTAGGCCAGGACCCACTCCCGCACGAACAGGGACAGCAGCGCCCCGTCCAGGCCGTGACCGCTCACGTCCACCACGTACACCAACAGCTGGTTCCGGAAGGGCAGGATCTGGTAGAAGTCCCCCCCCAGACGCTCCGCGGGCTGGTAGAAGGCCCACAGGTCCAGACCGGGGAAGGGGGGATGGCTTTGGGGAAGAAGCTTGCCGTGGAGCCGCGCCGCCTTGGCCATGTCCGCGTCGATCCGGGCGTGGGCCGCCGCCAGCTCCCGGTTGGTCCGCTCGATCTCCCGGATGTACAGGTTCGCCTGGGCCTCCGCCCGAAGGCGCTCCCGCAGGTCCCGGGCGGCCACGAAGAGGGCCTGCTTCCCGTCCCAGCTTCCCCGGGAAAGGTGAAGCTCCATCTCCAGGGGGGCCCCGTCTCGGGACACCAGGGGGAACCGGTTCATAGGCAGAAGCGGGTCTTCCCCCAGGGCCACGCGAAACTCCTCCCGGCGCGGGGGGACGATGAAGTCCGCGAAGGGACGCCCCAGAAGCTCCTCCCGGGGAAAGTCCAAGGACTGGTGGGCCTGGCGACCCACCTCCAGGATCCGCCCCTCCCCGTCCAGGACGAAGAGCAGATCCGAGGCGACGTGAAGCAGGGACTGCAGGTTTTCCAGGCAAACGGCTCCTCCCTCCGCCGACCCCTTGAAGCCGGGATTCGGGGCAGGGGGTACAGCCGAAGCGTCTTGAGAACCGGTCATGCCTCGCCCCCCTTTCTCCGTGCATTGTGGCGCCGCCACACCCCGAAAGAGCGGTATAATCCCGACATCCACTATATCGACCCTCGGAGGTGCTGTCATGAACCCCATCCTGGCCCGCCGAAGCATCCGACGATTCGCCCCTCGCCCCCTGGAGGAAGAGGACCTGAGCGCCCTCCTGGCGGCGGCCTTGGCGGCCCCCTCGGCGCACAACCAGCGGCCCTGGCACTTCGTGGTCTCCACCCGGAAGGACCGGCTGGAGGAGATTCCCGCCTTCCATCCCTATTCCAGCATGATGCGCACCGCCGCCGCGGCGGTGCTGGTGTGCGGCGAACCCGCCTCCAAGGACGACGACTTCCTCCCCCAGGACCTGGCGGCGGCCACGGAGAACCTCCTGGTGGCGGCCACGGCCCGGGGCATCGGCTCCTGCTGGCTGGGGGTCTACCCCAAGGAATCCCTCATAGAGGGCTGCCGCCGCTGGGCGCACCTGCCCCAGACGGTGATCCCCTTTGCGCTGGTGGCCCTGGGCTGGCCGGAGGAGACCAAAGCCCCCCACCCGGAGGAACCGGACCCCTCCCGCATCCACCGGGAGACCTGGGAAAGATGAAGAAGACCAACGCCGCCCGCCTCCTGGAGGGGCTCAAGATCCCCCACACCCTCCAGGAATACCCCGTGGACGAATCGGACCTCTCGGCGGAGCACGTGGCCCGGGAGGTGGGACTGCCCCTGAACCAGGTGTTCAAGACCCTGGTGGCCCGGGGGGACCGCACCGGGGTGATCGTGGCGGTGCTCCCCGGGGGCGGGGAGCTGGACCCCAAGGCCCTGGCCTCGGTCTCCGGGAACAAGAAGGTGGACCTGGTCCCCCTGAAGGAGGTGCAGCCCCTCACGGGCTACCTCCGGGGCGGCTGCTCCCCCCTGGGGATGAAGAAGAAGTACCCCGTCTTCCTGGACGAAAGCGCCCGCGCCTTTCCCTTCATCTCCGTCAGCGCGGGGCTGCGGGGCATCCAGGTCTACCTGGCTCCGGAGGACCTGCGACGAGCCTGCGAGGGGACTTGGGCCCCCCTGGCCCGCAGGGCCGGGGACTGAGGGCCCCCGCTTGAAGCGCCGCCTCTGCTTCCTCGCCCTGACCGCCTCCCTGGCCCTGGAGGTCCTGCTGGAGATCGGGGCACGGGAAGGCTGGGCCCCCACCGCCGGGTCTTCGGAAAGGGTCGCGTCCCTCCGCCTGGCTCTCTCGCTCTCGGCCCTGGGACTGGCGGGGTTCCTCTGGTTCCGGTCCGACCGGGCCCAGAAGGGCCAGAAGCGGATCGAAGCTCTCCTGGAGGACGCGGACCGCGCGGAGGCCCAGGTGCGCCTGGGAACCTGGTCCCTGGATCCGCCCTTTCGCCAGACCCGGTGGTCCCGGGGCATCCGCCGCCTCCTGGACCTGCCCCCGGAGGCCCCTGCGGGGGAGGAAACCCTGTGCACCCGGATGGCCCCCCAGGACGTGGCAACCCTTCGAAAGCACGAGGAGACTCTGCCCCTTCGGGGCGGATCCTTCCACTTCGAGCACCCCATCCGCCTGCCCGACGGAAGCGACCGGGTGGTCCGGGCGATCGGCGAGGCCCTGGAGGACCCTACGGGGAGGGTGACCCGCCTCTTCGGCACCCTGCAGGACGTCACGGAACTCCGCGCCCTGGGATCGGAACTGGAGAGCAGCCGGCAGCGACTCCAGTTCGCCCTGGAGGGAGCCCAGGACGGCCTGTGGGACTGGGACCTCGTCACCGGAGAAACCTACTTCAGCCCCCGGTACTACACCATGCTGGGCTACGAGCCCGGGGAGTTCCCCGGCACCAGCGAAGCCTGGAAGGCCCTGCTCCACCCGGAGGACCGGGAGGAGGTCCTCCGGACCATCGCCGAACGCCTGGTCACGGGGGAATCCCAGCACCGCGTCACCTTCCGGGCCCGCCACAAGGACGGCTCCTGGCGGTGGATCCTGGGCCGGGGGTTGGTGGTGGGACGGGACGAGGAGGGAAACCCCCTGCGCATGGTGGGAACCAACTCGGACATCACGGAACTGAAGGAGACGGAACACCGTCTCCGGGAGAGCGAGGAGCGCTGGCAGCTGGCCATCCAGGGGACCGACGAGGGAATCTGGGACTGGGACATCCCGAACCGGAAGGCCTTCTTCTCCCATCGGTTCAAGGCCATGCTGGGCTACGCCCCCGAGGAGCTGGAAGACGTCCCCCGTTCCTGCCTCGACCGGATACACCCCGAGGATCTGCCCCTGGTGGCCCGGACCCTTTCGGACTACTTCAACCACCGGCGGGAGGACTACCGGGTGGAACACCGCATGGTCCGCAAGGACGGGAAGGTGTTCTGGGTCCTGGCCCGGGGGCAGGGACTCTTCGACACTGCGGGACGTCCCTTGCGCATCGCCGGCTCCCTCCAGGACATCACGGACCGACGGAACCACGAGGAGACCATCGCCCACCAGGCCACCCACGACGCCCTCACGGGGCTGCCCAACCGCCCCCTCTTCCTGGACCGCCTCGACCAGGCCCTGGCCCGGGCGGAGCGGACCGGGGAACGCTTGGGGGTACTCTTCATGGATCTGGACCACTTCAAGGAGATCAACGACCATCTGGGGCATCTGGTGGGGGACCGGATCCTGGCGGAGGTGGCCCTTCGCCTCAAGGAGACCCTTCGGGCCCAGGACACGGTGGCCCGCATGGGGGGAGACGAGTTCACCTTCCTCCTCCCCGGCCTCGGCAGGCCGGAGGACGCGGAGCGGGCGGCAGGGCGCATCCTGGAGGCCTTCCGTGCCCCCTTCGTCCTGGAGGACACCGCCGTGTCCGTCACCGCAAGCCTCGGGATCGCCCTCTTCCCGGAGCACGGCACCGGCACCCTGGACCTCATGCGCCGGGCGGACCTGGCCCTCTACCAGGCCAAGTCCCGGGGACGCAACCGCTACGAGACGGCCAACCCCTTCGCGGAGTGACTCTCCTGACCGGTAACGAGGCGGGGCCCCGAGATCGGGACCCCGCCTTCTTCCTGTGCCTTCGCCTCGTCCCCGAGACGTCTAGGGAGCGTTCTCAGGTCCCACGATGAGGGCAAAGCGGCTTCCCTGGTACTTCCGCACCCCCCCTGCCCCCACCTGGGGGATCCCCCCTCCCGAACGCACCTGCACCGCCAGCCCGTGGGCCTCTCGGAGCAGCTCCTTTTCCACCCAGGGCTCGTTGTGGCTGGGCAGAAGCCGGTCGTATTCGTCCCACCGCCCCAGGATCTTCTCGTAGCTCTCCACGAACTGGTCCAGGTTTCCCCCGGGCAGGTAGGTATACACCGACCCGGTGTAGAAGAGGTCCCCCGTCCAGAGCAGCCGTGCCCCCCGATCCAGGAGACAGATGGAATCGCTGGAATGCCCGGGGGTATGGATCACCTCCAGGACCCGCCCCCCCAGGTCGATCTCGTCCCCCTGGTGCAGCCACCGGGTGACCCGGAAGGGAGGCATGTGGTAGGTCGCCGGGTCGAATCCCGCAGGGAAGGGTTTGCGCACCAGCCCCTCCCGGATCAGTTCCGCCGCCTCTTCGTGGGAAAACCCCTTCTCTGCGGCCCTTCGGGCGTAGGGATCGTCGAAGAGGGCCACGTCGTCGAACCGGTAGTTCTGGGCCACGTGGTCGATGTGGTGGTGGGTGTTCACCACCGAGACGGGCAGGTCCGTCAGCTCCTCCGTCAGGGCCCGGATGTCCCCGATGCCGTCCCCCGTGTCCAGCAGGACCGCCCGTTCCTTGCCCAGGATCAGGTAGCTCAGGGTCTCCTCGAACTGCCCGTCCTCGTAGAGGGCGAAGACGCACGGGGCCACCCGGTAGACTTCGAACCACCCCTGGAAGGTCCCCACCTTCTCCAGCTCCCCGTAGGCCTTCCGGGGAAGGTCCTTCCACCACGCCTCGGGGTGCACCACGTCCGTCCCCGCGGAACCTCTTTCTTCTGTCATGGTCCAGCTCCTTTCCCCGGGAACTAGTCCCCCGGAGTCACCTTCTCGAAGAGGGTCTCCTTGCCGTCCACGATCTTCAGGATGGCCGCGGGCTTGTTGAAGGGATCGTGGGTCTTCGGGTCCATGGTGAGCTTGAAGTCCACCAGCTGGAGCCCCTTGGTCTGGGATAAGGCCTTGGCCACCGCCGCCCCGTCGGTGGTGCCCGCCCGGCGGATGGCGTCGAAGAGGGCGTACATGGCGTCGTACCCCAGGGTAATGGAGACGATCTCCACCGGAGGCTTGCCGAACCGCTTGGTGTACTTGGCGATGAGGGGCTTGAGGACCGGATCGTCGAAGGCGATGTGGGTCACCCAGTAGGTGTTCTCCATGGCCTTCCCGGCGATCTCGTACATGGCGGGGCTGTAGCCGTCCCCGCCGATGAAGACGGGGTTCCAGCCCATCTCCGCGGCCTGCTTGATGATGAGGGCCATCTCCTTGTACAGCCCCGGGAGGATGACCACCTGGGCCCCGGAGACCTTGGCGTTGGTGATCTGGGCCCGGAAGTCCACGTCCCCGTCCCGGTAGCCGTAGGTTCCCGCCACCTTGCCCCCCAGCTTGGCGTACCGCTCCACGAAGAACTGCTTCATCCCCTCGGCGTAGTCGCTCCCCACGTCGTGGAAGATCGCCGCCTTGGCGAGCTTCAGCTTCCTGTAGGCGAACTCCGCCATGATGGTCCCCTGGTAGGGATCGGTGAAGCAGATCCGGAAGGAGTACGGGTAGGGTTTGCCCGTCTTGGCGTCCACGGTCACCGCGGGGTTCGTGGCGGAGGTGGCCAGAATGGGCACCTGGGCCCGCTCGCTCAGGGGACGGATGGCGATCTGCAGGCCGCTGTAGTTGGTCCCCGCGATGGCCACCACCTTGTCCTTCTCGATCATCCGCCGCGCCGCGTTCACCGTGTCCTCGGGGCGTCCCTTGGTGTCGTAGATCACCAGCTCCACCGGACGCCCCAACAGGCCGCCCTTGGCGTTGATCTCCTCCACCGCCAGGATGGAGATGTTCTGGTAGTGTTCCCCCCAGGTGGCCCCGGATCCCGTGAGGGCCGCCAGTTTCCCGAGGACGATGGGATCCGCCGCCCAGGCGGCCCCCGCGGTCATCCCCACCAGAAGCCACGCCCACAACCAACCGAACCTCCTCATGGAAAACCCCCCTCTGTCTTCTCTGTTCCCGAAAGCGGGACCCGGGCTCACCGGGATGCGCGTCTTCGGATCCTTCTGCGGCCGGTTCCCTCTGTCCCGTCGGATCGGCCTTCCCCGCAAGCTCCCCCGAAACCGGGTCCCGGGAGAACCGCCTGCCGTCCGGGCCGGGGCGTCCCCCTGCCCGGACCTTCCCTTGGCGACTCCGCGACGCCTCATCCCTCCCGTGGGGTCATCTTCCCGGGACCTTGCGCCCCGGAAGCACCGTCTCCAGAAACCGAAGCCCCCGAGCCGCCAGAAGCTCCAGGGCCGGAACGAACACCTCCGGGGCCACGGGGGCGTGCACCCCCCGGAGGGCAAGCCCCTCCAGGATGAGTTCCGTCCCCATGGCGGCGGGAAGTCCGGTGGTTCGGGCGATGGAGGTCTCCTCCCCCTCCGTCCCCCGATCCACCAGGGTGGAGACCCAGGTCTCCGGCTTTCGGCCGTCGGGGTACTCCACCGCGAAACGGTGCTGGAGCACTACCAGGTCCTGCTCTCCCGGGAGGAAGGACAGCTTTTCCAGGAAAACCCGCTCCAGAACGTCCCGAAGGCTCCCCCGCTCCAGGGGACAGGGGGCGTCGGAGAAGACTCCCAGCCACTCCAGGACCGCCAAGGCGGCAGCCCAGACGGGGCAACCCAGGCGCCGGGCCGCCGCCCCTTTTCGCCCTTCCTGGGGCGCGTCGCCGACCCTCTCCGCCGTCAGGTCCCAGAGGGAACGGCCCCGCAGATCCCGCTCGCCCTCCTCAAACCACCCCAGATCCAGCAGATAGCGGACCAGCTCGCTCCATCCGGGGTACCGGAGGGTACAGCGGTAGAGGTCCCGCACCTCCGGGATGCCGTAGCGCTCCCGGTAGGGCAGGGAATCGGCGTTGGCGTACTCCTCGAACCACCCGAGCCCCTCCACCTCTACCAGGGTGGCGTGTCGGAAGGGCTCTCCCCCCGGAAGCACCGTCTCCTTCCCGTCCCGCAGAAAACGGGCCTCCCGGCGGCATACCCCCAGCAGGTCCCGGGGGGACCAGGAGAGCTTGTAACCCAGGGGGTTCGTGTCGGAGGACCGATCCGGCAGGGCCCCGCAGGCGGACCAGAACGCCGCCACCTTGCCCCCCCGCCGGTGGATCTCCCCCACGGTCCGGCAGGCGGCCATGTGGTCGATCCCCGGATCGAGGCCCATCTCGCACAGGAAGAGCAGCCCCGCCTCCCGGACGGCCCCATCCAGGCGCGACAGAGGGTCCTTGATGTAGGAGGCGTTCACCATGTGGGCTCGAGCCTCCAGGCAGGCATGGGCCACGGAGGCCATGGTGGGGGCGGGCAGGAGGTTCACCACCACCTCCGGCCGAAGCTCCCGCACCAGGGAACCCGGGTCCGACAGATCCCCGCAGAGCCGGGGGACCACCCGGGGAAACCGAAGCGCCTCCAACCTGGAAGGGTCCCGATCCGCCGCATGGACCTCCACGTCCTCCCGCTTCGCCAGATGGGCGATGCAGGGACCCGCCACGCGCCCCGCCCCCAGGACCAGCACTCGACGCACCATGCCCTCCTCCTTCCTCACTCCCGCCGCAACAGGGCCTCGTAGGTCTCCCGCACGTGCCCCTCCATCAGACGCCGGGCCCGGGGAGCATCCCGGTCCGCCAGGGCCTCCAGGACTCCCCGGTGGGCCTCGTGGCTGAAGTCGTATCCGGGAGGAACCCGGGTCCCCTCGTACTCCCGATACCCCAAGTAGAACTGGTCGAAGAAGAAGACGTACACCTGGGAACGCCAAAAACATTGTTGGACGAACCGGACCAGATAGGGACTGTGGCTCCCCTCGGCAACGCCCCGATGGAAGGCACAGTTCACCTCCGTGAACCCGTCGATGCTCCAGCTCCGGTAGACCGCCTCCTCCCGGGCGAAGAGCACGCGAAGACGTTCCAGCTCCTCCTCCGTGATCGCCTCCGCCGCCTCCCGGGCAGCCAGCCCCTCCGCCTCGCCCCGGGCCTGGAAGAGACGCTTCATGTCCTCCGGAGAGAGCACCGGGACCCGGGCACCCTTGGGGTCCAGGCGCTCCAAAAAACCCTCTGCGATCAGCTCCCGAAGGGCGTTGCGCACCGGGGTCCGGCTGAGTTCCATCTGCTCCGCCAGGGCCTGCTCCACCACCCGTTCCCCGGGAGAAAGGGTCCGGTGCATCACCAGCCGGATGATTTCCGAACGGGCGTCCTCTTCGGCCCGGCTTCGCGGCATGACCGCCTCCCCCTCTCTTCAATGAGTCCATTTTGGGATCCCAAGATGCATCCCAGGCTAGTAGAAACTCCAGGGAACGTCAAGGGGCTTGAAAAAACAAGGAGGGCATTTGCTGCGAGAAAATTCCACCGACTCCGCCGCCCCCTACCGGGGGAGGGCCGAAGGGAACGAGGAGGGGACTAGGGGAGCCCGGGACCAGGAGATTCGGGGTAGGCCCGGGAACAAAAGGGTTGTCGCAAAGCAGCACCCGGGGCGGGGACGCCCGAAGCAGCGCGCCAGGCAGGAGAAGGAGGCGGGGACGGGGATCCGTGCCACCCGAAACAACAGGAGAAACGAAAGCACCCCCCCGGCGATCCATCCGCCGGAAGCGGGCGCTTCGGTGCAGGTGTTCCCGGAAGGGTCGAAGCTCCGAAGGGAGGGCGGGAACGGGGGGATCCGCCGCGGCACGGCTCGGCGCCCCCAAAAGAGGCGGAGCGGAGGGTCCTTCTCCCCTTGCGGTCCTGCCCCCTGCTCTCATCGGATTCCCTGCGAGGCGCCCGTTTGCCCGCCAGATGATAGGATAAGCCCGGTGGGGAGGGAGCGAAAGCGCCCTCCCTGCCTGGATGATTTCACGAGTCGGGGAGTGACCCCTCTTGAAGATCGTGTTGGTGGGCGCAGGAGAAGTGGGCTTCAGCGTGGCGAAGAGCCTGTCCCAGGACGGGCACGATCTGGTGGTGGTGGAGGAAGACGAGGATCGGGCCTACAAGGCGGAGCAGGAGCTGGACGTGATGCTGGTCCGGGGCAACGGGGCCCGCCCCCAGGTTCTCGAACGGGCGGGGGTGCACCCCGATTCGGGGGTGGACCTGCTCATCGCCTGCACCAACCGGGACGAGGTGAACATCCTGGCGTGCTGGGTGGCCCGGCGGATGGGGATCCACAAGGTCATCGCCCGGGCGGTGGGGCTGGAGTTCACCGACACGGGCACCTGGGCGAAGGACCTGGGGATCGACCTGATGATCTCCCCGGAGCGCTCCGTGGCCCGGGAGGTGGAGGAACTGCTCCAGATCCGTTCGGCGGTGCACGCCACGGAGCTGCTGGCGGGGAAGGCGGGACTCTACGTGTTCCGCATCGCCCCGGACTCCCCGGCCTGCGAGGTGCCCCTCCACGCCCTCCGGCGCATGTACCCCAACCTCATCACCCTGGTGGCCTTCATTGATCGGGAGGGTAAGGGCTTCGTCCCTCGGGCGGGGGACTCCCTCCGGGAGGGGGACCTGTGCTACTCCGTGTGCTACCGGGACCAGGTGGAGGAACTGGAGCAGATCTTCCAGCCCCGCCGCCGCCGCAAGCTGCGCCGGGTGTTCCTGGTGGGGGGCGGCAAGGTGGGCTTCCAGGTGGCCCGGCTGCTGGAACACCGCGGGGGGGTGGACGTGCGCCTCCTGGACCAGGACCGGGGAAAGTGCAAACGCCTGTCCCAGGAGCTGGAGCGCACCACGGTGCTCTGGGGGGACGGGGCGGACGAGGACCTGCTGCGTCACGAAGGCATCGAGGACGCGGACGGCTTCGTGGCAGCCACGGGAGAGGACGAGAAGAACCTCCTCCTGGCAGTGCTGGGCAAACACCTGGGGGCCGCCAAGAGCATCGCCGTGGTGAAGCGCCACTCCTACCTGAAGATGGCGGACCGGCTTCCCCTGGACGCGGTGGTGAACCGCAACCTGGCCCTCTCGGAGGGCATCATCCGCAACGTGCGCTATCCTGCGGGCTCCAAGGTCCTGGCGGTGCTGGACCAGATCGGCGCGGAGACCCTGGAGGTCACCCTGCCGGAGACGAGCCCCGCCGTGGGGGTCTCCCTGCAGGACCTCCCCCTGCCGCAGGGGGTGCTGCTGGGGATCGTCATCCGGGGGGAGGAGGCCTTCATCCCCACGGGAGCCACCCTCCTCCAGGCGGGGGACCGGGCGGTGCTCTTCGCCGCCACCCACGACATGCCCGACGCGGTGCGGATCCTGGGGGTGGAGGAGGCGTGAGGTTTCCCGTGGTCGCCAAGTTTTTGGGGCTGCTCACGGGGGTGGTGACCCTGTGGATGCTCTGGCCCCTGGGCTGGGCCCTCTGGGACCACACGTCGGACCGGGACGCCCTGGCCCTGTCCATGATGAGCGGGTTCGCCGCCTCCGGGGCCCTGTTCTTCCTGGGACGCCGGGGGCAATCCTCGGACATGGGGCTGCGGGAGGCCTTCGCCGCAGTGACCCTCTCCTGGATCGCCGCCTCCGCCGTGGGGGCCCTGCCCTTCTGGTTCGCCCACGCCGTCCCCACCTACACCGACGCCTTCTTCGAGACCATGTCGGGCTTCACCACCACCGGTTCTTCGGTGCTGACGGACATCGAGGTCGTCCCCCGGGGCCTCCTCTTCTGGCGCAGCCTCACCCACTGGCTGGGGGGGATGGGGATCATCGTGCTCACCCTGGCGGTGATGCCGGTGCTGGGCATGGGGGGGGGACAGCTCTTCCGGGCGGAGGTCCCCGGGCCGGTGCCGGAGAAGCTCACCCCCCGGGTGCAGCAGACAGCCCTGCTTCTGTGGGGGGTCTACGTGTTCCTCTCCCTGGCCCAGACCGCCCTGATGATGGCGGGGGGGATGAACCTCTTCGACGCCCTGACCCACATGTTCGGCACCATGGCCACCGGGGGGTTCTCCACCTACAACTCCAGCGTGGGGCACTTCTCCAGCCCCTACCTCCAGTGGGTCATCATCCTCTTCATGTTCCTGGCGGGAGCCAACTTCACCCTCCACTACCTGGCCCTCACGGGACACCCCGGGGCCTTTCTGAAGGACCCGGAGTTCCGGTTCTACGCCCTCATCACCCTGGGTTGCGTGGTCCTCACGGTGTCCTTCCTGGCCGGGGGGGGGCTCTACCCCCACCTGGAGGAGCGGGTCCGGGCGGCGGCGTTTCAGGTGGTGAGCATCCTCACCACCACGGGGTTCGCCACGGCGAACTACGAGAACTGGCCCTACGCGGCCCAGTTCCTCCTGCTGCTCCTGATGTTCGTGGGGGGCTGCGCCGGGTCCACCGGGGGGGCCATGAAGAACGTGCGGCTCCTGGTGCTGTGCCGTCACGTGGGGCACGAGCTGTTCCTCCTGCTCCACCCCCGGGCGGTGGTACCCATCCGCCTGGGACACCAGGCCCTGCCTCCCCGGCTGGTGAGCGCCATCGGGGCCTTCTTCTCCCTGTACATAGGCGCCCTCGCCCTCTGCACCCTGGGGGTCTGCGCCCTGGGGGTGGACATCCTCACCGCCCTCTCGGGAGCCGCCGCCACCCTGGGGAACATCGGTCCGGGGCTGGGCAACGTGGGGCCTGCGGAAAACTACGCGGCCCTTCCCGGCGGGGCCAAGTGGATCTACAGCCTCGCCATGCTCATGGGGAGGCTGGAGCTGTTCACCGTGGCGGTGCTGCTCCACCCCGCCTGTTGGAGGAAGTGATCCTTCAGGGCTCGGACAGGAAGAGGCGCACCAGCTCCGGGTCGTAGCGGGACCCGGCCCCCCGGAGGATCTCCTCCCGGGCCTTCCGGGGGGACAGGGCGGGGCGGTAGGGGCGCCCGGAGGTGAGCACCTCGTAGGAATCCGCGATGGCCAGGATCCGGGACAGCAGGGGGATCTCCTCCCCCCTGCGCCCCTGGGGGTAGCCGGTGCCGTCGAAGCGCTCGTGGTGGCACAGGATCGTCTCCGCCACCGGAGCCAGGTCGGAGGAAGAGGACAGGGCGATGCGGTACCCCAGCTCCGGATGCTTGCGCACCATCTCCCACTCCCCCGTGTCCAGGGGACCGGGCTTGCGCAGCACCGCCTCGGGCAGGTCGATCATCCCCACGTCGTGGTAGCAGCACAACAGCTCCAGCCAGCGCATCTCCTCCTGGGGAAGGCGAAGCAGCTCTCCCACCCGCCGCGCCGCTCCCCCCACCCCTTCCGTGTGGGCCTCGCTCTCGAAGGTGCTGCGGCGCAGCCGGTCCATGAGGGCGGACAGAATCTGCCGCCGCACCCCCTCCCGCTCCAGGAGCTTGCGGGCGTACATTCGGTCCTCCGCCTCCCGGAGCACCTGCCCCAGGTCCTGGTCCTCCCGATCCTTGGTGGCCGCCCCGAAGGTGATGCGGCAGGGGATGGGGATCCGGGCCTCGTCGTACCGGGAGATCCGCTCCGCCACGGCCCGGGCGGTGGCGGCGTCGGTGCGGGGCAGCACCACCACGAACTCGTCCCCTCCCCAGCGGGCCAGGATGTCCTCCCCCCGAAGGACCTTGCGGATGCGCTCCGCCGCGTCCACCAGAAGCCTGTCCCCCTCCTGGTGGCCAAAGGCATCGTTGGTGAGCTTGAGCCCGTCCACGTCCCCGATGAGCAGGCTCATGGGAAGCTGCCGGGGGGTGTCCACCCGGACCAGCTCCTCCTCGAAATAGCGGCGGTTGTACAGCCCCGTGAGGGGGTCGTGGTAGCTCAGGAACCGGATCCGCTCCTCCGCCAGGCGGCGCTCCGTCACGTCTCTCCAGATGACCCCCACGGCGCACACCTCGTCCCCCTTCCCCCGGATGGGGGACAGGGTGGACTCCAGGCACACCGCCCGCCCGTGGAAGACCATCCGGGTCTCCCTTCGGACGGTCCGGCCGGAGGCGAAGACCTCGTCCAGGGCCTCCCGCCAGAAGGGGACCTGGTCCGGAGTCTCCGAGAGCAGTTCCTCCAGACCCTGACCCCGCACCCGCTCCTCCGAGGAACCGGTGCGTTCCAGGAAGGCCCCGTTGGCGTACAGACACGTCCCGTCCCGCCCCAGGACCACGATGGAATCGGGGGAGGACTCGAAGAGCGCCCGGATCTGCTCCTCCTGGCTGCGGAGGACCTCCTCCATCCGTCGGCGCTGGGCCATCTCCTGCAGCAGGGTCCGGTTGGCGTGGTCCCGGTCCTCCTCCGCCGCCTGGGCCTTGCCCTGCAGCTCCCTCCGCTCCTTCTGGAGGTTCCGGCCGGACCGCTCCAGGGCGAAGACCCGCTCCACCAGCTCCCCGTTGAGCCCCTGGACCAGCCGGAAGAGCTGGAGGTTCTGGATCAGGGAGGCCACGGAGTTGAGCACCACGGAAAGGAAGATAAGGGACACGTCGGGAATCTCCGTCTTGGGGTCCAGCACCCCCAGGAACATGCCCAACACCCGGCTCGGCGTGGCCAGCACGTGGAGGAGGATCTTCTCTTCCCGGCCGGAGGAGGTGACGGCCACCACCTTGCGCCGGTCGATGGCCCAGGAGAAGGAACCGTCCTCCACCAACAGGGTCTTTTCCCGCTCCACGAAGGCGGACCAGGAGACGGGGTCGCAGTAGATCCGGTCGAAGCTGGGGAACCCCTCCCCCACCAGGTAGAAGGCGAAGGCCCGGAAGGGAAGCACAGCCCGGATGCGGGGAGAGGCCTCCTCCAGGAGGGATTCGGCGTTCGTGCCCTCGTCCAGGGTGGGCAGGTAGCGGTGCAGGTCCAGGGCCATTTCCAGGGCGGTGATGGCCTCCATCCTCTCCCGGTTCGCCTGGGCCAGGCGTTCCTCCAGGAAGCGGATCTTCTGGTGGTCGTCCATCCCCATCCCTCCTAGCCGAAGAACATGCCGGAGACTTCCCGGATCTGCCGCTCCGCCTGGAGAATCAGGGAATCCAGGGCGTTGGGGGAAAGCCCCAGGAGGTCCCAGGAATCCAGGTCCAGCTCCGGGATCACGAAGCTGCCGCTGGAGCCGAAGCGACACCCCAGGGCCAGAAGGTCCGCCACGTGGAGCACCCCGGGCTCGTAGGGGTCCGAAGCCGCCCCGGGCTGGTGGTGGAAGCGCACCGCCTCCGCCAGGGAGGGGGGGATCTTCCAGTCTTTCAGGAGCTGGTACCCCACCGAAGCGTGGTCGAACCCCAGAAGCTCCCGCTCCGCCTGGTGCACCCCCACCCCTCGCCGGATCGCCTCCTGGAGGGCCTGGGCCATGCTGAAGGGGACCCTCCGGTAGAGGATCAACCGTCCCAGGTCGTGGAGCAGCCCCGCCAGGAAGAAGTGCTCCTCCTTGGAGGCGTCCCGACGGGTGGACAGGAGCCGGGCGAAGACCCCGCAGGACACGGAGTGCATCCAGAAGGAGCGCATGGTGACGTAGGCCTCCGGCACGTCCTTGAAGGCGGCGAGCAGGGAGATCCCCAGGGCCAGGGTGGACAGCTCGTTGCCTCCGATGAGCACCACCGCCCGGGAGACGGAATCGATGCGGGAGGCAAAGCCGTAGAAGGAGCTGTTCACCAGCTTCAGCAGCTTGGCGGAGAGGCTGGGGTCCTTGCTCACCACCTCGGAGATGTGGGCCACGGAGCTGGTGGGGGAGTTCAACACCTCGGTGATGCGAAAGTACACGTCCGGGAAGGAGGCCAGGAAGCGGTCGTTCTGCACCAGGTCCCGGGGGGAAAGCTCCCCTCCCTTGCTTCGGGGCAGGGCGGCCCCCCGGAACTCCGGGTCCACCAGCCCCTCCTCCTCCCCGGGCAGGGGAAGCCCCTGGGCCATGCGCTCCGCGGTGCGGCGCACGCAGATGCGGTAGAGTTCCTCCATGGGAAGCCCGGTGCGCCGAGAGGCGGGGAAGTAACGGTCCACCAGCCCCCGGGAGCGCTCCAGCAGGGAGCGGGGCAGCCCCTCGGGCTCCCCTCCCTCCCCCGCCTCCCCGGGGATCTCCACGTCCGCCTCCACCACCCCCCAGGCCTTGAGAGTGGGAAACTGGCCCTCCTTCAGGACCGCTCCCCGGGGAAGGATGAACCTCCCGTTGGGGGCCAGAAGGTCCGCAGCCAGGACCATGCCTTCCTTGAGGTGCTGCACCCCGATCTTTCCCATGCCCGGCCTCCCGCCTTCCTGGATGCAAACCCCGTCATGTTACGTCGTGCACCGCCGCCCCGTCCAGCCGCCTCAGGGGACCCCCTCCGTCAGCCTCTTCAGGGCGTCCCGAAGCGCCTGGACATCGGAGCCCAGGGCCGCCGCGGACTCCTTGAGGGGCCGGTCCGGCGACACCGTGCGGGGCCAGCCCGCCTCCTCCAGCAGCGCCGCCTCCTCCACCCCGAAGAGGACCGCCACCTCCCGCAGGGTCTGGCTGCCCCGCACCTCGTCGGGGTTCGGCGGGGGGCTTTTCCGGTCCCCTTCGGGGGCCCCCGCAAGGGCCGCCGCCACCCGGGCCCGAAAGGCCTCGTCGTCCACCCCGGGGAGCTTCTTCAGGGGCACGTCCCGGGAGACCCCGGGATCCAGTCCCCCCAGGAGGATCAGCCGTTCCGCAGGGATTCCCAGGGTCCGGGACACCTCCTCCAGGGTCATCCAGCCGTAGATCCCCTCCCCCGGGGAGGTCTGGACGCTCTCCTGCCGGGGCGGCGCGAAGGTGGCCCAGATCCCCGTGGCCCGGGCCCCCGCCCAGACCAGCAGAAAGAGCCCCACCCCCGCGAGCCCCAGTCGAAGAGGGGAGAGGGTCCGTCCCTGCACCCCCGTGAAGGCCAGGGCCCCCGGGGCGGGGCAGGCGCAGACGCAGCGCCCGCAGGCCAGACACTCCCCGGAGCGAACCCGCTCCGTCCCCAGGGGCTCTAAGCCCACCGGGCAAGCCCGGTCGCAGGCCCCGCAGCGGATGCACCGATCCGGGACCCGCACCACCTTCCACCAGGCCAGACGCTGGAGGGGAGCCAACAGGGCCCCCAGAGGACAGAGGTAGCGGCACCAGAACCGCTCGATCCACAGGGAAGCTAAAAGCACCGCCCCCGCCAGGACGACGTAGGCCCAGGGGCGCTCCCCCACCTCCTCCCAACCGGCGGACAGGTGCATCCAGGCCACCCAGGGGTCATAGTCCCTCCAGGCCAGGGTGCCCGCCCGCCAGGCCCACAGGGTGATCCCCACCAGCACCGCCCCCTTGAGCCACCGAAGGGGCCGGTCCACCCCCGGGGGGACCCGAAGGGGGCGGATCCCCAGGCGACGCCCCAGGGCGGCCATCCCTTCCCCCAGGGTACCCAGGGGACAGATCCAGCCGCAGAAGACCCGGCCGAAGAGCAGCGTCCCCAGAACCACCGCCCCCAGGAGGATCAGGGAGCTGGGGGCCAGACGCCTCAGCCATTCCCCCTGCGTCAGGAGACGGTGCAGCCCCTCCAGTCCCCCCAGGGGACACAGGGCGTCCACGGGGGGAGCCCCGCCGGGACCGCCCCCCAGCTGCTGGTGCCGAAACCCCACCCAGGACAGGAAGAGGAGGAAAGCCCCCTGCACCGCCGGACGCACCCAGAGCCTTCTCATGCCGTCGCCCCCTCGCCGTGTCTTTTGATCATTGTAGCAGAGACTTGCCACGCAAAACGGGGCGCATTTTTCTTCGCCCCCCTGCGCTATTCAAGGGAGAAAAGGGGGAGTAGGCTGGTTTCCGGGGCGGGGCCTCCCGCTCCGGGAAGGAGAGGATCATGGGGGATTTTCGGGCAACCCTGCACGAAGCCATCGCCTCCCGGGCAAAACGGGCGGTGGACTTGAGCGACTACCTGGCGGCGCACCCGGAGCTGTCGGGAGAGGAACACGAAACCAGCCGGCTCTTCGCCTCCTGGCTGGAGGAGGAGGGCTTCGAGGTCCAGCGCCCCCTCGGAGGGCTGCCCACGGCGTTTCAGGCCCGCCGAGGCTCCGGCGGCCCCGTGGTGGCCTTTTTGGCGGAAATGGACGCCCTCCCCGGGGTGGGACACGGCTGCGGCCACAACCTCCACGGCACCGCCTCGGTGCTGGCGGCCCTGGCGGCGGCGGAGGCCCTGGGCGACCAGCCCGGAGAGATCCGGGTGGTGGGCACCCCCGCGGAGGAGACCGACGGAGCCAAGGTGACGCAGGCGAAAGCGGGGGTCTTCGACGACTGCGACCTGGCCCTCATGTTCCACGCCAGCCCCCAGGAGACCTACGCGGACTACCGCTCCCTGGCCCTGGACGGATGGGAGTTCGTCTTCACCGGCAAACCCGCCCACGCCGCCGCCTCCCCCTGGGAGGGACGCAACGCCCTGAACGGGCTGCAGTTCTTCGTCCACGCCCTGGACATGCTGCGCCAGCACGTGCGCCCGGAGGTCCGCCTGGGGGGCTTCGTCCTGGAGGGCGGACAGGCCCCGAACATCGTGCCCGACCGGGCGGTGTACCGCCTGGAACCCCGCTGCCCCCGCCGGGGCGACCTGGACGCCCTGGTGGCGCGGGTCTTCGACTGCGCCCGGGGGGCCGCCCTGGCCACGGGCACCGAGGTGGCCTGGCACGAGTTCCTCCACGGCTTCGACGACATGCTTCCCAACGACCCCGCGGAAGCCCTCATGGGGGAGGAGCTGGCCCGTCAGGGCTTTTCCCTCGCCCCCTCTCCGGGTCCCCTGGGGTCCACGGACGTGGGCAACGTGAGCCACCGCTGTCCCGCCCTCCAGGCGGAGGTGTCCATCACGGACCTCCCCCTGTCCATCCACACCCGGGAGTTCGCCCAGGCCACCACCGCCCCCCAGGGACACGACGCCCTGGTGCGGGGAGCGGAGGCCCTGGCCGCCGCTGCCCTGCGGATCCTGGCGGACCCGGCTCTCCGCGCCGCCGTCCGGGAGGACTTCCAGAAGCGCCGGTAAGGCCGAAACGACCTCTAGTTACCGGAACAGAACCCAAGAAAGAGGAGGAAACCTGCCATGTTGACCTACGAAGAGGGCATCGCCCGCATCGACCGTTTCCTCGCCGCCCACCTGAACGGGGCGGCGGAGCTTGCCGACCGGATCCACGCCCACCCGGAGCTGGGGGAGCAGGAATTCGAGACCAGCCGCCTCCTGGCGGAGCGCCTCCGGGAGGGGGGCTTTCAGGTGGAGGCCCCGACCTGCGGCCTTCCCACGGCCTTTCAGGGGGTGGCCCGACACGGCTCGGGCCCCGTCGTGGCCCTGCTGACGGAGATGGACGCCCTGCCGGAGATCGGACACGCCTGCGGCCACAACCTCCACGGGGTCATGTCCGTCCTGGCGGGGCTGGCCCTGAAGGAGTGCCTGCCGGACCTGGAGGGACAGATCCGGGTGGTGGGCACCCCGGCGGAGGAGACCAACGGGGCCAAGGTGTCCATGGCGGCGGCGGGGATCTTCGACGACTGCGACCTGGCCCTCATGATCCACTGCAACGCCGGGGAGAGCTTCGTGGACTACCGATCCCTGGCCATGGACTCCGTGGAGTTCACCTTCACCGGCAAGCCCGCCCACGCCGCCGGTTCCCCCTGGGAGGGACTCAACGCCCTCAACGGCGTCCAGCTCCTCTTCCACGGCGTGGACATGCTGCGCCAGCACGTGCGGCCGGAGGCGCGCATGCACGGCATCATCTCCGCCGGGGGCGTGGCCCCCAACATCGTCCCCGAGACGGCCCAGGCCCGGTTCTACTTCCGTGCCCCCTGGCGGCCCTACCTGAACCAGCTCATGGAGAAGGTCTACGACTGCGCCCGGGGGGCCGCCCTGGCCACGGGGACCCAGGTGACCTGGCGCAACAACGAGGCCAGCTTCGACGACATGCTCCCCAACCCCACCGCGGAGAACCTCATCGGAAGCATCCTGGTGGACCTGGGGGTTTCCCTGGTTCCGGGACCGGGGCCCATGGGGTCCACGGACGTGGGCAACGTGAGCTACCGCTGCCCCGCCCTCCAGCCCGAGCTGGCCATCACCCCGGAACGCATGTCCCTCCACACCCGGGAGTTCGAGGCGGCCCTCCTGCTGCCCGAAGCCCACCGGATGCTGGGGGTGGGAGCCCAGGCCCTGGCCCGGACCTGCCTCAAGGTCTTCCTGGACCCGGAGCTTCGCGCCTCCCTGCGGCGGGACTTCGAGGCCCAGAAGAACAAGATGCCCCGGTAGCGTCCGGTCAGGACACCTCCCTCGGGGAGGGCCCTTGAGCCCTCCCCGTTTTTTCTGCCCTCTTCCCCTCTCGGACCTTCCCCCTCCAAGGGGCATACCCCTGAGTACGCCCCCCGACCCCGCCGCATCGATTGACAAACATAAAAGATACGACTAGATTACACATAAGCCATGTGAAGCAGGTGCGCATGTCCCCGGGAGTTCCTGAAGGAGGGCTGCTTCGTGACGGATTCCGGACCGCAACAGATCCACCCGCACTCCCTTTCCGTCCTCCCCAAGCCGGAGACCCCGGCGGAGCACGAGAAACAGATCCGATCCCAGACCTTCGTCTCCACCTGCTCCCCCTCGGGGGAACAGCAGATCACCCTTCGCATCCACGAGTTCTCCACCGCTTCCTGCCCCCGCATCGCCGTGGAGATCACGGACAAGGGAGAAAAAAAGACCTGCGTCGTGGAAGTGGACAAGGTCAACCCCCGGTGCGCCACCCGCGTGGAGATGTACGCCCTCGTGGCGTACCGCGAAGGGGGCCATACGGATCGGGTCGCGGCCGCCAAGGCCCTTCGCCCCATCGAACTCGCCGCCTCCCCCCAAAACCCCCTGTACGTCTCCGATCCCTCCGCCTCCTATTGGGAGGAGCGGATGGATTTCCCGGCGCTCCTTGAAGGGTTGCGGTTGCCCCAGGCCGACCTGAAGGATACGGGGGTGACGCAGAGCGTCCTGTCGTACCTTCTGGAAATCCTGACGGAATACCCCAGGGCAGGCACGCCGGAGCCCCTGCGCCCCCTGGAAAACGGCGCTTCGAAGGGATGGGTGTTCTAGACAAGCCGTTCCTTTGCTTCGCAAGACAACCTGCTATCGGGGAGACCAAGACCACGAGGGCCAGCGAAACCGCTTCCCTTCTTGCTCCCCGTCCTTTTCTGTCCGCACCGTCGCCCGCTGTCCCCTCCTGAGGCGAAGGCCCCACGGGCCATCTTCGTTTTCGGGCACAGAAAAGCCGTCCACGTCTTCGAGCCCCCCTTCCCCGCTCGGGGCCGAGCCCCCTACCCCCGCTCCACCTGCACCCAGGCGTCGGAGAGGCGGTTGTTCCCCCGGTCCGTGAGGGCGGGGGGGATGAGGGCGTTGAGCCCCTCGACGCCGGACTCCACCACCACCACGCCCTCCGGCAGAACGGGGTCCAGGGCAAGGAGCGCCTCCAGACGCGCCCCCCGGGCGGAGAGGACCACCTCGTCCCCTTCCTTCCAGCCCCGGGAGACCAGGGCCGCCGGTCCCACCCAGGCGGCGAGCCGCCCCGTGCGGAGCCGGGCCTGGGCGAGGTCGTTGCCGTTCACCGAGCCGAACCGATGGGGGGTGACCAGCCGCCAGGGAAGGCCGGGAGGTCCCTCCGGAGCCGGGACGGCCTCCGTCAGATGGGGGAACCGGAAGGGGCCCTGGTGCTCCCGGGGGTGGGGGAAACGCCAGATTCCCTCCCCCAGGGGCTCCAGCCCGGGGGTGGCCAGGATGCGCCGCTCCATCTCCCCGAAGGCCTCGGTGAACGGGTCCGCCAGGCCCAGCCGGGCCCCCAGGCGCAGGAGCAGCTCCCGTTCCGAGGGCACGGGAGAGGGGACCAGGGGGTTGGTGCGCTGGAGCAGGTCGTGCCAGTAGCTCAGCACGAAGTCCCCGGGCTGCTCCGGGAAGGGAGAGACGGGAAGCACCAAGCGGCAGGCCCGGGCGGTGACGGAGAGGCGCCAGTCGAAGCAGGCGGAGAAGGGGCAAGTCTCCAGGAACCGCCCCAGGGCCCCCGCGTCCTGAGCCTGGGAGAGGGGGTTGGCCCGCAGGAAGAGGGCGGCCTCCACGGGAGGGTCCGCCTCCAGGAGGGCGGGGCCGGGAGCGGGGCGGGGGATCCACCGGGGACGGGTCCCGGGCAGGCGCCCCAGGTCCGCGGGGAAGGCCGCTTCGTCGTCGGCGCTGAAGCCCAGGCCGCCCCCCGGGACCCCCTGGCTTCCCAGGAGGAACACCAGGGCGTCCAGACACCGGAGGGTCTCCCCTCCCTGAAGGCTGCGCTGTACCGCCCATCCCGCCCAGAGGCTCAAGGGGCCTTCGTCCAGGACGAAGCGGGCCAGGTCCTCCAGGTCCTCCCCCCCCATCCCCGTGGCCCCCCGGGCCTCCGGCTCCCCCAGGGAGCGCAGGGCGGCAAGAAAGGTCTCCCCTCCCTCTCCGGGGGCATCGGGGAAGCCTCGGGCCTCGAAGGCCCGCCTCGCCAGGTATCGGGCCAGGGCCCCGTCGCTCCCCGGCCGGACGGTCCAGGTGCGGTGGGCGAAGCGTCCCGTGGGGGTGGTGCGCACGTCCAGGGAACCCACCAGAGCCCCCCGCCTTCGGGCCTCCACCAGGAGGGGGACGAAGTGAGGGTTGGTCACGGCGACGTTGCGCCCCCACAGGAGGATCCGGCGGCTTGCCAGCACCGTCTCCGGGGGGAGGTGGGCCCGCAGGGCGTAGGATTCCTTCAGCGCCGCCCCCCCTTCCCCCCCGCAGAGGGACCCTCGGACCCGGGTGCACCCTCCCAGGGCCTCGGGGAAGCGGTCCAGGATCCCGTTGCCCAACAGCAGGTTCCCCGATCCCGTGGCCCAGAGGACCCCGAGGTGGCCGCTGTGGGCGAGGGCGGACTCCACCCCCCGGACCAGCCGGTCCAGGGCCTCCTCCCAGGAGAGGGGGCGAAACCCCGCCCCGTCCCGCCACAGGGGGACGGTCAGTCGGTCCGGGGCCGCCAGGTCTCGAACCCAGCGACTTCCCTTGGGGCAGAGGAAACCTCTGGTGTAGGGGTGGTCCTCCCGGCCCCGGAGGCCCAGGAGGCGCCCTCCCTCCACCGTGGCAACGAGGCCGCAGGAGTCGGGGCAGTCGAAGGCGCAGGCGGAGAGGACGGATGAGGTCACGGGCATGCCTCCTTGCAGGGGGTGGTCGCGGTTCCCTCCAGTATAGGGGAAACGCCCTCCCCCCTTTTCCCCGAATGGTTGTAGGATGATCCCCGCAACGACCAAACCGACTCGGGGAGGAACCTCCATGATCGCACCGGAACCGCGACGCAACCTGACCCTCCTGGCGGGAGGCGCCCTTCTGTCCCTGGCCCTCTGGGCCTTCCACCGGGAGATGCTCTCCTACCCTCCCGGTGAGGTGATCCGCCAGATCCGCTCCCTCCCCGCCTGGGGGCTGCTTGCCGCCCTGGCGCTGACGGCGACGGACTACGTCCTCCTCACGGGGTACGACGTCCTGGCCCTCCGGGCCCTGAACCGCCCCCTGCCCTACCGGCGCACCGCCCTGGCCTCCTTCTGCGGCTACGCCGCCAGCCACAACCTGGGGATGGCCCTGCTCTCCGGCGGAGGGGTGCGCTTCCGTCTCTACTCCGCCTTCGGCCTGACCCCCCTGGAGATCGCCGGGGTGGTGGGGTTCTGCGGCCTCACCTACTGGATGGGGCTGGCGGCCCTGGGAGGGGTCGCCCTGGCCTTCTTCCCCCCGAGGCTGCCCTTCCTCTCCCTGCCCCTTCCCCTCCTGCGCGCGGCGGGGGGGGCGCTGCTGGCCCTTCTGGCCCTGGGGGCAGTCTTGGCGGCGACGGGGCGGCGTTTCGAGGTGCGGGGACACGTCCTGCGCCTGCCCCCCCTGCCCCTGTACGTCGCCCAGATCGCCCTGGCCTGTCTGGACTGGACCGTGGCGGCGGGGGCGCTCTTCGTCCTGCTGCCCCCCTCGGCCCTCTCCCTCCCCCACTTCCTGCTGCTGTTCCTGGCGGCGGCCCTGTGCGGGGTGATGAGCCAGGTCCCGGGAGGGCTGGGGGTCTTCGAGACCCTGCTGCTTCTGTCCCTGAAGCCCTGGATCCCCGCGCCCCAGGTCCTGGGGGCCCTGCTGGCCTTCCGGGGGATCTACTACCTGCTCCCCCTGGGGACGGCGGGGACCCTGCTGGGGGTCCACGAGCTGCGGCAGCGGGGAATCGAGCCTCTGCGGGTCCTGGAGCCCCTGGCGGGGCAGATCCCCCTGTTCGCCTCCCTCACCGCCTTCGCGGGAGGGCTCTACCTGCTGGCCGCCGGGGCCATCCCCCTTCCCCACCCCCTGAACCGCCCCTTGGCGCTGGTGGAGGCCTCCCACTTCCTTTCCAGCCTCGCCGGGATGGGGCTGCTCCTGGTGGCGGAGGGGCTGCGCCGTCGGGTGGACGGGGCCTGGCTGCTTTCCGTGACCCTGCTGGGGGCGGGGGCGGTCCTGGGGGTCCTGAAGGGGGACGGCCCCCTGGGCGCGGCGATCCCCCTGGTGGGGGCGCTGCTTCTGCTGCCCCAGCGGGTTCGGTTCGACCGCCGCTGCGCCCTCTGGGGGGACCCCCTCTCCCCGGGCTGGACCGCCGCGGTGGTCCTGGGCTTCGGGGCCTCCCTGTGGCTGGGGTTCTTCGCCTTCCGGCACGTGGAGTACCGGGACGCCCTCTGGTGGGCCTTCGCCCTCCAGGGGGACGGGGACGCCTCCCGGTTCCTGCGGGCCTCCGTGGGGGCGGCGGTCCTGGCCCTGGGCTGGGCGGGGCTTCGGCTCCTCCGTCCCGCCTGCCCGTCCCCCGAACCCGCCACGGAGGAGGACCTGGCGGCGGCGGAGCCCGTGGTGGCCGCCTCTCCGAAGGCGGAGGCACACCTGGTCTTCCTGGGGGACAAGCGGCTCCTCTTCTCCCCGGACCGACGGGCCTTCATCCAGTACGGGGTGCAGGGGCGAACCTGGGTGGCCTTCGGCGACCCCGTGGGCCCCAGGGAGTGCTGGGAGGAGCTGGCCTGGACCTTCCGGGAACGGGCCCATCGCTGCGGGGCCCGGGGGATCTTCTACGAGGTGGGGGAATCCGCCCTGGGGCTCTGCCTGGACCTGGGGCTGCGCCCCCGGAAGATCGGGGAGGAGGCCCGGGTTCCCCTGGACCGGTTCTCCCTGGAGGGTTCCTCGGGGAAACGCTTCCGGGCCGTCCTGCGGCGCCTGGAGGAGCGGGAGGGCATCTCCTTCCGGGTGGTCCCGGCCTCGGAGGTCCCGTCCCTGCTCCCGACCCTTCGGGAGATCTCCGACCAGTGGCTGGAGGCCAAGCACACCCGGGAAAAGGGCTTCTCCCTGGGGCGGTTCGACGAGCCCTACCTGCGCCGCTTCCCCGTGGCCCTGGCGGAGCGGGACGGGGGCATCCAGGCCTTCGCCAATCTCTGGACCACCCAGGGGCGGGAGGAGCTGTCCCCGGACCTGATGCGCCACCGAAGCGACGCCCCCCGGGAGATCATGGAGTACCTTTTCGTGCGCCTCCTGGCGTGGGGCAAGGAGGAGGGCTACGGGGCCTTCAGCCTGGGCATGGCTCCCCTTTCGGGCCTCCAGGACCGGTCCCTGGCCCCCCTGGAGCAGCGCCTGGGGGCCCGGCTCTTCGCCCACGGGGAGCACTTCTACAACTTCCAGGGGCTGCGGCGTTTCAAGGAGAAGTTCGACCCCCAGTGGTCCCCCCGCTACCTCGCCGCCCCGGGAGGGCTGGCCCTGCCGGGAATCCTGGCGGACCTGGCGGCCCTCATCTCCGGGGGGTGGACGGGAATCGTGGGCAAGTAGTTCCCCCGATGGACAGGGGAGAGGCTCCATGCTAGCCTAGGAAAGTTCCGGGGACCGAGCAACCCGCACGGTCCGTATGCTTTGGCCCACGAGGCCCGACGAGGTGAAGACATGCTCCGAGAACGGCGTCACCGAGGTTTTACCATCATCGAAATCATGGTGGTGGTGGTCATCATCGGGATGTTGGCCACCCTGGTCATCCCCCGGGTCATCGGTCGGGGCGACGATGCGAAGCGCACCGCCGCGCAGGTGCAGATCAAGGAGGTCGAGCAGGCCCTGGACCTCTACCACCTGGACAACGGTTCCTACCCCACCCAGGATCAGGGACTGGACGCCCTGGTCTCCAAGCCCAGCCTGCCCCCGGAACCCATGAACTACCGCAGCGGGGGCTACCTGAAGAAGGTCCCCAACGATCCCTGGGGACGCCCCTTCATCTACCGCATGCCCGGAGACCACGGGGAATTCGACCTCCTCTCCTACGGCCCCGACGGCCAGGAGGGCGGGGAGGACAAAAACAAGGACATCACCAACTGGGACTAGGCGTCCCTCCCGAAGCTCCTTTCTGGGCCAGTGCTTCCCCCCCGGAAGCCCTGGCCCTCTTCGTGTGAAAGGATGGATCCCATGAGCGAACCGGCCCTGGACACCTCCGCCCCGCCCCGAAGCCCCCTGCTGCGTCCCTTCGCCCCCCACGTCCCCCTGATCCTCTACGGCCTCCTGGTGACGGCCTACTTCTTCTCCAACTTCTTCCGCATCTCCGCGGCGGTGCTGCTGCCCCGCCTGGCGGTGGAGCTGGGCATGACCGCCGCCGCCACGGGCTTCATCTCCAGCCTCTTCTTCTACACCTACGGGGCGGTGCAGCCCCTGTGCGGCGCCCTGAACGACCGGTTCGGCCCCCTGAAGGTGGGAGGGATCGGCATGGGCATCTGCGCCCTGGGAGTGGGGCTCTTCCTGGTGGCGGACACCCCCTTCCTCCTGGGCACCGCCCGGCTCCTCACGGGACTGGGGGTGGCGCCCATCTTCTCCGGGGTCCTGGTGCACCAGGCCAACGCCCTCCCCCGGGAGCGCTACGCCGCCTTCACGGGCATCACCGTAGCGGTGGGCAATCTGGGGGCGGTGGTCTCCGTGGCCCCCCTGGGGACCGCCCTGGACGCCTGGGGACGGGGGCCCGTGTTCGCCGCCCTCACCCTGGTGAGCCTGGCCCTGGGGGGCTTCTTCTTCCTGACACGCCGGGACGACCCGGTGGTGCTGCACCACCAGAGGCAGGACGCCTCCGCCCCGGTCCCCCTCCTGGAGGGGCTCACCCTGGGCTTCCGGATCCTGGCCCGATCCCGGAGCATCCGGGTGGCCACCCTCATCTGGGCTTCCCTGGTGGGGGCACTGCTCTCCCTCCAGGGCCTCTGGGGTGTGGCCTGGTTCGAGACCGCCTACGGCTGTTCCCCCGCCCAGGCCCGCTTCTGGGCCACCCTCCTGGGGGTGGGCATGATGGCGGGGACCCTGTGGGGGGGCCGGGTGGCTGCCCGAGGGGGCGGACGGGTGGGGGTCTTCGCCCGCACCTGCGCCGCCGTGGGGGGCACCTGGGTGCTCTTCTGGGCCTGCATGGCCCTGCGCCTGCCCCTGTGGGTCTCCGGGGTCGCGGGGGGGCTCATCGGCGTGACCACCGGCGTGGCGGTGATCCTCTGCAACGCCGCCCTGAACGACCTGGTGGGACGGGAGCGCATCGGCTCCCTCCTGGGGACGGCGAACCTGACGGTCTTCGTCTCGGTGATCCTGTGCCAGTGGGGCACCGGGGCCGTCCTGGGGCTTCTGCCCGGGGCAAGGCCGGGGCTGTACCATCCCGGAGGATTCCTGCTCTCCTACGGGGTGCTCATCGGCCTTCTGTTCCTATGCTTCCTCCCCCTGCGGACCGTCCGGTCCTTCAAGGACGAGACGGTCTGATGACGCAGGCGGGCGGAGCCTGAAAGCCCCGCCCGCCTGCCCTTACGCTCGTTCCACCGGAACCTGGATCTCCGTTCGCAGCTCCTCGGGAGGCACCCGATCCGGGTCGTTCAGGTACTTGTCCCGCATGGGGCCAGCGAACCGGTAGCCCTGGGCGGGCACCCAGCCCAGGATCGCCTCGTAGGCTCCCCCGAGGGATTCGTAGGGCCCCACGTGGAGCAGCACCGCGAAGAGCCCCCCGGGAAGCTCCGCCACCTCGAACCCCTCCCCCGCCGTCGCGTCGGGCCCCACCTCGAAGGCCACCTCCACGGTGAACCGGTGGGGGTCGAAGGCCGGATCCGGGTACACCGCCAGGGCGTAGTCCCCCGTCACCTGCACCTTCCCCCGCTCCAGGCTCTGCCACAGCTCCCGGTAGCCCCGGCCCATGTCCTGACAGACCTCCGCCATGCTGGTGACGAACCGGGACCGGGCCACCCGGACCGGGTCCTGCGCACGGACCTCCACGTGGTACTCCATGGAAACGCCTCCTTCGCAAAAAAAGAATGGGGCCCCGCCGAGACGGGACCCCACAAATCTCCTTGATGTAAGCTATTCCGTCAATAGATTATCTGCCTGGAATCTACTTCACCACGACCTTCTTGATGGTCACGGGGGTGACGGGACGGTCGGAGCCGTCGGTCTTCGTTTTGCCGATCTTCTTCACCACGTCCATCCCCGAGACCACCTTGCCGAAGATGGCGTGGTGCCCGTCCAGCCAGGGAGTGGGCACCAGGGTGATGAAAAATTGGGAGCCCCCGGTGTTGGGACCCGCGTTGGCCATGGAGAGGATCCCCGGGGCGTCGTGCTTCAGCCCGGGGCCGAACTCGTCGGGGATGGTGTACCCCGGGCCGCCGGTGCCCGTGCCCGTAGGGTCCCCGCCCTGGATCATGAACTTGTCGATGACCCGGTGGAAGATCACCCCGTCGTAGAAGCCCTTCTTCGCCAGGGTCTCGAAGTTCTTCGCCGTCTTGGGGGCCTTGTCGGCGAAAAGCTCCACGGTGAACTTCCCCAGGGAGGTCTCGAAGGTGGCGGTGGGGTTAGGCTTGGCATCCGCCTCCGCCCCAAGAGGCAGCAGAAAGAAGGTCAGGGCAAGAAAGGGAAGCAGCAGTCTCATGGTGGGTTTCCTCCTCTTCAACAAAAGGGATGGGCCGGGGCTAGGCCTCCGGCGTCTGGGCCACGGCTCCGCAGGACGGACAGAACCGGTCCGCCGGGTCCAGCTTGCCGCCGCACTGGGTGCAGTGTCGGGCCTGGGAGATCTTGCCTCCGCACTGGGGGCAGAACCTCACCTTCCGGGGCAGGGCCGCCCCGCAGGACGGACAGGTGGCGCGGATGCCCTCCCGCCACTCCTCCTCGGAGAGGTGCTTGTCCTCCTCCGCCATCTGGGCGTGGGCCCAGACCTCCTCCACCGCCTTGCTGGACTGGGCCGCCGCCATCTCCACCCCCAGATCGGGGGCGCAGCTCTTGCACAGCCCCTTCCGCTCGTTCCAGCAGCCGGAGCGGCAGACCCAGGCCTGGCAGCGGGGGCACTGGACGAACTCCCCCTGCACCTCGCGACAGGCCTCCTGAAAGGCCGCGTCGTGGGCCCGCTTCCAGGCGGCGGAGCGCACCCGGTCTCCCACGTCCGCGGCGCTGGAGAAAAGCCCCCCCAAGAGACTGGACGCCGCGTCCAGCACCCCCGAAGCCATCCCCAGGGCGCTGGTCTGGAAGGACGAGCGCACGGCGGTGCCGCACCGGTCGCAAACGAACTCGAACTGGAACCCCTGGTCGGTGCTCAGGTCGCTGCTGTTTCGGGCAAAGGAAAACTTCTCGGCCATGGACGTCTCCCCTCCGTCGAGATGATCCCGCCCGGGCGTCGCCCGGGCCACCGGCCCATTGTGCCCCGTGGAAGGCGAAGGGGCAAGGAGGGGGGAGAAGGCCCGAGAAATTTAGAAAAACTTTGGATAAACGCAAAGGGAAAAACTGAGCCCTTTGTCCTACTTGCGCAACAAGATCACGAAGAATAATATAATATCAAGCAGTCTATAGGGGGTACTTAAAAATGAACGCAATAGAACGGCGCTCTGGACGGCGCTCATGCGACTGAGCATCCATCTCATCCCCCGAAGCGGTCTCGAAGTCCGCCTCCCCAGGGCTTACCATCATTTCCTCCAATCCGCCGTGTACGGGTTGCTTTCCGAGGAGCTCGCGGATTTCCTGCATGGCCCGGGGTTCCTCTACGAGAAGCGGTCCTTTCGACTCTTCGTCTTTTCCACCCTCCGCAGCCCCCGACCTCCCCGCAGCATGGGGAAGGACATCCTGCTCTTCGATCCTCCCCTTTCTTTCATCCTGTCCTCTCCCGTCCTGGACATCCTGGAAGACTGTGCCCAGGGGCTTCTTGCAGGCAGATCCCTCCGCCTGGGAAACAATGATCTGGTCTGCTCTGGGGTGGAGGTGGCGGCCCCCAAGACGACGGGAACCCGCCTTCGCCTGCACACCTGCTCCCCCATTACTTGTTATTCAACATTAAAAAAACAAGACGGGCAACCCTACGCGGTGTACTACGAACCCCAAGAAACCACCTTCGCGGAGCAGATCACCGCCAACCTCCGGAAGAAGCACGCCGCCCTGCGCGGCGCCTCCTTCCCTTTGACTCTCCCCCTCTCAGGAGAAGAAGAAACCCCATCCCCCCAAACACCTTTCCCCCTCGACGTTTCGGTCCCCCTGCGTTTCCGCCCCGCCGGGAAGGTACACCGTGTCACAGGTCGGTTCTCTCCCCGAGACACCTTCCTCATCAAGGGATGGGAGGGCACGTTTCTTTTGGAGGGCCCGACGGAACTGCTGCAGCTGGCCCTGGACGCGGGTCTGGGGGCCAAGAACTCCAGCGGCTGGGGTTGCGTGGAGCTTGCGGAGGAGGTGAACGCCTGACCCGTGCATTCGTGGACCTGTTGATTGCCTGATACAAGGAGGAATCGACCATGGGAATGCTGAATGCGCTTCTGGACATCGGAAAGGCCCTGGGCGGAGACGAACTAGAGTGCGCCACCAAGATGCCCATGGCTGAGGGCACGGAAATCCAGATTTGGCTGGACGTGGAGGACCCCGCCGCACGCCCCCTGAACGTTCTGGGGGTCCACAGGGTGACGTTGGCGGATGTGGATCCCCGCAACAAATCCCGTTATCTATATCGAGACACGGAGGGGTCGAACTTCTCCTACTGCTACTCCTCGGTGGTGCGGATGCAGAAGAAAGAGCTGAACTTCGACGAAGCCTATCTGAAGAAACTGGAAACGAAGGTTCTCAAGGAATTCGAGACACCCCTTACCACCCCTACCGAATCTTCAGCTTCGGAAGGAACGTTTCAGGTTTTTCAGTCGGGAAGCATCCCGCGCATCCTGACAGGACTCCGGCAACACCGGGACGAGCTGGCCCTGTTGGGCAAGGATGCCTTGGATGCGGCCAAACGGGACAAGAAGACCGCTTCCTTCCTCCTGGTCTTCGGTATCCGATCGGGAGAGCGATTCCTTTACCCGGGCGATACTCCCGTAAACGCGCTCTTCTCCGATTATTTCTGGGCCAAGCTGGGGGTGGTTCTCTCCAAGGGCAAAGAAGCGCGGTGTTCCCTTTGCGGCCAAGAGGAGAAACACGCGGTCAACCTGAACCAGGTCTTC
This sequence comes from Aminomonas paucivorans DSM 12260, assembly GCF_000165795.1. NCBI lineage: Bacteria > Thermotogati > Synergistota > Synergistia > Synergistales > Synergistaceae > Aminomonas > Aminomonas paucivorans. The sequence continues at coordinate 310,350 of NZ_CM001022.1, read as the reverse complement.
GCCTTCGCCACCTTCGACAAGGAAAGTTTTCTGCCGGGAATCCGCAACATGCCGGGAACCCCGGAGAAGGTCTTTCCTCTGTGCCGAGAATGCCTCCGCTGGTTGAGCCGGGGCAAAGATCACGGGGATACCCTTTTCCGGGAGGACCGCATGGCCTATCCCTTGCATCTCACCGTAATCCCGGAACTCTTCGGTAGCGGCCCCTCCATGGGACGTCGTCCCCTTGAGCGCAAAACGAAGGACTTTCTCAATACCGGCCTGACCAACGCTCCGGGGCTTTTCGAGGCCCTTCTGGATCAGGATGATGTTTTGGTGTACCACTTCCTTTTCTGGGAACAGATCCAGGCACAGGAACGCATCCACCTGATGGCGGAAGACGTCCCCCCCCTGCGCCTGACCCAACTGCTCCATGCCTGGAGACGATCCTGCCGCATGTTCCCAGAAACGCAACGCCCCAGCGCAACGATGTCCCCCGAAGAGAAACAAAGTCTTTCCGCAGGCATGCGCTTCGTCTTCGGCGTTCTGGGTTCTTTCGCGGGAAAGAGCAAGCAGGATCAGACGGCGATGCGGGATCTGGCCCTGGCGGTGACGGGCAAGCTCCTCCAGGACGAGCCAGTGGACCTGGGGCTGATCAAAGGGATCGTCTGCGCCCGTCTCCCGGGGCTGCTGAAGGACCCCAACAAACCGATGAAGGATAAAATTCCTCCCGTCCGCAGGGCAGAGCGGTTGGTGGATTTTCTTGCCCGGGTGAACCAGGAGCACTTCGGACAACGCGGCAACCATGGAGAGGAGGAAATCGACGTGCAGGACGAAACGATGCGCCCCGAGGAGACGGCAGATGTTCTGAAGACGACACCCCGTAAACACGTAAGAGAAGCAATGGAGGAGATGCTGAAGGGTTTCGCCGATCCCTACCTGCAGGAACCCTTCGGACAGGGGGTGTTTCTCGCTGGAGTGGTTCTGGGGGTCTTCGCCCGCGAACAGGTGGGCAAAGGCGGAGATCTGGGATCGGCACCCCTCTTCAAACAACTCAACTTCGGCCGACTTCGCCGAAGGGATCTTCAAGGACAATTGGGACGGTTACCCGGCCTGGTTCACCAGTACCGAGTACCCCATGCGGGAGCCATCCAATCCCTGGCGGGAGAGGTAACCCGTCTCCTCCTGGAGGGAACCCCCAAGGAGCTGGGGGAAGAAGGGAACTTCGCCTTCGCCGCCGGCTTCCTCTCGGCAACGGGTTACTTTTGGCGATGCTTCGGCAAAACGGCACCTCAGGAAGAAACAGCCGATGCAATGTCTCCGGGAGAGGAAACCCCTACGAATACGGAAGGGGAGGAAGAAAACGGGGAGAACGCTTAAACGGCTGAGCAGAATCCCTTGAGATCCGAACCGAAAATACCGAGAGCAGCAAACAACCACCACAAGGAGGAATGAGAAACCATGGCGTTTACGGGACGCAGGGAGCTTTATTTCGCCTACACTGTGAAGGACGCAAACCCCAACGGAGATCCCCTCAACGCGAACCACCCCCGCTACGACGAAGACACGGAGCAGATCCTGGTCTCCGATGTGCGGGTCAAGCGTACCGTGCGGGATCAGTGGATTCGGGAGGGGAAAATCGTCTTCGTGGACGGGGAGAAGAACACCCTCAAGGAACGAGTGGAGGCCCTTCGAATGACCTTCAACTCCCCACAGGGCAAGGACCTTCTGGAACAGTGCATCGACACGCGCCTCTTCGGCGTGACCTTCGCTTTGGGCAAAGAGGCCTTCTCCTGGACCGGACCGGTACAGTTCAAGTGGGGCCGGTCTCTTCACCGGGCCAAGGTGGAGATGGCACAGGGGACGGCAGCCTTCGCCACCAAAGAGGAAAGCGCACAGCGTTCCTTCCGCAACGAGTACCGGGTTCCCTTCTGCCTGCTGGGGGTCTACGGCATCGCCAACCAGTACCCCTCCCGGGAAACCGGCGCCACCGAGGAAGACCTGAACGCCCTGACGGAAGGACTCTGGAAGGGCACCGCCAATCTCATCACCCGCAGCAAGATGGAACACCGCCCCCGGTTGCTCCTGGAGATCCGCTACCGCGATGGCTTCGACGGGGCCATCGGTTCCCTGGATGAAAAAGTCCGGCTGGTGCACCGTCAAGGAGGCCTCCTCTCCGAGGACGAACAGCGGAACCTGCGCTCCCTGGACGGACTTGCCCTGGACATGGGGGAAATCGGGAAACGCCTGGAATCCCTCAACTCCCAGGTGGCCTCGGTGAAGGTTCTGCGGGATGATGCCATCGCCCTGACCGGCTGGGATGGGACGGACACCTTGAAGGAACGTTATACCGAAGAAACGAGGTGATCCGTCATGGCCGCCGTCTTCGAGGTGCGGGGCGGGCTTGCCCTGTTCCGCAAAGGGTACACCACCACCTCCTCCGTCTCCTTTCCCCTGCCTCCCCCCACGGCTCTGGGGGGGCTCGTCGCCGCGATCCTGGGGATCGACTCGGGCGCTTCCGCCCGGGGAGAGCAGGCGCTCTATTGGGACCACCTCGCGGGAAACCGGGTGGCCCTGCGGATTCTGGAACCCCTTCGGTATTTCCGGGGGTCCCTCAACTTCTGGAACGTCAAGGACCCCCAGAAGAACACCCACGTCCAGGTGAAGCACCAGTTCCTCAAAAACGTGGGCTACCGCATTTACCTCGAGGGCCCTTTGGAGGAACCGCTGGAGGAGATCCTCTCCCGAGGGGGATTCCGCTACACCCCCTACCTGGGAGTGGCCTACGCCCTGGGGGACCTGCGCTGGATCGGGCGATGGCCCAAGGAGGATCTACCCACCGGTCCCGTGCAGGTGTCCTCGGTGGTGCCGGAGGCGGAAGATCTGGTCTTCGACGTGCTCGCCTCGGGGGGTGCCTTTCGGGAGATCCTGCCCTACCGGATGACCCGGGAACGGGGTCTTGCGGACAGTCTGTCCGTATACTTCTCCCCCCATCCCGACCAAGCTTTGGTACTGAAGGAAAGGGGCAAAGCCGATGTGGCCCGATGCGGATCTGACATCGTGGCTTTCTTCCCTCCCTGGTGACATCTGGAGCCACCCCGGCCGCCCTCTGGCGGAACACCTAGAAGGCACCGCCGCCCTGGCGGAGGCGCTCCGCCTCCGCCAGGGCGGCGAGGTGGAGGCACGGTCGCTCCGGCGGCTTTGCCTTGTGCACGACCTGGGCAAGATCCATCGACACTTCCAGGCATACTTGCGAGGCATGGGGAAAGGCATTCCCCACGCGGAGCCTTCGACATGGTTTCTGCTGACCCTGCTCCTAGAGGGAAACGAGAAGGACGTCTCTTCCTTGGAAGCGATCCGGTGCCACCATACCCGGACGCATCCCCGAGAGGGCGCAGAGACTTACTGGACAAATCAGCTTGCCTCCGCAAACCTTAGAACGCTAACCCGAAAAATAGAAGAAACTCTTGGACACTCCTCCAGACCGTGGCCTTTCTCCTTGCCCGAAAAGGCAGCCGCAGCATTTAAAAAAAAGCTACTCCTGGAAGGCGGCGAAGATCTGGAGAGCGAATGGCTCCGTTACCGCATGCTCCTCTCCCTGTTGGTGACCGCGGACCGGATGGACGCCCTGGGGGTACGCTCCCTGGAATCCCTTCCCCTGGCTCCCACCACAATCCCTCTCCCCGAACCGCGGCGGGAACTGGACCAGTGGCGGCGGGAGACCCACCGGGACTGCCTCGAACAGGCCACCCAAACCTTCAAGGGGCCTGGAATCTACTCCCTCTCCCTGCCCACCGGTGCCGGCAAGACCCGCATCGGCCTGGACATCGCCCTCGCCTATGCTCAGCGGATCGGGGCAGCCAACCTGGTTTACGCCCTTCCCTTCATCGCCATCGTGGAGCAGAACGCCGCCGTGGCCCGGGGGCTTTACGGACCCGAGGCGGTGCAGGAGGACCACAGCCTTCTGGAAACCAAGAGACCCCGTCAAGACAGGAAGGTCGATTCGGAGGACGAAGGGAGTCCCCTGCGCCGGATGCTCTCCAGTTTCCGCTATTGGAACGCTCCGGTGACGGTGACCACCTTCGCCCACCTCTGGGAGGCCCTCTTCGACCGCCGCGCCAACGGAGCCATGGACTTCCATCGTCTGGCACACGCCGTGGTAATCCTGGACGAGGTGCAGAGCATTCCTCCCCAACTCTGGGGAGATTTCGGCAAGGTCATGGAGCTTCTGGTGGAAAAACAGCACACCACCTTCCTCCTCCTCACCGCCACCCAGCCCCGCATCGTTCCGGGGGCGGTGGAACTGGCGCCGAAGCACCGACACACCCTCCCGGCCCTGCGACACCGTTACCGCGTCTTCGGAGGGAAACGCTCCATCGAGGACTTGCCCCACCTGTTGGAGGGTTTTCTGGACGATCCCGCCTCCTCAGGGCTTGTGGTGTGCAACACCAAGAAAAGCGCCTTGGCGGCCTACGACTTGATCCGATCCTTGGAGGAACACCGGGCTCCCGCAGAAAAGGACGGAAAACCCCAGAAGCGCAAAGTCTTATTCCTGTCCCGTTGGATGACCCCGGCACACCGAGCCCTCACGCTGCGCATCCTGCGACGGATGGAACGGGCGGGTACCCCTCGTCTCCTGGTGGCCACCCAGGTAGTGGAAGCGGGGGTGGACCTGGACTTCCACTGGGTCTTTCGGGATCTGGGACCGTTGGATTCCATCGTTCAGGTGGCGGGACGATGCAACCGCCACGCTCGTCCCGATTTCGTCGGAACCGTTCTGATCGCGGAACTGGAGAACGACAGAGGAAAATCCTTCTCCTCCTTCGTCTACTCCCCCATCCTGCTGGGGCACAGCCGACATTTTCTGGGGGGAAATCAGACGACCCTGTCGGATCAGCGGTTCGACGAACCGGAAATGCCGGAACGGGTGCAACACTACTTCGACGGGGTTGCGGAAAACATCAAGCAAGGCGACTTGTGGTCCGGCATCCAGGAGGGAACGTGGGACTGCCTGCCGGACCTTTACGAAGAGCGCCGGCAGGAGGACCTGGTGACGGTCTACGTGGAGAGAAACGGTCGCCCCCGACAGGATCTGACAGAGCTGGAGACCCTGGACAAAGGTCTGGAGACCCTGGACCGAAGACGCTACCTGGCAAGGCGCCTCCGCCAATGGGCCATCCAGGTATCCCGGGAGGAGCTTCGTCGCTGGGAAACCGCGCTGGGCAGCAATTTCTGGGGCGAGACACCGACACTCCTGGAGACCCTATCGGAAGACGCGGTGCTTCTGCCGCGCTCGGAGTGCCGCACCTGGGCGACCTGGGAAGAGGAACGCGCCCATCCCTATGGCCGCGCCGGGTTCCGGGTGGCCGAAACCCGGCGCGACGAGGATTGGCCTGACCTATGACCACCCTTGTGAGCTATTCCGAACCCCCTCGCATCGGCGGCACCCTGGTCTGGTATGCCGCCATCTGTTCTCGCCAAGTGTGGCTCATGGCCCGGGGAGTGGAGCCGGACCGACGGGACGAACTGCTCCGCTTGGGGCGCCTGAACGACCGAGAGACCTACGTCCGAGACCGCCACGACATCGTTTTCGGGGATAACCGCTTCGACATCCTCCGGGAGGAGGGCGGCGCCCTGGTGGTGGCGGAGGTGAAGAAAAGCTCCCGCAGTCTCGACGCAGCCCGGCTCCAACTGGGCCATTACCTTTATGAACTGGAAAAACAGGGGCAACACGCCAAGGGACTGCTGCTCTTTCCGAAGGAACGGCGCCGAGAGGAGGTGCTCCTGGACGACCCCCTTCGTCGGCGGTTGGACGAACTCTACACGGCCATCGCCGCCATCGCGGAGGTCCAAGATCCCCCGCCGCGAAAGCGATGTTCCTATTGTCGATCCTGCGCCTATGCCGAATGGTGCTGGAGCTGAAAAACGGAACCGGCCAGAGCATCAGGAAGGAAGGGACTTCATGGGACGCACGCTCTATCTTCTTTCCTCCGGAGAACTGAAGCGCAAGGACAACACCATTGTCGTGGAGGGCGACGCCGGACGACGGTTCGTGCCCGTGGAGACCACCGACGAAATTCTCGTCTTCGGGGAAGTGACCCTGAACAAACGCTTCCTCGAATTTGCCACGCAGACCCAGCTGATCCTGCACTTCTTCAACCACCACGGCTACTATCAGGGAAGCTACTATCCCCGGGAACACCTCAACGCCGGAGCGGTCATCGTGGCCCAAGTCAAGGCGTATCTGGACGACTCCGCGCGGTTGGACCTGGCGGGCCGCTTCGTGCGAGGCGCTCTCGCCAACATGGAAAAAGTGCTTGTCTACTATGGCAACCGCAAGGAAGACCCGGTCCAAAAACAGACCCTGCAAAACTCCCTAGCGGCGGTGCAACGGTTCCGGGAGAACCTGAACGATGCCGGCGACGTGGGGCAGGTCATGGCCTTCGAAGGCAATGCCAGAGAAGCCTACTACGGAGCCTTCGACGCCATCGTGGAGGACGATCGGTTTCTCTTCGAATCCCGCACCCGGCGTCCCCCCGGAAACCGCATGAACGCCCTCATCAGCTTCTGCAACACCCTTTGCTACGTGTCAGTGCTCTCTCAGATTTACCGGACCCATTTGGACCCGCGCATCGCTTACCTGCACGAGACCAATTTCCGCAGGTTCAGCCTCAACCTGGATCTTTCGGAAATTTTCAAACCTCTGCTGGTAGACCGAGTCATTTTCTCCCTGCTCAACCGCAGGGCGCTCCAGGTGAAACACTTTTCCGAAACGGGGAATGGGGTGTTTCTCACAGAAGGAGGTCGGGAGATCGTCCTCAAAACCTGGGAGGAACGCCTTCAGGGAACCATCGACCACCCCACGCTGAACCGCAAGGTGAGCTACCGCACCCTTCTTCGCATGGAAGCCTACAAACTGGAGAAACACATCCTGGGCGACCAGCCCTACGAAGCCTTCGCTTCGCGATGGTGAACCGTGTTCGTCCTCATGGTCTATGATGTGGGGGAAAAGCGGGTGAACAAGGCGCTGAAGGTGGGAAGGCGCTACCTTTCCTGGGTCCAGAACTCCGTCTTCGAAGGAGAGCTTTCTCCGGCCCTTTACCAGCAGCTCAAGGCGGACATGGGGCACCTGCTCGACAAAACCCACGACAGCGTGATCTTCTACACATGGCGCACCGAACGATACAGCACCCGTGAGATTTTGGGGCAGGAGCGCGGCACGGGAGATCCGTTCCTCTGATCTCCCCATGGGGTGTGTGCCTCGTCGACCTCCGATCATGCAGAAACCCCAGGGGATCGACACCGAAGCCCTAGGGCTCCCACCCCCTTGCAGAACCTGGGATTCCTGCCTTACCATGCACCTTGACAATCGAACCTGCCCCATCTTCAGGGGCACAGGAGATCGTAGACACACCAAGCATCGCCAGCGGCTTCAAGCCTTCCTATGAGGTATGGAAACCGGCAACCACAACCGCAAGGGGTTGAGCCCTTCCAGCTTCAAGCCTTCCTATGAGGTATGGAAACTCTTGTCCATGGAGGGTTTCCCTGTCAGGACCTCTCGCTTCAAGCCTTCCTATGAGGTATGGAAACTACGAGGCAAGAAGCCGCATGTCTGCGACTGGTGTGGCTTCAAGCCTTCCTATGAGGTATGGAAACTACAAGAAGGACAAGGGGGGGCTTCTGCCCCCCCTGCTTCAAGCCTTCCTATGAGGTATGGAAACCTGCCAAAGACGCGTTGGCGAAGGTCAGGGGGATGGCTTCAAGCCTTCCTATGAGGTATGGAAACCTGCCAAAGACGCGTTGGCGAAGGTCAGGGGGATGGCTTCAAGCCTTCCTATGAGGTATGGAAACTAGCCGCGGCTCACGGGTGACCCCTCCTTTCCGCCGGCTTCAAGCCTTCCTATGAGGTATGGAAACAGGTTCCCGAAGGCAGCAGGCGACGTCTCGGAGAGGCTTCAAGCCTTCCTATGAGGTATGGAAACCTCATCCTCTGCAAGTCCCATCCGCTCTTTCGCCCTGCTTCAAGCCTTCCTATGAGGTATGGAAACGACTTTCGGGATAACTTCGTGGTTTCCGGGGACTTCGCTTCAAGCCTTCCTATGAGGTATGGAAACACGGGGCGGGTGTCGCCGGAGACCCACAGCCAGGTCCGCTTCAAGCCTTCCTATGAGGTATGGAAACACCGACTCGAAGAAGTCCAGGCACAGGGCGTCATTCGGCTTCAAGCCTTCCTATGAGGTATGGAAACGGGCAAAGAACTTGCAGATGATCCGCTTCTCTCGGGCTTCAAGCCTTCCTATGAGGTATGGAAACCCTTTCGGGGCACCCAAGCCCCTCTACGCCCCTCTGTGGCTTCAAGCCTTCCTATGAGGTATGGAAACCGATGAGGGTCACCTGACTCAGGTGACCGAGGAGATGCTTCAAGCCTTCCTATGAGGTATGGAAACTGTCGCGTCCCGGGCAAGGGACAACCCGCCCGGGCCGCTTCAAGCCTTCCTATGAGGTATGGAAACGCGTCCTTCATTCCCCGGAAGATGACCCGGGCCCCGCTTCAAGCCTTCCTATGAGGTATGGAAACCTCATGCACATGTGGTTTCCTCTCCTTTCAGCTCCGCTTCAAGCCTTCCTATGAGGTATGGAAACACCTGTGTGCCGCAGAGGACGTGGTTCTCCCCCCCTAGCTTCAAGCCTTCCTATGAGGTATGGAAACCTTCTGATTCCCGCCAGAGCCACCTTCGGTTCCATGCTTCAAGCCTTCCTATGAGGTATGGAAACTGGTAGGGGTGCCGCCCAGCCGCCAGCCAATACAGGCTTCAAGCCTTCCTATGAGGTATGGAAACATGGCGGCGGCCACCCCTAGCCGGAAAGCCCGTTCGCTTCAAGCCTTCCTATGAGGTATGGAAACTCCAGCAGAGACCGCATCCCCCTTCCCCCCTCGGCCGCTTCAAGCCTTCCTATGAGGTATGGAAACACGTGTCCCTCCTCGGTCCGGGGAAGACCGCTAGGCCAGCTTCAAGCCTTCCTATGAGGTATGGAAACGTCGATGACAGCAGCGATAGGACCGGTCGTGTCTGGCTTCAAGCCTTCCTATGAGGTATGGAAACAGAATCTGCTCCGTGGGCAACGTCCAGTAAGACCAGCTTCAAGCCTTCCTATGAGGTATGGAAACTAGTCTTGATTTGATAGGCAATTTCCTCCCTACCCGCTTCAAGCCTTCCTATGAGGTATGGAAACGATGTACCACCACTGAAGAGCTTCTGGAGTATCTAGAGCTTCAAGCCTTCCTATGAGGTATGGAAACCTGCCTGTGCGAGGGTCCACACCACGGGGCCAGTTAGCTTCAAGCCTTCCTATGAGGTATGGAAACTTATGCTGGCGAGTGAGAGGGAATGCTTGCCATGCCGCTTCAAGCCTTCCTATGAGGTATGGAAACTTCTCGAACTCAGCCCACTGCGTGCCCTCGGAGACGCTTCAAGCCTTCCTATGAGGTATGGAAACTCCCGGGCAATCTCGATCACGGATGCCAGGCACTCCGCTTCAAGCCTTCCTATGAGGTATGGAAACCTTTGCCTGCTTCTGACGCTGTGCGTCGTCTCAAGCTTCAAGCCTTCCTATGAGGTATGGAAACGCTCGTCTCGGATGGCGGTGATGGCGGCCTTTCCCGCGCTTCAAGCCTTCCTATGAGGTATGGAAACTCGAGGACCTGGACAGCACCGCCACCGGGGCGGACGGCTTCAAGCCTTCCTATGAGGTATGGAAACTACATCTGGGCGACCTCGTGCATGAGGTCGCAGAACGCTTCAAGCCTTCCTATGAGGTATGGAAACATTTTCCAGTACCCTATCCCCGCCAAGGATACGATCCGCTTCAAGCCTTCCTATGAGGTATGGAAACCAGTAGTCGTCTACAACCAGTATGTCTCCGCCACGGCTTCAAGCCTTCCTATGAGGTATGGAAACTATACTCATCGTAAGGACACAGAAAGGAGGTGGCCGCTTCAAGCCTTCCTATGAGGTATGGAAACCAGTCATCACGAATAGGTCCTAGCGCAACCGCAACAGCTTCAAGCCTTCCTATGAGGTATGGAAACGAGGTACGGGTCTGAGACGAAGGCTACGACCCCGTTCGCTTCAAGCCTTCCTATGAGGTATGGAAACCGGCATGCAGTGACCATCCGGGGGGCGGAAGCGTTCGCTTCAAGCCTTCCTATGAGGTATGGAAACCCTACGCCCGAAGGTATGCGCTGGCGGCCATCGTGGGGCTTCAAGCCTTCCTATGAGGTATGGAAACCCTACCCCGTAGGCGCACACCAGCTCTGCCGCTCGCTTCAAGCCTTCCTATGAGGTATGGAAACACGTGGCTGACCGTCTCGACGACCTCGGACTACGAGCTTCAAGCCTTCCTATGAGGTATGGAAACACGATTCCACGAGCTTGCTCGTGGAGGCGCGGGTGGCTTCAAGCCTTCCTATGAGGTATGGAAACGCTACACCACCAAGGGCACCGAGACGGAGTCGTACTCGCTTCAAGCCTTCCTATGAGGTATGGAAACCGGTCTCCTACGTGCGGAGGCGAACCCGGTTCGTCCGCGCTTCAAGCCTTCCTATGAGGTATGGAAACTGAAGACGGGCGAGTGGAGTGCCACGACGCCCTGTGCGCTTCAAGCCTTCCTATGAGGTATGGAAACTGAGCAAGGGGCCGTCCCCGAAAGACTGGTTCCTCGCTTCAAGCCTTCCTATGAGGTATGGAAACGTGTGGCTCGGTTCGGCTTGGCGAGGGTGATGGGGCAGCTTCAAGCCTTCCTATGAGGTATGGAAACTGAGAGGATCGCCAGCGAGATCGAAGAAGAGATCGAGCTTCAAGCCTTCCTATGAGGTATGGAAACCTCAAGGAGAACACACCGGAGGGGCCGAACGTGGTTGCTTCAAGCCTTCCTATGAGGTATGGAAACCTTCGTCGTGGGGATGGACGATTCCATGAAAGGGAGCTTCAAGCCTTCCTATGAGGTATGGAAACCTTTCCAGTCCCGTGAAGGCGCTCAAGGGTGGAAAGCTTCAAGCCTTCCTATGAGGTATGGAAACGCGGGACTGTTTGGTCTACACGTGCAACCCCTTGGGCTTCAAGCCTTCCTATGAGGTATGGAAACGCTTCGTCGCCTGGTCCCTGGCCTCCGCAGCTCTGCGCTTCAAGCCTTCCTATGAGGTATGGAAACACAGAAGCGATCCCCCGCGATAGACTGTGCCCACCAAGCTTCAAGCCTTCCTATGAGGTATGGAAACTCAACGTAAAGTACGCCGGGTTCTTCCATAATATCGCTTCAAGCCTTCCTATGAGGTATGGAAACTCAAGGTGCCGCCTTGGCTCGAAGCCTCGGGACTGTGCTTCAAGCCTTCCTATGAGGTATGGAAACGCATCAACAGGGTCACACACCAATTAAGCCCCTGTGCTTCAAGCCTTCCTATGAGGTATGGAAACTGGGACACCGCGAGCCCGTGCGCGAACCCCGCTTTCGCTTCAAGCCTTCCTATGAGGTATGGAAACTACGGTCCGTCGAGGTCACACGATCAAGCGCGGGGTGGCTTCAAGCCTTCCTATGAGGTATGGAAACAGTGGTCCGGCCACCAGGCTGGGGGCTGTGCCCTCCGCTTCAAGCCTTCCTATGAGGTATGGAAACCTGGTGGAGTCTCGTGTAGATGAGGTCCTGGTCCGAGCTTCAAGCCTTCCTATGAGGTATGGAAACATTGGCGCTGGCATCATGGACATGGATACCAGGCCGCTTCAAGCCTTCCTATGAGGTATGGAAACTCGCCATGTGGAGGGAGGCACTGCGGGCAGACTACGCTTCAAGCCTTCCTATGAGGTATGGAAACGCTCTGGTGCTGGCCTTGGAGGACGTTCGATCCCTCGCTTCAAGCCTTCCTATGAGGTATGGAAACCCAACCCTCAATAAACTCCCCACGCACACCCACCCACGGCTTCAAGCCTTCCTATGAGGTATGGAAACCTCGGACCCAGTGCGCCGAGTAATCCACGTCCAGGCTTCAAGCCTTCCTATGAGGTATGGAAACATGGTCTTCCCAACGGTTCGGGCCATCATCACCGCCGCGCTTCAAGCCTTCCTATGAGGTATGGAAACTCAAGGGATCGCCTGGTGTCCCTTGTCACCCTTTGGCTTCAAGCCTTCCTATGAGGTATGGAAACGAGGCCCCGCGCCGCAGCGAGCGGAAGCGGCGGCCTTCGCTTCAAGCCTTCCTATGAGGTATGGAAACGCCGTGACGAGTCGATGGACGTGACCGGAGGTATGGTGGACCCCAATGTCAAGACCACGGGAGCGGCAAGGTTTGTTAAGGTCAGACCGCCATGGAACCCGGGGTGGTGAAGTGCACTTCCTGTGGAGTCCGGTAGCGCAGCGATGAATGAAGCCGTTGCTCGTTGTAGAACTTCATATACTCTCTAAGTCCCAACTTGAGCTCTCGAACCTCCTGGTAGTCGTTCAGGTAGAGCCATTCGTACTTCAAGGTCCTCCAGAAACGTTCCACGAAGATGTTGTCCAACGCTCGCCCTCGGCCATCCATGCTGATGCGGATCTCCCGGTCCTTCAGTGGCCCCAGGAAGGCCTTGCTGGTGAACTGGCTGCCCTGGTCGGTATTGAATATCTCCGGTGTCCCCTGGGACAGGGCCTCTTCCAGAGCTTCGATGCAGAAGGTCGCGTCCAGGGTGTTGGACAGTCCCCAGGACAGGACGTACCGGCTGTGCCAGTCGATCACCGCCACAAGGTACAGGAAGCCGCTGTTCATGGGAAGGTAGGTGATGTCCGTGCTCCATACCTGGTTCGGCCTGTCAATGGAGTGTTTTCGTCAACCGAAAATGCGCCCAGTGTGATCCTCGAAAAGGGACCCACCCCAATCCCCCTTGCCTGATGGATGCCGCCTAGGCGGTCATTGTCCTGGCGCTGCGCTGAGCAAACCGATAGGATTCCCCCCTGAAGACAAAGATGTGTGCGTGGTGGGTCAGGCGGTCCAGGAGGGCCTCCGTCAGGGTGGCGTCCCCGAAGACCTCGGCCCAACGGCCGAACTCCAGGTTTGTGGTGATGCAGACGCTCTTTCTCTCGTACCGCTCCGCAAAGAACTGGAACAGGGGGGCTCCTCCGGGACCCAGGCCCAGGTAACCCAGTTCGTCCACCACCACGAGGTCATACCGGTCGTAGGATTTGAGCACCCGGGGGAGGCGGTGTTCGTCCTGGGCCAGGAGCAGTTCCTGGGCCAGCGTCAGGGCAGTGGTGAACCGGACTGCGTAGCCTGCGGCGATGCAGGATGCGGCTACGCCAATGGCCACATGGGTCTTGCCGGTCCCCGAGTTCCCCAGGAGAACCAGGTTCTCCCGGCGACGAAGGAAGTCCCCCTGGGCCAAGGAGAGGATCTGCTCCTTCGGCAGGGAGGGAAGGCGCAGGAAGTCGTACTCCGAAAGGGTGCGGGCGTAGGGAAGCCTCGCTCCCTTCAGGAGGTTCTTCAGCCGTTTCTCCCGTCGGGAGGTCCGTTCCGCCTCCAGGCTTTCCTGGAGGTAGTCCTTGGGGTCGGTGGGGACGATGCCGTTTCGGTAGTGTCTCAGGACCCCGGGGAGTTTGAGGTCCCGGCAGAGGGTTTGGACGGCCGTGTCCCGGTCGTGGGTCGGTCCGCTCATGCCACCGCCTCCCCCAGCAAGGTGTCGTAGCGGCTCGGGTCGGGGGCGCAGCCGGCGGGCAACTCCGCCAGGGGATCCGGGACCGAGGCCTCCGGGACCACCGAGGGGGTTCGGTTCCACACCAGCTGACGAACCGTCTCTGCCGTGACCCGCTTGAGGGCAAGGGCCTCCTCCAGGGCTTCCGTGAGAACCTCCAGGGAATGGTCCCGGTGCAGCAGGAGGATGGCGCAGAACTCCCGATAGCCCTCCGGTTGAGCGCACAGGAGCGTTCGGGCCTTCTGCCAGGGTTCCGCCAAGCGCCGGAGAACCGCCGCGTTGCGCACCGCCCCCGGTTTGAACTGCAGCAACGGGAGAACGTGGACCAGCTCCATGGAAGCCTTCCCCTTCCCGGAAAGCCGGGGATGTTCCGCCAGGAGGGTGCCGTTACGGGAGATGCGGATCCGGTCCCAGGTGGTGGAGAGGTTCACCGCTTCCCCCTCGTGGCCCACGGGAACGGAGTAGACGTTTCCCTCGAACCGCACCAGAGATGTGGGGCTTACCACCGCAACGGTCTGAAGGGCGCACGGATGGGGCAGCGCCGGTAACGGCAGCAGACAGGTCGCTTCCTCGTCGAAGGAGGTCCCTCGGCTCCTGCGTTGCTTTTCGCACCACCGGGCCAGGCAGAGATTGAGTTCCTCCAGGGAGGGCAGATCCGGAACGGGAACCAGGACGTTCCTGCGGACAAACCCCACCAGGTGCTCCACCGCCCCCTTCTCGTGGCCGCTTCGAGGATTGCAGAAGACGCTCTCGAAGAGGTAGTGGCCGCGAAGGGCCGAGAACTGCCGGTTCTCCTCCCGGTGGGGTCCCTGGAGCACCTTGGTGACCGCCGACTTGAGGTTGTCGTAAACGCACTCCCTGGGAACCCCGCCGAAGAACTCGAAGGCCAGACGGTGCCCCGCCAGAAACGCCTCCAGCCCTTCGTCGGGGAAGGCGTAGACGAAGGGAGTTCCACTGCGACGAAGCCTCATGCAGAACAGATGCACCCGCGTCGATTCCCCTTCGAGACGCACCATCGCCTCCCCCCAATCCACCTGAGCCTGCTCTCCCGGGTCCGCCTCCAGGGGAAGGAACCCCTTCTTCGGAGCGATCTCTCTTTTCAGCTCCGCAACGACCTTGCGGATGATGGACTCGCTGCCCCCAAACCCCCTCTCCGTCACCAGCCGGTCGTACACCCGACGAGCCGTATGACGCTGCTTGCGGGGAGCCTGGAGGTCCTCCGTAAGCCAGGTCCGGATGACTTCCAGGTAGGGCCCCGTGACCGGACGCGGACGGGGCTCCTTGAGGGTGTAGGTGGGAACCTGCGAATCCTCCAACAGCCTGCGGACCGTCTTGCGGCACATCCCCAACTGCCGGGCGATCTTCCGGATGGACCAACCTTCCCGGAAGTGCTGCTTGCGGATATACTCCCTGTCAACCACCCCGTACATCTCCTCTCGTCCTCCCTGCGAACCGGAATGCCCGTTCCTTTCGCAGGATGATAGGGGAACATGTGCGGGGTGGGTGCCTTTTCGACGATCATTGGACCCCAAACTGGGGGGCTTTTAGATTACCGAATACAGTCCGGACCTTCACGAAGGCGGAAAACCCCAAGGACGGCAGCTCTCTGGCGGAACCTCGACGCCAGGCCCGGGGGCTTCGAAGACGCCTCCGCAGGAAAACCCAGCGTCTGGAGGACCTGCGCCGCCTTCTGGCAAAGGAGGGCGTCCTCTCCCTTTCGGACCTGGAGACCCTCTTCCGGGAAACCCCCGCGAAGGACCCCTACCAGCTTCGGGCCGAGGGACTGGACCGTCCCCTCTCCTTTCCCGAGTGGGTCCGGGTCCTCTACCACATCACCAAACACCGGGGCTTTCAATCCAACCGCAGAAACCCCGTGGAGGATGGGCAAGAAAGAAGCCGTCAGGAAGAGGAAGGAAAACTGCTCTCCGGCGTCGGAGAGAACGAACGCCTCCTTCGAGAAGGCGGCTACCGCACCGCCGGGGAAATGCTGGCCCGAGACCCCAAGTTCCAGGACCACCGACGCAACCGGGCGGGAGACTACAGCCACACCCTTTCCCGGTCCCTTCTCCTGGAGGAAGCCCGTCGGCTCTTCCAATCCCAGCGGACCCTGGGAAACCCCCACGCCTCCTCGAACCTGGAAGAAGCCTTCCTCCATCTCGTCGCCTTCCAGAACCCCTTCGCCTCGGGGGAAGACATCCGCAACAAGGCAGGCCACTGCAGCCTCGAACCGGATCAGATCCGGGCTCCCCGTCGCAGCGCCTCGGCGGAGACCTTCATGCTGCTCCAGAAAACCGGCAACCTTCGGCTGATCCACCGGCGCACCGGGGAAGAACGGCCTCTCACCGACAAGGAACGGGAACAGATCCACCTCCTGGCCTGGAAACAGGAGAAGGTCACCCACAAGACCCTTCGCCGGCACCTGGAGATCCCGGAGGAGTGGCTATTCACCGGGCTTCCCTACCACCGATCCGGCGACAAGGCGGAGGAGAAGCTCTTCGTCCACCTCGCGGGAATCCATGAAATCCGCAAGGCCCTGGATAAGGGCCCCGACCCTGCGGTCTGGGATACCCTCCGGTCCCGACGGGACCTGTTGGATTCCATCGCGGACACCCTCACCTTCTACAAAAACGAAGACGAAATCCTGCCCCGACTGGAGTCCCTGGGCCTTTCCCCCGAGAACGCCCGGGCCCTTGCTCCCCTCTCCTTCAGCGGCACAGCCCATCTTTCCCTCTCGGCTTTGGGGAAGCTTCTGCCCCACCTGGAGGAAGGGAAAAGCTACACCCAGGCCCGGGCCGACGCGGGCTACGCCGCCCCTCCCCCGGATCGCCACCCCAAGCTGCCCCCCCTGGAAGAGGCCGACTGGCGGAACCCCGTGGTGTTCCGCGCCCTGACCCAGACCCGCAAGGTGGTCAATGCCCTGGTGCGGCGCTACGGCCCCCCCTGGTGCATCCACCTGGAGACCGCCCGGGAACTCTCCCAGCCCGCCAAGGTCCGCCGCCGCATCGAAACGGAGCAGCAGGCCAACGAGAAGAAGAAGCAACAGGCGGAGCGGGAATTTCTGGACATCGTGGGGACCGCCCCGGGGCCGGGAGACCTGCTGAAGATGCGCCTCTGGAGGGAACAGGGCGGCTTCTGCCCCTACTGCGAGGAGTACCTGAATCCCACCAGGCTGGCGGAGCCGGGGTACGCGGAGATGGACCACATCCTCCCCTACAGCCGCAGTCTGGACAACGGGTGGCACAACCGGGTCCTGGTCCACGGAAAGGACAACCGGGACAAGGGCAACCGCACCCCCTTCGAGGCCTTCGGAGGAGACACGGCCCGATGGGACCGCCTGGTTGCCTGGGTCCAGGCGTCCCACCTCTCCGCCCCCAAGAAACGCAACCTGCTTCGGGAGGACTTCGGCGAAGAGGCGGAACGAGAGCTGAAGGACCGCAACCTCACGGACACCCGCTTCATCACCAAGACCGCCGCCACGCTTCTGCGAGATCGGCTGACCTTCCACCCCGAAGCCCCAAAGGACCCGGTGATGACCCTCAACGGACGGCTCACCGCCTTCCTCCGAAAGCAATGGGGGCTCCACAAAAACCGGAAGAACGGCGACCTCCACCACGCCCTGGACGCGGCGGTCCTGGCCGTCGCCAGCCGCTCCTTCGTCTATCGGCTCTCCAGCCACAACGCCGCCTGGGGCGAGCTTCCCCGGGGGCGGGAGGCGGAAAACGGG
Source organism: Aminomonas paucivorans DSM 12260 (assembly GCF_000165795.1). Taxonomy (NCBI): domain Bacteria; kingdom Thermotogati; phylum Synergistota; class Synergistia; order Synergistales; family Synergistaceae; genus Aminomonas; species Aminomonas paucivorans. Next base: position 292,935 of record NZ_CM001022.1, on the reverse strand, counting down.
TTTTCCCTCCCCTACCCCGCCTTTCGTTCGGAGGTGCTGGCCCGGCTGTGCCCCACTCGGGAGGAGATCCTCCTGCGTCTGGACCAGGGGGGAGTGGGATACGACGAGGCCTTCCGGAACGGCCTTCGACCGGTCTTCGTCTCCCGCGCCCCTTCCCGACGCCTCCGGGGCAAGGCCCACATGGAAACACTGCGCAGTCCCAAGTGGAAGGATCACCCCGAAGGCCCCCGGACGGCCTCCCGGATTCCCCTGAAGGATCTGAACCTTGAGAAGCTGGAGAGGATGGTGGGGAAGGACCGGGACCGGAAGCTCTACGAAGCTCTTCGGGAACGTCTCGCAGCCTTCGGGGGCAACGGGAAGAAGGCCTTCGTCGCACCTTTCCGCAAGCCCTGTCGCTCCGGGGAGGGGCCCCTGGTCCGATCCCTTCGGATCTTCGATTCCGGTTACTCCGGAGTCGAACTCCGAGATGGGGGAGAAGTCTACGCCGTGGCAGACCATGAGTCCATGGTCCGGGTGGACGTGTACGCCAAGAAAAACCGGTTCTATCTGGTGCCGGTGTACGTGGCCGACGTGGCCCGAGGAATCGTGAAGAATCGGGCCATCGTGGCTCACAAATCAGAAGAAGAATGGGATCTGGTGGACGGGTCCTTCGATTTCCGGTTCAGCCTGTTTCCAGGGGATCTGGTGGAGATTGAAAAAAAGGATGGCGCTTACTTAGGGTATTACAAGTCTTGCCATCGAGGAGACGGACGGCTTCTACTGGACCGACACGATCGCATGCCCCGGGAAAGCGACTGCGGGACCTTCTACGTCTCCACACGGAAAGACGTGCTATCCATGAGCAAGTACCAGGTGGACCCCCTGGGGGAGATCCGCCTCGTGGGGAGCGAAAAGCCTCCCTTCGTCCTGTAGGCCATGGGCTGGCGCAGCGTCTTCATCGCGAACCCCGCCCGGCTTTCCACGGGAGGGGGACGCCTGCAGGTGGAGCAGGAAGGGGAAGCCGCCTCCGTCCCCCTGGAGGACCTGGGGGCTTTGGTACTGGAATCCCCCCAGGTGTCCCTCACGGTTCCCCTTCTTCGGGAGCTGGCGGAGAACCGGGTGCCCCTGTTCGTCTGCGACCGGCGTCATCTGCCCTGCGGGGTGCTGCTGCCTTTCCACGCCCACTGTCGTCAGGAGAAGGTCCTGCGCGCCCAGATGGGACTCTCCCGCCCCTTCGCCAAGAACTGCTGGCAGCGGGTGGTGCGGCGCAAGATCCTCAACCAGGCAGCCTGCCTGCGCTTTCTGGACCTCCCCGGTGCGGAGGAGCTGCACGCTCTGGCCTCCCAGGTGCGCTCCGGCGATCCGGACCAGCGGGAAGGGGTGGCGGCCCGGCTGTACTTCTCCCGTCTGATGCCGGGGCGGACCCGGGACGACCCCACCTCGCGGAACGCCGCCCTGGACTACGGCTACTCCGTGCTCCGGGGCGCCCTGGCCCGAAGTCTGGCGGCCCACGGATTCCTTCCCGCCCTGGGCATCCAACACCACAACGAACTGAATCCCTTCAACCTGGCGGACGACCTGCTGGAACTCTTCCGCCCCCAGGTGGACCTCTGGGTCTTCCGAAACGTCTCGGACGACGACCCCTTCTCCCCGGAGCATCGGGCATCCCTCGTGGGGCTTCTGCATCGACGCATGGAGATCCAGGGGGAACGACACACGATCCTTCGGGGAACGGAGCTGTGCGCGGAGGGCTTCGCCGCTGCCTGCCGGGAGAAGAACCCGGACCTGCTGGCCCTTCCTGCGCTGATTTCCCCGGATGGCTGAAGGGCGAGGAGGCCCGCGACTCCTGAGGCTGCTGGTGTTCTTCGACCTGCCCGTCACCACCCAGGAGGCCAAACGGAACTATGTGAGGTTCCGCCGTTTTCTCCTGGAGGACGGATACGACATGCTTCAGTTCTCGGTCTACTGCCGCATCGTCAACGGCGAGGATGCGGTGTCCAAGCATCTGGAGCGCCTGGCCCACAACCTGCCCCCCCAAGGGTCCGTCCGGTTCCTCCAGGTCACGGACCGACAGTACGCCCGCATGAAGCTGCTGGTGGGGGGACGCACCCGCCAGGAAAAGAAGGTCCCCGCCTGCCAGATGCTCCTGTTCTGACCTTATTTTTGAAGCGCCGAGAGGCCCTCAACCCGCTGGGGAAGAGGGCCTCTCGGCGGAACAGCATAGCATTTCGGAGTGCGGCAGGGAGCTATGACTTATACGACACCGGGGGTAGGTGGCCCCCTAGCATAGCATTTCGGAGTGCGGCAGGGAGCTATGACGGGAACATAGCATCAAACGCCCGGACTAGGAGCATAGCATTTCGGAGTGCGGCAGGGAGCTATGACGATTCTTTGTCTTTTGGCGGGGTTTTTCTAAGCATAGCATTTCGGAGTGCGGCAGGGAGCTATGACGCGGTATCGGTGGACACCACAACGGTCGTGAGCATAGCATTTCGGAGTGCGGCAGGGAGCTATGACGTAGGCGGCATTCGAGGGGCTGCGCCCCCGAGCATAGCATTTCGGAGTGCGGCAGGGAGCTATGACCGCCCGGCGCATGACATAAGCAAGGTTATAAGCATAGCATTTCGGAGTGCGGCAGGGAGCTATGACTTCAAGACGCCTTGGCCCGGTGACCCGAGGGTCAACATTCAGAAAGGCGAAGGCGGCAAAGCCAAAGGATACCAGGTCAAGCAGGTCATCAAGGCCCACCGATCGCCTACTGGAAGGCGAAGAAAGGAGCCCGTCATGAACGAAAACACGTCCCACTACATCTACCGGGTGGAGTGGTCCCAGGGAGACAACGAGTACGTCGGGCTCTGTTCCGAGTTCCCAAGCCTTTCTTGGCTGGAGAAGGACCCGCAGAAGGCTTTCAGCGGGATCATGGCCCTCGTCGCCGAGACGGTGGAGGACATGGAGCGCAACGGCGAGCCGATCCCCGAACCGCTATCGGATCGGGTCTATTCGGGCAAGATCCTTCTTCGGACCACTCCGGAGCTGCACCGCAAGCTGGCGGTCCAGGCGACGGAAGCCAAGGTCAGTCTCAACCGCTACCTGAATAGCCACCTGACTTCCGTTCTTCCCTGAGGCTCTGACAAACAGGAAGCCGCTTCCCGCCCTTCCCCGTTCACTGAAGCCGGAAGATCACGGGGACCCGGACGGAGGCGGTGACGCCCCGGGCGAAGCGCCAGCGTTTCAGGGCGTCCGCGGCGGCCTCGTCCAGGGCCCCGAAGCCGCTGGACCGTTCCACCCGAAGGGAGCGCACCGCTCCCCCCTCCACCTGGGCCACCAGCACCGTCGTGCCCTCCTGGCCCCGTCTGCGGCACGACGGGGGGTAGTCCGGCACCACGCGACGGAGCACCTCCACGCCCCGAACGTCCACCACCTCCGCGTCCTTCAGTCCTTCGCCTCCCGGAGCTGCGGCCTCTTCCCGAGGAGGGGGCGCTTCCTTCGTCCCGGAGCCCGAGGCGGGGGCGGCGTCCCCTCGAACCTCCTCCGCCTCCCCCGCTCCGGGGGGTTCGGCGGTCCGGGAAACGGGGCGGAGGGGGGCGACGGGAGCCGGAACGGGGGCGGCGGCACGGCGGGGGAGAGCCTGGGGCGGTTTGGGCGCCGCCGCCGGGGCGGGTGCCTTCCGGGGCTCCGGGGGGGCTGCCTGCGGCGCGGCCCGGGGCGTCCTGCGGGGGGGGGCCACGGGGGGCGGGGGAGCCGGGGCGAAGCGCAACACCAGCACCCGCTCCGGCGCCTCGGGGAGGGGGGCGGGACGCCACAGCCCCAGGGCCCCCATCAGGAGGGCGTGGATCCCCAGGCTGAGCAGCAGGGGCAGGGCGTAGGGCTTCATGGGGAGGGTCAGGGGGCCTTTCCGGTGCGGGTGAGGAGCCCCACGGCCCGGACTCCCTGGACCCGGAGGCCGTCCAGCAGCTCCGCCACCACCCCGTAGGGGGCCTTTCGGTCCCCCGCCAGGGCCACGGGGCGCCCCGTACCCGCCGCCTCGGCGGCCCGGCGCACCGCCTCCCCGGGGGCGACCGGGGTTCCTTCCGCCAGGATCGTCCCCTCCGGGGTCACGGTCAGGGTGAAGGGACGGTTCTGGGCCTCCTGGGCCGTCCCCCGGGGCAGGTCCACCGAGAGCCCCCCGCGGTCGAAGGTGGCCGCCAGGACGAAGAAGAGGATCAGCATGAAGAGGATGTCGATGAGGGGGGTGATGTCCAGGTCCGGGGAGGCCCGGCGGGAGGAGAAGCCCTTCATGCCCCGTTCCTTCGGGCCCCCCGGCCCAGGAGCTTCTCCCGCAGGAGGAAGTCAGCCCCCCGCTCCAGCCCCTCCTCCGCCCGCAGGATGCGGGAGACCAGGTAGGTGTGGGCCAGGACGATGGGCACCGCCACCACCAGCCCCGCCACGGTGGTGAGCAGGGCCTTCCAGATGCCCCCGGAGAGCACCAGCATGGGGGAAGCCATCCCCGCCGAGGGGAGGGCACGGAAGATCTCCACCATCCCCAGCACCGTCCCCAGAAGCCCCAGCAGGGGGGCCACCCGGGCCAGGGCGGAGAGGAGGGAAAGCCCCTTCTCCCAGCGAAACACCTCCCGACGCAGCTCCTGCTCCAGGAGGAGCTTCAGGGTCTCCGCCGGGGCGTCCCAGTGCCCCAGGGCGGCGGCGAAGATCCGATGGAGGGATCCGTCCCGGGAGGCGGCCAGGCGCAGGGCCTCTTCGGGGCTTTCCTCCCAGAGGGCGGTGCCGATGCCCTCCTCCAGGCGGACCGGGTCGGTGGAGGCCCGTCGGAAGAAGAGCAGCCGTTCCGCCACCACCGCCCCCGCGGCCACGGAAATTCCCAGGAGGACCCACATGATGGCCCCCCCGAGCCGCATGATCTCAAGCAACCCCACGCTCTCAGCTCCCTTCCGCCGTTCCCGGGGCCTCCCCCGGAAGGTGCCGTCGGAGTTCCCGCTCCAGGTCCTCCAGACGCCCAAAGACCCCCAGGTCCCGGTCCCCCTCCCGGAGCCGGAAGACCCCGTCCCGGGCCTCCAGGACCAGGGACGCATCCGGGTCCTGCCGCAGCTTCCACCGCTCCAGGGCCAGGGCGGCGCAGGCCTCCGCCCGCCCCTCTCCCCGCAGGGCCACGGCCCCCCGGAACTCCTCCTGGGGGACCCGATAGGTCCCCCGAAGGGGGTCGAAGCGCAGCCGAGGAGAAGAAAAGAGCCGTTCCAGGGTCCCGGCTAAGAGCAGGTCCTCCGGGATCCCCTCCTCCACCCGTCCTTCCTCCAGCACCCAGATGCGGTGGGCGAACCGAAGGGCCACGGAGATGTCGTGGAGGATCAGCAGGACCGTGGCCCCCCGGAGGCAGGTCTCCCGAAGGATGCGCAGCACCTCCGCCTTGTGCAGCAGGTCCGAGAAGGCCGTGGGCTCGTCCAGCAGCAGCAGCTCCGGTTCCTGGGCCAGGGCCCGGGCCACGAAGGCCCGCTGCCGCTCCCCGTCGCTCAAGGACACCACCCTCCGGTCCGCCAGCGCCTCCAGCTCCAGGGTCGTCAGGGCCTCTTCCACCGCCCGGCGGTCCCCCTCCCCCAACCGGCCCCGCCAGTCCGTGTGGGGGGTGCGCCCCAGGGACACCAGGTCCCGCACCGTCAGGTTCGGGGGGGCGTCCCGCTCCGGAAGCACCAGGCTCACGGATCGGGCGAAGTCCCGGGCTCCCAGGGTCCCCACGGGACGCCCCCGGAAGAGCACCTGCCCCTCCAGGGGGGGAAGCAGCCGGGCCAGGGTGCGCAGCAGGGTGCTCTTCCCCGCCCCGTTGCGCCCCACCAGGGCGGTGAGGGTCCCCGGGGCCAGGGCCAGGTTGAGCCCCGACGCCAGGGGTACGGTCCGCCCCCGCCCCAGCCGGTAGCCCACGGACAGGTCCCGCAGTTCCAGGATGGGGTCGTTCATCGTCGTCCTCCCCTTCCCCGGAGCACCACCCAGACCACCACCGGCGCCCCCAGGAGGGAGGTGACGGCGTTCACCGGCAGGGGCAGACCGCCCCCCAGCCCCCGGGAGGCCAGGTCCGCCCCCAGGGCCAGGAGGCTCCCGGCGGCGACGCAGGCGGGCAGGAGGACCCGGTGGTCCTCGGTGCGCAGCAGGGCCCGGCACAGGTGGGGGGTGGCGATGCCCAGGAAGGCCACGGGACCGCAGAAGGCGGTGACGCTCCCCGACAGGAGGGCGGCCACCACGATGAGCCCCCCCCGGAGGCGGCGCACCGGGACCCCCATGGTGGCGGCGTAGCGTTCCCCCAGGAGGAGGGCGTTCAGGGGCTTGGCCAGGGCGCAGGCCGCCAGAAGGGCGGGGAGGATGCCCAGGGCCATCACCCCCACCTGGGCCCCCGTGGTGCCGGAGAAGGTGCCGAAGCTCCAGGCCAGGTACCCGTGGGCCTGCTCCCCCGAGGAGAAATGCAGCAGCACCGTCACCAGGGACCCGGAGGCGTAGCCGAACATGAGCCCCAGGATGAGGAGCACCGTGTTGTTCTCCACCCGCCGGGAGACCAGCAGCACCACCAGGAGCACCGCCAGGGACCCGGCCCAGGAGGCCGCCGCCACCCCCCCCAGGGCCAGGAAGCGGGAGATCCCCGCCCCCAGGGAGTCCGCCGCCAAAAGCAGCAGGGCCACCCCCAGCCCCGCCCCGGAGTCCACCCCCAGGACGAAGGACCCCGCCAGGGGGTTCTCGAAGAGGGTCTGCATCAGCAGCCCCGAGGCGGCCAGGGCCGCCCCCGCCAGCAGGGCCGTGGCCGCCCGGGGGAGGCGGAAGGCCAGGACGATGCGGTCCTGGGGGTCCTGGACCCCCCAGGAGAGGAGCGCCCGCAGCACCCGCTCCGGCGGGATGGAGACGGAGCCCAGGAACAGGTCCGCCCCGAAGGCGACCAGGGCCGCCCCCGCCAGCAGCAGAAGCCAGAGGCCCCGGGGGAGGGCGTCCGCCCTCAAGGCTTCCCTACCGGGAGTCTGCGGTAGTAGGTGAACCGGTGCCCCGGGAAGCGCTCCGGGTGCAGCACCGCCGCCAGGTCCCCCAGGATCCGGTCGGGGCGCCAGACCCCGCTCTCGTAGTAGTCGTTGCCCCCTCCGGGCCGGGATCGGGCGTCGTTGTTGAAGACCCGACCGCCCCGGAAGGGAGCCAGCTGGGCCAGCCGGGGGTCGCTGCGGCGGATCTCCTCCAGGGAGCGCCAGAGACCGCACTGCACCCACACGTCCGCCTTCGAAGCCCGGGAGAAGACCGTCTCCGCCTCCACGGGCACGGAGCCCCGGCCGGGCAGGTCCTTCCAGAGGTAGTCCCCCCCCGCGTCCCCCACCAGGCGGGCCAGCCAGCTGTCCCGTCCCGCCACGTACCAGCTCCCCTGGAAGGGGGCTCCCGCCAGGGCCTTGGGCCGACCTTGAGCCCCCAGGGCCCGGGCGCGGATCGCCCCGTAGTCCAGAACCGTGCGGTCGTAGAAGGCCCGGGCCTGGGCCTCCCGACCCACCAGGGCTCCCACGGCCACCAGCCATTCCGCCATCCCCAGGGGGGTCGCCTCCAGGTACTCCGAGAGGAACACCACCGGGACCCCCAGGGAGGCGAGGCGCTCCGCCGTGGCCCTCTCCTGGGGCGTGTAGACGTAGGCCAGCACCACGTCGGGCTTCAGGGCCACGATGCGCTCCAGGTCCGCGTCGGGCCCCATGCCCCCTTCGGGTCCCACCTCCGTCACCCCCGCCAGCTCCTTCCCCGGATCGTAGAGGAACCGTTTGCCCCCCACCCCCACGATGCGGTCCGAGCAACCCAACAGGGAGAGGGCGCTCACCGCGGGGATGGTGAGGGCCACGATGCGCCGGGCGGGACACCGAAGCCGGGGGAGTCCGGCCAGGGCCGGAGGAACCGGGGCGGAGGGGTCCGGGGTCAGGACCCAGGCCAGCTCTTCCGTCGCCCCTCCCCAGGGGAGGCGGTTGTGCAGCACCGTCAGCCCCTCCTTCCGATCCAGGGAGAAGAGCCGGGCGTGGCGGGGGGCCTCCCCCTTCGGGGCTCCCCAGGCGGGAAGGCCTCCCGCAAGCAGCGCCGCCAGGCAGCACAGGAGAAGGGGGGCTCGAAATCGGCGCCGCCCCGGGTTCTGTGGGTCGTTCATGGATGTCTCGTCTCCTTCACCCCGGGACCTCGATCAGAAGGTCCACAGGTAGGATGCGTAGAAGGTGCGCCCCGGGTCGGGGTACCAGGCCAGCTCCGAGGGGCCGTAGGTGGGGAGGTTCTTCCGGTCCGAGGACTGGTCGAAGAGGTCCCGCACCCCCAGGGTGAGGACGCCCCCCTCCCGGAGGCTCCACTTGATCCCCAGCCCCACCGTGGTGAGGTCCTCGTAGGCCAGGTTGGCCCCCGCGTCCACCCAGTTCTCCCCCAGGTACTCCACCTCCAGGAAACCCCGGAGGCGGGGGAGCAGGTCCCCGTTGACCCGCAGGGTGGCGGCGTGTTTGGGCCGGTTGGGCAGGGGTTTCCCGTAGTTTCCCCCGGGGGTCCGGTTCTCCCCGTCCGTGTAGGTGTAGGCCAGGACGGCGTCCCAGGTGTCCCGGGCGTAGGTGGCCTCCACCTCCGCCCCCCGGACGAAGCTCTTGCCGATGTTGTCGTAGTACCCCACGTAGGGCCCCGCCATGACGAACTCGATGAGATCCTCCGCGTCCGCCTGGAAGTAGGACACGTCCAGGGTCGTCCGGCCCCCCGCGACCGTGCCGGACCAGCGGAGCCCCGCGTCCCACTGGACGGAGCGCTCCCACTCCAGGTCCGGCCGGGGAAGGATGAGGGCCCCGTCGCCGTAGCGCTCGTAGAGGTTCGGCGCCCGGTGGTACACCCCCCAGGAGGCGTGCCACCCCAGGGAGGAGGAGAAGCGCCCCTCCAGGGCCAGGCCGCCGGAGAGGTGGGACTCGTCGTCCACCCGGTTCCAGCGCAGGGTGGGGACCAGGACCGTCCCCCCGCCCAGGTCGATGCGGTCCTCCGCGGTGAGGTCCGTGGCGTTCTGGGTGTACTCCCCCCGCAGGCCGTAGCGGTCCACGTAGTCCCCCTTCACCGAGAGGGCCTCGTGGGCCAGGCGCATGCGCAGGTCCACCCGGTGCCCCTTCCAGGGGGTCAGGGTGGTCCCGCCGGAGAGGTCCCACAGGTCCGTGTCGTACTGGTTGCGGGTGGACCGGGGGGTGGGCAGGGTCCGGGGGTCCAGGGGATCGAAGAACTCCTTCTCCAGGCGACCGTAGGTCAGGTCCCAGCTCCAGGAGCCCCCTTCCCAGCTTCCCTCCTTCCCCGCGGCGAGGCGCAGCCGTCGCGTGTCCAGGTTGGACCCCGGCGGGTCCCCGGGGCGGTCGTTCCCCGAGGCCTTGCGGGGCAGGTCCTGGTCCCGACGGTAGGCCTCCGCGCGGAAGCGCCAGCCGTCGTCCCCCTGGTAGCGGAAGAGCAGGTTCCCCTCCGTCCAGTCGTTGTTCTGTCGGGTGGCGTCGTAGTCGTCCGAGGGATTCCAGGGGGTGCCGTTGTCGTTGTGGTAGGAGAAATCCCCCTGGGATCCGGAGAACCCGAAGGAGACCAGGTAGCGCCCGTCCCCCAGATCGTTGCCGTAGCGTCCCGAGAGTCCCCACTCACCGTAGGAGCCTCCCTGCACCAGGACGGACCCCTCCCGTCCCCGGGGACGCCGGGTGAGGATGGAGACCACCGCCCCCGCGCCGGAGACGCCGAACCGGGCGGGGATGGCCCCCCGGTACACCTCGATGCGCTCCACCGACTCCACCGGGAGGGTGGAGAGGTCCACCGCCGATTCCCCGGCGGAGTTCACCAGGGTCCCGTCCAGGTACACCGCCACCTGGGCGGCGGTGCTGCCCCGCACCAGGGCCACGGTGTAGTTGCCCCGACCCCGGAGGCGCACCACGTGCACCCCCGCGCTCTGCTCCAGCAGGTCCGCCACCGTCTTGGCCTCCCCCCGGACCTCCTCGGGCCGGAGGATGGTGACGCACCCCGGAGAAGCGGCCCCCTCCTCCGCCTCCAGACGGGTGTCCGTTACCGTCACCGGGGGCAGGTCCTCCCCCCGGGCGGGGGCGCCCAGAAATGCCAAGGCTCCTCCCAGAAGGAGGAGCCGGGCCCAGCGGGAGAGGGAGGCCGGGCGTTCCGCCCGGCCCCCCGGGTAGGAATCTAGCGCCGCCACCGCAAGGCCAGAAGGGGCAGCAGCAGGAACAGGGCGAAGGGGGAGAAGGCCGCAGCGGAGCAGCCGCCGCCGGACCCGCCGCCGCTTCCGCCGCCGGTGCGGGTCAGGGGCGCCACGGCGTAGGGCACGCCGCCCAGCTTCGCCTCATCGAACCGGCGCACCTCCGATCCCGAGAGACCGTAGAGCACCAGGGCCCCGTCGGCCTGCCCGGTGCCCCGGTGGGACACCCAGAAACGTCCCTGCTCCGGGTCTGCGGCGGCGTCGTTGATCCAGCCGGTGAAGCTGCCCCGCTCCGTCATGGCCGGGGCCAGAAGGGTGCAGGAGTAGACCTTGCAGGGGTTCGGAGCGGGCCAGGTCACGGGGCCGTTGAAGTACCCCGTCACGAAGAGCACCCCTCCCGCCACGCCGATCTGGTCGAAGGCGTACTGCCTGTCCGAAGCGGGTAGGTTTTCCGCCGTGGCGAAGGTCCCCACCGCCAAGGTGGAGGGCACCACCGTCTGGATGGAGGTGGCGGGCAGGGTCGCGGCGTTGCGGGTTCCGCCGACGCAGGCCACGTAGAACTTCCCTGTGATGGAAGAATAGGCCATGGTGGAGGGGTTGGGGTTCAGCTCCGCGCTTCCCTGAACCGTCAGGGCGGAGGGGTCCACCTTCACCAGGGAGCTGGGGAAGAAGGCGGGAGGCCAGGCCCCGTCCCGCCGCTCCACCAGGACGAAGAGGGCCCCGTCCACCAGGGCCACGTCCTTCACGTACTCCGACCCGTTGGCGGCGTTCTTGTCGTCCAGGTCCAGACTGGCCACCAGCTTGTACCGGTCGTTCATGTCGTGCTTCGTGAGGAAGGAGGACGTGCCGTCGTTGTAGTAGTTGGCACAGAACAGGTGCTGTCCCGAGGCGACGGCGCCGCAGATGTTGTGGCCCATGCGCAGGTTCGCCTCCGGGGCGGACCAGTTGGCGGGGTCGAAGACCGTCACCGTGTCCTCCCCCGCCCCGTAGTTCACCGGCTCCCGGTAGAGCACCTTCTCCGCCCCGTTCTTGCGGAAGACCAGCACCCCCGGGTCGCCCGCCACGGTGCCCACCTGCGTCAGGGCGTTCCCCGCGGCCACCCCCAGCCTCCCGGTGGTGAAGTCGCTGGTGGCGTAGACCGCGCTGTCCGCCTCCACGGCGAAGGCGCACCCCGCCAGCAGGACGATCCCCGCAGCGGCACCCCAGAGAACCCGTCCAAACCCCTTCCTCATGGTCCCTCTCCTCCGTTCCTCATCGCCTCCGGTCCCCCTCGGGACCGCCGCCGTCCTCGGGCGCAGAAGACACTCCTCCTCGGGAGGGAAGGGGTCCCTTTGGGGCGGAGTCCTTGGGCAATCAAAAGGACACCTTCCGCCCTCGAGGAAGGAGCCGTGGGGCCATCGGCGCAGTATCCGGACTTGGAATCCTCCTCCGTGCGGGCCTTCCAGGGGTCCCCCCGTGGCGATCGTCCGCACGTCGTCCTCCTTACCGTAGCGGGGCTGTGCCGGCTTTGCACCGGCTTCCTCCGCCGCGACCCTACGTATGGGGGCGCAGGTCGCGCCCTTGTGGACAAAACGCTAGCAGACCCGAAGGCTCCTGTCAAAAGGGGAACCATCGCGACAAAACAGGAAAAACGAAACACCCCCTTCGTCTCCCCCTGGGAGGCAACGTCCTTCGCGCCTCTTGCATTGCCTTTGCCCTGCCCCTGGTCCTGGGGTGCATCATGGAAGGCTGCCGCTGCAGGGAGGTGCTGCTCACTCCCCTGCTCAAGGGGGTACACTCCCCAGGGGACAGGGTCACCCTCGTCGCTTTCTCCTTTCTCTCGGGCGACCTGGTCCCGGGGCGGATGCTCAAGCCCCCGTGGCCCGGTCCGGGCTTTTCCCCATCCCCGAAAGACCTCCGCCCGATCCGGGCAGGAAGGGGTGTCTACCGTGAAAAAACGCATCTCCCCGTGTCTTCACATCCTCCGAAGGGACGAGGAGGTCCTCTCTCCCCGTTCCCAGCCTCCCTACGCCCCCTTCAAGGCGGCCTCCATCCGGGACTACCGGGCCGGGAAGATAGGCGACGACGTCCTGGCCTTCGCCAGGGGCTGGGCCTGACATGGCCGACCGACCCCTTCGCCTGGTCTTCCTCCCCTCCGGCGCCACTGCGGAGGGCATCCCGGGGGAACGGATCGACGACCTGGCCCTTCGGGCCGGCGTCCCCCTGGGGCACTCCTGCGGCGGCGTGGGGGTCTGCGGGAAGTGCCGCATCCGCCCGAAGGAGGGGGGCGCCTTCCTGAGCCCCCTATCGCCCACGGAGGAGCGGACCCTGTCCCCTGCGGATCGGGCATCGGGGGTCCGCCTGGCCTGCTGCGCCACGTTGCGCGGAAGCGGCGCCGTCCTGGTGCTGGACACCACCGAGGGGACGAACGAGAAGATCCTGGAGAACCTCGCCCCGCATACGACGCTCCCCTGGGACGACCCGCGCCCCGGCCTGGGGGTCTCCGTGGACCTGGGCACCACCACGGTGGCCTGCTGCCTCCTGGACCTGCAGGGACGAAAGCCCCTGGGGCTGCACTCCTTTCTGAACCCCCAGATCGTCTTCGGGGACGACGTCATCTCCCGGATTTCCGCCTCCACGGCCCATCCCCAGGGCCTGGAGGGGCTCCAGGGGGCCATCGTCCGCGGGCTGGACGACGCCCTCCGGGAGATGGCGGCGCAAAGCGGCGTCCCCCCTCGGGAGATCCGGGAAATCGTGGTGGCGGGAAACACGGTGATGGAGCACCTTCTCCTGGGGGTCTCCCCGGAGAGCATCGGGAAAAGCCCCTACGCCCCGGCCTTCCTCGCCCACGAGCCCGTTCGATCCGCATCCCTGGGGCTTCGGGCTCCCCACCCGGAGGCGCCGGTGCGGCTCATCCCCAACGTGGCGGGCTACGTGGGGGGGGACATCGTGGCGGGGACCACCGCGATGGAGATGGACGGGGAACTCCCCCTGCGGCTTCTCGTGGACATCGGCACCAACAACGAGATCGTGCTGGGCAACCGGGAGGCCCTGCACTGCTGCGCCACCGCGGCGGGTCCGGCCCTGGAGGGGGCGCGCATCCGGTGGGGCATGCGGGCCCAGCAGGGAGCGGTGGAAGGGGTGAGGCTCGCGCCGGAGGGACTGTGCCTGGATGTCATCGGAGGGGGGCGCCCCCAGGGGCTCTGCGGTTCCGGGCTGGTGGACGCCCTGGCGCTTCTGCTCCGGGAGGGCATCGTGGAGCGGAGCGGGCGGTTCGTTCCCCCGGAACGGTGCACCCACCCGCAGCTTCGGGAACGCCTCGCCCGGGACGAGAGGGGCATGACGATCTTCCTCCTGGGGGACCATCGGGAAGGGGTGGCGCTGACGCAAAAGGACGTCCGGGAGGTCCAGCTGGCCCTGGGGGCCATCCACACCGGCGTGGAGGTGCTGCTTGCGGAACGGGGCGTGACGCGGGAGGAGGTGGACGAGGTCCTGCTGGCGGGGGCTTTCGGGAACAACCTCCACGTCCCCAGCGCCATCGCCGTCGGCCTGGTCCCGGACGTCCCCCCGGAAAAGGTGCGAAGCGTCCAGAACACCTCCGGCCTGGGAGCCTGCCGCGCCCTCGCCTCGCGAAGCTTCTACGAGCGGACGACCCGGACGGCCCAAAGGATGCGCTACATCGAGCTTTCCCGCCTTCCGGACTTTCAGGAGCGCTTCGTCCGGGCCATGACGTTCTGAACCCCTGTCTGCGCAACACAATGGAGGTGAACCCATGAGACCCATGACCATCCACTTCTCTTCCGGGCGAAGCGACGATCCCCCCCGGGAGTTCCCGGGACTCCCCTTGGCCGTCGACCTCTCCCCCCTAAAGCGGCACTACCAGGCCCTCGGGAAGCGGCACGTCCCCAAGGTGGAAGCGTTCCGCCGATTCTGGGCCCAGGAGGGAGAAGGGCTCCTCGCCCCCAGGGCCAGCGTCGCGGGGATCGCCCCGGAGGAGGTGGTGGACGTGCTCCCCCGGGAGGTGACCGGAAGCGCGGGGACGCTGGTCCTGATGGTCTGGACCCTGGGGGACGGGCTGGAACGGGAGTGCGAACGCGTCATGAGCCAGCAGGGAAACGCCATGTGGGGACTGCTCCTGGACGTGGCGGGCTCCATCGCCCTCTACGACATGCACCGCCTGCTGCGGGAATGGGTCGGCTCCCCGGATCGCCCCTTCGGGGAAAACCGCGTCGTCGGGGAGTTCTACCCCGGCTCCGGGAACACCTCCCGCCCCCTCGTGGAGAGCGTCGAACGCCTGGGGAGGACGGCGGCCACCCTCGGGGCGGAAACCCGCGGCTCCGTCATGTTCCACCCCCGAAAGACCCAATACTCCTTCCTGTGCCTGGGGAAGGAGGGGGGGGCGTTTTTCGGAGGCCCCTCTCCCTGCAGCCCCTGCGCGGGAAGGCGGTGCCTGTACTACCAGCTGGGGGGGTGCCATCTGGGGCTTCAGATGGACTCCCGGGAGGCCGAATCGTGAGGGACCGCAAGTGCCGGGTCTTCCTCCTCTCGGGCTTTCTGGGAAGCGGCAAGACGACCCTGCTGTAGGCGCTGGATAATCCTTGAGGCCAGCGACCCCTGCTTCGCCACGCCGCAGGAGATTGCGGGCAGGAGGGAGGACGTCCCGAGGGTGGTCCGAGAAAATCGGGGCGGACGTCTGGAACGTGGACGTGTTCCAAAGCGTGCGGGAAATCCGCCGTGCCCTGGAGGCTCGCAGAGCACAGGAAAAGACACGGCCCCCCCGAAGAGAGGAGCCGTGTCCCTGAGCGCTTCCGCCGGAAGGGGGGAGGTCGAAAACCCTCCCCCCTTCCCTGCGCCTCCCTCGGCAGAGAAACGCTACTTGATCCGGTAGATCTTCTGGGGCACCGAGGCCTTGTCCAGGCCCAGCCGTCCCTTGCCCAGCACGTAGGTGTCCTGGTAGACCAGGACGAAGTTCCGGGTCTTCACCCCCGTGGCCACGTCGGTGTAGAGGCTGCCGTTCCAGGCGATGCCCGGAGAGACCGCGTCCAGGGCCTGCATGAGGTGCCGGAAGTTCCCCAGACGGGCCTTGCCCTCCACCACCCGCTTGCCGAACTCTCCCAGACCCGCGGTGATGGCGTACCCCGAGGCGTAGGGCCAGGTGGCCAGACGTCCCGAGCCGCCCCGGGCGGCCACCGCCTGCTCGATCTTCTTCAGGATGGCGGGGAAGTTGCCCTTCTGCTTGGACAGGTCGATGCCGAAAGCCCCGGGATACCCCTGCAGGGGAGAATCGGTCTGCACGTAGAAACCTCCCAGCTCGGCGATGCGCCGGAGCAGGGGCTCCACCTGGGCGTTGTTGGTGCTGAAGAACGCCGCCTTCTTGCCGTACTTGGCCAGCCACGCCGGGACTTTTTCCAGCACGTACTGCTGGGCCCCCGCCACCCCCACGTCGCTGGTGGGGTCCGGGGCGGTCTCGAAGACGAACTTCATCCCCAGGTCCTTGCAGGTCTGCTCCAGGATCTTCCGGCGCCGGGAGAGGAGTTCGTAGCTCATGTGCCGGGGGAAGGAGATGTGCACGTAGGTGTCCGCCCCCATCTTCTTCGCCGCCAGGACCATGATGTAGCCCATGGAGAGAAAGTCCTGGCTCACCGACAGGTCCGCAGCGCTGGCGATGACCGCCGGGTCCTCCTGAGCCTCCCCGGCGAAGCAGAGGATGTCCTTGCGCTTCTCCTTCACCCGCCGGAAGGCCTCGGTGGTCCCCGGGATGGCCTCGCTCACCACGATGACCTTCATCTTCGGATCATCCGCCAGCCCCACGATCTGGGCGATGGTGGTCTCCATCTCGGACATGAAGTTGTCCGGGTAGGTCACGTGCTTCACCATGCCCCCCTTGGAGACGTCTCCGTACTGGGCCAAAAGGCGCTCCGCCCCCCGGAGCACGTCCTCCCCCTGAGAGACCGTCCCCGTCACCACGCCGATGTGGAAGGGCGCCGCCGCCCAGGCGGGCAGGGCCCACAGAAGCAGCCCCGCCGCCAACCCGAGGATCCCCGTGCGAAGTTTCGTCATTCCTCTTTCCTCCTCTCGATGATCCCGGCTGTGCCGGTTTTTTTGTCGTATTGTCCCCCTATCGCTCAGCCGGCGACCCGGGCCAGCAGATCCTCCAACCCCTGTCTCAGGGCCTCACGGGTGGCCTCCTGGTCCCCCGTGAGGCGGCGCATCAGCTCGCCCCCGGGCAGGTAGAACAGCAGGGTGGGCACCCCCCGCAGGGACAGGCCCTGCATGATCCGCCGATCCTCCGCCCGGTTGTACTTGTAGAAGTCCAGCCGGTCTCCGTAGGACTCCCCCAGTTCCTCGAAGTAGGGCCCCAGGGCCACGCAGGGGGGACAGCAGGGGTCCCACACGTCCACCACCACGGGCCGCACCGGGGCCGCCGCCACCGTCTGCAGCCCCTCCCAGTCCAGTTCCCGCATTTCCTACACACCTCCCGTCTCGGATAGAGCCATGATGCGCCTCCCGGAGCTTCCCGTCCACCGATTCCCGTTTCCTCCCGCCCCGGAGCTCCCACCATGCGGGTAGAATGGGAACGCGAAACCCTCCCCGGAGGAGGAAACCAAAGGAGGTGTCCCCATGGCCAAGAAACAGGCGAAGCTGGAGGAACTGTTGGGCGCAGAGGCCAAGGAACTGCTGACCCATCGGTGCGCAGGCATCCCCAAGGACCAGATCCACCTGCCCGGACCGGACTTCGTGGACCGGGTCTTCCTCCCCTCGGACCGTTCCGTGCCGGTGCTGCGGTCCCTGCAGCAGCTCTTCGGCCACGGAAGGCTGGGGGGCACGGGCTACCTGTCCATCCTGCCGGTGGACCAGGGCATCGAGCACTCCGCCGCAGCCTCCTTCGCCCCCAACCCCCTCTACCTGGACCCGGAGAACATCGTGCGCCTGGCCCTGGAGGCGGGGTGCAACGCCGTGGCCAGCACCCTGGGGGTCCTGGGGTCCGTGGCCCGCAAGTACGCCCATAAGATCCCCTTCGTCCTGAAGCTCAACCACAACGAGCTTCTCTCCTACCCCAACCAGCACGACCAGACCCTCTTCGCCTCGGTGGACCAGGCCTGGAACATGGGGGCGGCGGCGGTGGGAGCCACGATCTATTTCGGCTCTCCCGAAAGCCGTCGACAGATCCTGGAGATCTCCGAGGCCTTCCACCACGCCCATGAGCTGGGCATGGCCACCATCCTGTGGTGCTACCTGCGCAACCCCGCCTTCGTGCAGGGCAAGACGGACTACCACGTCAGCGCGGACCTCACGGGACAGGGAAACCACCTGGGGGTGACCATCGAGGCGGACCTGATCAAGCAGAAGCTGCCGGAGAACAACGGGGGGTTCCGGGCACTGAAGTTCGGGAAGACCGACGACCGGGTCTACGGGGACCTGGTGCCGGACCACCCCATCGACTGGGTACGCTGGCAGGTGGCCAACTGCTACATGGGCCGCATGGGGCTCATCAACTCCGGCGGGGCCTCCGGGTCCCGGGACCTGGAGGAGGCGGTGCACACCGCGGTGCTCAACAAGCGGGGGGGCGGCACGGGGCTCATCCTGGGGCGCAAGGCCTTCCAGAAGCCCTTCAAGGAGGGGGTCGCCCTCATCCAGGCGGTGCAGGACGTGTACCTGAACCGGGACGTCACGGTGGCCTAGGGCGTGAAGCCCCGTGGATGCGCGGGGGGGGCGGGGGCGACCCCGCCCCCCCCGGTTCGTCCCCCCCGCCGCTGGTCCTTCGCCGGGTGGGCCCTCGCCCTGGCGCTCCTGGACCAGGGGGTGAAGGCCCAGGTGCTGCGCCTGGGCGCGGAGGGGCTCCTCCCTCGGGACGCCGGGTGGGCCGCCCTGGCCCCCTCCCTCAACAGGGGGGTGGCCTTCTCCCTGGGGGCCTCCGGGGGGTGGGGCCTCCTCCTGGCCCTGGGGGGCCTCGCCGCCCTGGGGGCGCTCTCGGCGCGGCTGCGTTCCTCGCCCCTGCGGTGCCCCGAGCTGGCCCTCCTCTGGGGAGGGGCCCTGGGCAACCTGACGGACCGGTTCCTCCGGGGAGGGGTGGTGGACTACCTGGCGCTGCGCCACCCCCTCCCCCTGCCTTCCCTGAACCTGGCGGACCTGTTTCTCTCCGCCGGGGCCCTTCTGCTGCTTGCGGACCTTCTGAGGCCCCCGGGGAAGGATCCCTCTAGCGCCCCTCCACCTGGATGATCCGGGTCTTGCCGGAGGAGAAGACCTGCTTGCCCAGAGCTTCCAGCCCCGCCTCGTCCAGGGTGGGGAACTTCTTCCGTTCGATCTCCCCCACCACGATGTACCGGATGCCGTAGCGGTCCAGCACCTTCCGGGCCTCGGGAGATCCGGGGCTTTCGTACACCCGGCGCACCTCCCCCTCCCGGTCCCGGGGTACCTGGGGGTCCCCCCGCCAGAGCCACTCGTGGACGTACCACCCCTGCACCGTGGGCAGCCCCGTGGCCATGGAGATGCGTCCGTGGTCGGAGTAGCTGTCCCCGTAGGCCTCCAGGATGGCCACCTGCCGGGGCTCCCGGTCCCGAAGCCACAGGGCCGCCGCATAGTCCCCCGCATCCTTGGCCTTCAGGAAGGCCAGACCGTCCAACCCCCGATAGTCCCCCCGGGCGGGAGGGGCGTAGCCTCCCGACACCGCCAGGGGGGGGTAGAAGAGGGGCATGGCCAGAAGCAGCGCCCCGGCCATGAGGCCGGGGATCCGCACCAGCGGCCGCTCCAGGGAGGAGAGCACCCGCCCGGCGGCGTAGGCGCTGCCCAGGGCCAGGAGGATGAAGGCCTGGTAGGTGAACTTGAACATGGTGTTGGCCCGGGCGTAGCCGTTCTCGTAGATGTCCCGGAGGTAGACCAGCTCCGGCACCAGCACCAGAAAGGCCCCGTAGGCGAAGAGCAGCAGGCCGAACCGGTCCGGCTCCGACAGGCGGGTGGGGATCCCCTCCCTGCGGCGGCGACGCCCCTCCAAGAACAGAAAGCCCCCCAGCACCAGGGCCCACAGGGCGGGGCCGCCCCAGAGCACCCCCAGCTGCCACAGGGGGGTGTGGTCCTTCGCCACCCCGATGCCCTTGGCGATGGAGGAAAAGTGCAGGGTGAAGGGCAGAAGGACGATCTGGCTCACCCCCAGGGCCAGAAGGCCCCATCGGGCCGCGGCGACGAACCGCGCCGCCAGCTCCTTCCCCGAGAGGTTCCGCAGGGGCAGGAGGAAGGCGGTCCAACAGAGGAGCCCCCAGTAGATGGGGTAGTCCCAGGCGTTGGTCATGAAGAGGATCCCCAAAAGCAGCCCCGGGAGCAGCTCCGGCCAGCCCCGGGGAAGCAGGTCCCGCCAGGTGCGAGAGAGGGGACGGCGGAACCGGGGCACCAGACACCAGGCCAGGCTGACCAGGGCCAGGACCAGGGGAATGGCCAGGACGTGTCCGTGCAGGTCCGACACCACGAAGGAGTAGACGGGGAACTCGTGGATGGTCTTGTCGTTGGTAGGAGGGAAGTACCCGATGAACCGGGTGGCGTCGGGGTACCAGTAGGCCTTCACCTCCCCGGAGTACAACCCCGCCTGCTTGGCCAGGGGCAGGGCGTAGCCGTAGAGGAAGCCGTGGAGGTTCCCCCCCAGGGCCACCAGGGAGGCGGCCAGGAACCCCGCCACCAGGGCGTTGCGGAAGTTCTGCCCCCGCAGGCGGCGCACCAGGCTGTAGACCAGCGCCAGGGGCACCATGCAGGCCAGGGCGCACAGGGTGGCCAGCATGAGGTTGTAGGCCCGCTCCGGGGCGATCCCGGAAAGGCGCGTGACGAAGGCGGCGGTGACGTGCCCGAAGTAGTAGTAGTTGATCCCCGACCCGGCCTGCCACATGTCCACGGGGGGCATGGAGACGGCCTTGAGGGCGGCGTTGAGGAAGCCGAAGTCCATGAACTTCTCCAGGTCCAGGATGTCCGGGCGGAAGGACCGCAGCAGGGCCCAGGCCCCCCCGGCGAAGAGCAGCACCCCCTCCTCCGTCAGGAAGAGGGCCCGGCGCCGTCGCAGGGTGCGGAGCAGCTCGTCCCGCATCCCCCGGCCCCGCCAGACCCCCAGCCCCACCAGGACCGCCGCGGAGACCCAGCAGGCGGTGGCGAAGGGAAGGAGCTTCAGGGAAGAGAGCAGCCAGGCCCCGTAGGCCCCCAGGAAGGGCCCCGTCGCCCGGGCCACCCCCCAGCCCCGGTCGCCCAGGCGACGACAGAGGGGGAACACCAGGGGGTAGGTCGCCGCCCCCAGGAGGGTGAGCACCCCCCACCACACCACCAGGCGCCCTCCCTCCCGCAGGAGGAGGTCCCCCAGCAGCACCAGCACCCGGCCCAACACCTCCAGGGCGTGCATGCTACAGCCCCCTCCGGACGTCGCGGCGCATCTCTTCCGCCGCCTCCCGTCCCAGCCGGACGGCGTAGCTCTGCCCCCGGTCCTCCGGGTAGATCTGGGACATGGAGGCCAGGTAGAGCCCCTTCAGGGGGGTGCGAAGGTCCGGAATCCGTCCGCTGTACCCCAGTCCCACCACGGGCTGGGCGTATCGTTCCCGGGAAAGGTGGCTCTCCGTCACCAGGTCGGGGTAGAAGAGGGGGTACAGGTCCGTGAGGGACTCCAGGAAGCGGGCCACCACCGTCTCGTCGTCCGCCGAGAAGAGGGGGTCCGTCGCGTCCAGGTACCGGGAGAGGTAGAGCACCGTGCCGCCGTAGGCGGCGGGATCCACCAGCCGGGTGTGCTCAATGGCCGCCACGAAGGGGCAGTCCTCCCGAGCCACGGAGATCCAGTAGAAGGGAGAGAGAGGCGGCCCCTCCAGCTTGAGGCACAAACACAGGTTCGCCTGGTAGGGCAGCTCCCCCAGGGAGGCGGCGTAGTCCCCCGGCAGGTCCGGGGCCAGGGGAGGCAACAGCGCCGGGGCGGCGGCGAAGAGCACCTGGTCGAAGGACTGGAGGCTTCCGGAAACGGAAAGCTCCACCCCCTCCTCCCGGGGGACGATCCGGTCCACCCTCTCCCCCAGGCAGATCCGGCCGCCCAGGGTGCGGATCCGCCGGGCCACCTCGTCCCAGAGCACCCCGAAGCTCCCCTCCAGGTAGCCCAGTTCCTCGTTCTTCAGGTCCTTGGAGCGGCTGCCCCCCCGGAGGACCAGCTTGTTCCACAGCCACACCGCCGCCACGTCCTCCGCGGAGTCCCCGAACTTGGAGCGCATGAGGGGCCCCCAGAGGGTCTCCCACACGTCCCGCCCCGCGCCCGCGCAGACCCAGTCCCGGGCGGTGATCCCCTCCAGGGTCTTCCAGTCCTTCACCCGCTTGGCCCCCAGCACCTGGAGGCCGAAGCGCACCCGCCCGGCAAGGGACAGGGGACGAAAGCGCAGCAGGTCCCCGGGAGTGGTGAAGCGGTACAGCCCCTGGGGCACCCAGAGGGCGTTGATCGGGGCCTTCCAGCGAAGCCGGGCCCCCAGGTTCATCTCCTCCACCAGGGACACCAGGTCCGTGTCGCTGTTGAAGCAGTGGTGGTAGAACGACTCCAGACGGGTTCCCCCCATCTGGAAGGTGCGCACCATGCCCCCCGCCTCCGGGGAGCGGTCGAACACCGTCACCTTCTCCCCCGCCCGGGCAAGCCTGTAGGCCGCGGTGAGCCCCGTGACCCCCGCGCCGATGATCCCGATGTTCAAGGGCCTTTCCTCCTTCGGGTGGACACAAACTGCTTCGATTCTAAGGCACGCCGGAGGGTTTGCGGGACCACCCCACGAAAAAGGCCCCCGGGGGATCCGGGGGCCTCGGACAGAGCTGGGAGCCTACTGCTCGCTGCGCTTGAAGTAGTGAGTATGGAGCAGGTGGTGGGACACCTCGCCCAGGGGCTTGCCCAGGAACTCCTCGTAGAGCCGGATGATGTCCGGGTTCTCGTGGGACTTCCGGATGGGTTTGTTTCGATCCTCTCGGTAGATGGCCTCGGCGCGCTTCTTCACGATCTCCAGGTTGCCGTGGTGGTAGGGCTGGCCGCCGCCGCCCACGCAGCCGCCGGGACAGGCCATGATCTCGATGGCGTGGAAGGGCTCCACCTCTCCCTTCCTGACCGCCTCCAGAAGCCGCCGGGCGTTGCCCAGGCCGTGGGCGATGCCGATGTGCAGCGTCAGATCTCCCACGGGGAGCTTCGCCTCCCGGCATCCCTGGAAGCCCCGAAGGGCGGTGAAGTCCACGGAATCCAGGGGCTGCTTGGTCGCCCACTCCACGGCAGAGCGCACCGCCGCCTCGATGACCCCGCCGGTGGTGCCGAAGATGACCGCGGCGCCCGTGGACTCGCCCAGGGGCTTGTCGAAGTCCTCGTCGGGCAGAGCCAGGAAGTCGATGTTGGCCCGTTTGATGAGATGCGCCAGCTCCCGGGTGGAGATGGAGATGTCCACGTCGGGGTTCCCGTTCTCGGCGAATTCGGGTCGGGAGCACTCGTACTTCTTCGCCAGGCAGGGCATGATGGAGACCACCACCATCTTCTCCCGGGGGATCCCCAGCTTCTGGGCGAAGTAGCTCTTGGCGATGGCCCCGAACATCTGCTGGGGGGACTTGGCCGTGGAGGGCACGTCCAGCATGTCGGGGAACTGGTGCTCGAAGAACTTCACCCAGGCGGGGCAGCAGGAGGTGAGGATGGGAAGCCGCACGTCCTTGTCCCCGTTCAGGTGTCGGGTGAGGCGGTCCAGGAACTCCGAGGCCTCCTCCATGATGGTGAGGTCCGCGGCGAAGTCCGTGTCGAAGACGTGGTCGAAACCCAGGGCCCGAAGGGCCGCGGCCATCTTGCCCGTCACCAGGGTGCCGGGCTCCAGACCGAACTCCTCCCCCAGGGCGGCGCGCACCGCCGGGGCAGTCTGCACCACCACCACCTTCTCCGGGTCCGCCAGGGCCTCAATGACCTGCCAGGAGTAGTCCCGCTCCACCAGCGCCCCGGTGGGGCACACGGCGGCACACTGGCCGCAGAAGGTGCACACCGACTCCTCCAGGGGCTTCTCGAAGGCCGGAGCCACCACGGAGGTAAAGCCCCGGTTCACCCCGGAGAGCACCCCCACGGTCTGGACCTCGTTGCACATGGTCTCGCAGCGCCGACACATGACGCACTTGTCCATGTCCCGCTCCAGGGAGGGAGAATGGTCCTTTTTGTAGGTGGACTGCAGGCCCCCCTCGTAGCGGTTCTCCCGCAGGCAGAAGCGCTCCGCCATCTCCTGGAGTTCGCAGTTGCCGCTCTTGGCGCAGGTGAGGCAGTCCTTCGGGTGGTCCGAAAGGAGCAGCTCCAGCACCGTCTTCCGGGCGTTGAGCACCCGGATGGTGTTCGTCTTGACCTCCATCCCCTCCACCGCCGGGGTGGCACAGGCGGGGGCCAGGTTGCGGCGCCCCTTCACCTCCACCACGCAGATCCGGCAGGATGCGCCCTTGTTCACCAGGCCTACCGCATGCAGATCCAGGTGGCACAGCGTGGGGATCTCGATGCCCAGGGCCTTCGCCGCGTCCAGGATGGTGGAGCCCTCGGGGACCTTGACGTACTTGCCGTCGATATTCAGGCTGATCATCGTTTCTGCCTCCCGCCCTCTAGCTCTTGGAGATGGCGCCGAACTTGCACGCGCTGAAGCAGGCGCCGCACTTGACGCACTTCTCCTGGTCGATGACGTGCGCTTCCTTCAGCTTGCCCGTCACCGCCCCGGCGGGACAGACCTTGGCGCACAGGGTGCATCCCTTGCACTTCTCCGGATCGATGACGTACTGCACCAGGTCCTTGCACTTGCCCGCAGGGCACCGATGATCCCGCACGTGGGCCAGGTACTCGTCCCCGAAGTTGTCCAGGGTGGACAGCACCGGGTTCGGGGCGGTCTGTCCCAGACCGCAGAGGGCCGTGTCCTTGATGACCAGGGCCAGCTCCCGAAGCCGGGCCAGGTCCTTCTCCGTGCCCTTGCCCTGGGTGATCTTCTCCAGGATCTCGTGCATCCGCTTGTTGCCCACCCGACAGGGGGTGCACTTGCCGCAGGACTCCTCCACGGTGAACTCCAGGTAGAACTTGGCCACCGAGACCATGCAGTTGTCCTCGTCCATGACGATCATCCCGCCGGAGCCCATCATGGAACCCGCGGCGATGAGGTTGTCGAAGTCGATGGGGGTGTCCAGGTGCTTCTGGGTGAGGCAGCCCCCGGAGGGACCGCCGGTCTGCACGGCCTTGAAGGCCTTGCCGTCCCGGATGCCGCCGCCGATGTCGTAGATGACCTCTCGGAGGGTGGTGCCCATGGGCACTTCCACCAGCCCCACGTTGTTCACCTTCCCCGCCAGGGCGAACACCTTGGTGCCCTTGGACTTCTCCGTGCCGATGGAGGCGAACCAGTCCGCCCCCTTGAGGATGATGGGCGGCACGTTGGCGAAGGTCTCCACGTTGTTCACGTTGGAAGGCTTGCCCCAGAAGCCCTTCTCCGCCGGGAAGGGGGGCTTGCTGGTGGGCTCGCCCCGGTTGCCCTCCAGGGACTGGATGAGGGCGGTCTCCTCGCCGCAGACGAAGGCCCCGGCGCCGTAGCGCAGCTCGATGTCGAAGTCGAAGCCCGTGCCCAGGATGTCCTTTCCCAGCAGGCCGATCTCCCGAGCCGCCACGATGGCCTTCTGGAGGCGCTCCACCGCCAGGGGGTACTCGGCGCGGATGTACACCATGCCCTTGCTGGCGCCGATGGCGTAGCCGCAGATGGCCATGGCCTCCACCACAGAGTGGGGATCCCCTTCGAGGATGGACCGGTCCATGAACGCCCCGGGATCTCCCTCGTCGGCGTTGCAGATGACGTACTTCTGGTCCGCCCCGTACTTGCTGGCGATCTCCCACTTGAGCCCCGTGGGGAACCCGCCGCCACCGCGACCCCGGAGGCCGGACTTCTTCACCGTGTCCACCACGTCGGCGGGCTTCATGGTGGAGAGCACCCGTCCCAGGGCCTCGTAGCCGTCCCGGGCGATGTATTCCTGCACGTTCTCCGGATCCAGGAAGCCGCAGTTCCGGAGGGCGATGCGCATCTGCTTCTTGTAGAAATCCATGTGCTTGGAGTCGGCGACGTGCTCCCGGGTCTCCGGGTCCTGGTAGAGCAGGCGGTCCACCTTGCGCCCCTTGACGATGTGCTCCGCCACGATCTCCCCCGCGTCCTCCGGGGTCACCTTCACGTAGAAGGTGTTGTCCGGGGCCACCTTGACGATGGGCCCCTGCTCGCAGAAGCCGAAGCAGCCCGAGAGGACCACCTTCACTTCGTTCTCCAACCCCTGTTCCTTGAGGGCGTCCTTCAGGGCCTGGGCCAGCACGTCGCTCTGGGAAGAAATGCAGCCCGTGCCGCCGCAGACCAGGATGTGCATCTTCATCTGAGCCATGATCGTCCAGCGGCCCCCTTATTCGTGGGAGGTGCGGTAGCTTACGGGGATGACCCCGTCCACCAGCTCGCCCTTTTCGATGGTGTGGTCGAAGATCTCCTTGATGCGTTCCCGTCCCTTCACGTTGCCGTAGGTCACCGGCTCCTCTCCGGGGCGGGTGATCATGATGGTGGGCTCGGAGTGGCAGAGGCCCATGCAGCCGCACTGGGTGAACACCACGTTGTCCAACCCCCGGGCCTTGGCCTCCTCCATCATCTCCGACATGGTCTCCCGGGCGCCGGAGGCGATCCCGCAGGTGGCCATGCTGACCTTCACGTCGATGAGGTTCTCGATGTTCTGGCCCTTCTCGCGAAGGTCCGTGCCGTCCTTCATCTGCTGCTTGATCTTGCGCAGTTCGTCGAGGGAGCGGATCTTCTCAGACATGACAGGAACACACCTCCTGGGAAGCGGTCTGGGTCACGGGGCGGTAGGGAGCGATGATCCCCGGGATCTGGGCGGGAGTCAGGCGTCCGTAGACCTTGCCGTTGATGATGACCACCGGCGCAAGGCCGCAGGCCCCCACACACCGCAGGGTATCCAGGGAAAAATGCCCGTCGGCGCTCACCTGCCCCGCCTTGATCCCCAGGACTTTCTCCAGCTCCGCCAGCACTTCCTCGGCCCCCCGGACGTAGCAGGCCGTTCCCATGCACACCGACACCACCACCTTGCCCTTGGGCACCATGGTGAAGAAGGAGTAGAACGTCACCACCCCGTAGACCTTCGCCAGGGGGATGTCCAGCTTCTTCGCCACGAAGGCCTGCACCTCCTCGGGCAGATACCCGAAGATGCCCTGGGCCTTGTGGAGCACCGTGATGAGCTCCCCGCGCTTTTCCGGAAGCCCGTCGATGAAGGCCCCCAACTCCTGGTACTGAGGATTGTTTTCACCGCAGCTCATCGCTTTACCTCGCCTCCTTTATAGTGCTTCTGTTCGATCCTTGCCCTATCATACCCTGCCCACGCCTTCCCGAGGTAACGTCCACGGTTTCACAAAATAAAGGCGTCCACGATGATACCTCACACCCCGGATCCTCACAAGGTGCTTTGACCCATACAAAAAAACGCAATTTTGCTTTTCTCAAAGGCAAACACCCCCTGTTTTTTCCGCAATCCAGGCTAAGGGGAAAGCGGAGTTATTGCAACAAAGTTTCAGGAAATTGGAGGGACTCTTCCTCCTCCGTCAAGGCTACAATGCCAAGAAAAGGAGGCGACCCCATGGAAACGCCGGTACGTCGGATGGAGATCCTTCGGGCCTTTCGGGACGGCACCTGCCGCCCCTGGACGGACGAGCTGCTGGAGGAGGTTCCCCTGACCCTGGAGGTGGACGGGCTGGAGGAGGCACAGGTGATCCTCACCCGGGGGAACGAGGAACTCTGGGCCCTGGGAAACCTGGCCTGTCGCAGACGCATCCTCTCCCGGGAGGACGTGGAGGACCTCTCCCTGGAGCCGGGACGGGTCCGGGTGACCCGAAGGACCCCCCGAGAGGGCATCCCTCCCCTGGCCCGGAGGCTGCACACCGCCGCCACCCGGTTGGTGGACCCCAAGGACCTGGAGGCGGCGCGTCTGGGTCCCCTGAAGGTGCGGTGGTCCCTGCCCTTCGCCTCCCTGGAAGGGGTTGTGGCGCAGCTGGCGGAGGGTCCTCTCTTTCGGAAGACCGGCAGCGTCCACGTGGCGGTGCTCGTCTCGACGACCACCTCGAGGCGTTTCCTGGTGGAGGACGTGGGGCGACACAACGCGGTGGACAAAGCGGTGGGGTGGGCTCTGAAGGAAGGGTTGGAACCGGAGGACTGCTTCCTTGCCGTCTCGGGACGCCTCCCGGCGGACATGGTCTACAAGGCGCAGGGGGCGCGGATTCCCCTCCTGGCCAGCGTCTCCGCCGCCACAGCCGCAGGGGTGGACGCGGCCCGAAGGGGAGGGATCACCCTGGTGGGCTTCGCCCGGGAGGGACGGATGAACGTGTACGCGTGGCCGGAGCGGATCGAAGGGTTGACGGAACCTGGGGCTATCGGGACTCCCGGAACCGCTCCAGCTGCAGAGGGGTGTTGATCCCCTCGAAGGATCGGCGGTGTCCCGGAAGGTCCGCGAAGGCCTCCTCGGGCACCACCTGCACCGGCACCTGGGGGTAGAAGCTCTTCAGCTTGTGGTCCTTGCGGGCCAGGGCCTCCTCCGCGAAGGGAAGACAGGAGCGGGAGTAGAAGGCGTGGAGCGGTTCCAGGTAGCCCTCCCTCTCCCAGCAGAGAACCCCTTCCTCCCGTTCCCGCAGGGCCCACATGCGCCGAACCAGGGGCTCCTGGATCCAGGGCATGTCGCACCCCATCAGGAAGGCCCAGGGGGAATCCATCTCCCGCAGCCCCGCGACCAACCCCGCCAGGGGACCCTTTCCCGGGGCCCGGTCCACCACCACCCGCACCGGGGAGGCCCAGGACCGACCCTCCAGCAGAAGGGACAGGGACGAGGCGTCCTTGGGCCCCACCGCCAGGAGGACCTCCCGAAACCAGGGACAGATCCGATCCAGGACGCAGTGGAGCAGCAGCAGCCCGTCCACCGCCAGGAAGAGCTTGTTGCCTCCCATCCGGCGGCCCTCTCCCCCCCCTAACACAATGGCGGAAGCGGGGATCGCCCCGCCTCCGCCCAAGGAGTTCTTCCGCTTGGGGACCACGGCTACTCCATGTTTTCCAGGTTCTTTTGGAAGACCAGGTAGTAGGCCACCGCCACGAAGAGGATGCCTCCCACCATGTTCCCCAGGGTGACGGGGATCAGGTTGTGCAGGTAGCCCCCCAGACCGACGGAGGCCAGCTTCTCCGGGGCCAGCTCCGCGGCGGCCACCACCGCGGCGTCGCCCTTGGCAAAGATCCCCAGGGCCATGAAGTACATGTTGGCGATGCTGTGTTCGAAACCGGAGGCGACGAAGGCCATGATGGGGAAGAAGATGGAGAAAACCTTGCCGACGATGTCCTGGGCGGCCATGCTCATCCACACCGCCATCACCACCAGCCAGTTGCAGAGGATGCCCCGGAAGAAGGCCTGATCCATGGAAAGGTTCATCTTGGCGGAGGCGATCTTCAGGGCGTTGACCCCCACCGCGCCGGTGTCCATGCCTCCCAGGTGGACCAGCAGGGCCACCAGGAGGGAGCCGATGAGGTTGGCGGTGTACACCCAGAACCAGTTGCGCAGCATCCCGCTGAAGGTGGCGCAGCCCGCCATGACCCCCATGGGCATGAGGCAGTTCCCCGTGAACAGCTCCGCTCCGCCGATGACCACCAACATGAGTCCCACGGAGAAGACCGCCCCGCCCAGGAACTTCGTCACCCCCACCCCGGCGTACTTCGCCAGGTCCTGGGTGACCACGGTGTTCAGAAAGCCTCCGAAGGCGATGTAGGCCCCCGCCAGGATGCCCATGATGAGCATCTGGGGGACCGACCAGGCGCACTTGGCCTTGGCGACGGCGCAGCCGGACTTGGCCAGCTCCGCAGGGGTCTTGAAATTCATGACTTTTGATCTCCCTCCTATGGTTTGGATGGGGAGGGAGGGGGCGCAGCGCCCCGCTCCCCCCTCCTCGGTTCCGTCAGACCTTTTCCACCCGAACCGCGCTGACCTTGTAACCCGGAGTCTCCGAATCCGGGTCGATCACCGCGGCGGTGAGGACGTTGGCCGAAGCCTCGCCGAAGTGGAAGGGCAGGAAGACCATCTTCGGGGGGACCCGGTCGGTGACCTTTGCCTTGCCCTCCACGCTGCCCCGGCGGGACGTGACCCGGACCAGCTGCCCCTCCTCCAGGCACAGGGCCGCCGCGTCGGCGGGGTGCACCTCCACGTACAGCTCCTTGACGAACTCTCCCGGGGCGCTCCGTCGGGTCATGCTCCCGGAATGGTAGTGGTACAGAAGACGTCCCGTGGTGGCCAGGTACGGGTACTCCTCGTCGGGCCACTCGTGGGGAGCCTTCCACTCGCAGGGGGAGAAGGTGGCTTTCCCGCCCTGACGGGGGAACTTCTCCGTGTGCAGGATCGGCGTTCCCGGATGCTCCGGGGTGGGGCAGGGCCACGCCAGCCCCTTCTCCTCCAGGCGGCGGTAGCTCATGCCGCCGTAGCTCGGGGTGACCCGGGCCAGATCGTCGAACACCTCCGAGGCGCTGCGGAAGTTCCAGGGCGCCCCCAGGCGCACGGCGATGTCCTGCAGGATCTCCCAGTCCCCCCGGGCCTCCCCCGGAGACTCCACCGCCTTGCGGACCCGCTGGACCGTACGGGCGGTGTTGGTGAAGGTGCCGTCCTTCTCCCCCCAGCAGGCGGCGGGCAGGACCACGTCCGCCATCTGCGCCGTCTCGGTGAGGAAGATGTCCTGCACCACCAGGAGGTCCAGCTTCTCCAGGCTGTGGCGCACGTGGTTCGTATCGGGGTCCGTCACCATGGGGTTCTCCCCCATGATGAACAGCCCTTTCAAGGTGCCGCTTCCCGCCGCCTCCATCATCCGCACCAGGGTCATCCCCGGCCCGGCGGGAAGTTCCGCCCCCCAGAGTTTGCCCATCTTCTCCCGGGACTGGGGGTCCGCCACCTTCTGGTAGCCCGAGTACACGTCGGGCAGACAGCCCATGTCGCAGGCCCCCTGCACGTTGTTCTGCCCCCGAAGGGGGTTCACCCCCGTGCCCGGGCGCCCCAGCATGCCGCACAGAAGGGCCAGGTTGGCCATGCTCCGCACGTTGTTGGTTCCCGTGACGTGCTGGGTGATCCCCATGGTGTAGAAGATCGCCGAGTTGGGCCCCTTCGCGTAGATCCGGGCTGCCTCTTCGATCAGCTCCGGGGCCACCCCGGTGATCTCCGAGACCACCTCGGGGGTGTAGGAAGCCACCTGGGCCTTCAGTGCCTCGAAGTTCTCCACCCGCTGGGCGAGGAAGGCCTCGTCCTGCAGGTTGTCCCGCAGGATGACGTGCATCAGCCCGTTCACCAGGGCCACGTCGGTGCCGCTCTTCTGCCGCAGGTACACGTCGGCGTACTCCGCCAGCTCGATCTTCCGGGGATCGCAGACGATGAGCTTCGCCCCCGCCCGGCGACGCTCCTTGATCCAGGAGCCGATGACCGGGTGGGCCTCCGTGGTGTTGGAACCGATGACGAACAGCACGTCCGCCTTCCGGATGGACCGGAAATCGTTGGTCATGGCGCCGCTTCCGAGGGTCTCACCGAGACCCTTCACGGTAGCGCTGTGTCAGAGATGGGCACAATGGTCCACGTTGTTTGTGCCGATCACCTCCCTCGCCAGCCTCTGGAGCAGGTAGTTCTCCTCGTTGGTGCACCGGGCGGAGGAGAAGAAACCGATGGTATCCGGGCCGTGCTGCTCCCGGATGTGCCCCAGCCCTCCCACCACCGCGTTGAGGGCCTCTTCCCAGGTGGCCTCGCGCAGGACGCCGTTCTCCCGGATCAGCGGCCTGGTGAGGCGCTCCTCGCTGTGCACGAACTGCCAGGCGAATCGCCCCTTCACGCAGCTCCGCCCCTCGTTCAGGGCGCTTTTGCTCTCGTAGTCCGTGGTGACGTTGGCGATCTTTCCGGTCTTGGCGTTCACCTGGATGTGGAGTTCACACCCCACCCCGCAGTAGGAACAGGTGGTCTTCACGGACCGCATCTCCCAGGGCCGACCCAGCCCCCGGGCGGTCTTTTCCGAAAGCGCCCCCACCGGGCACACCTGGACGCACTGGCCGCAGAAGGTGCAGTCCGAGTGCTCCAGGTCGACCCCCACGGGAGGCTGGACCATGGTCTTGATCCCCCGGTTCTGGAAGTCGATGGCGTGGTACTGGGCCAGGCTGTCGCAGGCCCGGATGCACCGACCGCAGAGGATGCACTTGTTCATGTCCCGGACGTAGAACGGGTTGGCGTCCTCCAGGGCGTACTTCGTGCAGGTGTCCCCCTCCTCCGCGAAGGGAGACTTCTGGATCCCCAGCTCGTAGGCCACGTCCTGAAGCTCGCACTTCCCGTTGCTGGAACAGCTGAAGCAGTCCAGGGGATGACGGATCAGGAGAAGCTCCACCACCGCCCGACGGGCCTCCAGGACCCGGGGCGAATGGGTGTGCACCACCATCCCCGGGCTCAGGGGAGTGGAACAGGCGGTCAGCAGCTTCGGGTTCTTCTCCACCTCCACCAGGCACACTCGGCACGCCCCCACGGCCTTGAGTACCGGATGGTCGCACAGGGTCGGGATGTGGATCCCGTGGGCCCTGGCAGCCTGAAGGATCGTCATCCCCGGTTCCGCGACGATCGTTCGACCGTTGATGATTGCTTCGATTCCTTGCATACCCTCTCAACCCTCTCTCTTTAGCGCTTTAGCGTCGGGAAATAGCCTTCACGGGACAGGCCTCCGCGCAGGCACCACACTTGACACACTTCTCCGCGTCGATCACGTGGGGCTTCTTGATCTCCCCGGTGATGGCGTTCACGGGACAGACCCGGGCGCACTTGGTGCAGCCGATGCACTTGGCGGGGTCGATGACGAAGCTCGTCAGGGCGACGCAGGCTCCGGCGGGACACTTCTTGTCCTTGATGTGGGCCTCGTACTCGTGCCGGAAGTAGCGGATGGTGGTGAGCACCGGGTTCGGGGCGGTCTGCCCCAGGCCGCAGAGGGACGCGTCCTTGATCTGGGTGCCCAGGTACTGGAGCTTTTCGATGTCCCCCTCCTGCCCCTTGCCTTCGGTGATCCGGGTCAGGATGTCCAGCATCTTCTTGGTGCCCTCCCGGCAAGGGACGCACTTGCCGCAGGACTCCGCCTGGGTGAACTCCAGGAAAAACTTGGCCACGTCCACCATGCAGGTGTCCTCGTCCACCACCACCAGTCCCCCGGAACCCATGATGGCCCCGGCGGCGGTGAGGGACTCGTAGCTGATGGGCAGGTCCAGGTGCTCCTCCGTGAGGCAGCCCCCGGAGGGTCCGCCGATCTGCACAGCCTTGAACTTCTTGTCGTTCAGGATGCCGCCGCCGATCTCGAAGACCACCTCCCGGATGGTGGTGCCCATGGGGACCTCCACCAGCCCGGTGTTCTTCACCTTCCCCGTGAGGGCGAAGACTTTGGTGCCCTTGGACTTCTCGGTGCCCACGGAGGCATACCAGGCTCCCCCGTGGAGGATGATCTGTGCCACGTTGGCCCAGGTCTCCACGTTGTTGATGTTGGAAGGCTTTTCCCACAGCCCCTTGTTGGCGGGGAAGGGCGGCCGGGGACGGGGCATGCCCCGCTGCCCCTCGATGGAGGCCATGAGGGCGGTCTCCTCGCCGCAGACGAAGGCCCCCGCCCCCTCCTTCACGTGGATCTCGAAGGAGAAGTCCGTGCCCATGATGTTCTTGCCCAGCAGGCCGTATTCCTCCGCCTGGGCGATGGCCTGGTGCAGCCGCTTGATGGCCAGGGGGTACTCCGCCCGGCAGTAGATGTAGCCCTCGTCGGCCCCCATGGCGTAGGCCCCGATGGCCATGCCCTCAAGGATGGCGTGGGGGTCCCCCTCCAGCAGGGAGCGGTCCATGAAGGCCCCGGGGTCCCCTTCGTCGGCGTTGCAGATGACGAACTTCTTGTCCCCCGGGGACTTCTTGCAGAACTCCCACTTCATCCCCGTGGGGAAGCCGCCACCGCCCCGCCCCCGCAGGCCGGAGGTCTTCATCTCGTTGATCACGTCGTCCCGGGAAAGATCCTGGAGCACCTTGGCCAGCCCCTGGTAGCCGTCCCGGCCGATGTACTCGTCGATGTTGTCCGGGTTGATGTAGCCGCAGTTGCGCAGGGTGATGCGCATCTGCTTGGAGTAGAAGGGCAGCTCCTTGTAGTGGGCCACCGCCTCGGCGGTGAGGTCCTCCTTGTGCAGAAGCCGCTGGACCACCCGCCCCTTGAGCAGGTGCTCCTCCACGATCTCCGCGGCGTCCTCGGGCTTCACGTGGGTGTAGAAGGTCCCCTCGGGGTACACCACCATGATGGGCCCGGCCTCGCACATCCCGTGACAGCCCGTCTGGACCAGGAGAATCTCTTTGTCCAGACCCTGCTTGCCCAGCTCCTTCTGCAGGGCCTCCTGAAGCTTGGCGCTGCCGCTGGAGACGCAGCCCGTGCCTCCGCAGACCAGTACGTGACTCCGGTATGTCGGCATGATCTTCTCGTCCTCCTACTCGGCCCGGCCGATGAGCTTGTCCTGCACGATCCGGCCGTTCACCAGGTGGTCCGCAACGATCCGGGGCACGTCCTGGGCCGTCACGCGGCCGTAGGTGATCCGGGGCTCCCCGGGACGGATCACGTCCAGGAGAGGCTCCTGCTGGCACATGCCGATGCACCCGGTCCCCTCCACGGAGACGTCCTTGAGTCCCCTCTTGTTCAGCTCCTCCATCACCGCCTCCATCACCGCCCGCGCCCCCGCGGCGATGCCGCAGGTCCCCAGGCCGATGATGATGCGGGTCTTTCCCTCGGACCTCGCGGACGTCTGGTCCTTCGCGTGCTCTTTGATCTTCCGCAGATCCTCGAGGCTCGTGATCTTCGCCACCGTGGTGTCCCCCTCCGAACTCGTGATTGGGTTACTCGTAATGGTCCAGGATTTCCTTGAGCTTCTCCGGAACCAGTCGGCCGTGGGTGTCCGAATCCACCATGATGACCGGCGCCAGACCGCACGCCCCGATGCAGGCCACCGGCTCCAGGGTATAGCGCAGGTCTTCGGTGGTGCCGTTCTCCTCCACCTTCAGGGACTCCTTGACGGTCTGAAGCAGCTTCAGGCTCCCCCGGACGTGGCACGCCGTCCCCCGGCACACCCGGATGATGTGACGACCCCGGGGCTTGAGGTGGAACTGGGCGTAGAACGTCACCACCCCGTAGATCTCCGCAAGCGGCACCGTCAGCTCCTCGGAAATCGTCTGGAGCGCCTCTGCCGGCAGATAGCCGAAGGCGTTCTGGGCCCCCTGCAGGATGGGGATCAACCCGCCCTTGCGGCCCTTCCAGGGAGCCACGATCTCCCGCGTCCTGGAAACGACCTCTTCTCTTTCCAGCATTCCCATACCTCCCATCGCCCTACGTTTCTCCAAACCCCCGAGGAGAAACACCCGATACCCCATTCCCGCAACTGCACCCCCTTAGATCCGGCCCTCCGGACCACCCCGAAAACCTCGGGAAGGGGGAAGAACCCCTCGCAAATCCGCCGCCCCTCCGAGAGAGGACGCCCCCGGAGGCGTTACTCCGGCATCCGGGAGGAATGGTGCTCCACGATCTCCCAGCGCTGTCCGTTCTTCCGGTAGACGAAGGTGAAGCGCCCCTGGATGGGGGGCTTATCGGGGAAGGAGAAGGTGTACACCCCCGAGTTGATGGCCAGGTCCCCGTAGACCCGCACGTTGGGTTCGTCGATCCGCCCACTGGGATGGCTTTCCATGAAATGGGCGAAGTAGTCCCGAATCTCCGCGAAATTGTGCCGCACCGCGTTGGACACCGTGGGCAACAGAATGGCGTCCGCCGCGTACAGCTTCGCCACCTCCCCGGGATCCCCGCTCTGCAGGGCCCGGTTCCATGCGTCGAAGCAGCCGAGAATCTCCTCCTGAACCTTCATGACAGACCTCCCATCTTCTCCTGCGCACTCCCTTGAAGTCCGCAGGCAGGACAAAACACGCCAAAGCCTGTTCCCAGGGGAACCGCTCCCGGGGAACAGACCTCCCTCCCCGTTTGGGGAGTAACGACCCTTGTTGGAATGCCGAGCAATGAGAAAAAGGATTTGAGAACTCCGGCGAAGGCCCTCCTTCGCCCCAGGATCCCCGTGGATCCTGCACACGCTGCCAGGGCTGTCCCAGCCCAGGGTGGGTCCCCCACGGGACCCGGTCGACCTAAAATTCACAAGATATGCAAACGAACCCTCTCCCTTTCGCGCTCGAAAAAGGACGGAAAGCGGGGATACGGCGTCGGCAATGGGGGAACGTAGGCCGGCTCGCCCGAAAAGAGCTCGGGGCAAGAGGAACGTGCGGCCACGACATTTGGATATATTATGCACAAATTTCCCGGAAGGGGCAAGGGCAAAGAAAGCCCCCCCTGTTCTTGCACAAGAAACCTCCGGTTCTCCGCGAAAGAAAAAAGGCCCCGCCCTTTCCGCTGCTCTGCACAAAACAGGGGACAGGATCCTCTCGGTCCGATCCGGTTTCTCCCCGGCCAGGCCCGTCGCACACAGGACCTCCGGTTTGTGCTTCTTGGCACCAGCTCTCGCTTTTCCGAATCCCGAGACGAAAAAGGACATCTTGGGCCCATCGGAAACCTCCGAGGCAATCCCGTTCCCCATGACGGGACTCCTTCACTCGACCCACGATCCCCCTCTCGATCGGGGTTTGGCGCAACCCGATCCCGAAGGTTTCCTCTCCCCCAGGAAACCGGCCTCCAGTGACATATTTCACAGATATGCTTGACACGCCCACCAAGTCTGAATGAAGATGGCTCTGTGTTGTGAATGGCCTGCGGCCTATCCTCCGCGAGAACCACAGGGGGGAGGATGCGCAGCCTGCACTCCCGAAGCACCGAGGCAGACTCCGGGGTTGGTGCCCCCGGGGCGCGGCGGCTTTCCGTTCTGCGGCGGACATCCGGCGGAGGACGGTTCGCGAGAAAACTCCTCGGCGGCGGGGAACTTCCTGTACTCGACCGAAGACCCCAAGTCTCCCCCCAGGGGGAGACCCCATAGAGCGCCTCCGAGCCGCATTGCCTGTCGGGCCCCGTGTCCGTGGTGTGCGGCCGATAGGGTGTGTCTGGAAACGGGCACGCCTCCCTTGTTTGGCAAGGAGAGCCGCACACCTGCGTCTTGACGTAGGGGGACTGTGCTCCTTGCATGGGGCACGGTCCCTTTTTTTATGGAAAGGCGGAATCGCGGTGAAGACACGTGAAGACTGAAACCCTCCCGGTCGAGCAGGCCGTCGGCAGAATCCTCTCCCATGACTTGACCCTCATCGATCCCGTGGGGGGATTCAAGGGCGCCCGCTTCCGCAGGGGGCACCGCATCGCGCAGGAGGACGTGCCCCTCCTCCTGCGCATGGGCAAGTCCCACATCCGCTTTCTGATGCTGGACCCGGAGGAGGTCCACGAGGACGAGGCAGCGCTCCTCCTGGGACGAAGGGTCCAAGGGGAAGGGCTGGAGCTTCGCGGACCTGAGGAGGGGAAATGCACCCTCACGGCGACCCGTCCCGGCCTGCTGCACTTTCGGGACGAGGACGTGGACTTCATCAACCAGGACCCCGACTGGATCTTCACCACCCGGGCCAACCGGACCGCCGTGAGCCTCGGGACCCTGACGGCGGCCTTCCGCATCGGCCCCCTGGCCGTCCAAAGAGAACAGGTGGACCGCGTGCTGGGGGTGGCCCCCCTTTCCGTTCTGCCCTGGAACCCCTTCCCCACCGCCCTGGTCACCACGGGGCGGGAGATCTACGAAGGGCTGGTGCAGGACGCCTTCCTGCCCAAGCTGCAAACCAAACTCGTACCCTACGGCGCTCCCCTGATGGGACACACCCTCTGCCCCGACGACGCCTCCGAGATCGCCCGGGCCGTCGCCGCGTGGCTGGACAAGGGGGCCCGGATCGTCCTGTGCACCGGAGGCATGAGCGTGGATGCGGACGACCAGACACCTCGGGCCATCCGCTCCCTCTGCGACCGGGTGGTTTTCCGAAGGGTCCCCCTGATTCCGGGGGCCAACCTGATGCTTGCCCAGAAAGGGGAGGCATTCCTCGTAGGCGTTCCCGCCTCGGCGGTTTTTGCACAACGGACGTCCCTGGACGTCCTTCTGGATCGTCTCTATGCGGGCACTCCTCCCACGGGAGAAGAGGTCCGACGTTGGGGAAGGGGGGGATTGTGCAGGAGCTGCGACGCGTGCTCTTACCCTGGATGCGCCTTTTCCGCGCGCAGTTGAGGAATCTTCCAAGGAAAGGAGTTTTGGTTCATGGGTTCCAATCCCATCACAGCAAGAATCAACGGGAAAACCATCACCGCAGAACCGGGCATGACCATCATGCAGGCCGCACGAGCCAACGGCATCCACATCCCGTCCCTGTGCGACCACCCGGCCCTGCCACCCAGCGGCGCCTGCCGCGTCTGTCTCGTGGAGGTGGAGAACAACCCCAAGCTTCTGCCGGCCTGCACCACTCCCCTCACCGACGGCATGGGGGTGCTCACCCACAGCCCCAAGGCCATCGCCACCCGCAAGGCGGTGGTGGAAATGATCCTCATCCGCCATCCCCTGGACTGCTTCTCCTGTGAATCCAACGGTCGCTGCACCCTGCAGGATCTGGCCTACGAGCTGGGCATCGAAAAGTCCCCCCTGCGGGACGAGGGCGACGTGAACACGGACATCCCCCTGGACGACACGAACCCCTTCTACGTCCGGGACATGAACAAGTGCATCCTCTGCGGCCGGTGCGTCCGGTCCTGCGACTGGCAGTCGGGCTACCACGCCATCGACTTCCAGCACCGGGGCATCCACACCGCCATCAACCCGCCGGTGGGGGTGAAGCTGGAGGATTCGGACTGCGTCTTCTGCGGCCAGTGCGTCCAGGCCTGTCCCGTGGGCGCCCTGGTGGAGAAAAAAACCATCGGCCAGGGACGGTCGTGGCAGACCCAGGTCGTCCGCACCACCTGCCCCTACTGCGGGGTGGGCTGCCAGCTGGACCTCCACATGAAGGGCGACCAGATCACCCGGGTCACCGGGACCCCCGACGGCATGCCCAACCGGGGACGTCTGTGCGTCAAGGGGCGCTTCGGCTACGACTTCATCTACTCCGACGAACGCCTCACCAAACCCCTCATCCGAATCCGGAAAGGGGAAAAGAAAAGCCC
The DNA here is from genome assembly GCF_000165795.1 of Aminomonas paucivorans DSM 12260. NCBI lineage: Bacteria > Thermotogati > Synergistota > Synergistia > Synergistales > Synergistaceae > Aminomonas > Aminomonas paucivorans. The sequence goes on along the minus strand of NZ_CM001022.1, from coordinate 254,611 downwards.
GGAAGACACCTTCCGTGAAGCCAGCTGGGACGAAGCCCTCGGCCTGGTGGCATCCCGATTCAAGGAGGTGATCGAAGAGCACGGCCCGGATGCGGTCGGAGGGGTGAGCTGCGCGCGCAGCATCAACGAGGATTCCTACAGCATGCAGAAACTCTTCCGCATGGTCTTCAACACGAACAACATAGACCACTGTGCCCGGGTCTGACACGCTCCTACAGTAGCGGGGCTACTGTCCAGTTTCGGAGCGGGCGGCATGACCAACACCATCGGGGAGTACGCCAAGGCGAAGCTCCTCTTCTGCATCGGCACCAACATGACGGAGGCCCATCCCGTGGCGGCCACGTACCTGAAGAACGGGGTCAAGACGGGGACCAAACTCATCGTGGTGGACCCCCGCAAGCAGGAGCTTGCGGACTACGCGGACATCTTCGCCCAGCTTCGGGTGGGGACGGACATCGCCTTCCTCAACGGAATCATGCACGTGCTGATCCAGGAGGAACTCTACGACAAGAAGTTCGTGGAGGAGAAGTGCGAGAACTTCGAGGCCCTGGCCGCGAAGGTGGCGGAGTACCCCCCCAAGCGGGCAGCGGAGATCAGCGGCGTGCCCGAGGAGACCATCGTGGAGATCGCCCGGATGCTCGGGACGGTGAAACCCGCCATGGTCATCTACACCCTGGGCATCACGGAACACAACACGGGGAAGCGGAACGTCATGTCCCTGGCCAACCTCCAGATGCTCCTGGGCAACATGGGGGTGGAGGGCGGCGGCGTCAACCCCATGCGGGGACAGAACAACGTGCAGGGGGCCTGTGACATGGGGGCTCTGCCCAACATGTACTGCGGCTACCAGAACGTGGACAAGCCGGAGATCAACGAGAAGTTCGCCCGCTTCTGGGGGGTGGAGAGCCTGCCCTCCAAGCCGGGCCTCAAGATCGCCGAGATGACCAACGGCCTCACCACGGACCGGCTCAAGGCCTTCTGGATCTTCGGGGAAAACCTGGTGGCCACGGAACCGGACGTGGAGCACATCGCCCACTGCCTCAACTCGGCGGAGTTCCTGGTGGTCCAGGACATCTTCCAGAACGAGACCACCCCCTTCGCCGACGTCATCCTCCCCTCCGCCTCCTGGTGCGAGGACGAGGGCACGTACAGCAACACGGAGCGCCGCATCAGCCGGGTGCGCAAGGTCAAGGAAGCTCCGGGAGACGCCAAGCCCAACTGGTGGATCTTCAAGGAGACGGCCAAGCACTTCGGCCACCAATGGCCCTCCGACAGCGGCCAGGAACTGTGGGACAACGAGATCTCCCTCCTGTGCCCCGCCTTCGGGGGCATCAAGTTCCACCGCCTGGACGCCATCGGCGGCATCCAGTGGCCCTGCCCCTCCGAGGACCATCCCGGAACGCCCATCCTCCACGTGGACGGGAACTTCTCCCGGGGGAAGGGCAACTTCCAAGCCATCGACTGGGTGCCCGGCGCCGAGCAGCCCGACGAGGAGTTCCCCTTCGTCCTCAGCACGGGACGCCGCCTGACCCACTACCACTCCCGCACCCAGACGGGGCGGGCCAAGGGGCTCAACGAGCGGATGCCCGAAGAGCGGGCGGACATCTCCGTGGAGGACGCCCAGGCCCTGGGGATCGTCACCGGGGAGACCATCCGGGTGAAGTCCCGCCGGGGAGAGGTGCGCATCAAGGCCAACGTCACCAAGCGCATGCCCCGAGGCATGGTCTGGATGACCTTCCACTTCTGGGAGACCAACTCCAACCGCCTCCTGAGCGGGGACGTGAAGACCTTCGATCCCGATACCCTCACGCCCTCCTACAAGGCCTGCGCTGTCAAGATCGAGAAGATCGCGGTATGAACTACGGGCGTTTCGCCTCCTACGAGGACTTCCTGAAGGAGTTGGAGCAATTCCACGGGAAGATGGCGCCGGGGGGCGTCCTGGGGCTCCAGATGGTCAATCTGGCCTGGGAGCTTCTTCCCCCGGGCATCGAGATGGACGTGATCTGCGAGACCCGCAAGTGCCTCACCGACGCGATCCAGCTTCTGACCCCCTGCACCGTGGGAAACCACTGGCTGAAGGTGGTGGACACGGGGCGGTTCGCGGCGGTGTTCTACGACAAGAGGACGGGGAAAGGGGTCCGCATCTCCCTGAGCACGGAAAAGCTCAAGAACTTCCCGGTCATCCACGACTGGTTCTTCAAGCTCACCCCGAAAAAGGACCAGAGCCTGGAGGCCATCCTGGGGGAGATCTGCCGGGCGGGGTACGACATCCTGGACCATCGCCCCGTGCAGGTGGACCCCCAAGTCTTCAAGCCCCGGGACAAGACGCCCCCGGTGGTCTGCCCGATCTGCGGGGAGGCCTACCCCCCCGCCCACGGCGACCGATGCCGGGGATGTCAGGGGGTCACGGACGGCACCTTCCGCTGACGCCCCCGAGGCGCAGAGCCGCCCCCGAACCGGGAGCGGCAGGATCCGGAACCACAAAGGAGGGCCTCCCCGGCCGGGGAGGCCCTCCTTGTTCCTTGACCTTGCGCCTTTCGCGCTCCTTCCCTGGAGTCGCCGAAGGGCTACCGCCGCTTCAGGGCCAGCAGGGGCAGCAGGATCAGCACCGCCAAGGGGGCAAAGCCCAGACCGGAGCAGCCGCCGCCCCCGCCGCCGGAGGGCGCCCGGGTGGGGGTCGCGGTGCCCGCGCCCGTGGGCGTGGGCGGGGTGGCCCCCATGGAATTGGCCACGTCCAGCCGTCCGTTCTTCCAGAAGGTGCCGCCTACCGTGTTCCCCGATGTCAGGATCATGGTGCGGATCTCCGTGGTACTCCGAGTGGGCTGGGCAGCCATGAGGAGAGCCGACGCCCCCGCCACGAAGGGCGTGGCCATGGAGGTACCGCTCATGTTGCCATAGCTCCCCTTGGACACGGGGAGAGTGCTGTAAATCCCGGTCCCCGGAGCGGCCAGATCCACCCAGTTGGGGCTGTAGTTGGAGAAGACGGACTTGACATCACCAGAATCCGTGGCCCCCACCGTGAGGGTGTTGGTGTACCGGTAGCACGCCGGGTAGGGGCGCTGCCCCCGGTAGTCCGCCGTGGGGTCGCTGGGATCCGACCCGGGACCTCCGGGGCTGTCGATGTTCTGGTACTCGTTGCCCGCCGCGATGGCCACCAGGATCCCCGCGTCGCTCATGGCCTGGATTGCGGTACCGTAGGCGTCCACCCCGACGGGAGGGGTATTCCATCCTCCCAGGGACATGTTGGCCACCCGGACGTTGAGCCCCCGGGCCTTCTGGGCCAGGATATAGTCGATCCCCGCGATGGTGTCCGTGTTGTAGGCGCGATAATCCCCTGGCCCGAATTCGGAGAATACGTTCACCGCCAGGAGCTTCACCGCCCAGTTCACCCCGCAGACCCCCGTGTCGTTGTTCCCCACCGCGCCGATGATCCCCGCCACATGGCTCCCGTGATCGTCCACGTCCATGGGGTCCGTTCCCACGGTGCCGTTGTTGTAGAACCGCTTGCCGTAGAGGTTGTCCTTGTCCCGGCCCATGTTGCCCGCCAGGTCCGGGTGGTTGTAGTCGATCCCCGTGTCGATCACCGCCACATACACCGGATCCGCCCCCGCCAGGGGTCCCGTCACGGTGTCCCAGGCGGTGGGGGCGTTGATCTTGGGAAGCCCCCACTGCTGGGAGTAGGACGGGTCGTTGGGGGTCTTGAAGGCCCGGGCCAGGTAGTTGGGCTGGGCCCCCAGGACGGCGGGATTGGCCTTCAGGTCCGCCAGAAGCTGCTCCGTGGTCCGGGTGGAGGACCGAAGGAACACGATGTTCCGCCCCGAGGCGACCGCCACGGCGGCGTAGGTCGCCGCCGTCTTCGCCCCCACCGAGGCGGCCAAGGTATCAGCCTGTCGCGTGAGAGCGCTGCGGAAGGACGAGACGTTCTGAGCCGCAAGGGTCCGATCCGGCCCCTGGAGCACCACCAAAGCCTCTCCCTCCACATATCGGGACGCCCCCACAGCGCGGATCCGTGTGGCTTCCGCAAAGGCCGTCCCCGCCATCAACAGGGCACACACAGCCAACCAGGCTACCCATTTCTTCACAGGCTTCACCTCCGGTTCGTTTGGGTTCCCCCAAGGGGGAACGGATCGTTGCGTGGCGCTTCGGACCCGGGAGACCTAGGGCTTCTTCACGGCCCCCTTGGGCTCCGCCAGCCCTTCCTGCCGGTTGGGGGACACGGACTCCAGGTTGCTGTCCTTTCCCATGCGCTCCAGGAGCTTGCGGGATTCCTCCTCGCTGGTTGCCCCCTTGGAGCTGCGCACGTGGTACATCCCCTTGCCGTTGGTGCGGCCGATGGCATCGTAGACCGTCACCACCTCCAACTGGTACTGATCTCGCAGATACTCCTTCTGGGTGGAGACCAGGGCCTTAAGGGCCACGTCCCTCGCCCCCTCCTGAAATGCCAACACAAAGCTGCTGGGCGGAAAAACCACCAGATACTCCCCCGGTGCCGCCCCTGAGGACGCAGGAGCGGAAGCCTGAGCCCCCACGGAGCCGCAGGGAAGGAACAGGACCAGCGCGAACAGCCAGAACAGGCTCTTGTGGATCATCTCATCGTCTCCCTCCTCTTCGCGAAGCACCGATGCGTCGACATTCCTTCCCAACGGGACATCGCCTTAGCCTTGCAGCGAGATCACTATAGCAGATACCACGCCACGTCACCACGACACAGAGGACAAAAACATCCTTCAGGCTAGACCACGGATCAATGGCGCCGATGCGTCCCCCTTAGGCCCGCCCCCGCAGGGCCACCAGGGGCGCCAGCGCCAGCGCAGCCAGAGTCGGGAGGTCCAGGCCGGAACAGCCGCCCCCTCCGCTGCTCTTGGTGTTTCCCCCCGTGGGGTCCGGGGAGGCGGTGGGCCCCGTCCCCAGGGTGACCCCCCAGACGTTCCCGGTGACGGAGGTGGCGCTGTCGGAGACCCCCACCGTCACGGTGCGGGCCCCCCCGGCGGAGGAGGTGAGGGTGTAGGTGACCCCCGAGGGGATCCGGGCCAGGGCGAAGATGCCCTTGGGGTCGGTGACGTCCGTGAAGGTCTCGCCTCCCCCCGAAGCGGTCACGGTGGCCCCCGCCACGGGGTTGCCCGCCCCGTCCAGGACCCGGCCGCTCACGATCTCCCCGGTCCCCTGGGGGTAGATGTTGTAGCCGCAGCTCTCCAAGGCGGAGTAGGGGTAGACGGTCAGGTCCACGTCGGGGAGGTTGTACCAGGCGTCGTCCTTGCCCCCCCAGCCCAGGTTCAGGTGGTGGTAGGGGGTTCCCCCGTCGTAGCCGTAGCCGTCGCACACCACCGCGTGTCCGTACCGGTCGGAGAAGAGCCACTTCCCGGAGATGCCCAGCACCACGGGGAGGGAGGCGTCCAGGTTCGGGTTGATCATGCGGGTCCGGGCCTCCGGGGCAAGGGAGGTGAGGCTTGCGCCGGAGTAGGCCGTCCGGACCTGGGAGAAGTGGAACACCTCCACGAGGCGCTCCACCCCCTGGATCGCGATGGCGTTGGACCCGCCCTCGGATTGGGTGTTGTAGTTCATGTTCGACGCCACCCCCGCGTCGTGGACAAGGGCGCCGATGGCTTGGCAGGCCGCCTCAAAGACCCCCTGCCCCGGGACAGGGACCATGGCGTCCCAGGCGTAGGGTCCCCCGGACCCGTCCCCTCCCCGAAGGGTCCGGGTCTGGGCGGCTCCCCGGACGGAGATGGGGAAGGATCGGGCCCCCACCCCTTCGGCGGGGTGCCGGTGGGTGTACATCACCTGGGCCAGGGCGGTGGCCACGCAGCCGCAGGGAAGGTTTTCGGGGGTGTAGAGGTTGTAGCAGAGGGGGCCGCCGTCGAAGGCCCCTTCCTGGTTCCACCGGGCCGCCACCAGGGGGGCCACCCGCACGTCCGAGACGCCGCCGACCCCGCCCTTGGCCTGCCCTCCCGACTCCAGGCGACGCCACCTCGTCGTGTGCCCCTCCCCCGAGGCCTTCAGGGAAACGGGCGCGGCGGCCAGGGCGGCGAATCGCCCCTCCAGGTCCCGACGCACCAGGGCCCGAAGGGGGTTGTCCGTGCGGTCGTCGTAGCTCCCTTCGGGAAGGAACGCCAGGATCGGCTCCATCCGGTCGTCCCCGGGGAGGATCACCGTCCCCGCTCCCAGGCGGACGACGTGGAACAGGGTCCGCCCCTTGCCGTCCCCGTAGGAGACCACCGTCCCGGTCCCGGGAAAGGTCTTCTCCCCCAGGCGCTCTCCTCCGGCGGCCCAGTTCCGGGCGACCGAGAGGGCCTGATCCGCCGTGGTGGGGGCCCCGAAGGCCGCGGTTGTCCACAGCAACAGGGCCGCCGCAAGCAGCCCGATTCCCGTCCCTCCGCGATGCTTCGTCGTCATGATTGGGTTCCTCTCCTTCGAGGTAATGGCCCGCCTCCCCCTCGGGGGAGGCGGGCGGACAGGTCAGGGTTTCTTGGGGTAGTAGGCCGGGTCCGGGCGCAGCCACAGGGGGGCCGGTTCCGGATTGCCCCGGCGAAAGAAGGGGGTGTAGTAGTTGAACACCGGGGGGAAGGAGTCTCGGGCCATGCGGGCCCAGCTCCAGTCCCGCCAGAGCCCCTGAGCGAAGGCGTCGAAGGCCCCCCGAAGCCCCTCGTCCTGGAATGGGAAGAGCACCCGGGTCCCCGTCTCCGGGGTCAGGACCCCCAGTCGTTTCACCTCGTCCCGCCAGGTGGAGAGGGCCAGGAGGGCCCGGGGGGCGTCCAGAACGGCCAGGGCCTCCGGGTCCTTCCGCAGCCGGGAAAGCAGGTCGGCGGTTTCCTCTCCGGCGAACTCCACCCGGAACCCCTCCCGGCGCAGGGATTCGACCAAGGGGGCGGAGACCTCGTCCCGGAGGGCGAAGACCTTCCGTCCCTTCATCTTCCCCTTGGCGACGCGGATGTCCCAATCCGTCCGCCCCAGGCTGGTCTCCCCCCGCAGCGGGGAATCCCCCGGGGCGAGAAGCCAGAACTGGAAGGGGAAGAGGGGGATCGAGGCCCGGGTCCCTTCGGGGACCCCGGCGGCAAGGCCGCCGGAAAGGACGCACCCCCGGCCGAAACCCCCGGGAAGCCGTCCCTTCCCCAGAAGGGCCCGAGCCTCCTCCGGGGACACCGGGACCAGCTCGTACCGCACCCCCAGGGACTCGGCGAAGCGGGAGAGCAGCGCCACCTCCAGCCCCGTCCCGTCGTCCCGGACGAAGTTGGCCCCCGGGACGCCGTAATGACGCAGCACCCCTCCCGGGCACTGCTCCCCCCATGCGACCCCGCTCAGGCAGAGCAGCCCCAGAAACGCCGCGCCCCACACCTTTCCTCGGAGCAACGAAATCCCTCCTTCTTCACCCCTTGCAGTCTCTCGGAGTCCCCCCGCCGGGCAGGTGTCCGACGGGCGGACGAAAGGCACGGGACCTTCCCCCTCTCCCTCAGCCCCTCCGGCGCAGAGCGGCCAGGGGAAGGACCACCAGGGCCAGCAAGGGCAGGAACCCCAGGGCGGCACACCCGCCCCCGCCGCTGGAGGGACGCCGGGTGGGAAGAGGCGTGACCGTGAGGGTGGGGTTCGGGTCCGGGGCCGTCCCCAGGAGGACGTTCCACACGTTCCCCGTGGAGGCGGCGCCGTTTTGCGAGACCCCCACCGTCACCGTCCGGGTCCCCCCGGCAGAGGAGGTGAGGGTGTAGGTGACCCCCGAGGGGACCTGGGGCAGGGCGAAGACCCCCTTGGAGTCGGTGAGATCCGTGAAGGTCCGGCCGCCCCCCGCGGCGGTCACCGTGGCCCCCGCCACGGGATTGCCCGCCCCGTCCAGGACCCGGCCGCTGACGATCTCCCCGGTCCCGGAGACGAAGATGTTGTAGCAGAGGTCGTCCACCACATCGAAGGGGATGGCCGCGTCGATGTTCGGCAGGTTGTACCAGGCGTCGCTGGCGCCGCTCCACCCCAGGTTCAGGTGGTGGTAACCCGTCCCCGCCTCGTAGCCGTAGCCGTCGCAGACGATCTCGTGGCCGCTGCCGTCGCTGGTCTGGGTGAGCCCCAGGAGGACCGGGTACCCCGCGTCCAGATTGGGGTTCACCATGGCCCGGAGGACGCTGCCCGGGACGTTGGTCCCGTAGGCGCCGCTGAAACCCAGCACCGCGTTGCCGTAGCCGAAGGCCCCCACCAGGGCGTCCCGGGCGTCCTCCGTGCCCGTGCCGGATTCCGCGCTGCTGTAACGCATCTTCGCCGCCACCCCCGCATCGTGGGTGAGGGCGCCGATGGCCTGACAGGACGCGGAGGTGATCCCCGGCCCCGGAACCGCGATCATGGCATCCCAGACATAGGGGCCTCCGGCCCCGTCGCCCCCCCGCAGGGCCCGGGTCTGGTCCACCCCGTTCACCCGGATGGGGAAGGAGGGGGTGCCCACCCCCGCCGCGGGATGGCGGTGGGTGTACATCACCTGGGCCATGGCGGTGGCCACGCAGCCGCAGACCAGGTTCTCCGGGGTATAGAGGTTGTAGCAGAGGGGGCCGCCGCTGTAGGCCTCCGCCTGATTCCACCGGGCCGCCACCAGGGGAGCCACCCGCACGTCCGAGACGCCGCCGACGCCGCCCTCGGCCTGCCGTCCCAACTCCAGGCGACGCCATTTCGTCTCGTTGCCCTCCCCCGCCCCCTTCTCCGAGGCCCCACCCGAGGTCAGGACAGCGAAGCGTCCCTTCAGGTCCCGCCTCACCAGGGCACGGAGGGGGTTATCCGTGCGGTCGTCGTAGCTCCCTTCGGGAAGGAACGCCAGGATGGGCTCCACCCGGTCGTCCCCGGGAAGGATCACCGTCCCCGCCCCCAGGCGGACGACGTGGAACAGGACCTGCCCCTTTCCGTCCCGGTAGGAAGCCACCGTTCCGGCCCCGGAGGAGGTCTTCTCCCCCAGACGCGCCCCCGCAGCGGCCCAGTTCCGGGCCGCCTTCAGTGCCTGTTCTCCCGTGGTGGGAGCCCCGAAGGCGCAGGACGCCCAGAAAACAAGACACGCCCCCAGAAGCCCGACCCCCCAAAACCCGCGTCTACGTCGCACCATCCCAACGACACTCCCTTCCCCTCTTCCCGGATCCAGGCCATCCATCGCTCCTCGGATCCCCAGTCCCCGTCCCGCTGCGCCCTCCCTGGTCCCTTGCCGCTCCTTTTTCTCTAGGACGCCTCTCCTTCGTTCCGGTCCACCAGACTGCGGCGCACCAGGCCGATGTTGTCCATGATGCGCCGCGTGGTCTCGGGACGGTTCATGGTGTACAGGTGGATCCCCTCGACCCCCCAGGAGAGGAGGTCGATGATCTGGTCCGTGGCGTAGGCGATCCCCGCCTCCGCCAAGGCGGCGGGGTCGTCGGCGTAGCGGGCCAGGATGCGGGCGAACCGGGGGGGAAAGGCCACGCCGCAGAGGGAGAGGATGCGCTGCACCTGCTTGGGGTTCAGCACCGGGAAGACCCCCGCGCAGATGGGCACGGTCACCCCCAGGGCCCGGACCTTCTCCACGAACCGGTAGAACAGCTCGTTGTCGAAGAAGAGCTGGGTCACCAGGAAGTCCACCCCCTCGTCCACCTTGGCCTTCAGGTGGAGCAGGTCCTGCTCCGGGTCGGGGCACTCCAGGTGCCCCTCCGGGTAGGCCGCTGCGGCGATGGAGAGGTCGTCCCCGAACCCTCGGCGCAGGTGCCGGATCAGGTCCGCCGCGTGGGGGAAGGCGGGGTTCGGGGGCAGGACTCCGTCCAGGGGGGGATCCCCCCTCATGGCCAGGACGTTGCACACCCCTTCGTCCATCAGGTCCTCCGCCATCTCGTCCACCTCCGCGGGGGTGTGGGCCAGGCCGGTGAAGTGGGCCATCACTTCCAGACCGAAGCGGTTCTTCACCGTGGAGGCGATGTCCCGGGTCAGGTCCTTGGTGCTACCCCCGGCGCCGTAGGTGACGCTGACGAAGTCCGGGTTCAGGTCCCGGATGGCCCCCAGGGTGGCGTAGATCCCCTCCACCGGGGTTCCCGCCTTGGGGGGGAAGATCTCGAAGGAAACCACGGGCTTCTTCGCCCGGAACAGGTCGCGCAGGTGCACCGGCAACGCCTCCTCCGCAGGGTTTGCCCCGGGCCGATGCCCGGGGAAGGGGTGCTTTCAGAAGGGATCAGCGGCGGGCCAGAAGCTGCTCCACCAGGCGGGCGGCCCCCACGGCGTCGGAGGAGGTGCCGTCGGCGCCGATGGACTCGGCGTACTGGGGGCTCACCGCCGCCCCCCCCACGATGATGCGGTAGGCGGCCCCCCGCTCCCGGGCGCCCCGGATCACCGCCTCCATCTGGGGCACCGTGCTGGTCATGAGGGCCGAAAGGCCCACCACGTCCGCCCTCTCCGCCTCCGCCGCCTCCAGGATGCGCTCCGCCGGGACGTCCTTGCCCAGGTCCACCACCCGGTAGCCGTGGCTGGCCAGCACCATGCCCACCACGTTCTTCCCCAGGTCGTGCAGGTCCCCCTCCACCGTGGCCAGGACCACCGTTCCCTTGGGCTCCTGCTTCACCCCCTGTCGGGCGAGAAGCTCCTCCGCCAGGCGGCACACCCCCCCGGCGGCCTGGGCGGAGGCCAGAAGCTGGGGGAGGAAGGTGTCGCCGCACTCGTAGAGCCGCCCCACCTCCTCCAGGGCGGGGACCACCCAGGAGGACACCAGGTCCAGGGGGGAGGTGCCCCGGTCCACCAGGGCCCGGGCGGAGGCCTCCGCCCCCGCCGGGTCCCCCTCCAGGATGCAGCGGGTCAGGGGCTGCTCCCCCCCCTTGGCGGGTTCGCCCCGGGAGGCGCCCCCCGATGCGGGAACTCCCTCGGACCAGCCCGGAGCGAAGGCCAGATAGCGCCGCAGCCCCTCGTCCCGCCCCCTCAGGGCATCCGCGGCGGCCACGGTGGCGAGGAGCCGCTCGTCCAGGGGGTTGCAGAGCACCGCGTCCAACCCCGCCTCCATGGCCATCACCAGGAAGGTGCGGTTCAGCAGACCCCGGGCGGGGAGGCCGTGGGAGATGTTGCTGATCCCCAGCATGGTGTGCCCCCCCAGCTCCCGGATGCACCGCAGGGCCTCGCAGGTGGCCAGGGCGTTGCGAGGATCCGCTCCCAGGGCCAGGGTGAGGGGGTCCAGGAGGATCCGCTCCGGCCCCAGGCCCCGTTCGGAAGCTCGAAGGAGCACCCGCTGGGCGATGGCCACCCGGTCGTAGGCCCGCTCGGGGATGCCCGACTCGTCGATGGTGAGCACCGCCAGCACCGCCCCGTACTTCCAGGCCAGGTCGATACCCCGCTCCAGGGCCTCCGCCTTGGCGGTGACGGAGTTCAGCAGGGGCACCCCCACCGCCTCCCGCAGCCCCCGCTCCAGCACCGTCGGGTCGTCGCTGTCCACGGAAAGGGGCAGGGACGACGCCGCCTCGGCCACGTGGATCGCCTTCCCCATGGCGCGGATCCGGTCGATCTCCGGCAGCCCCACGTTCACGTCCAGCAGCCCCGCCCCCGCGGCGGTCTGGTCCCGGGCCTCCGCCCGCACGGTGGTGTAGTCCTGCACCCGCAGTTCCTCCCGCAGGGGGGACTTGCGGGACACGTTGATCCGCTCCCCGATGAGCAGGAGGGGGCGCCCCTGCCCCGCCTCCACCACCCGGGAGCGGCTGGCGAAGCGCAGCACCCCCCGCTCCCGCCGCAGGGAGGGGGGGATGGCCATGCCCCCCAGGCGGCGGACCAGGGCGGCGGTGTGCTCCGGGGTGGTGCCGCAGCAGCCCCCCACCACCGCCGCCCCCGCCCGGACCAGGGCCTCACAGGCCCCGGCGAAGGCCTCCGGCCCCAGGTAATCCCGGGAGGAGGGGACCCCCGCGTTGGGGTAGACGAACACGGGAAGGTCCGTGGAGGCCGCCAGGCGATGCACCGTGTCCACGTACTCCTCCGGCCCCACACCGCAGTTGGCCCCCACGGCGAAGGCCCCCACGGCCTCCGCCCAGACCGCCGCCGCCTCCGGGGGGGTCCCGGTGACGGTGGATCCGTCCTTGTCGAAGGTGAAGCTCACCGCGAAGGGCAGTCCCGGGGCCGCCTCCCGGCAGGCCACCGCCGCCGCCTGGGCCTCCTTGAGATCCAGCATGGTCTCCACCAGGAGGAAGTCCGCCCCTCCCCGGGCCAGGCCCGCCGCCTGGGGCCGGAAGGCCTCCACCGCCTCGTCGAAGGTCAGGTCTCCCAGGGGATCCACCAGCCGCCCGATGGGGCCCATGGAGCCCGCCACGAAGGCCCGATCTCCCACGGCCTGCCGGGCCAGCTCCGCCGCCCGGCGGTTGATCTCCTCGGTTCGCCCCTCCAGGCCCCGATGGGCCAGCTTGAGGGCGGACCCGCCGAAGGTGTCGGTCTCCACGATCCGAGCCCCCGCCTCGACGTAGGCCCGATGGATCGCCGTCACCGAATCGGGATTCTCCAGGACCATCTCCTCCGGCAACAGGGGGGGGCGCCATCCCGCAAGGGCCAACTGGGTACCCATGCCCCCGTCCAGGATCACCGGAGAGACCTGCCCCGCGAACAGTCGCTTCACATCCCGCGCCTCCATGGCGACACCCCTTCCGTTTCCCCACGAGCACTCCAAAAAGTCCGTGTTGTCTTGGGATGTTACCGGATGGAACGGGGGGAAACAAGCCGCACCGGGGCTGCGCATCCCCCGTCCCCGCAGAACGGGGGATGCGCGTTCGTCCCGTTTCCCCTAGACTGCGGGGATCCACGGAACCGGAGGAGGCATCCCCTTGAGCGTATCCCCTAGGCACCCCCTGTCCCTTCCCCCCCGGAGGAGGGGGACCCTGTGACCGCCCTGGCCCTTGCGGCCATGGGGGGACGCATCCTCCTGCTGGGGTGGGAGAAGATCGCCTTCAAGCAGATGGGGGAAGGGGAGGACTCCCTGGCGGTGGTGGTCCTCCTGGGGTGGACGGGGGCGTTGCTGCTGCTCCCCTTCGCCTTCTTCGAACCCCTGGCCTCCTGGAGCTTCGTCCCCGCGGCCGCCGCGGCGGCGGGGGTGTACCTCGCGGGGATCCTGCTCTACGTGCGGGCCCTCTCGGAGGGGCAGGTCTCCCTGGTGGGGCCGGTGTACAACTTCAACGTCTTCTTCCTCCTGCTCCTCTCGGTGCTCTTCCTGGGGGAATCCCTCTCCCCCTGGAAGGTGGGAGGCATGGCCCTCATGGTCTGGGGCAGCACCTTCCTGAACCCGGGGGTCAGCCTGGGAGCCTCCCTGCGGGCCCTGGCGGCGAACCGGCCCTGCCGCACCATGATGGTGGCCTCCCTGTTCATCGCCGCGGGACGGGTGGTGGACGCCCGGGTCGTGGGGCTTCTGGCGGAACACCCCCCCACGGTGCCCTACGCCCTGGTCCAGGCGGCCTTCTCGGGGCTCTACGCCCTGGCGTTTCTGGCGGTCCGGCGACGGACCAGCCTTCCCTGGAGGCTACTCCGATCCCGCCCCCGGGCCTGCCTGGTGGCGGGGGCCTGCAACATCTACGCCTACCTGCTTCTCCTTCTGGCCCTGCGGGGGCTGGAGGTGAGCCTGGCGGAACCCCTGTCCATGCTGGGGATCCTGCTCTCGGTGGTGCTGGCCCACTTCGTCTTCCACGAACCCCTGAAGGGGCGCCTCCTGGGCTCCTGCCTCATGCTCCTGGGGGCCTGGGGACTGTTCCTCTAGCAGGCCTTCGACGAGGAAGGAACGGCCCCGGCGCGCAGGAGACGCCGGGGCCGCTTCGTACCTTCGGGCCCCTTGGGGGAAGGGGCCGGGAATGCTTCGCTTCCGATCCGCCCCGTCCTTCCCCCGAGGGCGAGGGAGACCGGGACGGCCGGAGGGTCTACTCCTTGCCCTGGTTCGCGGCGAGGATGCCGAGCTTGATGGGTTTGACGGGTGGCCGGACGGTGCCGGAGGGGACCTGAGCCACGGGACGTCCGGTCATGCGGGCCACCTCCCGGAGGATGATGTCCTGGCAGCCTCGGCCCTGGCACGGGCCCATGCCCACCCGGAGCACCCGCTTCAGTTCGTCGAAGGTGTCGTAACCCTTGGCGATCCAGTCCTGGATCTCCCCCAGGGTGATCTCCTCGCAGCGGCAGATGACGATGTCCCGCTGCTTCTGCTTGACCTCTTCGTTGTCGCACACCGGGCCCTTCTGGATGACCTGGCTCATGCTACTTCACCACCCTTACGGCGCGGACTTGGCCGATCTGGTCTTTCGGAACGCCCACGTGCACCACCAGGGTCCGGTCCTTCCACGGTTCCGTCACCGCCTCCACGGTGCTTTCGCACACCGTGGCGCCGGTCCGGTCCAGGCAGTGCACCTTCTGCCCCTTCTCCGGGCGGGGGAGCATTTCGTGGGGGAGCTTCATGAGGGCCTGGTCCGGGCCTCCCCAGGTGAGGTCCACCACGAAGCACGCCAGCCCCGGGCACTTGGCCACGCACATGCCGCAGCCGGTGCACTTGGCGTAGTCGATCCGAGGCACGTCGTTGATGTCCTCGAAGGGGACCACCGCCCCTGTGGGGCAGCTGGTGTGACAGGGGTTGCAGGGGATCCGCTGGGGGCATTCGATGACCACCAGGCCGTTCTTCTTGGTCTCCCAGAGGTCCTGCGGGGGCAGCACCGCCCCGGGGCGGGTGTCGGTGAGGACGCCGCTGTTGAAGAGTTTTTCGTTGTCCGTCATGTCATTTGCCCTCCCAGGTGTCCACGAGTACCTGGCCGATGCCGGAGCGGATCTTCTCTCCCACTTCTCCCGCCCGGAGGTGGTCCAGGCGCTGCCAGTATTCCTTCATGCCCTCCGCCTTCACGGGAAGGCCCAGGCTCGCGGCGGCGTTCAGGCCCGCGATGCGACCTTCCACCATGGCCGCACTGGCTTCTTCGATCCCCGAGGCGTCTCCGGCGATCCACAGGTCCGGGTGGCTGGTCCGCATGGTCCGGTCCCGCTTGGGGACGTATCCGCAAAGCTGGGGGACGTACTGCATGGCGCATCCCGCCTGCCAGCAGAGTTCCGTGGTGGGCGACAGGCCCACGGCCATGCAGATGATGTCGCAGTCGATGCGCTTTTCGTTCCCGATGCCGCTGCAGGTGTTGTCCACTTCCTGGATGGTGGCCCCTTCGATGACGTCCTTGCCGTAGGCTTCCTTGATGCTGTGCTGGAGGTAGATGGGAACCCCCAGGCGGCGGATCTTGGCGGCGTGCACCCAGTAGCCGCCGATCTTGGGCATGGCTTCCACCACCGCCACCACGTCCACTCCCGCCTGCATGAGCTGGTAGCTGACGATGAGGCCGATGTTCCCCGCCCCCACCATGAGGACCCGCTTGCCCGGCAGGACGCCGTAGACGTTCATGAGGGTCTGCACGGCTCCCGCGCCGTACACCCCCGGAAGGTCGTTGTTGGGGAAGGGGATGAGGCGTTCCTGGGCCCCCGTGGCCACCACGACCTTCTTGGCCTGGACCCGGAAGTACTCCTCTTCTCCCCGCATGGCGGTGATGGTGCCGTCTTCCCGGTAGTACCCCGTGACGGTGGTGTTGGTGTGCACTTCCACCCGATCCCCCGCCGACCGGATCTCCTCCAGGAGGATGTCCGCGATCTTGTAGCCCCGGGTGCCGGCGTACTCGTCCTTGCTCCCGAAGAACTTATGGGTCTGCTTGATGAGCTGGCCTCCCAGCTGGAGGTCGCTTTCCAGGATGGTGACCTTCGCGCCCGCGGAGGCCGCCTCCGCCGCGGCGGAAAGCCCTGCGGCCCCGCCGCCGATGACCAGGATGTCGGTGGTCTTCATTCTCCCCTGCCCCCCTAGGCTTCTTCCAGGGCCACGGTGCCCTTGCCCCGCTGGGTCTGGACGTTCATCCCCGCCGTCAGGGGGGTCACGCAGGTCCGCACGTTCGGAACCCCGTCCACCACCATGAAACAGCTGCTGCACTTCCCGATGGCGCAGAAGAACCCACGAGGACGCTTCATCTCCGGCGTCTCCCGGTAGATCCGCACTCCGTTGGCGTGAAGGGCCATGGCGATGGGCTCCCCTTCGTACCCCTCCATCTCCCGGCCGTCAAACGAAAACTTCACCCGCTGCCCGTGGCGGTACTCCAAGATCGGATGTTCGTCGATCATGCGCATGGACGGAACCTCCTTCCCTCAGGTCCTAGATGTAGGCGGGTTCGAAGAACAGGTCGTTCTCCGCGAACCGGGCCAGACGGAACCGGCGGATGTCCACGAAGGTGGGCTGGCCGGTGACCATCTCCCGGATGAGCCGGCCGCCGCTGGGACCGAACTGCAGTCCGTGGCCGCTCCACCCGCAGTTGATGAGAAGCCCCTCCACGGGCGCCCAGTCGATGATGGCCTGGTGGTCCGGGGTGTTGTCGTAAGGTCCGGACCACTGGCGCACCACCCGGACCCCCGACAGGACGGGGATGCGGGAGAGGACGCTCTTGGTGACCCCCTCCAGGAACTTCCAGGAGTTGCCGCTCTCGGTGGTCTTGGGCTCCCCCGCGTCGTCCCGACCCAGGAAGAAGGACCCGTTGGGGCACTGCTTGAAGTAGGCCCCGTCGTCCAAACAGAGCACCATGGGACACTGGAAGGGCTCCACCTGCTCCGTCACCAGCAGGTTGTGCCGCTCCGGGGACACGGGAAGCTCCACCCCCACCGTGGCGGCCAGAGGGGTGGACCAGGGACCGGCGGTGAGCACCACCTTGTCGGCGTGCCACTCCTCCCCGTTCACCACCACCCCGGTGATCTTGTCCCCCGAGGCCAGGAGGCGCTCCACGGGGCTGTGGGTCTTCACGGTGGCTCCCAGGCGCTCCGCCTGACGGCCGTAGGCGATGGTCATGGTCTGGGGGTTGATGTGCCCGTCCTGATGGCAGAAGGCCGCCCCGATGATCCCGTCCAGGCGCAGATAGGGCCACTTGGCCTTCACCTCGCCGGGGGTCATGATGACCGAAGGGGTCCCCAGGCTGTTCTGGAGATCCACGTTCTTCTTCAGCTGGTCCAGACAGGAATCGGTGTAGGCCACCCACATGTAGCCCCACTGGGCGTAGTCCAGGGGAAGCTCCGCCCCCAGCTCCTCCTCCAGATGGGTGAAGCACTGCACGTTGTACTGGGCCAGGCGGCAGTTCACCTCGGTGCCGAAGTGCTGCCGGATCCCCGCGGCGGAACGCCCCGACCCCCCCGAGGACAGATAGTTCGCCTCGAAGAGGGCCACCTTGACGCCGGCCTTGGCAAGTTCGTAGGCTCCGGCGCAGCCGTGCACGCCTCCCCCTACGATGATCACGTCGGCGGTTCGTTGATGCATCTTCTCTACCTCCCTTTGGACGACCAGACGGGTCCAACCCTCATGACGCCGGGGCACCCTCGAGCCCCCGCGTGCCGATCCCATGCAGCACCCCAAGGGCAGGGAGCCTGCGGACGCGCAAGTCACCCGCTTCGGGACGGGGCGGACGGGACCGTGGTGCATGGCTGGTTTTCAGAAGGGGAAGAAAAGGGCGGGGGGGCGGACCTGACAGCCCCGGGAAAGGCCCCGGGCGTGGTTCAGGCACCCCAGACCGGCGGGAAGGATGGGGCAGCACGGGCGGACGGCGCGACCCAGGGGAGATTCGGTCCCCCTTTGGGTGGACAGAAAGGAAAAAACCCGTTCCATGCCCGCACCCCCTTCCCTCGGCTCTGGGGAACACCGGGGATTTGATCTTACTCCATACAAGTCGGGCATTCAATAGTTTGTCTAATTCACAATAATTCAACCGTTGTTTCGTAACCCTCCGATTCTTCTGTCTTCGACCCGAAAAAAAAAGGCGGCCCCGAAGGGCCGCCGGGAAGGGACGCGGAACCCCCTAGTGGTGCCGAAACAGCTCCACCAGGGCCATGCTGGTCTGGGGCACGTAGGTGAAGAGGAGCAGGCACAGGATCATCACCGCGATGAGGGGCATCACCTCCCGGGAGATGTCCTCGATGGACTCCCCCGAAACGGCGGACCCCACGAAGAGGTTGATGCCGTAGGGCGGGGTGATGAACCCCACCGCCAGGTTCACCGTCATGATGAGCCCGAAGTGCACCGGGTCGATGCCCAGCTGGGTCACCACGGGCAGCAGGATGGGGGTGAGGATGATCACCGCGGCGATGTTGTCCACGAAACACCCGATGATGAGCAGGAACACGTTGATGATCATCAGGGTGGTGACGGGACTGGAGGAGACGGACAGAAGCCATTCCCCCATCATGGCAGGGATCTGGGCCATGGAGAGGTACGCGGCGAAGGCCATGGAGAGGCCGATCATGAAGGACGTGGCTCCGTTCACCAGCACCGCGTCCTTCAGGGCGTCGTAGAGGGTCTTGAAGTCCAGCTCCCGGTAGACGAACTTGCCGATGAACACGGAGTAGACCACCGCCACCACCGCCGCCTCCGTGGGAGTGAAGATCCCCCCGTAGATGCCCCCCAGGATGATGATGGGGACG
The DNA here is from genome assembly GCF_000165795.1 of Aminomonas paucivorans DSM 12260. Taxonomy (NCBI): domain Bacteria; kingdom Thermotogati; phylum Synergistota; class Synergistia; order Synergistales; family Synergistaceae; genus Aminomonas; species Aminomonas paucivorans. Next base: position 236,173 of record NZ_CM001022.1, on the reverse strand, counting down.
ATGAGGGCCCACACCGCCTCCCGGAAGGCCTTGCCCACCCGGGCGAAGGAGGGGGGCTCGGCGGAGCTTTGGTAACCCCGCTTTCGGGCGGTGAAGTAGCACACCACCATGAGAGCAATGCCGATGAGCACCCCCGGCACGACCCCGGCGATGAACAGCTCCCCCACGGAGGCGCCGGACACCACGGCGTAGATGACGAAGGGGATGGAGGGGGGGATGATGACCCCGATGGTCCCCGCGGCAGCGGTGACGGCGGTGGCGAAGGCCCCCGCGTACTTCCTCTCCCGCATGGCGGGGATCATGAAGGATCCGATGGCGGACACGGTGGCGGGGCCGGAGCCGGAGATGGCGGCGAAGAACATGCAGGCCAGGACGGTGACCATGGCCAGGCCGCCCACGATGAAGCCCACCAGGGCCTCCGCCAGGGCCACCAGGCGTTTGGAGATTCCCCCGTAGCTCATGAGGGCCCCCGCCAGGATGAAGAAGGGGATGGCCAGGAGGGGGAAGGAGTCCAGGGCGGAGAAGGACTTCTGCGCCAGGATCACCAGGGGGATGTCGCTGGTGAGGGCGAAGCTGACGGCGGTGGCCAGCCCCAGGGTGATGCCGATGGGGATGGACAGGGCGATGAGGACGATGAGCAGTCCGAAGAGGATGAGGGCTTCCACGGGATCAGACCTCCTTGGGGGTGGCGAGGGCCTCGGCCAAGACCCGCCGAATCTCCCCCACCAGACGAAGGGCCATGAGGCCGCAGCCCACGGGGACGGAGGCGTAGGCCCAGGAGATGGGGATCTGCATGGCCGCGGAGGTCTGGCCGCTCTGGGCGAGGAACGAGGTCATCTGGTATCCCTGGTAGGCGAGAAAGCCGCTGAAGCCGAACCAGACCACCAGCACGAAAAGTTCGAAGACCAGCCGGGCCCGCCCCTTGAAGCGGTCCGCCAGCATCTCCACCCGCAGGTGCCGGTGCTCCTTCACGGCGTAGCTCGCCCCCAGCCAGGTCTGCCAGAGGAAGATGTACCGGGCCAGCTCCTCGCTCCAGGAGAGGGAGTTCTGGAACACGTACCGCATGACCACCTGGAAGAACACCAGGACCACGTTGAACGCCAGGCTCCCCACCAGGAGGTACTCCTCGGCGTTGTCGAACCATTTTTTGAGCATCACGGGATCCCTTCCTTGAGGGGCCCGGAGGCCCCGGTGATCCGCCCCCCGCCGCGGGGGCAGGGGGCGGAGGGTGGCTCAGGAACTACTTCTCGTTGGCGACCTTCTTCGCCGCCTCCACCAGGTCCGCGCCGAGCTGGTCCTTGAACTGATCGTACACGGGCTGGGTGACCTTCACGAAGGCGGCCTTCTGCTCCGGCGTGAGGTCGTTGATCTGCATCCCCGCCTTCTTCAGGTCCGCCAGGAACTTCTGCTCCTGCTTGTCCGACAGCTTCCGCTGCTCCGTCACGTAGCGCCGGGCCGCGTCGGCCACCACCTTCTGGAGATCCTTGGGGAGCTTCTCGAAGAAGGCCTTGTTGGTGAGGAGCATGGTGGCGCTGTAGACGTGCCCGGTGAGGGAGTAGAACTTCTGCACTTCGTAGAACTTGGAGGTGTAGACCAGGGAGATGGGGTTCTCCTCCCCGTCCACGGTCTTCTGCTGCAGCGCCGTGTAGAGTTCCCCGAAGTTCATGGGGGTGGGGTTGGCGCCCAGGAGCTTGAAGAAGGCGATGTGCATGGGGTTCTCCATGGTGCGGAGCTTCAGGCCCTTCAGATCCGCGGGCTTGGTGACGGGACCCCGGTTGTTGGTGACGTGGCGGTAGCCGTTCTCCCCGTAGCCCAGGTTGACCATCCGCAGGGGGGGCAGGAGGGCGTCGATCTTCTTGCCCAGTTCCCCGTCCAGGGCCTTGTAGGCCGCCTTCTTGGACTTGAAGAGGAAGGGCAGGTCGAAGACCTGGAAGCGCTTCTCGAAGCCCGCCAGGGCGGAGGTGGCGGGGATGGCCATCTGGATGGTCCCCAGCTGCACCGACTCGATGAGTTCCCGGTCTCCCCCGAGCTGGGCGTTGGGGTACAGCTCCACCTTGATCCGGCCGCCGGACTTGGACTCCACGTCCTTCTTGAACACGTCCCGCATGATGATGTGGTCCGACTGGGTCTCCGGCAGGATGTAGCCTACCTTGATGGTGACCTCCGCCTTGGCGGCGAAGCACGGAACGGCGGCGAAGCAGAGCAGGGCGGCCACCAGGGCCAGTGCGACGAACACGCGGTTCTTCAACATCCCAATCCCTCCCGTTTTTCCATCTCCCGCCCCGAGGGGCGGCTGGACGCCAGGTTCCGGGCGCGTGGAGCTTTCACGGTGCGCGGCTTTCCGGGATCTCCTCCCTCCGCGAAGGCGACGGCCTTCTCCTGCTCTTCCTCAGACCCGGGGACGCCGGACCAGGATCTCCTGGGCCTCCCCGTCCACCCGGACCCAGTCCCCGTCCCGGATGATCTCGAAGGGGTCCGCCTCCACCCGATCCACCATGGGCTCCCCCACCACCACGGCGGAGGAGACCAGCACGGGCTCCGTCTCCCGCACCACGATGGCGGCGGGGAGGGTCTCCTTCACCGAGAGCTGGTAGAACCCGTCCACCTGCACCACCGAGCTGCCCTTGCCGGACTGGAGCACCAGCACCTTCCCGGCAATGCTCCGCCCCTGGAGGGGGTGGTTCTTCTCGATCACCGTCCCCGTCTCGGGATCGCAGAGGTAGAAGCACATGGCCTCCCGGGAGACGATGGCCTCCCCCTCCCCGGATCCCTTGACGATGCTGCGGCAGCGATAGCGCTTTTCCTCGTACTCCAAGGCTAGATCTCTCCCTTCACGGCGGCTTCCACGCACTCCCCGAGGCGCCGGATCACGAAGGGCTGCCCCCGCCTCTCCCGGTAGTACATGCACTTGGGGGAGTCCGTGACCCCCAGCCCCCCCTCGAAGGACTTCCAACAGGGCTCGTCGATGCAGGTATCCGGCACCAGCCGGGCCCCGGAGGCCTCGATGCGGGCCAGTTCGCCGCTTCGCCGGGCCAGCTCCATGGCATCCCCGGAGGTGAGCACCCAGAAGGGCACGGAGACGGTGCGCCCCGCCAGGAGGCGATCCAGCTCCCGAAGCTGGGCGTAGGAATAGTGAGGACACCCCAGCATCACCAGGTTGATCTTCCCGCCCTTCTCCGAAAGCTCCGCCTCCTGTTCCTCCAGGTTGCGGTCCGTCACGGAGAGGCTCCCGGCGGGTCTGTGCCCCCCGAAGGCGACGGCCTCGTCCGGAGCCTCCGGGGTAACCCCCAGGATGTGGTACAGGGGGACCGCCCCGCTGGTGTTCAGCTCCGCCCCCAGGTAGAGCAGCGCCTCCGGGGAGGGACGTCCCTGAAGGTTTCGGAACCGGAACACCGGCACCTGGGCCCCCACCCGCTTGCCCACGTACCAGCCCAACAGGCCCCAGTCGTAGGGCTCCTTCGGCGCAGCCTCCACGTCCACCAGGAACGTCCCCAGCCGGTTCTCCCGGAAGTGCAGGCCGTAGAGGGGGGTGATCCCGGTGACGGCGGAGGCCAGGGCGCTCACGGAGGACTCCCGGTTGGAACGGGCCCCCAGGACGGAGTTCACGTAGGGGGTGGCGCTGGACTCGGAGAAGGCCACGTGCTCCCCGAAGGTGGGCACGTTCCCCGCCAGCTCGGGGGTGCAGCAGAAGGTGAGCACCGCCCCGATGCGGCGGTACACGTCCACGGTGCGCAGGGCCAGGTCCAGCTCCCCGGGGGTCACGTCGTAGTGCCGCGTCAGGGTCTGGGTGTCCCAGGCGGGGTTGGTGGTGGGGGGGACCACCGCGCGAGCCCCGCCGTTCACCAGGAGTTCGCACCAGTAGGTGTCCCCCTCCTGGCCGCTCAGGGCCACGTGGGTCCGGCTCACGGGGATCATCTCCTCCGCATCGAAAGCCTTCCCCAGGGCCACCAGCAGCTCCATGGCCTTCTGGACCCCCGGCCCCCGGGAACCGTCGTACATCCGTTTCTGTTCGTCGCTGAGTCTCACCCGTCACGCCTCCTCGGGGCCTTTGCGCCCCCTTTGTGTCTTGTCTTCAACCCACGGCCTCCACCGAATCTTCCACCGGCAGCCCCTGGAGCACCCGGACGGCATTGGTCGTCGCCCGGGTGCGCAGCTCCAGGAAGGACTGCTCCGAGAGGTAGGAGATGTGAGGGGTCACCAGGATGCCGGGACAGTGGAACACCGGGTCCGACAACACCGGGGGTTCGGTGCGGATCACGTCCAGATAGGCCCCGGCGAGACGCCCGTCCCGCACCGCCGCCACCAGGGCGTCCTCGTCCAGGATGGGCCCCCGAGCGGTGTTGACCACGGTCGCCGAGGGCTTCATCCACCCCAGCTCCCGGGCCCCCACCAGCCCCTCCGTCTCCGGGGTCAGCTTGGCGTGGATGCTCAGGAAGTCCGCCTCCCGGAAGCCCTGCTCCCAGGAGACCCGCTCCGCCCCCGCCGCCGCGAAGGCCTCGTCGGACACGTAGGGATCGAAGGCCAGCACCCGCATCCCCAGGGCGGCGGCCTTGCGGGCGGTGGCGCTGCCGATGCGCCCCAGTCCCACCACGGTGAGGGTGGACCCGCAGATCCGGCGCGCCGGCCTCTCCACCGCCTGGGCGCCCCAGATGCCCCGCCGAAGGGCCTCCCCGTAGGCGGTGATGCGTTTGTTGGCGTGGTAGAGGGAGGCGAGGACGTGGTCCGACACGTCCTCCACACAGTACCCCGGCACGAAGGTCACCTGGATGCCCCGCTCCCGAGCCGCCTCCGTGTCCACCCGGTCGAAGCCCCCGCCGAAGACCGACACCACCCGGCAGCGCCCCATCCGCTCCAGGGTCGCCCGGGGCATCTCCACGTAGATCTGGCAGAGCACCGCGTCGGCTTCCGCGCCGAAGGCCTCCAGGTCCGCGGCGTAGTCGTTCCCGGAAAAACGGATGTCGCACCCCGGAAAAGCCTCTTCCAGCAGTCCCGTCTCCACGGAGTAGTCCGGCCACTCCTCGTCGATGATCCAAACAAGCGGTTTCCAGCCCATCCTTCCGTCTCCTTCCCTGTCCGCCCCCGATCGGGATACAATAAAAATCCCGTCAGTATACCGATAGATGATAAAAAAATTACCGACGCAGATAGCGGGACAGGATGTAGTCCTCGCTGCGCCGGATATGCTCCTCCAAAAGCCTCGCCAGGGCTTCCGGATCCCGTCGGCGCAGCACCGCGCAGATCTCCAGGTGCTGGGCCGCCGTGTCCCGCACGTCCGCCAGGGACCGGGCGGAGAGGAACTGAAACCGCTCGATCTGGGAGTGCAGGAGAGAGAGGATCTGCCGGAGCTTGCGGTTCGAGGAGTGTTCGTTCAGCAGGCCGTGGGAGCGCCGGTCCAGGAGGTGCACCTCCTCGTACTCCACCGCCTCCCCGCGGGCGGCCCGATCCCGGAGATCCCGCCAGTCCGCCTCCAGGGCGTCGATCGCCTCCTCAGGCACCCGACCCACGGCGGTGCGGGCCGCCAGGGGCTCCAGGAGAAGGCGGAGTTCGTAGATCTCCACCACGTCCTCCCGGGACACCTCCGCCACGAAGGCCCCCTTGCCGGGGACGGACTTCACGAAACCGTCCTGCTCCAGGTTGCGCAGGGCCTCCCGGATGGGGGTCCGGCTGATGGCCAGCTCCTGGGCCAGGCGGTTCTCGCTCAGGGGCTCCCCCTCGTGGAGCCGATTGGCCAGGATCTCGTCCCGAATCCACTCGTAGGCCTTCATGGACAGCCGGTTGTCCTGCGGGTTGCGCCCCATGGTCACGCCTCCTGTCTGGATACCAGAAAAATACCACTTGGATACAGGCCGGTCAACTCCCCGTGAAGGGAAGCGAAAGGGGGCTCCCGAAGGAGCCCCCTGGATCGTTCCGAAGGCGGGGAACCGGCGAAGAAACCCTAGGCGGGGGTCTCCGCGGTGGTGGGGTGCCGGGTGAGGAACTTGGTGAAGACCATGGCCGCCAGCATGGAGCCGTCGTCCAGGATCTCCACCAGGAGCTTGCCCGGGCCGTGACCGTTCAGCTCCAGCACCGCCAGGGCCAGGCAGAAGAGGAAGGAAACCCCCCAGGCTCCGGTGATGAGGTAGTTCTTCCGCAGGAAGCGGGGGTGGTTCCACAGCTCCTGAGGGACATGCTGCTTGGCGTAGGCCAGGGTGAAGGGACGCTTCGCCGCCATGGAGCCGAAGGCGATGGCCACCAGCTGGATCTGGGAGAGCACCCCCATGTGCCGGATCACCCACATGTTGGTGGTCAGGACCACCGCGACCATGCAGAAGGAAAAGAAGGAGATGCTCCCCCAGAAGATGGAGCTTCGGGTCTTGTCCTTCCAGCCCTGATAGGCGCACAGAACGAAGGCCACCACGATGGAGATCTTGAGCATGGTCAGGGGGTTGCCGAAGGGCAGGTCCGAGATGATCTTGAGGGAAAACCAGGGGGCGAAGGAAACCAGCAACGTCCAGAAACTCAAGGGAGAACACCTCCGAAACGCGATTATGTATTCACCATACTCCCCCCTCCGGGTCCCCCGCAAGGGGCATCACGCACCCCTCATCGCCCGATAGCGCACCGCGGGCCGCCCCGGGCGGCCGTCCACGCTCTTCTCGGAGCGCACCGCGAAGCCTCGGTCCACCAGATGCTCCAGGTACCGGTGGGCGGTGGTGTAGGCCAGGGCGCAGGCGGAGGCGACCTCGTCGATCCCCGCCTCCCCCGGGAACCCCCGCAGGGCCTCCAGGACCCGCCTCAGGGTGGGCGGGGCGATGCCTTTGCGCCGCTCCCGCCAGTCCCGATCCCGGGAGCGGATCAGGCGTTCGTGGAGGCGGATCCGGGCGGCAAAGTCCGTCAGGCGCAGGGGCTTGGCGATGAAGTCCTCCGCCCCCTCCAGGAGAAGGGTCTCCGCCACCTCCGGGCTCTGCTCCACCGTGAGGATCAGCACCGGGGCCTCCGGACGGATGACCTTGGCCTCCTGCAGCACCGCCCTGCCTCCCATGCGGGGAAGGTGGTAGTCCAGCAGAAAGAGGTCCGCCTCGCCTCCCCGGACCCAGTCCAGGAACTCCTCGTATCGGGTGGTGGTGCGCATGGTCCAGCCCTGGGTGCGGGCCATGGCCTCCAGGGTGAAGAGGATCCCCTCGTCGTCGTCCAGCGCCGCCAGCACCAGGCTCATGCCTCACCCTCCTCCTCCGCCCGGGGCAGCCAGAGCCGGACCTCGCACCCCCCGCCCGGGCGGTCCCGGAACTCCAGGAGGCCCTCGTGACGCCGCGCCGTCTCCCGGACGAAGGCAAGCCCCATGCCCGTGGAGCCGAACCCCGACTCCCCCGGGCGAGTCTCCCTCCATCCGGGGCCCCGGTCCTTCACCGCGAAGACCACCCCCGGGGACTCGTTCCGGCTCTCCAAGGAGCAGGTCAGCTCCACCTCCCCGCCCGCCTCCGCCGCCTCCCCCGCCCGGGCGGCGTTGTCCAGGAGGTTCACCAGGGCCCGGGAGAGGCGCACCCGATTGGCCCGCACCGGGGCCGCTTCGGCCTCCGGGTCGATGCGCTCCCTCACCCGGGCCCGCCAGGGCAGGGGGCTCACCTGGGAGAGGGCCAGGTCCAGCACCTCCCCGGCGGAGGTCCGGGAGAGGGCGTCGTCCCGCAGAATCTCCCCGATCATCCGGTCCATCCCCTCCCCCGCCCGGATCATCCGGGTCAGCTCCTCCCGATGCCCGGGCAGGGAGGAGAGGAGCACGTCCGCCAGCCCCAGGATGGTGGTCAGGGGGCGGCGCAGGTCGTGCACCAGATGCTGCAGCTCCCGGAAGACCCAGTTGCGCTCCGCCTCCCGGCGCAGCAGCTCCAGCTTGCGGTCCTGGGTCCGAAGACGCTGGAACTGTCGGGCCTGGAGGATCTGTCCCACCAGGATCTGCACCGTCCCCAGGGCTCCCAGAAAGGCCAGGGCGAAGCCCCCCAGCCCGACCCCGTCCAGCAGCTCCCCGTCCGCCATGAGGACCCCGATGCCCTTCACCGCCAGGGACAGCTCCCCCTGACCGAAGCCCCACCGGGTGAGGGAGGGGGCCACATCCAGCCACTGGAAGGAGAAGACCAGCAGGGCCAGCACCACCGTCCGGTTTCCCCAGCCCCGCAGGCCTCGGGTGAGGCGGTGCACCAGGGCGACGGACACCACCCCCAGGACGGCGGAGGTGCCGAAATGCAGCCGCAGCCCCCCGCCCAGGAGCAGGGGCACCACGTAGCAGAGGGGGATGGCCGTCAGGGGCAGGAGGAGGGAGGGAAGCCCCCGTCCCCCCTTCCGGTCCAGGGCCGCCCCCAGGAAGAACCAACCCTGGTAGAGGAAGGTGGCCCGCAGGGCGTTGAGGAGCACCAGCTCCATGGCCGCCAGAACCAGGGGGCCGCTGCCGTCGGACACCACCGCCCGGTCCAGGGAGGCCAGGACGTAGTTCTGCCGAAAGCGCAGGGTAGCGACCCACAGGACGAGGCAGAGGGCTCCCCCCAGGGAGAGGGGGGAGACGAGGCGTGGGCGAAGGGTTCGAGGGAGGATCGAGGGGACCTTCATGGGGCCATTGTACAGGGGCCCCGCCGAACCGGCGGGGCCCCCTTCACGTCCGCTGTTCTAGAAGCCCACGGGGACGCCCAGCCGCCGGGAGTCCGCCCCCCCGTTCAGGGTCTCCTTCTGGAAATCGAACAGAATGCCCTGGGCGGTGCCGATGTGCTTGTCCTTGTCCAGGACATACCCCATGGCCTGAAGAACCTCCGCGGTCTTCGGGTCGAAGCCCTTCTCCAGTTCCAGCTTGCCCGCCTTGCCCCCAAAGACCCCGTTGCTCACCCGGGGCTGTTCGATGGCCTGGTCCATGGTCATGCCGAAATCGATGCAGTTCATCAGGATCTGCGCCACCGAGGTGATGATCCGGGTAGCTCCTGCGGCGCCCACGGTCATGTAGGGGTTCCCCTTGGGATCCAGCACCACCGTGGGAGACATGGAGGAGAGGGGACGCTTGCCCGGTTCCGGGGCGTTGACGCTCTTCGGATCGGAGGAGAAGTCGTCCATCTCGTCGTTGAGCACGATGCCGTAACCGGGAACGATGACCCCGGACCCGAAGAAGTAGTTCACCGTGTTGGTGCTGGCCACGATGTTCCCCGCCGCATCCACCACGGAGAAGGAACTGGTGCTCACCCGTTCGTCGATACCCCCGCCCAGGTAGGCCGTCTTGCCCCCCTCGTACTTCCAGGGATCCCCCGCCGGCACCTCCGAGGCGACCTTTCCTTCCCGGATCCGCTCGGCCTGAGCCTTGGCGTACTCCTTGCTGGCAAGCCCCTTCAGAGGAACCTTCACGAAGGCCGTGTCGGCCATGTAGGCCGCCCGATCCGCGTAGATCAGTTTCATAGCCTCCGCCAGGACGTTCACCGTTCCGGGGGTGTTGTGCCCCATTTTGGCGATGGGGAAGTTCTCCAGGATGTTCAGAAGCTCCACGATGTGGGTCCCTCCGCTGGAGGCGGGAGGGGTGGAGTAGATCTTGTAGCCCCGGTAGGTCCCGAAGACGGGTTCCCGAACCAGCACCTTGTAGTCCTTCAGGTCCTGGAGGGTCATGTTCCCGCCGGACTTGTTCACCGCCTCCACGATGGCCTTGGCGATCTCCCCCTGATAGAAGGCCTTCGACCCCTCCTTGGCGACGAGGCGGTAGGTCTTGGCCAGCTCGGGTTGCACACAAAGCTCTCCCGCCGCCAGGGGAAGCCCCTCCTTCAGGAAGGCCACCTTGGCAGGATCGTTGTACCGGGTGAGCTTGTCGAACTCATCGGTGATGACCTGGTTCTGCATGGGGTGGATCGGGAAGCCCTTCTCCGCCAGACGGATGGCGGGCTCCGCCACCTGGCCGAAGGTCATGGTGCCATAGTGCTCCAGGGCGTAGATCATCCCCGCGAGCCATCCCGGGACCCCCACGGACCGGCCTCCCTGGATGGACCACTTTTCCTTTTTCGCCTGCTCGGAGGCGAACATTTCCTTGCCGGCGGACCGAGGAGCGGTCTCCCGGTAGTCCAGCACCACCACCTTGCCGTCCCGGGTCCGCAGGGTCATGAAGCCTCCCCCTCCGATGCCCGAGGCATTGGGCTCCACCACGTTCAGCGCCAGGGCGGTGGCCACCGCGGCATCCACCGCGTTCCCCCCCCGGCGCATGATCTCCACCCCCGCCTTGGAGGCCAGCTCGTGGGCGCTGGAGACCATGCCCTTCTTGGCGTACACATCCTGCGCCGGAGCCGCCGCGGCGACCCCCGCCAGGGCCGCCAACGCCGCGGCGACCAGGAAACCCCTTGTCCACAGACCCAACCGACTCTTCCTCATCCCGTTCCCTCCCTCGCTCCTTCGCCCCGGCCTTGAGGGCCGGGCCTTCTCCCCCCTCCGGACCATCCGGAGGGCTCGTTTACCGTCCCGCGGGCAGGGGCTTCAGGAAGGCCCCCAGCCCCTTTTCCTGAACCTCCCGATATCCCGGGATGCCCTCCAGCCGCACGGCCTTCTCCTCGTCGAAGAGTTCCTGGGCGTCCAGGAAGGCCTTCAGGGTGGCCAGGTCCCGCCCCACCCGCTCCTCGATGGGCTTGCCCTTCTCGTCGTAGGGCACGAAGAGGCGCCCCAGGCGGCTGGCCAACAGATAGGCCTTGTCTTTTCCCGTAAGCACCAGGGCCTCGTCGGTGCGCCCCCGAAGGCGTCCCTGGCTGGGGTTGGCCACCTCCACCAGGATGGGCAGGGCGTCGGTCCCATCCCCCCACTCCCGGTGGCTCAGCCCCCGGAGGTTCTTGGGGGAGGGCTCCAGGCGCACCTCGATGCCCTGCTCCTTCAGGTCCATGGCCGCAGCCGCCGCCAGCTCCATGCTCTTCTCGTGGGCCACGATGGCGTCCACCACGGGGTACTCCGGGGAAGCCTCGTGGAGGTCGAAGGCCAGGTCCACCTTCTCCTTCCGCAGCAGCTCCATGATCCCGAAGGCCAGCTTTTCCGCGGGGGTCCCCTCGGGGTCCCCCGGATAGGCCCGGTTCAGGTTCTTGCTCTCGTTCCCCGCCAGGGCCTGCCCCGAGGCTTTGTGGATGTAGATGTCCGGGATGGGCCACATGACGATGTTGTTGATGTCCCGGGAGCCGTAGCGGAAGGTCCGCACCCCGCCGCCGGGCAGGGGAAAGGAGATCCGCTGGGGGGACGCCTCCTGGGGCTGGTTGTGGGTGAACCCCGAGGCGTTGCCGAAGGGCACCACCAGGAGCCGCCCCTTGGTCACCCGGACGTTCTCCAGCAGGGTCACCGCGGTGAGGTACCCTGCGGGCTCGTTGGGGTGGGTCCCCCCCAGGACGAAGAGGGTGCCCCCGGGCTCCGCTCCCTCCTGGACGAACACCGGCGTGTCCAGGGGGGTGCCCTTGAGGGCTTCGAAGTAGCGGGACAGCATCTCCTGCCGGAACCCCGGGGCGGAGACCACCCGGTCGGGGGTCCAGAGGCTCCGGAAGTCCCGGGCCGCCAGGACGCAGACGACGCAGGAGAGCAGCAGAAGAGCCAGCGCGGTGGTGCGGCTTCCTTTCAGGGGGAAGGTCATGGCGATCCCCCTACTTCTGCAGCAGCAGCCGCAGGATCAGGGGCACCACCACCAGCGCCGCGGTGGCCTGCTTCCAGAAATCCCGCTCCGCGAGACAGCACCGGACCGAAAGGATCAGGACCAGCGCCACGATGGCAAGGTAGATCCACGTCATCATCGAACAAGCTCCTCCTAGCGCAGCAGGGCCGCCAACGGGTTGGCCCAGACGATCATGCCGATGCCCCAGAGCGCCGTGGCGACCCCGGGGACCACGCAGTGCCGCAGCACCGCGAAATAGTCCTCCTCTCCCGTCACCTGGGCGGCGAAGATCCCCGCCAGGGCCGTGGGGGGCATCAGGTCCCCCAGGCCGGAGATGAGGGCCAGGGCGGAGGCCACCAGGATCTGGTCCTTTCCCAGCAGGGCCAGGACGAAGGGCACCCCCAGCACCGACGCGGCCCCGAAGGCGGACACCGCCCCGAAGAGGGGGATGGTGGTGGCGATGCTGGCGTAGAGCAGCCACGCCGGGATGGCCAGGGCGGAGACCACCACGAAGCCCCGCACCCCCGTGAGGGTCATCACCTGGATGAACATGCCCACCCCCATGAGGATCCCCAGCACCGGCAGGGCGTCCCGCACCGCCTCCGTGGCCACCTCCAGGGGGTTGCAGCGCACCCCGGGAAGCAGCCCCGCCGCCGAGGCCAGGAGAAACTGGAGGGGCATCCCCAGGCTGGGGAACCGCCCCGGGAAGAGCTGTTCCCCTCCCATGAGGACCAGCAGGACCCCGAAGGGCAGGAAGAGCCTGGGGGAAAGGGGGGTCCGTTCCATCCGCCTCAGTTCGGCCTCCAGCCCCGCCGCGTCCACATCCCCGTCCTTGCGCAGGACGGGGTAGAGAAGCCACAGGGAGGAGAAGAGGGCCAGGGGGATCGTGGCCAGCAGCAGGGGCAGGGCGAAGCCCACGTAGGGCATGTCGATGCCCCCGCCGATGATCATGACCGGGATGTCGATGGGAGGGGCGATCATCCCGTAGATGGCCGCCATGGCGATGGCCGCGGCGGCCCGGGTCTTGGAGACCCCCAGGCGCAGGAGCACCGGGGCCACCAGGGCCCCCGTGGTGAGGCACCCGGCGGTGGAGGACCCGGTGAGCATCCCCGGAAGCATCACCAGGAAAGTCACCAGGACGCACAGCATCAGGGGAACGGCCCGAAAGCGCCGGATCCCCCAGGCCGCCAGGGCATCCAGCAGGCCGATGTGCTGCACCGTCTTCATGAAGATCATGGCGCAGGCGATGATGAGGATGGTGTCGATGTAGCCGAACATCCCCTCCACCAGGTGCCGCAGGGGTACCCCGAAGCCCCCCGCCAGGGCGCCCAGCACCGCCGCCAGGGACATGGCGATGGCGATGGGCAGCTTGAGCCTGAAGGCCCCGAAGGCGAAGGCCCCCACCATGAGCAGGGCCAGGGCCCCTTCGGGCCAGAACCAGCTTGCGTCCATGGCTCCGCCCTAGGGCTTCCCCACGCCCCAGCCCGCGAGGATCTCCGCCAGAGGGGCCTGGAGCTTCTGCACCGAATCGGCCGTCGTCAGGGGAGCGTTCTTCCCCTTGAGCTTGGTGAAGAACCCGTCGTCGTTGCCCCCCTTGACCACCAGCACCGCGTCCCCCTTGGGGGTCACCGCCGTGGCCAGAAAGTCCGAGAGTTCCCCCCGACGCCCCTTGCCCCCCACGTGCAGCACCAGGACCTTCATGCCCTTGGCGCGGGCGGCGTCCACCAGGGCGGCACCCCGGGCCTTCTCCTGCTCCTTGTCGATCCCCGCGGCCCCCAGCCCCTTCATGCTGCCCCCCACCACCGCCAGAAGCACCTTCTGTCCCTTCAGGGCTTCGGGCTTCATCATGGCGTCGTAGTCGTTGTCCACCTTCATCTTCTTGAGGATCACCTTCACCATCATGCCGTCGGGGCTCTGCCCCACGGTGGTGAGGGCCACCTCCGCCGCCTGAGCGGGCAGCGCCAGGGCCGCAGCCAGAACCGCCCCCAGGAACACCTTCTTGAACCCTCGCATGAAAAAACCGCCTCCTGTCCAGGGATGATCGTTCCTCCCAAGACTAGAGGCGGCGGAAAGGGCGGGCCAGATTTGTTCCCTTTGTTCTCCCCGAGGTCAGACCCTCGGGCGGCGGGAAGGACTCAGACGCACAGACGCTTGGCGCACAGGAGCACCCGGTCCGTGAAGGGGTCGAAGAGCCGGGTCCCCGCCCCCCGGGACACCGCCTTGAGCAGCTCCGGGGCGTGCTTGACGCTGCGCCCCATCACCGCGGAGACCGACGTGTCCGCGAAGACCTCCCAACACAGGGGCGTGGAGGGTCCCACCACCCAGCAGTCCTTGGCCCGCTCCACGAAGCGCTCCCAGGTGCGGTTGGCGATGGCGCTCGCGGTGAGGACCACCCGGTCCACCCGAACCGCCAGCTCCAGCCCCCGATCCAGGGGGATGCCCTGCTTCTCCTGGTCGTCCAGGGTGAAGACTCGGACCCCCTTCTCCCGCAGCCTCCGGGCCAGGGGTTCCATGAACCCCACCAGCAGGACCTCTTCCCCCGACTCCACCGGGGGCATGGCGTCGGAGAGTTCCCCCTCCACGGGGAGCACCCCGTTGGCCACCGCCAACGCCACCGCCCGGTCCCCCAGGTGTTCCGAGGTGGACAGGTCCAGCAGGGCTTCCGCCTCCACGGGCAACCCCATCAGCAGGGGCATGCAGCGCTCCCCCCGGGCCGCCGCCCGGGCGTAGCTGTAGGACAGCCCCAGCCGCCCCCCCTCCAGCAGGGCGGCGGTGTAGCGCACCCCGCGCACCACCTCCAGGACCCGACGACCTTCCGCATGCTTTCGGGCAAGGCCCCACAGCCGTTCCTCCAGGATCCCCACGACACCGCCTCCTTTCACTCTCTTTCCACAATCCAGCTTCGGACCCGATCCTAAGGATACCGTCTTGCGCCTCTTTCTTTTCGGACCGCAAGTGATACGATATATACAAATCTATCATGCGCCACAGCCGGTGGCGCGGATCCCCACGTCGGGAGGTGAAGCCCGTGAAGATCGAGCAGCGGGACATCGTGGAACTCTGGCAGCAGGGAGAGACGGTGTGCGTCACCGTGAGCCTGGTGTTTCAGCGCAAGGACGGTTCGGGGGTGATGGACCGAGGAAACGCCTTGGCCATGGCCCGAACCTGCCCGGATCTGCCCCAGAAGCTGGGGCAGTGCATCCAGAAGGGGCGGGGGGAGGTGGCCTTCCTGGCCCCCCGGATCATCGCCTTCTTCACCAAGCCCAAGACCTGCTCCTTCGAGCTGACCCTCCCGGACGTGGTGCACCTGTACTCCTGGGACAGTGAGGTGCCGGGGAACCACTGCCGGGCGGACCCGGTGATGGTGGCCCGAAGCGCCCGACAGCTCCTGAAACTGCTGGACCGGGAGAAGTTGGAGCGGGTGTACCTCCCCGTCCCGGGAGTGGGGGACGGAGGCCTGGAGGCGGACGACATCGCCGAGGCTCTGGAGGTGTTGGACCGGGACCCCCGGGTGGTGCTGGTGTCCATCCGCCCCATCCCGGGCATGGAGACGGTGCAGGCCGAGAAGACCCCCGCGTAGGGCCTCGGCCCTACGTCAGGGGGACCTTGAACACCACCTTGCACACCTCTCCCCCGAAGCCGGGCAGGCACACCCCCGGCTGGTGGGCGTCCTGCACCCCCAGGACGGCGAACCAACCGGGCAGAAGGGGCAGCCAGGCGCCCTCTCCCCGGTAGAGGACGCAGTCCTCCCCTTCGTCGTAGGGGCCGAGGGGCGTCAGGGAGGAGGCGGGGGCATACCCCATGCGCTCCCCTCCCGCCAGCACCGCCTGCACGTCCAGGTATCGCCGGTGGGTCTCGTAGGGCTCCGCGTCGGCCTCCCGGGGGACGTAACGGGAGTGAATCGCAAGAAGCCCCTCTCCCAGGTCGTGCCGCCCCTCCGGGAAAGCCGCCGCCTCCCCCGAGGCCAGCAGGGACAGGGCCCGGAAGAGCCCGCGTCCCAACCCCCCGTAGAACCGGAACCCCTCCACCCGGTCGTGGATCATGCGTCCTCCCCCTCTTCCTCCGCCCCCGCCTCCAGCACCGCTCGGGCCATGAGGGACGAAGCCCCCCGGTAACGCCGGTCCAGCTCCGCGAAGCGGACCATCATCTCCCGCTGGGCCTCCCGGTCCTGGTACAGCTCCCCCGCCCCTTGGGCCACCAGCTCCGGGGTCAGCTCCCCGATGAGTTCCGGCACCACCGGCAGACCCGCCAGGCGGTTGGGGAGGCTCACGGTGCCCACCTTGCGGCTCCGGCGGAGGATGAGCTTCTTCTTCAGGGTCTTCATGCCCGGGATCCACAGGGGCAGGTGCCCCGCCATCCCGTCCAGGGGGATCTCCCAGGCCCGGTTCAGGGGAACCGCCACCAGCAGGGGCACCCGAAGGGCCACCGCCTGAAGGTTGTTCGTCCCCGGCAACGCCACCGCCAGGTCGCAGCAGGAGAGGGCCTCCTGGGGCTTGTCCCACACCACCCGGGCCCAGTGGTCCGGGTCCAGCTCCACCTCCTGGGGACGGACCCGCCCCCGCCAGGAGATGTCCGCCTTTTCCAGAGCCTCCAGGATCTGCTCCGGGTCCAGGGTGGGGGCCATGGGGAAGAGGATCTGAAGCTCCGGGAACCGCCCCACCAACAGCCGGGCGGCCTCCACGAAGAAGGGAAAGGCGTGCAGCGCCTCGAAGGGGCGGCTGCCGCACAGAAACGCCGCCACCGGCTCGTCCACCCAGAAGCCCAGGCGACGGCGCACCTCCGGCTCCGGATCCAGTTCCTCCACGCTGTCGAAGGCGGGATGTCCCACCAGGCGCAGCTTTTCCGGGGGGACTCCCTTCTTGAGGAACCGCTCCAGGGTGCGCTCGTCCGGGACGAAGTAGCGCCGCACCCGCTTCGGCCAACGGGGCCGCAGGGCGAAGGCGTCCACCGGGGCTCCCAGGGCGCGCCCCAGCAGCAGGGACAGGGCCAGGTCCCCTCCCAGGTGGAGCACCGACCGGCGCACGGGAGCCCCCGCCACCTCCTCCCCCAGGGCCTTCCAGGGACGCTCGGACATCAGGGACTTGAAGCCCTGCACCCGGTCCACCCCCGGAAGGGTCCTGCCGAACCGGACCTCTCCCCCGCTGGCGTACTGGCAGGGCAGGAGGACCAGGGTCACCCGCAGGTTCTCCGAAAGCCGCCGCAGCGCCGCGGCCACCGGGGCCGCCCAGCCCGCCAGCTCCCCGGGGGAATTGGCGGTGATGTACAGATCCAGGAAAGCGCTCAGGGCCTTGCCCCCCTTCCTTGCGAATCCTTCGGATCATAACACGAGGGGGAATGTTATAATTGGGAGGTTTGGCTGGTGGACGCGCAAAGGAAAGCAAAGCACGAAGGGAGGCGGGACCATGTTCCTACCCCTTGGGACGGAGGACCTGGTCTCCCTGAACCAGATCGTGGCCCTGGTCCGATCGGGCAACCGGACGGAGATCCTGCTGCGGGACCGCACCTCGGTGGTCTCCGGCCTCACCCCCCTCACCCTGGCCCGTCGATCCCGGGCCCTGTGGGAGGAGGGCCGCCGGGAGAGGGACGCCCTGATGGAGCGGCTCCGGGAAACCTCCCACCCCCTTTCGTCCCCCTGATCCCGCCCCGAAGCGGGACCTTCAAGCCCGGCCCCCAGGGACCGGGGCAAACCGGAACCGAAGGAGAGACCCCTATGGAAGCACCGGCATCCCAATACACAGCAAAGGACATCCAGGTCCTCGAAGGCCTGGAGGCGGTACGCAAACGCCCGGGCATGTACATCGGGGACCAGGGTCCCCGGGGCCTGCACCACCTGGTCTACGAAGTGGTGGACAACGCCATCGACGAGGCCATGGCGGGAGTCTGCGACACCGTGTACGTCACCATCCACCCCGAAGGCAGCGTGTCCGTGGTGGACAACGGCCGGGGCATCCCCACGGAGATCCACGCCGCCACGGGCAAGTCCGCCGCAGAGGTGGTCCTCACGGTGCTCCATGCGGGGGCCAAGTTCGACAAGAAGGCCTACCAGGTCTCCGGAGGCCTCCACGGCGTGGGGGTCTCGGTGGTCAACGCCCTCTCGGAATGGCTGGAGGTCACCATCTGGCGCAATGGCCGGGAGCACCGGCAGCGCTTCGAGCGGGGCGCTGCGGTGACGGAACTCCAGACGGGGGAGGACACGGACCGCCGGGGCACCAAGGTCCAGTTCATGCCGGACGAGGAGATCTTCTCCACCCTGGACTTCTCCTCCGAGACCCTCCTGGGACGTCTGCGGGAGCTGGCCTTCCTCAACCCGGGCATCACCATCCACTTCCAGGACCTGCGCCAGGACCCCATCCTGGAGAAGCACTACCACTTCGAGGGGGGCATTGCCTCCTTCGCGGAGTACCTGAACCGGGGCAAGGAGGTCCTCTTCAAACCTCCGGTGGTGGTGCGGGGAGAAAAGGACAACGTGGTGGTGGACGTGGCCCTCCAGTACAACGACACCTACCTGGAGCGGGTCTTCGCCTTCGCCAACCTCATCAACACCGTGGAGGGGGGCACCCACGTCTCGGGCTTCCGCACCGCCCTCACCCGGGCGGTGAACGACCAGGCCCGGAAGGAGAAGATCCTCAAGGACAAGGACCCCAACTTCACCGGGGACGACCTGAAGGAGGGCCTCACGGCGGTGGTGTCCGTGAAGCTCCTGGAGCCCCAGTTCGAGGGACAGACCAAGACCAAGCTGGGCAACGGGGACGTGAAGGGCATCGTGGACTCGGTGGTCTACGAGGGACTCAAGGCTCTCCTGGAGGAGCGAGCGGACATCCTCAAGCCCGTGGTGGACAAGGCCGTCCGGGCCCGACAGGCCCGGGAGGCCGCCAAGAAGGCCCGGGACCTGGTGCGCCGCAAGTCCGCCATGAGCGGCCTGGACCTGCCGGGCAAGCTGGCGGACTGCTCCAACCGCAACCCCGAGGAGTGCGAAGTCTACATCGTGGAGGGGGAATCCGCCGGGGGCAGCGCCAAGATGGGCCGCAACCGGAGCTTCCAGGCCATCCTCCCCCTTCGGGGGAAGATCCTCAACGTGGAGCGGGCCCGGCTGGACAAGATCCTCTCCAACGAGATGGTGCGCACCATCATCCAGGCCCTGGGCTGCGGCGTGGGGGACGACTTCGACTACGCCAAGCTGCGGTACCACAAGATCTTCCTCATGGCGGACGCGGACGTGGACGGGGCGCACATCCGCACCCTGCTGCTCACCCTCTTCTTCCGCTACATGCCCCAGATCATCGAGAACGGACACCTCTACGTGGCCCAGCCCCCCCTCTATCGGGTGCAGGAGGGCAAGACGGTGCACTACTGCTTCTCCGACAAGGAGCTGAAGACCCTCACCGACAAGGCATCCAAGCGGGTCTCCGTGCAGCGGTACAAGGGGCTGGGGGAGATGAACCCGGAACAGCTCTGGGAGACCACCATGGACCCGGCGAACCGCATCATCAAACGGGTGGAGGTGGACGACGCCGTCACCGCCGACGAACTCTTCGGCATCCTCATGGGGGACGCGGTGGAACCCCGGCGGGAGTTCATCGAGACCCACGCCAAGGAAGTGCGGAACCTGGACATCTAGGCAAACCGTTTTCTCGGGGACGAAGCTCCGGGACGGAACAACCGAGGGGAGGCCTTTTCCGCGAAAAGGACCTCCCCTCGTGTATTCTGGAGAAAATCGTCGAACCCGGGAGGAACGCGCCCATGACCGTCCGAACCATCCGCCCCGCCTGGCGAAGCTACTGGAAGCTCTGGCTCCTGTCCTGGCTGGTGATCCCCCTGTTCGTCCTCCTGTGGAGGCGCTTTTCCCTCCGCCTGGTGGTGACGGACGACGCGGTATCCCTGGAGGAGGGGATCCTGAACACGGCCTCCACGGAGGTGCTGCTGCGCAACATCCGCACCGTGGAGATCCGCCGCTCCCTGGTGGACCGCCTCCTGGGGGTGGGCACCCTCCTCGTGGGAGCCTCCGCCACGGAGGGGTACGAGATCGTCGCCCCGGGCATCCCCGACCCGGAGGGGGTCCGGGGGCTGCTGCGGTAGAACCGACGGGAGGCCAAGCCTTGCCATCATACGGCAAACTGCCGCATGATGGCCTCCAAAGGAGGGGATTTCCATGACGGCGACGAGGGCACGCCTGGAAGCTCGCATCGACCCGGATGTCCATAGCCTCATCAAGCAGGCTGCGGCCCTCCGAGGAAGCACCGTGACGGACTTCGTGGTGACCGCCGCAAGGGTGGCGGCCCAGCAGACCGTCGAGGATGCCACCCTTCTGCGCCTCTCCCGGGAGGATCAGCGCCGCTTCGCCGAAGCCCTGATGGCCCCTCCCCAGGCTGCGCCGGCACTGAGAAGGGCTCGGGATCACCGAAAGCGGCTCCTGACGGAAGGGTGACCCCTGCCTTTCGGGTGACCCTCCTCGAAAAAGGACAGGACCGAAAATCCTTTTCCTGCGGGATGGACGTTCTGGACCGTTACCTGCAACGCCAAGCGACGCAGGACCAGCGAAGCGGGGGAGCGCCTGCTACGTGGCCCTGGAGGGGGAGGATCGGATCGTAGGCTTCTACACCCTGGCGGCCACCGGGATCCTCCTGACGGACCTTCCCGAAAAGACGCGCCGAGGACTTCCCCTCTATCCCCTCGTTCCTGCAGCTCTCCTGGGTCGTCTGGCGGTGGACCACCGGTTCCAGGGTCAAGGCCTGGGGGCCGCCCTATAGGCGGATGCGTTGGACCGAGTCTGTGCCCCGAGCATCGCCGTCCATGCCCTGGTGGTTCAGGCAAAGGACGGCGAGGGAGCACGCTTTTACCGCCATCACGGTTTTCTTCCCCTGCTCCAACGGCCCGAGACGCTCTTTCTGCCCCTGGTCACCTGGGAGGCCCTTCGTCCCGATTCTGAAGGGTCCCGCAACTCCAACCGCTAGACCCCACCTCAAACCCTAAGATCTTGGTCCCACAAAGCCGCAACGCCTCGACGCGGTGCCCCTCACGGTCCCGTGTACAGGTCCAGGTACTCCGTCAGCTCCAGGGCTCGGGCCCGGAGGATCTCCATGGACCGAACGGCGGCGACCATGCCCCAGAGGGTGCCGCCCTCGTTCTGTTCGTACAGGTCTCCCGCCATGGCCCCCACCGCCGTCCGCTCCGCGTCCCGATAGGCCAGCCACCGGCGCTGGGAGGCCTGGAGCTTCTGTCGCGCCTCCGGGCCCATCTGTGCCATCAGGGCCTTGTACACCCGGTTCAGTTCCCGGTCCCACTTGGCGGCGGCCCGGTTCGACGCCTCCACGGTGCCCGCGGTGGAGCTGTCCCGGGCCAGATCCTTCTGGTAGGCCCCGTCGATGGGGTGCACCTTGGGAGCCCCCCAGGCGGTGCCCAGCAGCAGACCCAGGAGGATCAGGGCCCCGAAGGCGATGCGTGGTCTCATGGTCCCCTCTCCCTTCCTCCCGTCAGTTCGGGGGGGTGTCCACCAACCCCGCGTCGATGAGGCGGTTCAGGTGGTGCTGGATGTAGAGGAAGCTGAAGAGGAAGGTCCACAGGCCCGAACGGGCCACCTGCTCCGCCGCCAGGCTGCTGGGGTCCCGACGCCGGGCGTAGTCCCGCAGCATGGCCCGCAGGCGGAAGGCCACCACCACCATGAGGACGAAGCTGCCCAGGGAGAGCAGGGAACTCAGGAAGCTGGACTCCCCGAAACGGCAGGCCGCATCGGAAAAGGAGAAGGCGGCGTTGAGGACGCTCAGCCCCAGGACCCCCCAGACGAGGGGCTCTTCCAGCCGGATCGTGGGGGAGAGGCGGTTGAAGGCCTCCCGGCGCAGGTAGAGCCAGACCCCGGAGTAGATCCCCAGGGTGACGACGGAGAGCAGGACCATGACCAGCAGGGAGACCCGCTTGAAGACCCCCCGCTCCACCGGAGGCGCCTCCTCCCGGGGGGTGGAGACGGGTGGAGCGGGGATCTCCCCCGGAGGGGGAGGGGGGACGGTTCCCAGGGGGGAACCGCAGGAGGGACAGAAGACGGCGGAATCCTCCACCGTCCCCTGGCAGCGCGGACAGGTTCGGCTCATGGGAAATACCTCCTCGAAGGCGTTCTCGCCCGGGGCGCACCCCGGGGCAGGGTTTGCGGGGTTTAGGCGGGATCCGGTTCCTCTTGGACCTCCACGCCTCCACCGGAAACGGGCACGCAGGCGATCTCTCCCAGGTCCCAGCGGGACCTGAACCAGCGGGCGGCACATTCCGCCCCCGAGGCGTCGGGGAAGAGCACGGCGCTGGCGGTGCCGGAGTGGGCCACCGCGATCCCCAGGCCCCGGCACTCCCGGCAGGCCCCCAAAAGCAGGGGCCATTCCTCCCGGGGCATCACCGCCTGCTGGAGGATGGCGGAGAGGGTGGCGGCGGCGGCCACCTTGCGGGCGTCCCCCGCCAGGAGCCCGTCCTTGAGGATGCGGTAGGCCTTGACGTGCCGGGCCGATCGGGACCGGACGGCGTTCATCACCGCCCGGTCCTTTCGGTAGGCCTCCGTGTCCAGGGTGCGGAAGGGCAGCAGCACCGCCAGGTGCAGATCCGGGGGGTCCGGGAGGGTCTCCACCAGGGTCCCCTTGAGGTGGTCCACCAGGGCGAGGCGGGGAAACATGGTGCCGTCGGAGGGTTCGATCTCGCAGCAGAGACGGAAGAGGTCCTCCGGGATCAGGGGCTGTCCCGCCAGGACGGCGGCCCCGGCCAGGATCCCCCCCACGTCCATGGTGGAGGTCCCCAGGCCCAGGGCGGGACGCAGGGGGTTGTCCACCTCCACCCGAACCCCTCCCAGGGAGAAGCGCTCCCGGGCCAGGCGCAGGGCCCGGTAGGCCTTGGGGGGCAGCTTGGCGGCCCCGTCCGGGCCGGACCGGAGGCGCACCTGCCCCCGCCACTGCACCACCAGGCTCACCAGGGCCTCCCCCTCGGGGAGGATCCAGCCCTGGACCCATTCTCCCACGGTCCCGGGGAGGGAACAGGCGACCCGGTTCATCGGCGGAACACCCCCACCACGGCGGTGTGGTCCGAGGGGCGCTCCTGGGCCCGAAGCTCCCGCACCGCGTAGGCGTCCACGGAACGCTCCGCCAGGGGCGGGCTGGCCAGGAGGTGGTCGATGCGCCAGCCGATGTTTCGGGCCAGGGAGTCCCGAACCCGGTAGTCCCAGAAGGAGAACTCCCCGTCCCCGGGGCGATGCTTGCGGTACACGTCCTCCAGCCCCCAGGACAGGACGTCCCGGAAGGCCCGCTGCACGTCCCGGTGGAAGCACACGTGGTCCCGCTTGTTCTCCGGGTGGGTCACGTCCCGGTCCGTGGGCGCCACGTTGAGGTCCCCCGTCCAGAGCACCGGGTCCGCCTCCCGGCAGTGCCTCTCCAGGAGGGCCAGAACCCGCTCGAAGAACCGCAGTTTGTAGAGGAAATCCGGATGCTCCAGGGCCTTCCCCTGGGGGACGTAGGTGTTGAGGACCGTCAGGTCCCCGAAGCGGACCCGGGCCACCCGGGGCCCGTCATCGGGCTCCTCCCCGTCCCCGAAGCCGAAGGCAACCTCGTCGGGCTCCTCCCGGCTCGCCACTGCCACGCCGTTGTAGCTCTTCATGCCCCGGAAGGCCACGTGGTACCCCAGGTCCCGGAAGGCGGAGACCGGAAAGTCCGGGTCCTGCACCTTAGTCTCCTGAAGGCACAGCACGTCCACCGGGTCCTCCCCCAGCCAGCGCTCCAGGATGGGCAGCCGGGTTTTCACGGAGTTGACGTTGAAGCTTGCGACTTTGAAAATGGACACGGTCTCACGCCCCCTTGGATGCTGGACCCATTGTAAAGGCTGCCGCATCGCTGACAAGGCACCGGGGGGCCTCGGGGAAGCGCGGGACCACGAGGAGGAGGGGTCGCCACGACCGACCTGGACCACGCGAGAAAAAAGACCGTCTACTGCGTCTGGGTGCTCTTCCTGGTGCTGCTCTGCGGCATCGTGGGGATGAAGCTTCTGCTGGGGCTGTCCTGGGTGGACGCGATGTTCTACACCATCACCACTCTGGCCACGGTGGGCTTCGAGGCTCCCCCGAACCTGACCCCCGAGGGCAAGCTCTTCATGGTGGCCCTGATCCTGACGGGCTTCGGGGTCATGGGGTTCGCGGTGGGACAACTGACCCACTATTTTCTGGTGGACCGGGTGCTGGTGGCCCTGGGACGGAGGAGGGATCGGGTGTTGGACAAGCTCTCGGGACACTGGGTGCTGTGCGGGCTGGGGCGTGTGGGGACCCAGGTGGGGATCCATTTCACCGAGGACCGGGTCCCCTTCGTGGCGGTGGAGGTGGACGAAACGGCCTGCCAGGCCGCCCTGGATCGGGGATGGAACGTGGTCCACGGCAGCGCCACGGACGAAGAGACCCTGAGGATGACCCGCGTCGAGAAGGCCCAGGGGCTGGTGGCCACCCTGGACAACGACGCGGACAACGTGTACGTGGTGCTCTGCGCCCGGGCCCAGAAGAAGGACCTGCGCATCGTGGCCCGGGCCAACGACCCCCACGCGGCCACGGTGCTCTACCGGGCGGGGGCGGACAAGGTGATCAACCCGGTGCTCACGGGAGCCACCGCCATCGCCGCCGTGGCCACCAAGCCCAAGATGACGGAGTTCCTCCACGCCCTTGCGGACACCACCCGCAAGCTGGACCTGGAGTTCGATTCCCTGCGCCTGGCGGCGGACAGCCCCCTGGCGGGGAAGACCCTGGCGGAGGCGGACCTGCGTCGCACCCTGGACGTGCTGGTGCTGGCCATCGCCCGGGACGACCAATCCCGCTACAACCCCCCGGGAGACTATCGCCTCCAGGGAGGAGACGAGCTCTTCATCCTCTGCAAACAGGACCACATGGGAGAGCTGCGGCGCCTGATCTCCGGCCCCGCCTAGGCTCCCTCGGTCTCCCAGACCCCCTCCGCCACGAACACCGCCGCCCCGGCCAGGGAGAGGACGGCCTTGTCTCCCCGGATGCGGCACCCCACCTGTTGGATCCCTCCGGGGGTGCGCACCTCCACCGGGGAGGGGCCTCCCCGGAGCACCGCCACCACCCCGCAGGCGCAGGACCCGGTGCCGCAGGAGTCGGTGAAGTCCTCCACCCCCCGCTCGTAGGTGCGCACCCGCAGGGCCCCCTCCTCCGGGGCGGCGAAGTTCACGTTGGCCCCCTGGGGGCAACGGGGGTGGTGGCGGTACTTCTTGCCGATCCACCGCAGGGTCCCCTCCGAGACGTCCTGCCAGGAGTCCGCCCACAGCACCGCGTGGGGCACCCCCACATGGAGGAAGGACCACCGCGTTCCCGGAGGAAGGTCCCGGTCTTCCAGGGGCTCGTCGAACCAAGCCTCCTCCAGGTCGATCTCCCCCATCTCCAGGCGCACCCGCTCCCCCTCCACCCGGGCGGTCACGGGCCCCAGACCCGTGAGGAAGACCGGCTCCGTCCCCGCCAGGCCCAGGCGGTGGAGCATCCGGGCGAAACACCGCGCCCCGTTGCCGCACATCTCCCCCTCCGAGCCGTCGGCGTTGAAGAGCCTCATGCGGAAGAGGTCCCCCTCCTGTCCCTCCTGGATCAGCAGGACCCCGTCCGCCCCCAGGCCGGTCTTGCGGGCACAGGCCCGCACCGTCAGGGAGGGGAGGTCCCGTCCCCGGGAGACTTCCCCGGTGCGGTCGTCCAGGATCACGAAGTCGTTGCCGTTGCCGTGGACCTTCCAGAAATGCAGTCCCGCCACGAAACCTACCTCCCCGACACCACCACCCGGGTCGCCCCGGCGGCCTCGAACCAGGCCTTCGCCCGGTCCACCAGATCCCCCTGCAGCACCAGCCGCCCCTCCTCCACCCGAGCCCCGCACCCCAGGGCCTTGCGCAGCCGCTTCGCCAGCTCCTCCAGGTTTCCCGGGGGGGGTTCCAAAACCGCCACGGTGACGGGGTGCCCCCCTCGCCCCTTGCTCTGACGCTGGAGGGTCACCTTGCCGAACCCCGACCGAGACGCCCCCGGTGCGGGGGGGGATTCCTCCCGAACCGGGGGGGCGGACGGAGCGGGAGGAGGCGCCTCCGACCCGGGACCGCGCAGGATCTCCCCCAGGGAGAGACCGAAGGTCCCCGGATCCTCCAGGGGGACCCGTTCCTTTCGGGGTCGCTTCATCGTCCTCCCTCCTCCATCAGGCCTTCCAGCCTCTTCATGTCCAGATGAGCCTCCAGGAAGTCCGCCAGGCGATCGTACCGGGCGAGGCGCAGCTCCGCCCCCGTGGGGGCGAAGCCTTCCAGGGGGGGCAGCCCCTTGGAGGCGCGAAGGAAGTTCAGCAGCCCTCGCCGGAAGAAGGGATGGTCCGCCGCTCCGTGGAGGTAGCCCCCGAAGACCCGGCCCTCCCGGGCCCAGGCTCCGTCGGGGATCTCCCAGCCCCCCCTTTTCAGGGTCCACAGGGGAAAGCCCGCCCCCTCCGGCAGGTCACCCAACGGCGCGGTGCGCCCCGCGTGGATCTCGTAGCCCGAGACCCCTCCGCCCCGCAGCGCCCCAAACCAGCCCGCTCCCGCCTCCATCCGGCCCTCTGCGAGATCTGCCACCTTGGGCTCCCCGAAGACCGTCTCCACGGGCAGAAGGCCCAGGCCGGGCACCTCCCCGGCCTCTTCGATCCCCTCGGGATCCCGGAGGATCCGCCCCAGCATCTGGTACCCCCCGCAGATGCCCCACACGGGGATTCCCCGGTCCGCCGCGGCTTCGATGGCCTCGCCGAAGCCCCGCTCCCGCAGCCAGCGCAGATCCGCGAAGGTGGTCTTGGTGCCCGGCAGGACGACCAGGTCCGCCCCCGCCAGGTCCGAGGGACGCTCCGCGAAGACCACCCGGCACCCTTCCTCCCCCAGGGCGTCGAAGTCCGTGAAATTGGCCAGGTGGGGAAGCGCCACGACCGCCACCCTCAGGGGACCCTCCCCCAGATCCTTCCGGTTCAGGCTGTCCTCTGCGGGCAGGCGCAGGGAGGGGTCGTAGGGGAGCACCCCCAGGACGGGCCGCCGGGTGCGCTCCTCCAGAAACCGCACCCCCTCGTCGAAGAGGGTCGGATCCCCCCGGAAACGGTTCACCACCAGGGCGGCCACGAGCCCCCGGTCCTCCTGGGGCAGCACCTCCAGGGTGCCGCACAGGGAGGCCAGCACCCCTCCCCGCTCGATGTCCCCCGCCAGGATCACCGGGGCACGGGCCGCCCGGGCGGCCCGGAGGTTCACGATGTCGTGGGGGTAGAGGTTCATCTCCGCGGGGCTTCCCGCCCCCTCCATCACCACCAGGTCGTTCTCCGAAAGCAGCCCCTCCAGGGCCTCCCGGGCCACCCGGAAGGCGTGTCCGCTCAGGTCCCGGTGGTATTCCCGGGCCGGGGCCTCCTTCCAGGGGCGTCCCAGGAGGATCACCTGGCTCCGGGAGTCCCCCAGGGGCTTGAGGAGCACCGGGTTGTGCCGCACCTCCGGGGGGATGCCGCAGGCCTCCGCCTGCACCGCCTGGGCGGTGCCGATCTCCCCGCCCCCGGGGACGGAGGTGGCATTGAGGGCCATGTTCTGGGCCTTGAAGGGAGCCACCTTGAGGCCCCGCCGGGCGAAGAGGCGGCAGAGCCCCGTGACCAGGAAGCTCTTCCCCGCGTCGCTGGTGGTGCCGCAGACCATGAGGGCCCGGCCCCGCCTCCGGGGTCGGGGGGAAGGAAGGGGATGCACCCCGGGGGCGGTGGCGGAGGCGCGAAGCCACCGGGCCACCGCCTCGGGACAGGCCAGGAGGTTCACGTGCCCGTACCCCGCCAGGAGGCCCGGACGGGCGTATCCCTCCCGCCACCCCTCTCCCCCGGAGGCCCGGAGCACGTCGAAGGCCCGGGGCTCCTCCCCCTGCGCGTGGGAGTAGTGGAACTCGTGGGCGGGGAAGGAGGCCCCGGCGGGAAACAGCAGGGTGTCCTCCCGGGCGGTGCAGGTCACGTAGCCGAACCGAAAGAGGCGCCTTCGGAAGGAGATCTCCAGGTCCAGCAGCCCCGCCAAGGGGGCGGTGCGTCCCACCCGGTCCGTCAGGGTGCGGGCCAGGAACATCATCCCCCCGCACTCCCCGTAGAAGGAGGCTCCCGAGGCATGGGCGGTCCGCAAAGCCGCCAGAAGGGGCTCGTTGGCCGCCAGCTCGTCCAGGTGCTCCTCCGGGTAGCCCCCGGGGAGGTAGACCCCCCGGGTCCCCTCGGGCAGGGCCTCGTCCCGCAGGGGGCTGAAGGGGGCCAGGGTGGCCCCCAGGGCCTCCAGGCAGGCCAGGGACTCCCGGTAGAGGAAGGAGAAGGCCTCGTCCCGGGCCACCGCCAGCACCAGGGGGGAACCGTCGGGGGTCCGCACCGGCTCCGGGAAAACAGGGGGGACCGCCGCCCCCCGGGGCTCCCGGCAGAGGCGCACCAGGGCCTCCAGGTCCACGGAGTCCTCCAGGACCGAGGCAACCCGCTCCAGAACCTCCCCCGTGGCGGCGCGCTCGAAGGCCTGCACCAACCCCAGGTGCCGGGAGGGAAGGGTCTCCTCCAGGGGGGGGACCCACCCCAGCAGGGGGGGACAGGAAAACTGGGCCAGGGCCTCCCGCACCAGGTCCCCATGCCGGGGTCCCGAGACCCGGTTGGCCAGCACCCCCGCCACCTCCGGAGCCCCGGGGAGGGAGGCAAAGCCGTGCACCAGGGCGGCCACGCTGGTGGCGGAGGCGGAGGCGTCCACGGCCAACACCACCGGCAGGGCAAGCTCCCGGGCCACCCAGGCGGTGGAGTAGAGCCCCTCGGGCCCCAGACCGTCGTAAAGCCCCATGACCCCCTCCAGGGCGATCAGGTCCGCCCCCCGGGACTCCTCCTCCACGATCCAGGGGAGCAGCCGGGGGGTGAGGAAACCGTCCAGGTTGCCGCAGGGGCGTCCCGCCGCCAGGGAGAGGAAGGAGGGATCGATGTAGTCCGGCCCCACCTTGAAGGGCTGAACCGTCTGCCCCCGGCGGCGCAGCGCCAGGATCAGCGCCGAAGCCAGGGTGGTCTTCCCCGCCCCGCTGGCGGGGGCTGCCAGGACGAAGCCCCGGGCCATGGGTCTAGGCCCCCACCCACTCCTTCAGGAAGGGGGGCAGGGCGAAGGCGGCGGCGTGCACCTCCGAAGAGTAGTAGCGGGTACCCTCCGGGGCGGGGCGCAGGGGGCGGGAGGGATCCGGCCCCTTGGTGCCCACCCCGTAGGTCCAGAAGCCCGTGGGGTAGGTGGGCATGAAGCCCGTGCAGAGGCGCACCACCGGGAAGACCTGGCGCAGCGCCGCCAGGGCCTCCCGCACCACCCCCGTGTCCGAGAAGGGGGATTCGGTCTGGCAGACCACGAAGCCCCGGTCCCGGAGAGATCGGGCCACGTTGCCGTAGAAGGGGGCCTCGAAGAGCCCCGCGGCGAACTCCACCGGGTCGGTGCTGTCCACGATCACCAGGTCGAACTCGTCCCGGTGCTCCTCGATGAACTTCAGGGCGTCCATGGGGAGCACCCGGGCACGAGGGTCGTCCATGGCGCAGCTCAGGGTCGGGAAAAAGTCCCGGGAGGCCCGGATGACCTCCTCGTCGATGTCCACCAGAAAGGCCTCCTCCACCCCCGGGTGGCGCAGCACCTCCCGCAGGGACCCCCCGTCGCCCCCCCCCACGATGAGGACCCGCTTCGGGTCCGGGTGGGCGCAGAGGGCCACGTGGGCCATCATCTCGTGGTAGCAGAACTCGTCCCGCTCCGTCACCTGGATGGCCCCGTCCAGGACCATCACGTTGCCGTACTCCAGGGTGCGGATCACCAACAGGTCCTGGTAGGGGGTCCGGACGTGACGCAGCACGTCGGTGGCGCGCAGGCTCAGGTGCAGGTTTTCCGTCTGGGCTTCCGTGAGCCACAGGTCGTTGGTCCGCTTCGGGTAGGTCTCCACGGGGCATCCTCCTCCGGGTTCAAACTGGCCCCATTCTACCCCGAGGGGCGGGGACGGGCCTCCCTAGTCCGGAAAGGAGAGGAACTGCATCTGGGAGATCCGGCCCTTGCGGTACTCCAGGCGCAGCTCCTGGTACTCCGACTCGGTGGTCCACACGTCCGTCTCCCCGTCCCGGGCGTGGGGAGGCCCCAAGAACCGGAGGGCCTCCGTCCGGGAACTCCCCACCCCCAGACCTCCCCGGAGACGGTGTTTGGGGGAGGTGAGGGTGAGTTCCGTGACGAACTCCCGCCCGTCGTACCCCGCCCGGAAGACCTCCACCGTCAGGCTCGGGTAGACCAGCCGGGTGATCCGGTCGGTGAACCGAGGGTCGTGGGGGTTGCTCAGGGTCCGGACCTGGGTCCGGGCCGGAGTCCCCAGGTTCCGGCGGATCTGGGCCTCCGTCTCCCCCAGGGGGAAGGCCAGGGTCTGAAGGGCCAGGACGTTCTCCAGGGAAGGGGCGCCCCAGGCCGCCCCCCAGGCCGCCACCAGAACGACCAGCGCCAGGATGCCCACGGTTCGTCTCATGTCCGTCCCCCCTTGCGTCATGGGTGCCCTGGCACAAGAATACCTCGGAGGAACGAGAAGGGAGAGGGTGTCTTGGAAGGAACGGAAAAAGCTCTTCCTCTGGTCTTTCGGGGCGACGAAGTGCTGCTGCGGCGGGAGGGAGCCGGGACGGAACGGCTGCCCCGGGAGGAGGACCTGACGCCCCTTCGGGGGCTCCTGCACCCCCACCCCCAGGAGGACCGGGACGGGTGGCGGGAGATGGACCCCGGTGCCCCCCTTCCGGAGGGGTGGAGGGGCGCGGACCTGCGCTCCCTCTGGGCGGTGCTGGGGGAGGAGGCGTTCTTCCGGGCGGGACGGGCCTTCCACCTGCGCCACTGGAGCCGCACCGTCCGGTTCTGCGGCCGCTGCGGCACCCCCCTGGCGGACCATCCCGCGGAGCGGGCCCGGGTCTGCCCCGCCTGCGGGGAGCTGCACTACCCCCTGGTGAGTCCGGCCATCCTGGTCTCGGTGGTGCGGGAGGGTCGGCTCCTCCTGGCCCGGGGACACCACTTTCCCCCGGGGCGGTACAGCGTCCTGGCGGGGTTCGTGGAGCCCGGGGAGAGCCTGGAGGAGACGGTGCACCGGGAGGTGCGGGAGGAGGTGGGCCTGGAGGTGACGGGGGTGCGCTACGTGGCCAGCCAGCCCTGGCCCTTCCCCCACTCCCTCATGGTGGGCTTCGAGGCCACCTGGACGGGAGGGGAGATCCGCCTCCAGGAGGAGGAGATCGCCGACGCGGGCTGGTACGCCCCGGAGGATCTGCCCGAGATCCCCCCCTCCGTGAGCCTCTCCCGGAGGCTCATCGATCGGTTCCTCGCCCGGCACGGGACGGCCCCTCGGTAGTTTCCCCCTTGCGCACCCCGGCGGGGCAAGCTATGGTGTCTAAAATCCTTCGCCGTTTCGAAAGGAGGGCCCCCATGAAACGAAGCAGGCTTCCCCTCGCGGTATGGTTGCTCCTGACCCTGGCCTCCCTGGCCTGGGCGGCCCCCAAGACCCTGCCTCAGGCCACCCTGGAGCCCCTGGGAGAGGGAGTGGCCCTCTCCACGGCCTCCCTGGCGGGCAAACCCGCCCTGCTGGTCTTCTTCACCCCCACCTGACCCTACTGCCGAGACGAGCTGGTCCTGCTCGAATCCCTGCGCTCCTCCTACCCCCCCGCGAAGCTGACCGTCCTGGGGGTGACCCCCTCGGGATCTCCCAAGGTCCTCTCCCGCGCCATGCTGGCCCGGTGGAAGGTCCCCTCCATCCCGGGCTACCGGGACGCCAAGGACGCTCTCTACGAGGCCTTCGCCGTGGAGGGGGTCCCCTTCAGCGTCCTGACGGACCGGAAGGGCAAGGTGGTCCGCACCTTCCTGGGGCTCATGTCCAAGGAGGAACTGACCCGGGAGCTGGACAAGGTCCTCCGCTGACTCCCCCCGGAGGGCCGATGCGCCCTTCGGAGGGGGGCACGGACTCCCCAAGGAGGTCTCTCATGCTCCCTTCTCCCTGGATCCTGGCGGGGATCTTCCTGCTGGGGGTCCTCTCCGGGTTTCTGAACACCCTGGCCGCCGGGGGCACCCTGCTCACCCTCCCCCTGCTGACCCTGCTGGGGCTGGATCTCGCGGTGGCCAACGGCACCAATCGGGTGGCCATCCTCCTCCAGAGCGTCGCCGGAGCCTGGGCCTTCCGGCGCGAAGGGCTGCTCCCCCTGCGCCGGGCCTTCCGCCTGGCCGTCCCCGCCACCCTGGGAGCCCTCTGCGGGACCCTGGGGGTGCTGCGCCTCCCCCGGGAGGCCCTGTCCCCGGTGGCGGGGGCGATCATCCTCCTCCTGGCCCTCTCCCTGCTCTTCCGCCCCTCCCTCTGGGAGACCCCCCGCCACACCCCCGCCTCCCCCGCAGGGGTCTTCGCCGCCCTCTTCCTCGCGGGGGCCTACGGGGGCTTCCTCCAGGCGGGGGTGGGGATCGTCCTCTCCTGGGCCCTGGTGGGGGCGGGGGGGATGGATCTGGTGCGCAGCAACGGGGTCCGCACCGTCCTGGTGGGGTGCTACACCCTGGCCAGCCTGGCCCTCTTCCTCCGGGCGGACCTGGTGAACCTCCCTGTGGGACTGGTCCTGGCGGGAGGGAGCATGGTGGGGGCCGTCCTGGGAGCCCGGGCCTCGGTGAGCAAGGGGAACCCCTGGATCCGCCGGGCCCTGGGGCTCGCCGCAGGGGCCAGCGCCCTGCAGATGCTCTGGCAAGCCCCCGGGTGGTTCAACGGTTTGTAAGGGGCCTTTGTAAGGGATCCTTCCTTCGGGTATCATTGCCCTCAGACGACGCACCGCGAGGAGGAGGAAGAACATGGACGCCCTGGACAGGAAACTGCTGGAGGACCTGACTTCGGAAGGTCGGATCAGCTACGCCGAGCTGGGACGCAAGTACGGCCTCACCCGGGTGAGCATCAAGGAGCGCATCGACAAGCTGCGGGGCGAGGGGATCATCGAGAACTTCACCATCACCATCAGCCCCGAGGCCACGGGAAAACACGTCTCCGCCTTCTTCGAGATCGACGTGGAACCCTTCCACCTGGACAACATCGCCCGGACCCTGGCGCAGGAGGACACGGTGGAGAACCTCTACCTCATGACGGGCTCCAGCACCCTCCACATGCACGCCCTGCTGCGGGACATGGAGGACCTGGAGCGGTTCGTCCTGGAGCGCATCTACTCCCTCAAGGGCATCACCCGGGTCCAGACCCACATGATCCTCAAGCGTTACAAAAGCCGCAAGGGCGGCCTGCGGCTCTAACGGAAAAGGAGAGGCGGGACCCCAAGGCCTCGCCTCTCCTTACTTCCGCCCGAAGCCCGGGGGGGCTACTCCCGGACCAGCCCGTAGGGCCAGCCCACCACCCCTCCCTCCAGCACCGAGATCCGGCGGAACCCCTTGCCCTTCAGGATCCCCACGGCGTCCCAGCCCCGCACGGAGATCTTGCAGAACGCCACGATCTCCCGATCCCGGGGCAGCTCCTCCGCCCGCGACGCCAGCTGTCCCAGGGGGATGGAGACCACCCCGTCGTAGGGCAGCGTGCCCTGCTCCTTTCGTTCCGACGGGGAACGCACGTCCAGCAGCACCGCCCCCTCCTCCAGCCTTTCCCGAAGCTCCGAGGGGGAACAGGAGTCCATGCGCCCGTCCAGCTTGTTGCGCAGGGCGTTGGCCCCGTGGGTCACCACGTCCAGAGCGGAGGAGAAGGGGGGAGCATAGGCCAGGTCCACGTCCGCCAGCACGTCCACCGTGGCCCCGCAGGCGCAGGCCGTGGCCAGCACGTCCAGACGCTTGTCCCCCCGGCCGGGGCCGAACACCTGGGCCCCCAGGAGACGGCGGGTGGACCGATCCGCCAGGAGACGCAGCACCAGGGGGGCGGAGCCGGGCATGAAGTGGGGGATGTCCGCGTTGGTGACCGTGACCCCCACGGGGTCGAAGCCCGCCTCCCGGGCCGCCTCCTCCGAAAGCCCCGTGCGCCCTGCGGTGGTCTTCCCGAAACGCAGCACCGCGGTGCCCAGCACCCCGCCGAAGGGCGTGTCCAACCCCGCCAGGTTGTCCGCGATGACCCGCCCCTGCCGGTTGGCGGTGGAGCCCATGGGCTGCCTCACCGTGGCCCCCGTGAGGGCGTGGAAGGTCTGGACGCAGTCCCCCCCGGCGAAGATGTCCGGGTCGGAGGTACGTCCCTGGCGGTCCACCAGGATTCCCCCCAGGGCGCCGATCTCCAGCCCCGCGTCCCGGGCCAGCTGCACGTTGGGTCGGACCCCCACGGCCACCAGGGCCAGCTGGGCGGGGATCACCTCCCCTTCCACGCGCACCCCCGAGAGGACCCCCTTCTCCCCCTCGAAGCCCGTCACCCGGGTGCCGGAACGGAAGTCCACCCCCGCCGCCCGAAGGGCCTGGGCCATGAGAGCGCCGAAGTCCCGGTCCAGCAGGGCCGCCAGGGGGTGCCCCAGCAGCTCCACCACCGTCACCTTCACCCCCCGCTCCACCAGAGCCTCCGCCGCCTCCAGCCCCACCAGTCCGGCCCCCACCACCACCGCCTCCCGCACGGACCCCGCGTCCAGGGCCTGCTTCATGGAAAGGGCGTCGGAGGGGTTCCACAGGGGGGTCACACCGGGCAGATCCGCCCCGGGGAGGGGAGGCAGGACCGGGGAGGCCCCGGTGGCCAGGACCAGCTGATCGTAGGGGAAGGACTTCTCCTCCCCTGTGGCGGTCTCCACGGCGGTCACCACCCTGGCGGCCCGGTCGATCCGGGTGGCCAGGTGCCCCGTGAGCACCTCCACGTCCTTCACCGCCCGGAAGAAGTGGGCATCCCGCACCACCCCCACGGGGGTGGTGATCAGGTCCTTCAGCTCCGGCACCGTCCCTCCCACCAGGAAGGGCAGGCCGCAGGCGGCATAGCTCAGGGTGTCCCCCTTCTCCAGGATGCGGATCGTCCTCTCCGGGTCCAGCCGCCGAAGTCGAGCCGCCACCTTGGCCCCGCAGGCCACGCCCCCCACCACCAACACGTTCTTGCCCATCCTCCACCGCCTCCTCCATGCGTCTCTTGATACCCAAAAGGGTATAACAACAGGCTCCCCCTGTAAAGCGAAAAGTAAACCCCTTTCGGTATCATGGGGGCAGCGGTAAAGAGGGACAGGGAAGACGAGAAAACCTGGTAGAATGATGCCATCCCGTCTCCCCTCTTCCGAAGGAGGAGACAGACCGAGGGGGAATGACCGTGCGCCTCGTCTGGAAACGCCTCTGCCTGACCCTCTGCCTCTGCGTCCTGTCCACGGCGGCATGGGGAGCCTCCGTGCCCATCCAGGTCTCCAACCGCTCCGGCCAGACCCTCTCGGTGGCGGTGCACTACCTGAACCCTCAGAAGCAGTGGGTCACCGAGGGATGGTGGGTCTTCGAACCCGGGGAACTCTCCACGCTGAAGGGCATCGAGACGACCAACCGCTACCTCTACGTCTACGCCGAGGGAACGGATGACGCGGTCTGGGACGGCCGGGGGGAAAAGGACGCCGTCACCCTCTGGGTGGTGGACGGAAAGTTCAAGACCCTGGGGAACCGCAAGCCCGCCGGGACCGATCCGGTACAGGTCCTCTTCTCCATCTGCGATGGTGGACGACAAGGGACTCTTCTACGTCCAGTTCAACAAGTAGAGCGGGTAATTCCGTTGCCACAAACGGGCAAAGGAGGGGCTCTCCCCCCCCTTGCCCGTAATCGTCCATTTACAACATGAAATTACCTAAATAGCTTTAACATCAATAGAACAGGCGCAATCATCAGGGATACAAACCCAGAATTGCCATAAACACCACACCCGCCGCCACCACTGCTTTCACCCCCACTGCTATTTCGCTTTGTCATAGTGTATGTCATATCCAGAACATACCCCGAAGCATAACCATGCCTTCTAACAGCACCCGGAGTATTACTTGTAAATCGACCATCCGTTTCTATTGAGTCTCTCGACAAGTGCCATTCATTGTTTATTATTTGAATTCCACCATTTAGTTTCCTTTTATCGTATGTTTCTGTTTTTGTTACAACTTCCTTGCCGTTCATGTCGTAAATAGCATATTATGCGGAATAATTAACTATATACACGACTCCATTCGCGCTGGATTCCGTGGCCATAGCATAAACCCGTCTGACTTAACATGGAATTCCAGCAAGAGAGCCTGATCCCGAATAGTCCCAAACCCCGTCAATGAAACTCGTCGCCCCACAAACACAAGGTACATTCACAACCAAAGCCAAGGACAAGAGACAAGAAATCACCAAGTATTTTTTTCATATCGATCAGCCTCTTTCTATACAAATGGCAATTTTTGCGAAAAGCGCTGCTACCGCGATGCATCCACTGTAAAATCTTTATATAACGCCCACTTATGTGAATCACACCACATTGTTCGAGTTGAAATGCCCACTTCGGTAACAGTCACAAAACGAGGCAAACTAGGAAAATTCGCGGCTTCAATAGACACAACCTCAAGATCATTGATTTTTCCGACGAACCTAGAGGTAACTAAATTATATTTAGCTACAAGCCTCGCTGGTAAGTGAATGCTCTGCGAATTCCCCCATTTGACCACCTTTGACTGGCTCCCAATGTGCTGCGCTGTTATACTATACTCACCTGCCGTGTTGATATCGAAACCAATTGACACGTCCGCATTTCCGATCTCCAAACCAAAATACGCACCGTTACAGTCAACTACGGTCACCCCGACTTCCCACTCATTCAAATTCCTCGTCTCTTTCGGCATAGTTGAAGTATCGCTCCAACTCATATTCTTTGATTTTACAATAATCTTTGACCCCTCATTCGACACCTCTCTGGCTCCATCTTTTTCATCGTACGACTTACAATTAGTCAAACTGTAATTGACATGGAACGGTTCCGCAGAAAAGGCACTTCCAGACAGAAATAGCACGAGACACACCGCAGCCAACCACTTCGACAAACACACCACCCCCCAAAGTTTATTAATTTAATGAACTTATTATACCACCCTTTCTATCTCTATCAACAAGCTCCATGTTCCCCCTTCTAAATTCCTCACCCCCCGGGGGAGGAGACAGACCGAGGGGGAATGACCGTGCGCCACGTCTGGAAACGCCTCTGCCTGACCCTCTGCCTCTGCGTCCTGTCCACGGCGGCATGGGGAGCCTCCGTGCCCATCCAGATCTCCAACCGCTCCGGCCAGACCCTCTCGGTGGCGGTGCACTACCTGAACCCTCAGAAGCAGTGGGTCACCGAGGGATGGTGGGTCTTCGAACCCGGGGAACTCTCCACGCTGAAGGGCATCGAGACGACCAACCGCTACCTCTACGTCTACGCCGAGGGAACGGATGACGCGGTCTGGGACGGCCGGGGGGAGAAGGACGCCGTCACCCTCTGGGTGGTGGACGGAAAGTTCAGGACCCTGGGAAACCGCAAGCCCGCCGGGACCGATCCGGTGCAGGTCCTCTTCTCCATCTGCGAGGTGGACGACAAGGGACTCTTCTACGTCCAGTTCGACAAGTAGACCGGATCCGCTCCGGGGAGACGCGCGACGAGGGGGGCCCGCATGGGCCCCCCTCGTCGGCATTGCGAAGCGCCGTTCCGGCTGACCTAGAGGGGGCTGATGACCCCTCGCTGCATCAGCACCAGGGCGACGACCGCCGCCGCCACGAGCCCCCCCATGACCAGGGTCTCGAAGGGGCGGAAGGCCTTCTGTCCCGCCTCGTTCTTCGCCTTCCAGTAGAAGAAGGCCCCGGGGGCGTAGAGGATGGCGCACATGAGCAGGTACTCCAGCCCCGCGGCGTAGATGAGCCACAGGGCGTACACCGACGCCACCAGGCCCAGGAAGGTGTCCCTGCCCCGGCTTTCCTGGGGCCCGTAGGCCTCTCCGGTCACCGCCAGCTTCAGCTGGTAGAGGGCGCTGAAGAGGTAGGGCACCAGGATGGCGGCGCTGGCGATGGTGTAGAGGGCCTGGTAGGTACTCTCGGAGAAGAGGGTGATCACCAGGAAGAGCTGGATGAGCCCGTTGGTGATCCACAGGGAGTTCTTGGGGGATCCCTTTTCGTTCTCCCCGGCGAAGAGCTTGGGGAGCACCCCGTCCTTGGCGGCCACGAAGGGGATCTCCGCCGCCAGCAGGGTCCAGCCCAGGGTGGCCCCCAGGAGGGAGACGATGAGCCCCAGGTTGATCAGGGTGGCCCCCCAGGGACCCACCACCGCCTCCAGGATGTAGGCCGTGGTGGGGTTGTCCAGCTTCGTGAGCTGCTCCCGGGGCAGGACCCCCAGGGAGACCGCGGAGATGAGCACGTAGATGGCCAGGGTGCCCAGGAGGCCCACCACCGTGGCGGCCCCCACGTCCCGGCGCTCCTTCGCCCGGCCGGAGACCACCACGGCCCCCTCGATGCCGATGAAGACCCACAGGGTGACCATCATGGTGCTGCGCACCTGCTCCATCACCTGGCCCCACTGGAAGGCGCCCCCGGTTCCCCAGAAGTCCGCCCGGAAGAGGTCCGCCTTGAAGGCCAGGAGGATGAAGGCCAGGAACACCAGCAGAGGCACCAGCTTCGCCACCGTGGTGACCAGGTTGACGATGGCCGCCTCCCGCACCCCCCGGAGCACCAGGAAGTGGATGCCCCAGATGACCACGGAGGCCCCCGCCACGGCGAACTTCTGGTCTCCGAAGGCGGGGATGAAGTAGCTGATGGCCCCGAAGAGCAGGGTGACGTAGGCCACGTTGCCCAGCCACGCGCTGAGCCAGTAGCCCCAGGCGGAGTTGAAGCCCACGAAGTCCCCGAAGCCCGCCTTGGCGTAGCTGTACACCCCCCCGTCCAGCTCGGGCTTGCGCAGGGACAGGTTCTGGTACGCCAGGGCCAGGGTGATCATGCCCACCCCGGTGATGAGCCATCCCAGGAGGATGGCTCCGGGATGGGCCCCTTGGGCCATGTCGGAGGGGAGGCTGAAGACCCCGCCGCCGATCATGGACCCCACCACCAACGCCACCAACGCGAAGAAGCCGAGTTTCTTGTCTTCCGACATATCCGTTGACCTGCCTTTCCCGATCCGGGGCGTCGGAGAAACCGGCGCCCCGAAACCTCCCGGGGGCCCCCCGGGAGGGCCACGT
This sequence comes from Aminomonas paucivorans DSM 12260, assembly GCF_000165795.1. Taxonomy (NCBI): domain Bacteria; kingdom Thermotogati; phylum Synergistota; class Synergistia; order Synergistales; family Synergistaceae; genus Aminomonas; species Aminomonas paucivorans. The sequence goes on along the minus strand of NZ_CM001022.1, from coordinate 197,455 downwards.
CCTGTCTAGACCGCGTCCCGCACCAGGGGCATGCTCATGCAGCGGGGACCGCCCCGACCCCGGGAGAGTTCGGAGCTGGGCATCACGTGGGTGGTGATCCCGTTCTCCTGGAGGATCCGGTTGGTGACGTAGTTCCGGGAGTACACCACCACCTCCCCGGGGGCGATGGCCAGGGTGTTGGAACCGTCGTTCCACTGCTCCCGGGGCGCATCCACGGGGTCGCTCCCGGCGCAGCGGATCAGGGTCACCCGATCCAGCCCCAGGGTGCGCTTGAGGACGTCCTCCAGGGTGGCGTGCTCTTCCTCGATGTGCACGTCCTGCCCCCGGCGGGTGAGAGAAAAGACCTGAAGAGGTCCTTCGATTTCCGGATGGATGGTGAACTTGTCCCGGTCCACCATGGTGAACACCGTGTCCAGGTGCATGAAGGCCCGTTTCTTGGGGATGTTGAAGGCCAACACGGTCTGGAAGGTCTGGCCGTCCTGGAAGATCCGCCTCGCCAGCATCTCCACCGAGGCGGCGTCGGTCCTCTGGGAAATCCCGATGGCCAGGGCCTCGGGGCTCAGGATGAGCTCGTCCCCTCCCTCCAGGGAGGTGGTCTCGTGGCGGTCGAACCAGAGGGGGATGGTGCAGTCACGGAAGCGGGGGTGGTGCCGGAAGATGTATTGGGCGAAGAGGGTCTCGCGGTTGCGGGTCTCGGTGCGCATGTGGTTCAGGGTGATGCCGGTTCCGATGGTGGCGAAGGGGTCGCGGGTGAAGTAGAGGTTGGGAAGGGGGTCGACGGCGAAGGGGTTGTCCGTGTCGAGTCGGTCCGCCAGGGATCGGGATCGTCCCTGGGGGACCTCGGTTCGTCGCACCCCCGCCATCATGCGGTCCACCATCTCCCGGACCGGCAGGCCCAGGAAGAGTTCCCGCAGGGCCGCCTTGGTTCCCTCTCCGGGGATGTGTCCCTCCGCCAGGAAATCCTCCACGAAGCGGCCCCGGACCTCCCGGTCCTCCAGGGCCTCCGCGGCCAGGTCTTCCAGGTAGAGCACCTCCACACCCCGATCGGTGAGGATCTTGGCGAAGGCGTCGTGTTCCTGCCGGGCGATCTCCAGGTAGGGGATGTCGTCGAAGAGGAGCCGGTCCATCAGGTCCGGGGTCAGGTTCTCCACTTCCTTCCCCGGCCGGTGCAGCAGCACCGATCTCAATCGTCCGATCTCGGACGATACCATAAGAGGCGAGGGTCTCAAGGGGATTCCTCCTTCGAAAGAATAGATTGCCCCTGGATGCACGAAACGAGGGCACCCCCTAGCCTAGCAAATAAACCGTTCTTGTCAATAAGTTTATTTTTATCCCCTCGCCCCGGGCCCCCGAAACCTACGGTTCCAGGGAGAAGGACACTTTCCAATCTTCTCTCGTCAGGTCTCCCGAGGGACCCTGGGGGAAGAACCCGGGAACGGCGGCTTCCCGCAAGGTTCCCTTCACAACCCGACCTACCCGCGAAGGGCGGGAATCCCGCCCCGACCGGCCCCCCGCAGCCCCTCCGCCAAGGTCCGGAACCGGACGGTCAGGTCCCCGCTCAGGGTGCGGGCCTTCCGCAGCGTCTCCTCCAGGGCTCCTCCGTCCCCTTCCTTCCGGGCCTGCTCCACCCGGTGGGCCAGCCGGTGCAGCTCCTGATGGAGGCCGTCGATCTCCCTCCACTCCCGATCCATACCCCCGGGAGCGGGGGTGGAGTGGTACACCAGGCCGAACCGGCAGCGGTGTCCGTCCGTCTCCAGGGAGACCCGCTCTCCCCGGGCGAGGCGCTCCAGCCCCTCCATCCACTTCCCGTGGGCCTCCACCGCCCCGTCGAACACCGCCGCCAGCTCCCCGTCGGAGAGGATCCGGTAACTTCCCAGGGACTCCAGCACCCGGGTGGACTGGCCGGAGAGGGACGCCATCTCCTGCCCCAGCTCCCCGGCCACCTCCCCCATGGCTTCCATGGTCTCCACCAGGCCGGCCATGCGCTCCGAAAGGGCCGTGGCCTCCTGGGTCACGCTCTGGGCGGCCTCGGCCATCTCGTGCACCGAAGCCCCCTGCTCCTGGGCGCTGGCCGCCACGTTCTGGGAGAGATCCCCAAGCCCCGTCACCTGTTCCAGGATGGTCCCGATGGTGCGGGAGGAGACGGAGCTCCGCTCCGAGAGGCGGTCCACCTGCCCTCCCATGGCCAGAACCTCCCGGGAGGAATCCTCCACCCCCGAGACCAGGTCCCGCAGGCTCTCGCCGATGGAGGCCGCGGCCTTCCGGCTCTCCTCCGCCAGGGAACGGACCTCGTCCGCCACCACCGCGAAACCCCGTCCCGCCTCTCCCGCCCGGGCCGCCTCGATGGCGGCGTTCAGGGCCAGCAGGTTCGTCTGGTCCGCGATCTCCGTGATCATCCGGACCACCTGGTGGATCCCCCCGGCCCGCTCCGAAAGTCCCTTGGAGAGAGAGCCCAGCTCCTCCATGCGCTCGCGAAGGGACGCCAGGGATTCCTCCACCCCCGACAGGGAGGCCCGCCCCTCCTCCGCCTCCTGGGCGATGGTCCCGGCGGTGCGGTTCAGGTCCTCCGCCATCTGCGCCAGGGTCTGGCCGGTGGCGGAAAGCTCCTCGATCCCCGCGGCCTGCTCCTCCATGGCCCCGGTGATCCGTTCCACCCCCTCCTGCCCCTCCCGGAGGGTGGCGTCCATGCCTCGAAGGGACTCCACGAAGGCCCCCAGCTCCCGGTTCACGTGGGAAGAGTGGAAGGCCCCGTCCCGGAAGGCCCCGGTGGAGACGTTCAGGGCTCTCCGAAGGCTTTCCAGAAAGCCGTTGAAGGCCCCGGCGGTCCGGCCCAGCTCGTCTCCCCCTGCCCCGGGGATTCGGCGGTTCAGGTCGCCGCCCCCCTGGGAGAGACCCTCCGCGGCCTCCTCCAAGGCTCGCAGGGGGGACAGCAGGGTCCTCCCGTAGTAGACCCAGGCCCCGGGGAGGAGCAAAAGCCCCAGGAAAGCCAGCCCCATCTGGAAGGATCTCGGAAGACCCCCTCCCGGGTGGATGAGGGAGAGGGCCAGGGAAAGGGCCGGAAGGGCCGCCGCCAGGACAAGGGGAGCCAGGAGCTTCGCGCGCAGGGACATGACATCGTTCCTCCTCGTGGTCTTCGTCTTCGGACCTGAGCCTAGCCCGAGGGGCCGGGAGCGGACAAGTACGAAAGATTTTTCTGTAAAAAAGCTTTTGATCGTTCCCCGGGGGCAAGGAAGCTGTGATGCCCCCGTAAGGGACCTCCGCTACCCTGACACCGCAGGATGAGGAAAGGAGGAGGCCCATGCAGCCCTTGGGGGTGCTCTACGCTCAGGCGGGAAACGGACACCGCAGCGCGGCCCTGGCGATTCGGGAGGCCCTTTCGGCTCCCGCGGCTCTGGTGGATCTTCTGGGGTTCGCCCCTTCCTGGTTTCGGGCCCTCGTCTCCCGAGGCTACGAGACCCTGGGGGAACGGGCCCACCGGCCCTGCGAGGCGGTGTACCGCGTCACGGATCGGCTGAGGGAGGAAAGCGCCCTGGTACGGGTCCTGGACCGGGTCTCCACCGGCGTCCTGGAACCCTTCCGCCGCTTCGTGGAGGACAACCCCTTCCGGGAGATCCTCTGCACCCACTTCCTTCCCCTGCCCCTGCTGGCCCGCCTTCGGGCGGAGGGACTCTACCGGGGGCGCCTCTCCGTCTGCGTCACCGACTTCGGCCTCCATCGCTTCTGGGTGCACCCGGAGGTGGACCGCTACTTCTGCGCCAGCACCTCCGTGGCCCAGCAGCTTGCGGACCACCGGGTGCCGCCGGAGCGGATCCGCGTCACCGGCATCCCCGTGCGCCGGGCCTTTCGGGAACTCCACCGGAACCTGCGCCGCCCCGGCCCCGCCTCGCCCCTACGGGTCCTCTTCTGCGCCAGCTCCATCCCGGAACGACAGGTCCTTCGGATGCTGGAAACCCTGGGGGGCCTGGGAATCCCCCTGCGGGTCTGCCTGGTGGCGGGACGAAGCCGGAGCCTCCTGGAAAAGCTCCGGGACTACCGCCCCTCCCCCCTCCTGGACCTGACCCGCATCGGCTACGCCTCGGACCTCCCCCAGCGGATGAGGGAGGCGGACCTCCTGGTGACCAAGCCGGGAGGACTGGTGGCCAGCGAGGCCCTCTGCGCGGGGCTGCCCCTGGTGCTCACCTCCCCCATCCCCCTTCAGGAGACCCTCAACGCCCGCTACCTGGAGAGCGTCGGGGCGGGACACCTGGAGACGGAGGCGAAGGGGGTGGCCCGAAGGATCGCCTGGTACCGGGAGGACCCGAGCCGGGTGATCCGGGCCTCCGGGCGTGCCCTGGCCGCGGCCCGGCCCGAGGCGGCCCGCAACATCGCCCAGGCCCTGGAGGAGGACTTCCGGCTTCCCGGCCTTCCCCGTATCGCCCAGAAGCTCCCGGAGGCGGTGGGGGCATGAGAAGCTACCGGACCCTCTTCCTCTCGGACCTCCACCTGGGAACCCGTTGGTGCCACACGGAGGCCCTCCTGGGCTTCCTGGGAGAGGTGACCTGCCAGCAGCTCTACCTGGTGGGGGACATCGTGGACGGGTGGAAGCTCCGCCGAAACCCCTGCTGGCCCCAGTCCCACAACGACGTGATCCGCAAGCTCCTGAAGCTGTCCCGTCGGGTGCGGACCACCTACATCACGGGAAACCACGACGCCTTCCTGGACGCCTTCGACGGCACGTCCTTCGGGAACATCCTCCTGACGAAGCAGGCCACCCACCGAGGCGCGGACGGCCGGCGCTACCTGGTGGTGCACGGGGACGAGTTCGACGGGGTGGTGCAGGCCCAGGCCTGGCTGGCCCGGTGCGGCGACGTGGCCTACGACCTGGCCTTGTGGCTCAACAAGGGGCTTTGGGCGGTGCGGCGCCGCATGGGGATGCCCTACTGGTCCCTCTCCCAGTACATGAAGGGGCGCGTGAAGGACGCGGTGAGCTTCATGGGGGACTACCAGAACGCCCTGGCCCGGGAGGCCCGACGCGCCGGGGCCGACGGGGTGATCTGCGGCCACATCCACTCCGCCGCCCTGATGGAGACGGAAAACCTGGTGTACGCCAACTGCGGCGACTGGGTGGAGAGCTGCACCGCCCTGGCGGAGCACCCCGACGGAAGGCTGGAGGTGCTCTCCTGGCCCTTCCCCCCGGAGGATCTCCCCCGGGTCACTGCCGGGGGGGAACTGGTGCTTCCCGAAACGCCCCTCTCCCAGGTCGCCCCTTCCGGGGTCTGGTCGGAATACGCCTAGAACCTCCTTCGCCTTCCTGCCCGAGGACTTCTCCTCTCCTTCCTCCCAACGAGCGGGGGGCCCGGAACTCCGGGCCCCCCGCTCCGTTCTCCCTCCCCGGAGGGACCGGCTAATCGACCTTCCTGTAGATCTGCTTCTTGGCGTGGCAGATGGGGCACTCCTCGGGAGCCTCCGTCCCCTTGTGGACGTGGCCGCAGACGGTACAGACGAAGAAGTCCTCCCCGTCGTCGGTCCCCAGGTTGTCCAGGACCTGCTGGTACAGGGCCGCGTGGACCTTCTCCGCCTCGTTGGCCAGGGAAAAGGTGCGCACCGCGTCGGCCCGACCCTCCGCCTTGGCCTCCTCGATGAAGGGGGGATACATCTCCTGGAACTCGTAGGTCTCCCCTCCCACCGCCGCACGGAGGTTCGCCGCGGTGTCTCCGATGCCCCCCAGGGCCTTCAGGTGGGCGTGGGCGTGCAGGGTCTCCGCCTCCGCGGCGGCCCGGAACATCTTCGCGGCCTGTCGATGCCCTTCCTTCTCCGCCACGGCGGCGAAGGCCAGGTACTTGCGGTTCGCCTGGGACTCTCCGGCGAAAGCGGCGGCGAGGTTCTGCTGGGTTTTGGACATGGTGTTCTCCTACCTCCCGGAATCCTTTTATTTGGAACGGTTTCAAACTACAAGAATCGCCCCCCCTTGTCAACCCCCGCACCGTCGCAGGGAGGGAACCCATGAAAAACGGGGCCCTCCAGGGCCCCGTGGCGTTCCTTTTTGGAGAGGCGCTCCCTCAGCGCCGCCGCAGGAAGAGGAGCGGCAGAACCAGGAGGACCAGCCCCCAGGGGGTTCCTAGGGCGGAGCAGCCGCCCCCTCCGCTGGAGCCGGAGCCGCCGTGGGCCCCTTCGTAGGCCCCCATGTCCACCACCGACTCCTGAATGCGCGCCTCTCCCCCCAGGTCCAGGGTCTCCGTGACCGAGACGTTGCTGCCCACGTTCAAGCAGGGGGACCCGGAGAGCAGGCGCAGGTCGTCGTCCGCCGTGCCCGCGGTGCCGTCGGGCCCCTTGGGGTTCCGGAGCTTCGGCTCCAGGCCCGAGGAGGTGAGGTTCCCCGCCCCGATCCCGTGCCACCCCGGCAGGAAGGAGTAGGTCACGGAGGGGATGGTGCCGTTCCACCCCAGGGCGTCCCGCTGGTTCTGCCAGAAGAGACTGTTGACCACCACGGAGGGGGAGGCGTCGGCGAAGAAGGCCCCTCCGGTGGCGGAGGTGCCGCCGTTGTCGTAGAAGGTGCAGTTGTCCACCCGGACGAGGTTGTCGTTGTAGAGGTACGCCCCGCCCCCCATGCCCGTGGCCCGGTTCCCCGAGAAGGCGGTGTCCAGGGCCTGGACCAGGGAGACGTTGCGGGCGGAGATCGCCCCTCCGTCGGTGGCGGCGGAGTTCCCCAGGAAGAGGCAGCGGCGCAGGTCCACCCCCGCGCCGCCCTGCACCAGCAGGGCGCCTCCCTCCCGGGAGGCCTGGTTGGCCAGGAAGACGCACCCCAGGGCCGTCACCCGGTCCCGCCCCGAAAGGGCGCCCCCGGCGAAGGCGCTGTTGTTGCGCAGCACGCAGTCCGTCACGGTGATGGCTCCCTCCGCCATCACCGCCCCGCCGTAGTCGAAACCGGAGGTCTTCCCCTCCCGGAGGGTGAGTCCGGAGAGGGAGGAGCCCGCCGCGGTGGCGTCGAAGGCCAGGATGCGGGAACGGTTTCCGGCGGAGAGGGTCAGGCGCTCCGCGCCGGGGCCCTCGATCTGCACGGGGTACTTCACCCGGATCTGTCCGGAGGTGAGGGTGAGAGTGGCCTTGTCGGAAAGCTGGAAACGCACCGTGTCGAGCTGCGCGTCCCCGTCCGCGTCCGCCAGGGCCTGGCGGAGGGTGCCGGGGCCCGAGTCCCCGGGGCTGGTGACGGAAAGCACCGCCCCCTGGGCGGGAACGACCCCCGCCGCAAGAAGGGCGGCGGCACAGGTCAGGGCGCGCAGTCGCGCCGGAAGGGTCTTCATGAAAAAACCTCCTCGGGGCCGCTTCGTAGCCGGGCCCAGGGCCATTCTCCGGGTTTGCGCCCGATCCGTCAAATGGCGGAGGAGGTCATCCCGAAACGCTGCAAGAGAGCCGATACCCAAGGGACGTGGGGTGCAAGGAGGTGATGCTCGTGGACCTTGTGGCGGGAGTGCAACAGTCCGTGGCTGCGGCGCAGCAGGTGAACATCCAGTACGCCGTGGCTTCCAAGATCCTCAAGACCAGCGCGGATCTCCAAAAGGACATGCTCGGCCAGCTCCTGGGAAGCATGGGCATCGGCAACAACCTCAACGTCGAGGGCTGACGCACCCCCAGCCCTTGCGGCGGGAGCCCCGGATCGCTCCGAGGCTCCCGCCTTCGTTTCTTCCCCCCTGATTCGCCCCTACCCGAGGGGCAGGTCCTGGTAGCGGTCGTACAGGGCGTCCATCACGTCGTGGTTTTCCTGGAACCACTGGAGCACCTCCGGGGCGAAGTGGTCCGGCCTCGTGCGGTCGTTGCCCCGGAGGATCGTCCGCACCACCTCGTCGTGGGGCAGGCCGGGCTTGTAGGACCGGGGAGAGCGCAGGGCGTCGTACACGTCCGCCAGGGCCACGATGCGCCCCTCCCAGGGGATCTGCTCCCCCGAAAGGCCGAAGGGGTATCCCGTGCCGTCCCATTTCTCGTGGTGGGTGAGGCAGATGCGCCGGGCCATGGCAAGCCACGCCGCGTCCCCGATGATCTCCGCCCCCCAGAGGGTGTGCCGTTGGATGGTCCGGAACTCCTCCTCCGAGAGGGCTCCGGGCTTGGTGAGGATCTCCTGAGGGACCTTGAGCTTGCCCATGTCGTGGAGCCGGGCGAAGAGGGCCAGATCCTCCACGTCCCGCTGCTCCCGCCCCAGGTCCCGGGCGATGCGGGAGCAGTAGGCTCCGATGCGCTCCAGGTGCTGCTCCGTCTCGTTGTGGTAGATCCCCGTGATCTCCTGGAGCTTCCGGGCCAGGTAGTCGTAGGAATCTCGCACCTCCTGCTGGGCCCGGCTGGCGTCCAGATACCCCGCCAGCACCGACGCCACGGGGGTGAGGGTCTCCAGCAGAGCCTCGTCCCGGGGGCGGCGTTCCTGGAAGCTCACCGTGAGCCCCCCCACCGCCCGCCCCATGTGCACCAGACCCAGGGCCACCTCGCTGGCGACGGAATCGTGCAGGGTCAGGTACCCTGGGGTCTGGCGCACGTCCTCCGCCCACACCAGTCCCTCCCGCACCGCCCGACCGATGAGGGAGTCCGCCACCTTCACGGGCTCCGGGGGAAGGCCCTCCTCGTAGCCGCTCCAGGCCTGGGGAACCAGCTTGTCCCCCTCCAGCCGGTCCACCACCACCCCGAAGGCTCCCAGCATGTCCTTGATGGTCTCGGCGATGTGGGCCACCTCCTCCCGGGCCTGGTGGGTCCCCTTCACCAGCCGGGCCACCCGGAGGGTCTGCCCCCAGATCTGCTCCCGCTTCCGCAGGAACTCGTTGGACTCCTCCAGGGAGGCGTTCATGGCGGACACCTCCTCCCCGAAGGCGTTGATCTCCTCCTGCTGCCGCCACAGCACCCGCAGGGCCCGCAGGAGGCTGGCCAGCACGGAGTGGGCCTCCTCCATGCGGCAGGCGTCCAGGCGTTCCTGCACGTCCTTGGAGAGGTCGTCGATGGAGGCGGAGACCTCCTCGGGGTCCCGGGCCACCGCCAGGCGGGATTCCAGGACCTGGGAGAGATCCAGCAGTCCGCGGAATTCCGGGAGGACCTGGCGGTTCCAGAGCCGCCGAAAGGCCAGCAGGAGCCCCCCCATGAGGGCGAGGAGCAGCAGGGCGGGATAGACGAACCGCATCGCCTCCCCCAGGACGGAGGCCACGGGGATGAGCACGGAAATACGGGCGCCCTCCACCCCCTGGGTGCGGGCCCAGACGGATCGCCCCGTGGAGAGGGGAATCTCCTTCCACGTCCGGGCCTCCAGCACCTCCCGGTCCAGCCAGCCCCGGTGGTCCAGGGGAACGCCGAGGCCCGAGGGGTCCCGGGGGTCGTGCCACAGGAGGGCTCCCCGGGGGTCCGTCAGGAAGGGGGCCACGTTCTCGTCCGCGAAGGGTTCCAGCCCGGAGGTGTTGAGGCGCACCCCCAGGAGGTAGTCGTTCCCCTGGAAGGTGCGGACGGTGACGAACTGGGGGACCCCGTCGGGGTTGAGGAGGTCCGAGATGACCCAGCGATCCGTCATGCCCGCCCGCCCTGGCAGGCGGAAACCCCGGGGCAGGTGTCCCCGGATCACCTGCACCAGCCGGTCCCCCTCCAGGCGGGCGAAGAGAGACAGTTCCCCCGCCAGGGAGGCGAAGCGCTCCGGGGCCGCCGCCAGGAAGGAGGCCCGGTCCAGCTCCCCTTCCAGGGTCAGGGAGAAGGAATGGGTGGCCGCCAGCAGCAGGGCGTCCCCGTCCTTGGTTCGCTCCTCCAGACCGTTGTGGAAGAGAAGCCCCCCCTGCAGGAGGAAGAGGAGGAACCCCACCCCCCCGAAGAGGAGGGCCCAGCGCCGGGAGATCCGATGGAAGGACTCCCGCTTCATCGTCGTTGCCCCTCCAGGGGGGCCCAGTGACCGTCCCGAAGCGTCACGGGCACCAGGGGAAGCTGCACGTCCCCCGCCGCGTCCACCGGGAAGGTCCCCGTGAGGCCCTCCACGTACTGCAGGGCCTGCAACCCCCGAAGCACCCCCTTGGAGGTGGAGCCCCCCAGCTGCACCGCCCCGTCCAGCATGGCCACGGCTCCGTACCCCGGGTCCAGCACCGAGGGGTCCAGGACGGCGCTGTAGCGCCGACCCAGGAAGACCAGGAAGGGGTGGTTCGGGTCGGGAAAGCGGGGGGGGAAGAACACCGCGGAGATCAGGTTGCGGACCCCCGGTCCCGCCAGGGCGGCGGAGCGCTCCGTGACCCCCCAGTCGGAGGTCCAGAGGGTCATCTTCGGGTGGGCCTCGGCGATGCGCTGGGCGTAGACCCCCGTGAGAAAGGCGGGGAGGAAGAACACCGCCCCGTCGTATAGCCCCGAGGCCAGGACCCCCAGCACCGACTCCAGGTCCTGCGTCCCCTCCACCTCCAGGACCCGCTGGGGGGAGATCCCCAACCCCGTGGCGAACCCCGCAAGCTGGGGCACCCCGTAGACCGGGTTGCTCCGATCCAGGACCGCCACGTACCGGGAGAAGTCCCCCCGCAGGCGGGCCAGGGCTCCTGCCGCCTCCCCCCCGGAGGGTCCGGTGTAGCGGAAGAGCAGGTCTCCGCTTCGAGCCAGGATGGGGGAGTTGGCGGTAGGGGAGATACAGGGAATGCCCCGCCGCTCCAGGAGACCGGAGATGCGCCCCGTGAAGCTGGAGGTGGCCCCTCCGAGGACCACCACCGCCCCGGAGGAACGGATGCGTTCCAAGGCCGCCTCCTCCGGTAGTCCCGTGAGCACCACGGGAACGTATCGATAGGGGACCAGCCGACGGGCCGTCTGGTTGCGGTAGTCCAGCGCCTGGAGCACCGCATGCTGCACCTTGCTCCCCAGTCCGGCACCGCTCCCGGAGCCCTCGAACCACAGGGCCACCACCACGGGGGCGGGGCGAAGGGCCACGGCGATGAAGCCCAGCAGGAGCAACCCGAACAAGGCCAAGAGGATTTTCGGTTTCACGAACCGATCCACCTTCCCCGAAACGAGAGATTGTTGATCCGGCGACAGGACGGGACACCCAGGACGTACGCCTCGGGCAGGGATCGAAAAGGGGAGGCCCCCTTCCGGCGGCCTCCCGGGTCGTTCAGTCTCCTTCCGGATTCAGCAGGGGGACCAGGCGGCGGTCGTCCACGTTGCCTCCGGACACCACCACCCCCACCCGACGCCCCGCCACGTCCAGCCGCTCCGCCAGCAGGGCCGCCACCCCCACGGCGCCGCCCCCCTCCACCACCTGGTGGTGGTGGCGATGCAGCCAGGCCATGGCGCGTCCGATCTCCTCCTCCGTCACCGCCACCAGCCCCGCCAGGCGGGGGCGCAGGAACTCGAAGAGGGGCTGGGACGCCGCCCCGGAGAGGGCGTCCGCCAGGGTGGCCCCTTCCTCCACGGGCACCACCCGACCCCGGCGCCAGGCTTCCTCCCAGCTGGGGTTGGTGGCCGCGTGCACCCCGTAGATCCGAATGCCCGGCCGCAGGGCGCAGGCCGCCGCGGTCACCCCGGAGATGAGACCCCCTCCGCTGATGGGGACCACCAGGTCGTCCAGCTCCGGCTCGTCCTCCAGCATCTCCAGACCCAGGGTTCCCTGCCCCGAGGCCACCAGGAGATCCTCGTAGGCGGAAACATACGTGCAGCCTTCCGTCCGGGCGAAGTCCTTGGCCGCCTCCTCCGCCTCGTCGTACACCGTCCCCACCACCCGGAGGTCCACCCAATCCCCTCCCCGGTAGCGGATGGCCTGCCTCTTCGTCTCCGGGCACCCCCCGGGAACGAAGATCACCGCCCGGACGCGGAACATCGCCGCAGCGGTGGCCACGCCCTGGGCATGGTTTCCCGAAGAGGCGGTCACCACCCCCCGGTCCCGCTCCTCTGCCGTGAGGGCGCAGACCCGGTTCAGGGCCCCGCGGAGCTTGAAGGACCCCGTGAGCTGATGGTTCTCCCACTTGATCAGGACCTCCGCTCCCGTGCGGTCGCTCAGGGGGAAGGACTTCTCCAGGGGGGTGCGGCGGACCCGTCCCTGAAGGAAGCGACGGGCCAGCAGGACGTCGGTGACGGTGGGCGACAGGACCATGGGGTTTCCTCCTTGCGGACGCGACGGGACGACGGGGGATGGTCGCATCCCTTCTTTTCTGCAATCGTAACACAGCCTGGAGATTTCCTCATGGTCGCCCCCACTGGGGGCTACTTGCAAATCTCTCGCAACTGATCTATCCTCCCCCCCATGGAACGCTGCGACCCCCTCACCCTGCTGAAGCAACGGGGGCTGCGGGCCACCCCCCAGAGGGTGGCCCTGCTGTCCTGGATCCTCCTCTCCCCGGGACCCTTCACCGCCGGAGACCTGGAGGCCGCCTGCCCTTCCCTGGGAGCGGACGCCGCCACGGTCTACCGGTTTCTCCACCGCCTGGCCGACGTGGGACTGATCCGGGAGATCCCCTGTCCCGGGGGGGAGGGGACCTTCGGGACGGGGCGGGCCTTCGAGAAGGCCTGCCCCCACAACCCGCCCCACTCTCATTTCTCCTGCCGCCGTTGCGGCGACCTCTTCTGCGTCACCGATCCCCCCCCCGCCGAGGACCCCGCCGTCCGGTCCCTCAAGCGCCGAGGCTTCGTGGTGGAGGGGGCCCTGACCACCCTGACGGGGCTGTGCCCCCGCTGCGCCGCCTCCGGGGGCGACGCGGTCGAACCGATCCCGGAAGCCCCTGTGTCCGAGAGGAGGAACCACCCCTGATGCGTCGTCGTCTCTTCTGCGCCCTCTGCCTGGTCCTGGCCCTGTGCCTTCCCGCCGCGGCAGCCCCCCTTAGGGTTTTCGTCCCCATCCCTCCCCTGAAGTACCTGGCGGAGCGGGTGGGAGGAAACCGGGTGGCCGTGTCCGTGTTGGTGCCCCCGGGGGCGGACCCCCACACCTTCGAACCTCGCCCCCGCCTCATGGCGGAGCTTTCCCGGGCAGCGGGGTGCTTCTCCCTGGGTATGCCCTTCGAGAAAGCCCTTCTGGACCGGGTCGTCCGGACAGCCCCGTCCCTGGCGGTGATCCCGGCGGACCGGGGCATCCTCCGCATCCCCATGGAGGAACACGGCCACGAGGGCGCGGGGGAGGCAGGGACCCGCCCGGAAAACCTGGACCCCCACATCTGGCTTTCCCCCCGCAACGGCCTGAAGATGGTGCGCAACCTCCGGGACGGCCTGATCTCCCTGGACCCTGCCGGGGCGGCGACGTACCGCCGCAACGCCGAGGCCCTGTCCCGGGAGATTCGGGAGCTGGACCGGGACCTCTCGTCTCTCCTGGCCCCCCGCAAGGGCATGACCCTGATGGTGTTCCACCCCGCCTGGGGGTACTTCTGCCGGGACTACGGCCTCCGCCAGGTGGCGGTAGAGGTGGAGGGAAAGGAGCCCAAACCCGCCCAGATGAAGGCCCTCATCGACCGGGGGCGGGAACTGAAGGTCAAGGTGCTCTTCCTGCAGCCCCAGATCTCCGCGAGGAGCGCCGCCACGCTGGCGGAGGCACTGAACGCCCGGGTGGTGAAGGCGGACCCCCTGGCGGAGGACTGGCTGGGGAACCTGCGCCGTCAGGCCCGGATCTTCCGGGAGGCCCTGGACTGACCTTTCCTCGACTCCTCGGGATGGGCTAAACTCCTTTCAGACTCACCCGAGGAGGTGCCGCCGTGTCGAACCTCGTCGATCTTTCCCCTCCCCTCCAGGCCCTGCTGGCGGGGTTGTTCACCTGGGGGGTCACCGCCGCCGGGGCTGCCCTGGTGTTCCTGCGCCGCAACCCCTCCCGCCTGACCCTGGACGTGATGCTGGGGTTCGCGGGGGGAGTGATGCTGGCCGCCAGCTTCTGGTCCCTCCTGGCTCCGGCCATCGAGCTTTCCGAGGAGCTGGGTCTTCCGGGCTGGCTGCCCCCCGCCGCAGGGTTCTCCCTGGGAGCTCTGGCCCTGCGGGGGCTGGACACCCTCCTCCCCCACCTCCACCCCGCTCTGAAGGACGGTTCCCCCGAAGGGCTCCCCACCCACTGGAAGCGCACCACCCTGTTGGTCCTGGCCATCACCCTCCACAACATCCCCGAGGGGCTGGCGGTGGGGGTGGCCTTCGGGGCCGTGGGAAGCCTCGCCTCCGCCTCCCTGGCCGGGGCGGTCGCCCTGGCCCTGGGGATCGGGCTGCAGAACTTCCCCGAGGGGCTGGCGGTCTCCCTGCCCCTGCGCCGGGAGGGGCTGTCCCCGGGGAAATCCTTCCTTTACGGCCAGCTCTCCGCGGTGGTGGAACCCCTCTTCGCCCTGTTGGGGGCCCTGCTGGTGCAGCTGGCCCGTCCCCTGCTGCCCTACGCCCTGGCCTTCGCCGCCGGGGCCATGGTCTTCGTGGTGGTGGAAGAGGTGGTCCCGGAGTCCCAGTCCGCGGGCAACGGGGACCAGGCCACCCTGGGCCTGGTGGCGGGCTTCGTGGTCATGATGGTCCTGGACGTGGCTCTGGGCTGATGGTGGTACAATGCCCGGGAACAGCGCCGCGCGAACGCACGGGAATCCGGTGAGACGCCGGAGCGGCCCCGCCACTGTGACCGGGACGAAACCGCAGAGGAGCCACCGGGGGCACCCCCCGGGAAGGCGCGGGAGTAGGAGGAACGGAAGCCAGGAGACCGGTTCGCGCAAGGTTCGGGAAGGAAGGCCTGCGCGGGCGGGCGCCTCCTGTCGGGAACTTCTTCCCGTCTGGGTGGGGCCGTCGCCGCAAGGCGGCGGCCTCTTTTACTTTCGGCCATGGAAGGGAGACGACGGCATGCCCTTCGCCTACTGCAGGGACCCTCAGTCCATCGAGGAGACCAGCCTGGGGCTCATCCGCTCCGTGCTGGACTCCTACGCCCTGGAACCGCAGCTTCGCCCGGTGGCGGAACGGGTGGTCCACGCGGGGGCGGACTTCTCCCTGGCCTCCCTGCTTCGGAGTTCCCCGGAAGGGGTCCGGCGGGGCGTCGAGGCCCTGCGCCGGGGGGGACCGCTCTTCTGCGACGTGGAGATGGTGCGGTCGGGCCTCTCCCGCCCCCTGACGGAACGCCTCGGCCTGCACCCCCTGGCGGCCATCCACGATCCGGAGGTGCGCCGCCGCAGCGAGGAGGCCCTGGTCACCCGGGCCATGGCGGCGGTGGACCTGGCGGCGGACCAGGGGGTGCGCCTCTACGCCTTCGGCAACGCCCCCACCGCCCTCTTCCGGCTTCTGGAGCGGGCGGAGGCGGGAGCCCCGGTGGACTTCGTCTGCGCCTTCCCCGTGGGCTTCGTGGGGGCGGCGGAGAGCAAGCGGGCCCTGTTGGCCTCGGGCCTGCCCTGCGTGGTCCTCTCGGGTCCCCGGGGGGGGTCGAACCTCTGCGCCGCCGCCTGCAACGCCCTGCTTCGCCTGGCAGGGGAGGCCCCTTCTCCCTAATCCTCCGCCCACCCGCGTACCCGTCCCGCCCCCCGGACCGAAGGCGCCTCGGCCCGGACCCGCTCTTCGGGGCACCCCGCAACCGCATCTGGAAGGAGGCGTCTTCGTTGACCAAGATCCGAACCCTCGCCCCGGTCTGGGCCCTGGCCCTGACCCTGCTTTTCGCCCTGGGAGGTGCCTGCATGGCCTCGTCGTCCAAGGAAACCCCCGCCAAGCCCGCGGTGCTGCTGGTCTCCTTCGGCAGCTCCATGCCCGAGGGACAGGCGGCCATCGCCGCCACCCTGGATTCGGTGAAGCAGGCCTTCCCGGGCACGGAGGTCCGGGTGGCCTACACCTCCCGGATCATCATGCGCAAGCTGGCCAAGCAGGGGCAGATCATCGACGATCCCCTGGTGGCCCTGGCGAAGCTCCACGCCGACGGGTTCACCCATGTGGCCATCCTGTCCACCCACGTGATCCCCGGGGAGGAGTACGAGGACCTGGGGACCATCGTGCGCTGCTTCGACCAACTGGGGCGCGACGAGGGCAAGACGGGCTTCCGGGGCATCGCCCTGAGCCGTCCCCTCCTCTGGTCCGACGAGGACTTCGACCGCCTGGCGGCGGCGCTGAACCGGACCTACGGCAAGCGCCTCCAGGACGGGGCGGTGGTCTTCATGGGCCACGGAACCCCCCATCCCGCCAACGGGGCCTACTCCCGCCTCCAGACGGTGCTGAACCGCATCAGCCCCAAACTGCTGGTGGGCACCGTGGAGGGCACCCCCTCCTTCGACGACCTGGTCGCCCGCCTCCAGGCCCTGGGGGTCCGGCGGGTCACCCTGGTGCCCGCCATGCTGGTGGCGGGGGACCACGCCCACAACGACATGGCGGGACCGGAGGAGGACTCCTGGAAGAGTCAGCTCACCAAGATGGGCTTCCGGGTGGACACGGTCCTCCAGGGCTTCGGCCAGAACCCGGAGGTGCGGGCCCTGATGCTGGAGCATCTGAAGGAAGCGGCGAAGAAGGCGTTTTAAAAACCCTCCGGGCCCCCGAGGCGACGACGCCCGGGGGCCCGGAGCGCCTGGTTCCCTGAAGGAGTCGACGGACCATGACCCTTATCCACAACCTCCCCACAGCACCGACGGAGTTGTCCACCAAGTTGTCCACTCCTGTGGATGATTCCCCCGACCCAGGAGACTTCCTCCTCCGGGGACTTCCTGTACTGGTCCTCCTATCCCTGCTGCTGGTCCTGCTGCCCGGGACCGGGGCGGCGGCCCTCCGGGTCCGGGACGACGCGGGGCGCACCGTGACCCTCCCCCGCCCCGCCTCCCGCATCGTCTCCCTCTACGTCGCCCACACGGAGAACCTGGTGGCCCTCGGGGCCAAGGGGCAACTGGCGGGGGTCAGCGCCGCCGACGACTCCGCCTGGGCGGGACCGGCAAGACGCCTGCCCCTGAAGCCCGACGTGGAGGCCCTCCTGGCCCTGCGCCCCGACCTGGTGGTGCTGCGCCCCCTGCAGCTCCAGATGCAGCCCCAGCTTTTGGGACAGCTGGAGCGATTCCACATCCCCGTGGCGGTGCTGGAGCCCCCGGCATGGGGGAACCTCGCCTCCTACCTGAACCGCCTGGGGGCCCTGACGGGACGGACCGCCGAGGCCCGGCGCGTGGGGGAACGCACCGTGGCCCTCACGGACCGGGCACGCCGCAGACACCAAAGCGAGCCCCGACCGGGGGTCTTCCTGGTGACCACCGCTCGAACCCTCACCACCTGCTCCCCCGGCTGCTGGGCGGACCGGCTCCTTGAGGCGGCGGGGGCGGAGAACCTGGCCTCTGACGCCCGGCCCCTCTCCCCGGGCAGCGCCGTGGCCTCCTTCGGGGACGAACGCCTCCTGGGGCTGGGAAACCGCCTGCGCCTGGTGCTGGTGCAGCAGGGGGCCATGAACGCCCTCCCCGCCTCGGAGCTGGCCCGGGACCCCCGGCTGTCCGCCCTGGAGGCGGTGCGGGCCGGTCGGGTCCGAGACGTGCCGGAGGCCTTCGTCTCCCGTCCCTCGGTGCTGCGCCTCCCCAAGGCCCTGGCCCTGCTGGAGTCCCTGGTGGACGGGGCCCGGGAGGGCGGGAAGGCCAAGCCGTGACGACCCCCTCCCTCCGCTGGGGCTTCACCACCGGAACCGCCGCGGTCGCCGCCGCCCTGGGGGCGGTGCGGTGGCTTTTGGCCCGGCCGACCCTCCGGGTCTCCGTCCGCCTGCCCGGGGGCGGGGTCCTCTCCATCCCCCTGGGGGGCTGCCGGGCGGTGCCCGGGGGGGCGGAGGCCTGGGTGGTGAAGGACGGGGGGGACGACCCGGACGTGACCCACGGCCTGGCGGTGGTGGCCCGAGTCGCCCTCGTCCCGGGAGGGGAGATCCTCCTGGAGGCGGGGGAGGGCATCGGGGTGGTCACCCGCCCCGGGCTGCCCGTGCCCGTGGGGGAACGGGCCATCAACCCCACCCCCCGAAGGATGCTGGAGGAGCACCTTCGCGGGGAACTGCCCCCGGGATTGGGGGTCCGGGTGGTCCTCTCCATCCCCGGAGGAGAGGAGGTGGCGGCCCGCACCTTCAACCCCCGCCTGGGGGTGGAGGGGGGACTTTCGGTGCTGGGAACCCAGGGAGTGGTGCGCCCCATGAGCGAGCCCGCCCTCACCGCCACCCTCCGGGCGGAGCTGTCGGTGCTGGCGGCGGAGGGGCGCCGGGCGGTCTGTCTGGTGCCGGGAAACTACGGTCGGGAGATGGCCCGATCCCTGGGGGTTCCGGAGGGTCCCCTGGTGGGGATGAGCAACTTCGCCGGAGAGGCCCTGGCAGCGGCGGCGGACCTGGGGTTTCGGGAGCTGCTTCTGGTGGGACAGGTGGGGAAGTTCGCCAAGCTCGCCGCAGGGTCCCGGGACACCCACAGCGCCCGAAGCGACGGGCGCCTGGAGGCTCTGGGGGCCTACGCGGCCCTGCACGGGGCCTCCCCTGAGGAGGTGCGTCGGGTCCTGGAGGCCAACACCGCCGACGAGGCGGCCTGCGCCCTCCTGGAGACCGAACCGGGACGCAAGGCCCTGGAGGAGACCGCCCACCGGGCCGCCGCCTCCGCCGCCCGGATCTGCGGGACCGCGGAACGCGTGGCCTGCGTGGTCTTCGCCCTCCCCCGCCGGGAACTGGCCCGGTGGGGGGACGTGGAGGCCCTGACGGCGTCCCTGCGCCGGGGGCCGGAGGAGGAGGAACGACCGTGACCGACCACCCGGAAAACGCCGTCCTGGTCCTGGGCATGGGGCCGGGGGATCCCCGCTGGCTTCCCCCTGCGGCGGCGGACCTGGCCCTCTCCCTGCGCACCCTCTTCGGAGACCCCCGACACCTGGAGCTGCTTCCCCTCGCCCCGGGGCAGGACCGCCGCCCCCTCCCCCCCCGGCTTGCGGACCTGCCGGGACTGGTGGAGGACGCCCCGGGGCCCGTGGGGGTGCTGGTGAGCGGCGATCCGGGGTTCTACAGCCTGGCGCGTCGCCTCCGGGAGGCCTTCGGCCCCCGGGTTCGCTCCCTGCCGGGGATCTCCTGCCTCCAGCTCCTGGCGGCCCGGCTGGGCCTCCCCTGGGAACGCACCGCCACCCGGTCCCTCCACGGCCGGGCCCTGCCGGACCCCCAGGACCTCCGGGCCGCGGCGACGGCCCCCGGAGGGGCGGCGCTGCTGCTGGGGGCCGCCCCGGAGGTGCCGGAGCAGCTGGCGTGGCTTGCGGAGGAAGCGGGGCTTCAAGGCCTCCCCGCCGCCCTGGGCTGGGACCTGGGGACCCCCCGGGAGCAGGTCTTTCGGGGGACCCTGGGGGAGCTGCGCCGCAACCCCTTCCGGGGTCGCCTGGGGCTGCTCTGGCTGGCCCCCCCGGAGCCCCCCCGACCCGAGGCGGGTGGGGCCGCCCCCTCCGGTCCCCTTCCCGGCAGGACGCCCTGCCCCCGCCGGGGCCTCCTGCCCGACGGGGACTTCCTGCGCCACCCCGGAGTGCCCCTCACCAAGGCCCCCCTCCGGGGGCTGGTCCTGGCCCTTCTGGCCCCCCTGGAGGGATCCCGGATCCTGGAGATCGGCACGGGCACCGGGGGGGTCACGGCGGAGCTGGCCCGCGCCGGGAGCCGGGTGGTCTCCCTGGAGCGAAACCCGGAAGCCCGGGACCTGGCGGCCCGCCACCTGGAGCGACTGGGGCTGGGGGATCAGGTCCGCCTGGTGGCGGGAAGCGCCCCGGAGGCCCTGGTCGACCTGGAGGAGCCTCCCTTTCAGGGGGCCTTCGTGGGGGGACACGGCCCGGACCTGGAGGGGGTGCTGGACGGGACCCTGGCCCGCCTGACCCCGAAGGGAAGGATCGTGGTGGCCTCCCTGGGGCTTGCCACGGCGCCGCGAACGCTGGAACATCTGGAACGCCGGGGCCTGGAGACAGGCTTCTGGCGCATCGCCGCCGCGGAAGGCCGCAGGCTGGGTCCCCACTGGACCCCCTCCGCCCTGAACCCGGTGGACCTGATCTGGGGGGATCTGCCTTGAAGGAACCCTGCATCCACATCGTCGGAGCCGGCCCCGGGGACCCGGAGCTGCTCACCCTCAAGGGCCGCCGCCTCCTGGAGGAGGCGGACCTGGTGCTCTACGCGGGAAGCCTGGTGAACCGGGAGATCCTGGCCTGCTGCCGCGAGAACGCCCGCCTGGCCGACTCCGCCCCCCTCTCTCTGGAGGAACAGGTGGACCTGCTGACGGAAGCCGCCCGGGACGGAAAACGGGTGGTGCGCCTCCACACGGGGGACCCGAGCCTCTACGGGGCCATCGGGGAGCAGATCCGTCTGCTGGAGGACCGGGGGATCCGGGTTCGGATCGTTCCGGGGGTCTCCAGCCTCCAGGGCGCCGCAGCGGCCCTGGGGGTGGAGTACACCGTCCCCGGGGGGACCCAGACCCTGATCTGCACCCGGGCGCCGGGGCGCACCCCCGTGCGGGAGGAGGAATCCCTGACGGCCCTGGCCGCCACGGGAGCCACCCTGGCGGTGTTCCTCTCGGCGGAGCACGCCGCCGCTGTGACGGCTTCCTGTCTGAAGGGGGGGCTTTCCCCGGACACCCCCGCCGCCTGGGTCTACCGGGCCACCTGGCCGGACCAGAGGGTGGGACGCACCACCCTGGAAAACCTGGCGGCCTCCCTGGAGGAAGCGGGGATCCGGCGCCACGCCCTGCTGGTGATCGGACGCTGCCTGGACCCGGGGGACGCCCGAAGCCTCCTCTACCACCCCGCCTTCGCCCACGGACACCGCCGGGGGGAGGAACCCCGGTGAAGCCCCTCTACGTGCTCCACGCCCCCGCCGCCTCGGCCCTGGGGGAACAGATCGCCCGGGGGCTGGGGGGAACCGCCCTTCCCCTGGAGCCCGGCTCCCTCCAGGGTCGCTTTCGGGAACTCTGGGACGGGGCGGGGGCCCTGATCCTGGTGGGATCCCTGCCGGTGGCGGTGCGGGCTGCGGGCCCCCTGCTGCGGGACAAGGCCACGGACCCGACGGTGCTCTGCGTCTCCGAGGACGGGGGAACCGTGCTGGCCGTGGCGGGGGGCCACCTGGGAGGCGGGGCGGACCTGGCCCAACGCTGCGCCGCCCTGCTGGGGGCGGGGTGGATCCCCACCACCTCCACGGACCGCCGGGGCCTGACGGCCCCGGACCGCTGGGCCCGTCGCCACGGACTGTCCCTCCGGGGCCGGGAGGCCCTCCCGGGGCTTCTGCGCTCCCTCCTGGATCAGGGGTCCCTTCCCTGGTGGATCGACCCCCTCCTGGCGCCCTTCTCCGAGGACCCCCTGGCAAGCCCCCTCCCCCTGCCCTTCGGAGCCCGGCCCGTGGCCGCCCCGGAGGGAGCCCGGGTGCTGGTGTCCCCCCGGCGTATCCCCCTCCCCGAGGGGGCGATCCAGTTGGTGCCCCCCCTGCTGGGGGCGGGGGTGGGGTGCCGCCGGGGGGCGAAACGGGACGCCCTCCTGGAGGCCCTGGACGGTGCCCTGGAGGAGGCCCCCGGAGGCCCCTTCCTGCGGGAGGCCCTGGGAGCCCTGGCCACCCTGGAGGCCAAGGCCCAGGAACCGGGGCTGGAGGAGGCCGCCCGGACCCTGGGGCTGCCCCTGAGCCCCCTTTCCCCGGAGACCCTGCGGGCCCAGGAGGGGCCCTTCTCCCCCTCCGCGGCGCAGCGGCACTTCCACGTCCCCGGGGTGGCGGAGCCCTGCGCCGCCGCCCTGGGCTCTCCCCTGGGGCCCCGCCTGATCCGGGACGGGGTGACGGTGGCCCTCTCCCGCATCCCCTTTCCCGCTCCCCGGGGAAGCCTGGCGGTGGTGGGAACCGGCCCCGGGTCGGCGGAGTGCCTCACCCAGGAGGCCCGGTCCGCCCTGGAGGGGGCGGACGCGGTGGTGGGATACCGCCTCTACGTGGACCTGCTGCCCCCGGCCTGCACCGAGGGACGGCACGTGGAGCGCTACGCCATGGGGGAGGAGGAGGATCGGGTCCGTCGGGCCCTGGACCTGGCAGAAAGGGGGCACCGGGTGGCCCTGGTGTGCGGCGGCGACCCCATCCTCTTCGGCCTGGCCGCCCTGGCCCTCCGCCTGGGGGCCGATCGGGTCCCGGTGCGGGTGGTGCCGGGGATCACCGCGGCCCAGCGGGCGGGAACCCTCCTGGGGGCTCCCTACACCAACGGGCTCTGCCTCCTCTCCCTCTCGGACTACCTCCAGCCCTGGTCCTCGGTGGAGCGCGCCCTGGAGGCCGCAGCGGCGGGGGGACTCACCACGGTGCTCTACAACCCCGTGCGCCGGGACCTGGGGACGAAGCTGGCGGCGGTGCGCCGCGCCTTCCGCCGCAGGCCCACGGCGCTCCTCTGCCGGGACGTGGACCGGCCGGACCAGACGGTGGAGGCCCTCCCCCTGGAGGCGCTGACGGAAGATCGGGTGGACATGCGCACCCTGGTGGTCCTCCCCGGGGAGGGGGTGGAGCCCTGGAAGGGCCTGTGGCTGGACCGGCGAGGCTACGGCTCCGAAGAGGTCCGGGAACCCGCCCTCCCCCAGGACCCCCTGGACGTGCTGGTGCTGGGGGGCACCTCCGAGGCCCGGGAGGTGGCGGAACGGCTCCGGGACCGGGGGCTTCGGGTGGGAGCCTCGGTGGCGGAGGAGACGGGGCTCGTCACGGTGCCCCAGGGGGTCGTCCCCCTGGTGGGACGCCGGGACACCCCCGCCTGGATCCTCCTGCTGGAGGACCGGAAGCGGGCCGGCCTGGCGGCCCTGGTGGACGCGGCCCATCCCTTCGCCCAGGAGGCCCATCAGGCCTTCCGAATCGCGGCTCGGCGGACGGGGCTGCCCCTTTGGGTCCTGCGACGCCCCACCCCCGTGCCCGAAGGGGCCCTGGCGGTGGCCTCCCCGGAGGCCCTGCTGGCCCGGCTTCTGGAGAGCACCCGGCCGGGGGACCTCCTCGTCCTGACCCTGGGGGTGCGCCTGCTGCCCCGCCTGGTGCCCCCCCTGAAGGCCCAGAACCGCCGTCTCCTGGCCCGGGTCCTCCCCACGCCGGAAAGCCTGGACGCCGCCCTGGCGACGGGGCTGGAACCCCGGGAGGTCCTCTGCCAGTGGGGCCCGGGGGACGAGGGTTCCCTTCGGGCCCTCCTGGAGGAGTCGGGGGCCCGGGCCCTGGTCTCCAAGGCCAGCGGCGCCCCGGGGGGCATGGAGGCCAAGGCCCGGGCGGCCCGAAGCCGGGGCATCCCCCTGGTGGTGCTCACCCCCCCTCCCGCCGTGGGGACGTCCTTCTCCACCCCCGCGGCCCTGACGACGGACCTGCTGGACCACCTGGACAACCGGGTGGAGCAGCCCTTCGCCTGAAGCACTCCTCCTCGGACCGAAAAGCGGGGAGCCCCGAAACCACCGGGGCTCCCCGCTTCGTGTCGCCACTGTCGTGCCCGCAGGGGCGAATTACCTACGCCGCAGGAAGGCCACCGGGGCCAGGACCAGGAGCACCGCCACCGCCGGGAACGCCCCGGCGTCGCAGCCGCCGCTGCTCCGATGTCCCGGAGTGGGGGTGTGGGTGATCGTGGGGATCACCCCCGTGGCCACCGCCAGGACCCGCCCCGATGCGTCCAGGGCGTTGCCCTCCACCCGGACCGTCCGGGCCCCGCTGGTCGACGCGACGGGGGTGGCGGGGACGAAGGTCCCCTGAACCCAGTCGTAGAGATACCACGTTTCCAGGGTGTAGCCGTTCCCTTCCTTCGGGAGGACCAGGTCGAAGCCCGCAGGCTTCTGCCCGGGCTGGTCCGTCGCCTCGGCGGTGAAGAAGTAGCCGAAGCGCACCTCCTTGCTCCCCAGGGCGGTCTTGTTCAGAGGAGCCAGCTCCGCGGAGCCCAGGGGCAGACAGGAGGCCACGACGGCGCCGTCCAGGAAGGGACGGGCCACGGACAGGGCCTCCGCCGGGAGGGAGAGGACGCTCATGCAGCGGTAGACGGGATACTCCCCTCCCACCGTCACGGGGACGAAGCCCGCGGTGCTCTTGCCCAGGGCGTTCATGGTGAGCCAGTAGTTCCCCAGGTTCCGGTTCGCCAGAGGCTCCAGGGCCAGGGCCGCCGGGTTCGCGGAGGGCTGATCCAGGGTGACCACGTAGGACCCGGCGGGGAAGGTCACGGTCCGGCTGGAGGCGGTGACGCCGTTGATGACCTTGGTGATGGTCCCGTTCCAGGGGAAGTAGTCCGTGCCCCGGTGCTCCATGTCCAGGGCCGGGTCGTCGTCGTTCACCACTTCGTCGATGCGGTAGGCCTCCACGGGAACCGAGGTCGCCTGGGTGAGACGGCGCACCGTCACCCCCGTGCAGGTCAGCCGCTCCGCCACCGCCCCCATGTCCCCGGAGAGGATGTAGGCGTAGGGGCGCGCCACGGACTTCACCGGCGTCAGCTGGTCGTTGCGGTAGGACTTGTTCATCTTCAGGGTGCCCGGGGCCACCTGGGTGTGGGCGGCGTTGAAGGAGAGCACCGCCTGATCCGGAGAGACCATGGTCTTCTGGCGCACCCACAGGATCAGGTCGTTCCCCGCGCCGGGGGCCGCTCCCTGGGCTGCCACCGCCGCCCGGGCCGCCGCCACGGTGTCCCGGTAGGTGTCGGGACGAGCCGCCACCTGGCGAAGTACCGACTCCAGAGCGGACAGGTGGGCGTACACCCGGGTCTTGTAGTTGGGGAGGACCTTGGGGGATCGGGTCTCGAAGAGCATGCTCACCGCAGGCTTCAGGCTCAGGGCGGAGTCCGTCATGGCCTCGTCGGGGGGGCCCTCCATGAGTTCCGTGGTGACGTCCACCTCCCCGGAGATCAGGGTGGACAGGTCCGTGGAGAGGACGTCCGCGGACACCTGGCGGGAGGCCCAGCCGTAGAAGTAATAGTCCCAGTTCAACCCCCGGGAGCGGAGGTCCTGGGCGATGCCCGACTCCAGCTGCCGGTTCAGGGCGGTCACGGAGGCGGGGACGTTGGCGGGGTGGGCGATGAGGGTCACCAGGTCGAAGAGGTAGAAGTCCCGATAGCCCAGGGACGTGCCTCCGGAGGACTCCCGGTTGAAGCCGTAGCCCATCTCGTGGCAGTCGATGCACACGTCGGGACGGTAGGCGTTCACCACCGTGTGGATCGTCCGGGTGATGGGAGAGGAGAAGCTGGTGTGGTCCCGGTTCTGGTCGAAGCCCCTGGACAGCTCCGGCTGTCCCCACACGGGGTTGGCGGTGTTGGTGCCCCGGGTGTAGCGCCAGGCCCCGTCCACGTTGAACCGGGGGATCATGACCACGGAGATCTTGTCCAGGACGCGGAGTTCGTCCGTGGCCAGCTTCTGGGCCAGGGCCAGCATGGCCTCGCCGCCGCTGTGCTCGTCCCCGTGGATCATGGCCTGGAGGTAGACCACGGGCTTGCCCAAGGCCTTCAGGTCCGCCGGGTCGAAGACCGGGGGCTTGCTGAATACCGCCAGGGGGAGCTTGAAGGTCTGCTCCACCGCCCCGGCGCTGGTCTTGGCGGCAAACTCCGCCACGATCTGCACCCGCATGTTGCTCTTGGGCAGGTTGTTCAGGAAGCCCAGCAGCTCCTCCTGGGTGGTGTTCCAGCCCACCTGGCCCTGCACGTCCGAACCGTGGTTGCTGGTGAAGGCAGGGGTTTGGAGGGTGATCCCCGCCACCTTGCCGTCGAACCAGTTCTTCACCACGTCCGGGTAAAGCAGCTTCGCCAGGACGGGGTCGCTGGCGATGTTGACCCCTCCGTAGGGGGTCGTGGGGATCGCGCCCTTGCCCTGCCGGAGGATCTGGAGGATCTGCTGCTGCGAGTCCCCCGCTCCCGGAGCCCCGAAGCCGTCCCGGGGAAGGGAGCGGACGGGGGCCGCCAGGGCGGGAACCGCCAGGATGAAGACCCCAAGGGTCGCCGCGAGAAGACGCCTTACGAAGCGGGACATGAACTCACCTCTCCTTTGCCGTTCTCTTTTTCCAAACCGCCGATCCGAACCGACTGCGCCGCTCGTACCCCCGAAGACCCAGGACGAAGCCTCACCCCCCCTTTCATGAAACGATTCATGCGTCATGGCGGTGCTTCTTCCCACGAAAGAAGGACAGAGGAGAACAGCTCCCTTCCTTGCACAGTATTGCAAATACTCCTTCCCTTGGCCAGTCAGGAAACGGATCTTTTGTCCCTGTTTCTTCCGGGACCTTAGGCGGTGAGGGAGCCTCCCCGCAGGGGCCCCCCGTCCTCCAGGGTGCTATAATCTCCCCGACCACGAACCGCCGGGGGCACGGGAATCCGGGATCCGAAGCCGGAGCGGCCCCGCCACTGTGACCGGGACGAAACCGCACGGATGCCACTGGGGTCCCCCCCCGGGAAGGCGCGGGAGTAGGAGGAACGGGAGCCAGGAGACCGGCCCGCGGCGTCATGGAACCGGGACCTGCGAGGGCAGGGCCCACCGGCAGCGGCATTCCCGTCCCCCTTCGTCCTCCTCATCCTCTCGGACCGGAGGCTCCGGTGTCCCCCCTTCCCGAAGGTCCCCCGAAAGGGGATCCCCTGATGATCCTGTACGGCGTGGGCGTCGGCCCCGGCGACCCGGAACTCGTCACCCTCAAGGCCCTCCGCGTGCTTCGGGAGGCGGACCTGCTGCTGGAACCCCTCTCCGCCCCCGGCCGAACCAGCGTGGCCGGTTCGGTAGTACGCCGCCACCTGGAGGCCCCCCTTCACCCCCTGGTGTTCCCCATGTCCGGGGTGCCGGAGGAGCGGGACGAGGCCCTGAAGGCCCAGCTCGCGACCCTGGCTCCCCTCCTCGAGGGGGTCCGGTCCGTCGCCCTGCCGGTGATCGGCGACGCGGCCCTCTACGCCACCGTGGGAAGCCTCTTCGACGTGTGGCGGGCCAGCCGGCCGGACCTGGAGCTGCGCTTGGTGCCGGGGCTTTCCGCCCACTCCCTGGCGGCCTGTTCCGCCCGCTCCTTCCTGGCCATGGGGGAGGAGTCCTTTCTGGTGGCTCCCGCCAGCGCCCCCTTCGACAGGCTGACCGAGGCCCTGTCGGGGGCGGACGCGGCGGCGCTGTACAAGCCCTCGGCCCTCCGGGAACGCCTTCCCGAGCTGGTCCGCGCCACGGGGCCCTGGGCCCGGACGGTGCGGGTCCATCGGGCGGGGCTGCCGGAGGAGCGGACGGTTTCGGGGCCCGAGGCGATCCTGCCCACGGAGGACTACCTCTCGGTGCTGCTGCTGTGGCGATCTCCTGGCCGGACCTTCTGAGGGCCGAGGCGACCCTCACCGCCAGCGTGGTGGCGGGGCTCGCCCTGGGGGAACTGGTGCTGGCGTCGGGAGCCGCGGACCGGATCTTCCGCCCCCTGCTGCCCCGGCTTCGAACCTGGCGCGTCCCGCCCCGGGCCGCCCAGGCCCTGGCCCTGGCCCTGGGATCCCCCCGGGCGGGGGCGGGGCTGCTGGCGTCGGGGTACGCCCAGGGAGACCTTTCCCGGGAGGAGACGGTCTTCGGCGCCCTCTGTCTGGCCTTCCCGGGCTACCTCCGTCGGTGGATCACCACCGCCTCCCTGGCGGCGGGCCTGGCGGGGGGGACGGGGCTGCTCTACGCCCTGGTGCTCCTGGGGCGCAGCGCCGTGCGGTTCCTGTGGCTTCTGGGACTGCTGCGCCGTCACGGCACCCCCCGGGACGAGGCCCCCGCGGCCGTCCTCCCCCCCTCGGGGACGGAGCGGCGGCGGCGCCTGCTGCGGGCCCTCCTGGTGTCCCTCCCCTGGGCCTGGACCTTCTTCGCCCTCACCTACGCCCTCATGCCCTCCTTCGAGGCCCTGCTGCTGGAGCACCTGGGACACACGGCCCTGCTGCCCCCGGCGGGCTGGACCGTGGCCGCCGCGGCCCTGGCCCACGCCACCGCCTCCCTGGCCGCCGCGGGCGGAGCCCTGGCGGCGGGGGAACTCTCCCCGGGGCAGGCCCTGCTGGCCCTCCTCCTGGGCAACGCCATCGGCACCGTCACCCGGGTGCTCCGGCAGAACATGGGCTACTGGCTGGGGCTCTTCCCCCGGGAGCTGCTGCGCCCCCTCCTGGTCTGGCACCTGGGCACCCTGCTGCCCCTGGAGGGCGTCACCCTCCTGGCCGCGGCCGCCGCCGTCCGGGCGGGGCTCTAGGAGCAAGGCCGTGAACCGCCTGGCCCTCTTCTCCCTTTCCTCCTCCCTCCCCTGGGGGGAGGACCCGGCGACCCTCCTGAAGGGTGGACTCCTGGAGGAGGCCCTGCTGCTGCGCACCTGCTGGCGCCGGGAGCTGTACGCCCTGCTCCCCGAGACCCCCGCCCCGGGCCTGCCGGAGCCGGACCTGCGGGGCGGAGGGGTGGTGCGCCACCTGCTGCGGGTGCTCCTGGGGCTGGAGAGCTTCGCCGTGGGGGAGTCCCACGTGGTGCGCCAGGTGCGGGACGCCTACGAAGGCTGCGCCACCTGCGGTCCCACCCTGCACCGCCTCTTCCAGCGGGCCCTGGGGGTGGCGGGGGCGCTGCGCACCTCCTTCCACCCCGGGCGGGAACCCTCCATCCCCTGGCTGGCGGTGCAGGCCTTCCG
Organism: Aminomonas paucivorans DSM 12260; assembly: GCF_000165795.1. Taxonomy (NCBI): domain Bacteria; kingdom Thermotogati; phylum Synergistota; class Synergistia; order Synergistales; family Synergistaceae; genus Aminomonas; species Aminomonas paucivorans. The sequence goes on along the minus strand of NZ_CM001022.1, from coordinate 169,059 downwards.
GGAACACCCCCGGTGGCCGGAGGTGCGTGCCCTGGTGCTGGGGGCGGGGGAGATGGGACTGGAGACCGCCCGGGTCCTGGCGGCCTGCGACGTCCCCTGTCTTCTGGCGAACCGTTCCCCCCGGCCCCTGCCGGAGGACCCCCGCATCCTCCCTCTTCCTTGGGAGGGCTGGCCCGACGCCCTGGGACAAGTGGAAGGGGTGTTCTGCTGCACCGCCTCCCCGGCCCCCCTGCTGGGGCCGGAACCCCTGGAGGGACTGGCCCCGCCCCCCTGGGTGCTGGACCTGGGAAGCCCTCCCCAGAGCGCCCCCCTTCCCGGAACCCGTCGGGTCCTCCTGGCGGACCTGGCGAAGACCGCAGAGACGCTGCTGCGGGACTACCGGGCCTCCCTCTCCACCCTGGAGGAGGAGGCGGACCGGGCGGCGGAGGCCCTGGCGGGGGAGCTGGTCCACCGGTCCGGGGACACCTGGAAGCGCCTGGCCCTGGCTCGGGGCAAAGCCCTGGCCCGGGAACGGGCCGCCCTGGCGGCCTCCCGCTGCGGGGGGGACCCGAGGGACTTCGAGGTCTTCGCCGAAAGCCTTCTGGCGGGGTTCCTCCACCCCCTGCTGACCGCCCCCTCCGCCCACACCTCCCGGGCCTGGCGAATCCTCTCGGGGTCGGAGGAGGAAGCGCCGTGAGGGGCCCCTTCCGCCTCCTGGCGGCGCTGCGGACGGACGTCCCGGTCCTCCTGGCGGGGGGCGGGACCGTGGGGACCCGCAAGGCCCGGACCCTGGGGGACGCGGGGGCGAAGGTGCACCTGGTGAGCCCCGAGGCCACGGAGGAGCTGGCGGACCGGGCGGAGCGGGGGGAGATCCGCTGGGAGCGCCGAAGGGTGGCGGCGGAGGACTTTCGGGCCCACCGCTTCGCCGTGCTGGCCCTGGACGAGGCGACCACCCGGGAGGTGCTGCCCCTGGCGGAGGGTTCGGGGTGCCTGCTGTGCTGCTGCGCCCTCCCCCGGGCGGGAGACTTCGCCCTGGCGGCCCAATGGGAACACCACGGCTTCGCCCTGGGGGTGACCAGCGGCGGGGAGGACCCTGCGGGGGCCGGAGCGATGAAACGCCGCCTGAAGCGGCTTCTGGAAGGACAACACGGACCCGCCGGGGAGGCCCACGCCGCCCCGGGACGGGACGACACGAAGGAGAGGACCCCATGATCCTGCTCACCCGAGGAAGCCCCCTGGCACGCATCCAGACCCGGGGTTGGATGGACGCCCTGGAATCCCTGGGGGCCGAGACGACCCTCCAGGCGGTCTCCACCCACGGAGACCGGGATCGCACCACCCCCCTGCCCTGCTTCGGGGGCTTCGGGGCCTTCGTGAAGGCCCTGGAGGAGAAGCTCCTGGCGGGAGAGGGGGACGGGGCGGTGCACAGCCTCAAGGACGTGCCGGTGGCCCAACCCGAAGGGCTGGTCCTGGCGGGGGTCCTCCCCCGGGGCCCCGTGGGGGACTTGCTGGTGACCCGGGAGGGACTGTCCCTGGAGACGCTGCCCCCGGGCGCCCGGGTGGGGTCCTCCAGCCTACGGCGCACCGCCCAGGGCCTGCGGGTCCGGAAGGACCTGCGCTTCCTCTGCTGCCGGGGGAACGTGCAGACCCGACTTCGCAAGCTGGAGGCGGGGGAACTGGACGCCCTCATCCTGGCGGAGGCGGGGGTGCGCCGCCTGGGGCTGGACCTGCCCGGGGCGGTGCGGCTGCCCTTCCTGTCCACCCCCGGCCAGGGGGCGGTGGCCCTGGAGGCCCGGGCGGGATCGGTCCTGGAGAGCCTGGCCCGACAGACGAACCACCTCCCCACCTGGCTGGAGGTGTGCGGGGAAAGGCAGGTGCTGGGGGCCTTCGGGAAGGGCTGCTCCGCCCCCGTGGCGGTGCAGGGACGCTACGAGGGGGGCGTCCTCACCCTGGAGGCGGAGGTCCTGGCCCTGGACGGCTCCCAGTCCGTGGGGGCCTCCCTGGGGGGACCCGCGGGCACCGAGGAGGAGGCCCGAGCCCTGGGGCAGACCCTCTGGGACTCCCTGGCGGAGGCCCCCCTGGTGCGCCGCCTCCTGGAGGAGGTGACGGCATGACGGTCTTCCTGGTGGGGGCGGGATGCGGCTCCCCCCGGTGGCTCACCCAGGAGGCCCGGGAACTCCTGGAGAGGGCGAACCACCTGGTGTACGACCGGCTGACCCACCCGGACGCCCTGCTCCTGGCCCCCCGAGGCTGCCGCTTCCACCCCGTGGGCAAGCGGGAGGGGGACCACCTGAGCCCCCAGGAGGCCACCAACGCCCTGCTGGTACGCCTGGGGCGGGAGGGAGGCACGGTGGTGCGCCTCAAGGGAGGGGATCCCTTCGTCTTCGGGCGGGGGGGAGAGGAGGCCCGGGCCTGCGAGGCCGCCGGGGTGCCCTGGCGGGGGGTGCCGGGGATCACCGCCGCCTTCGGGGGCTTCCTGGGGGAGGGCATCTCCCTCACCCATCGGGGGCTGGCCGCCTCGGTCACCCTGGCCACGGGGCACCGGGGCCAGGGGGACGAGGAAACCTACTGGGAGGAGCTGGCCTGCACCTCCGGATCCCTGGTCCTCTACATGGGGGCCTCCGCCTTCGGGGACATCGCGGACCGGCTGGTGCGCCTGGGTCGGTCCCCCCACACCCCCGCCGCCGCAGTCACCTGGGGGGGATGGGGGCGAAGCCGCGTCCTCCGGGGCACCCTGGCCTCCCTGGGGGAACGGGCGCGACGGGGAGACGTCCCCAGCCCCTCGGTGATCCTCCTGGGGGAGGCGGCCCGGGAGACGCTGCACCCCTTCCGGGGTCCCCTCCGGGGCCTTCAGGTGGCGGTGTGCCGCCCCATGCCGGAGGCGGCCCGCACCGCCCGGTTCCTGGAGGGCCGGGGGGCGGACGCCTTTTCCCTGCCCCTGCTGGACCTGGAGCCCCTGGAGTTCCGGGAGCGGGAGGAGGCGGTCCGGGCGCTGGAGGAGGCAGACTGGACGGTCCTCACCAGCCCTCGGGGCCCCGGGGCCCTGCGCCGCCTGCTGCGGGACCTGCGCCGCCTGCGGGGACGCCTGGCCGCCCTGGGGCCGGGCACCGCCGGGGCCTGCGAGGCCCTGGGGCTGGTGCCGGACCTGGTGGCGGACCCGCCGGACAGCGAGGGCCTGGCCTCCGCCCTGGGCCGAACGCTGCGGCCCGGGGACCGGGTGGTCTTCCTGCGCAACGAACGGGCCTCCTCTCTCCCCGTGGAGGCGGCCCGGAAGGCGGGGGCCTCGGTGACCTGCCTGTCCGCCTACCGCATGGTCCCCCGGGAGATCCCCTGGATGGACCTGATCCGGGAGCACTGGGACGCCGCCCCGCCCCACGCCGCGGCCTTCGGCAGCGCCGCCACCGCCGAGGCCTGGAAGGCCGCCCTGGGGGACCTGCCCCCGGGGACCGTCCCCGTGGCCTGGGGGCGGGTCTGCGCCGCCGCCTGCGAGGACCTGTTCCGCCGCCCCGTCCGCACCCTCCCCTCCCCGGACCTGGAGGGGTTGGCGGCGACCCTGGAGGAACTGGCCATGGAGCGACACCACGACGCATCCCCCGATTCGGGGGAAGAGGGAGGACGGGCATGACCAATCGGGAATGGTACGAAAGGGCCTGCCGCAGCCTGGTGGGCGGGGTGAACAGCCCCGTGCGGGCCTGGGGCGCCGTGGGGGGGACCCCCCGGTTCTTCCTCCGGGGCCGGGGAGCGGTGCTGGAGGACGCGGAGGGACGGGAGGTCCTGGACTACGTGTGCAGTTGGGGCCCCCTGATCCTGGGGCACGCCTGTCCCGAAGTGGTCCGGGCGGTGGGGGAGGCGGCGGGACGCTCCACCTCCTTCGGCGCCCCCTGCCCGGGGGAGGTGGAGCTGGCGGAGGCGGTGAAACGGCGCTTCCCCTCCATCGAGAAGATCCGCTTCGTCAGCTCCGGCACCGAGGCCACCATGACGGCCCTGCGGCTGATGCGGGGCGTCACCGGGCGGGAGTGGATCGTCAAGTTCGCCGGGAACTACCACGGCCACAGCGACTCCCTGCTGGTGGCCGCGGGCTCCGGGGCCCTCACCTTCGGGGTCCCCACCTCCCCGGGCATCCCCGCCTCGGTGGCGGAGAAGACCCTGGTGCTGCCCTACAACGACCCGGAGGCGGCGGAGGACCTCTTCGCCCGCCTGGGAAAGGACATCGCCGGGGTGGTGGTGGAGCCTTGGGCGGGGAACATGGGCCTGGTGCCCCCGGCGCCGGGGTTCCTGGAGACCCTGCGGGACCTCACCGCCCGGCACGGGGCGCTGCTGGCCTTCGACGAGGTCATCACGGGCTTCCGGGTGCCCGAGGGAGGGGTGCAGCAGCGCATCGGCCTGACGCCGGACCTCACCTGCCTGGGCAAGGTGGTGGGGGGCGGCATGCCCGTGGGCGCCCTGGGAGGAGGAGCGGAGCTGATGGACCGCCTGGCCCCCCTGGGGCCGGTGTACCAGGCGGGGACCCTCTCGGGGAACCCCGTCTCCATGGCCTGCGGCCTGGCCACCCTGGAGGTGCTGGAACGCCCGGGGACCTACGAGACCCTGGAGGCCCGGGGGCGACAGCTGGAGGAGGGGCTTTCGGACGCCGCCCGAAGCGCGGGGCTTCCCCTCTCGGTGACCCGGCTGGGGTCCGTGCTGGGGCTCTTCTTCTCCCCCCGCGTCCCCGCCTCCCTGGAAGAGGTGAAGGCCACCCGGGGGGATCTGTACCCGGCCTTCTTCCACGGTATGATGGACCGGGGGCACGCCTTCGCCCCCAGCGCCTTCGAGGCGCTCTTCGTCTCCTCCGCCCACACGGAGGAGCAGATCGCCTCCACCGTCCGTGGGGCGGCGGAGGTCTTCCGGACCCTGGCACCCCAGGGCCCGGGGAAGGAGGGACGTTCATGACGACACGAGATCCGATGCAGGGAGTCTGCGGCCTGGACTGCGCCGCCTGCGGGGCCTACCGGGCCTGGCGGGACGACGACCAGTCCCTTCGGGAACAGACCGCACAAGAGTGGAGCGTCCAGTTCGGCACGCCCTTCGCGCCGGAGGACATCAACTGCTCCGGTTGCCGCACCTCCGGGGTCAAGGGGGGCTACACCGACGCCTGTCCCCTTCGGGGCTGCGCCATCCGCCGGGGGGAGCCCACCTGCGGGGACTGCGGCGACTTCGGGGACTGCGCCAGCCGCCGGGAGTTCGAGGCCCAGTCGGGCCTGGACATGGGGGCCCTCTTCGCCCCGAAGGCAAGGCCGTGAGGGGGCGCTTCCCCGTCTCCCGCCCCCGGCGGAACCGCCTCTCCCCGGCCGTCCGCTCCCTGCTGGCGGAGACCGCCCTGGAGCCTCGGCACCTGGTGCTGCCCTTCTTCACCGTCCCCGGATCGGGGGTGAAACGGGAGATCCCCTCCCTCCCCGGCCTCTTCCACTGGAGCGTCGACCGGCTGCCGGAGCTGGTGGAACCCGCCCTGGAGGCGGGGGTGCGGGCCTTCCTGCTCTTCGGCCTGCCCTCCCGCAAGGACGAGAGGGGGAGCAGCGCCGACGACCCGGACCAGCCGGTGCAACGGGCCCTGGGGTTCCTGCGGGGACGCTACCCCCAGGCCCTGCTGGCCTCGGACGTGTGCCTCTGCGAGTACACCAGCCACGGCCACTGCGGCTGTCTGGCGGGGCAGGAGGTGGACAACGACGCCACCCTGGAGCGCCTGGCCTCCGTGGCTCTCAGCCACGCCCGGGCGGGAGCCCACGTGGTGGCCCCCTCGGACATGATGGACGGCCGGGTGGGGGCGATCCGCTACGCCCTGGACGGGGCAGGCTTCTCCTCCGTGGGGATCTGGAGCTACGCCGCCAAGTTCGCCTCCGCCTTCTACGGCCCCTTCCGGGACGCGGCGGGGAGCGCCCCGGAGTTCGGGGACCGGCGGGGCTACCAGCTTCCCGTGTCCAATCCCCGGGAGGCCCTTCGGGACGCCCTGATGGACGAGGACGAGGGGGCGGACCTGCTCCTCGTGAAGCCCGCGGGAACCTCCCTGGACATCGCCGCTCGGCTTCGGGGCCGCACGGAGCTGCCCCTGGGGGGATACGTGGTGAGCGGGGAGTACATGATGCTGCGCTGCGCCGCCGGTGCGGGAGCCCTGGACGAACGCCGGGCGGTGCTGGAGTACCATCTGGCGGTCCGCCGAGCGGGGTGCGACGTGGTGGTCACCTACCTGGCTGCGGAGATCGCCCGGTGGCTTCGGGAAGAGGCCTAGGGAGACCGGTGCCCTGAGGCCCCCCGCCCCTTCCCGATCCTCTCTGCGGATCCGACGGGAAGACCTTCTGGAGGCGTGCCGCGACCTGCTGAACCCGGAGGACGCCCACCGCCTCTGGGAGGACCTCTCCCAACGATCCACCGAGGCGGAGCAAGATGCGGAGCAGGTCTACGAGGAACTCCAGCGCAAGGACCCGGGCCTCTCGGCCCTGAGGTTCGACCTGGTGGCCTACTTCTTGGGGGCCCTGGTGGTCATGGCTGCCCTGGGGTGGCTCCTCAACGAATCGTGGCTCTCCCTGGGAAGCTGGGGGGTGGCGGCCATCGCGGCGGCCTACGGTCTGGGCTTCTGGTTCCTGGGGGACCGGCTGCACCGCCGGGGGCTGCGGGTCCCCGGCGGGCTGCTCCTCACCCTGGCGGCCTGGACGGTGCCCCTGGCCATCTGGGGGATCGAACACGCCCTGGGGCTGTGGCACGAGGATCCCCTGACCCGCTACCGCAGCTACTACCAGTGGATCCGCTCGGGCTGGCTGCCCCTGGAGCTGGGGTGCATCGCCGCATCGGCGCTGCTGTTCGCCCGCTACCGCTTCCCCACCCTGCTGTTCACCCTGTGCTTCTCCCTCTGGTACCTGTCCATGGATCTCACCCCCCTGCTTTTCGGGGAACCCTTCGACTGGAGGGACCGCGCCCGGGTCTCCCTGGTCTGCGGCCTCCTCTACCTGCTCGCGGCCACCCTGGTGGACCGGCGCACGGAGCGGGATCACGCCTTCTGGCTCTACCTCTTCGGCACCCTGTCCTTCTGGGGGGGGCTGTCTCTCCTGGACAGCGGCTCGGAATGGGGGCGCCTGGCCTACGGGACGATCAACCTGGGAATGGTGTTTCTCTCGGTCCCCCTCCAGAGGGGGGTGCTGGCGGTCTTCGGCCTGCTGGGCTTCTTCGGCTACCTGGGGCACCTGGCCTTCCGGGTGTTCCGGGACTCCCTGCTCTTCCCCTTCGTCCTCACCGCCCTGGGGCTCTCCCTCATCGCCTCGGGGCTCCTCTACCGCCGCTTCCGACCCCGTCTGGAGGCGATCCTTTCGGACCGCCTCCCCGAAGCCCTGCGCCGCCTGCTGCCCCGCCACCGGGGCGGCCGGACCTAGCCGTGGAAACGCCCGTCGAAACCCGGGACCGGGGGGACATCCTGGCCCTCCTGAGGGAGACCGCCTCCCGATACCGCGCCGGGGACGGGGAGGGTTTCGCCGGAGGGCTGCGGGAGGCGGAGGAGGCCATCGAGACCCGGACGACCCGGGAGGGGGCGGCGGCGACCCGGTCCCTGCGGGGGGAACTGCTCCTGGTCACGGCCCTGGGGCACCTGCGGGACCCGGAGCGCCTCTCTGCCCTCTATGCCCAAGCGGAGCCCCTTATGGACGGCCGTTCCCAGGTGCTGGGCCCCCACGACCCCTTCCATCAGGGGGCCTCGGGGGTCCTGGGGCTGGTCCACCGAACCCCCGGGACAGCCCGCCGGGCGGCGGACCACCTGAAGAGAGCCGTGGAGATCCATCATCGCCTCACGGGAGGCGGCGCGGGGGTGGATCTCCTCTGCGAGGCGGACCTGGCCTACTACTCCGGGGATCTCCAGACCGGGGAGGTGCTGGCCTACCGGGCCATCTACGCGGCCCACCACGAGGGGCAGGACGTGCTGCTCCTGGACGCGGCCAAGCTCCTGGCCCACCTGGTCAAGCACCGGGGGGACTTCCGGGGCTGGCAGGTCGCCGTGGACCTGCTGAACCACGAAGAGGGGACAAAGCGCCCCAACGAGGCCCTGTGCCAAGAGAAGCGCGCGGGGCTCCTGGACGAGCTTCTCCTCTCCCTGGGGGACCTCTCCCCGGGAGAACGGACCCGGACCATCCCCCCTCTGTCCCTCCACCCCTTCCACCGCTTCACGACCTTCTGGAACCACCTGCTGTACCTGTTCTACTCCTCCCGGCACGAACAGTTTCTGGGGGCTTCGGAGGCCTTCCTGGACCTCTGCGGGAAGGAGCAGATCCCCCTCTCGGAGGCCTACACCCTCTTTTTCCAGGGAGCCTCCCTCCTGGCCCTGGGCAGACGGGACGAGGCCCGGGAGCGGGTGGACCGGGGGTGCCGCACCGTGGTCCCCGACGGGCTGTACCTGGTGGCGGCGGAGACCTCTCCCCTGCTTGGGGACCTGGTGGAGGAATGGCTGCGTCGCCACGACCCCTCCGCCCTGAAGACGGTGAGGCGCATCCGGGAGGGATTGGCGAGCCATCTGGGGGACCTGCGGGAGGCCATCCGCCGGGGAAACATCGCCGAGGCCCTGAGCGACCGGGAACTGGCGGTGGCCCGGCTGGCGGCGGAGGGGCTGCGCAACGCGGACATCGCCTGCCGCCTGAGCATCACGGAGCACACCGTGAAGAGCCACCTGAAGGCGGTCTTCTCCAAGCTGGAAGTCGCCCGGCGCTACGAGCTTCGGGAACGGCTGACCCGCTAGCCCCCCTCGCCTCTCACCCCAAGAATCCCTCCTTTCGAGGGATGCGCTCCTCCACCCCCTGGACCTAGCATGTTTCTTCGGGTACGGAGCTTTCGAGCCCCTTCCCTCGTGCCTCGTCCCGCCGTCTTCGGAAAAACTCCATGGGCACGCAGGAAGCCCGGTGGCACCCCCAGGGAATACACTCCATGAAAGACTGCCTCAGAAGCCCTCAGGAAACGGCCCGGGGGCAAGGCGCTGCGGATCGAAAGAAGGAGGTGCAAGGATGTACCGATTGCGGGAGGACCATACCTACCACATGCCGGCTCACTTCGGGGGGCAACCCGGGGGGTTGAGCTGGGTCTGCCGATGCTCCGACGTGCACGCCCTTTCCCTGGTCTACGAGACGGACCGGGACCGGCTGGAGGCCTACGTGCACGAGGATTTCGAACTGCTGCGCCCGGAGATCTCCGTCCAGATGTCCCAGATGCGCATGGTGGACTTCATGGCCAACGGGGGCTACAACCTGGTGCAGGTTTCCGTCCCCGTGGCCTACCGGCGCGAGGCGGGGCTCACGGGGGTGTACCCCCTCGTGGTGTGGGAGAACCAGACCTGGCCCATCATCGGGGGACGGGAGGAGACGGGGGTCCCCAAGATCTTCGCGGACATCGCAGACCTCCACTCCCGGGGGGACCACGTCTTCACCTGCGCCTCCTTCTGGAGCCGCACCTTCCTGGAGCTGGACTTCTTCGGAAAGCGCGACGCCACCCCCGAGGAGCTGGCCCAAACCAACCGGGACATGGAACACATCCACCTGCTGGGCTACCGATACATCCCCAACGTGGGAGGCCCCGGGGCGGCCCTGAGCCAGGCCACCCTGTACCCCCAGGCCATGCGCTGCGACCGGGTCGTCCTGGGAGAGGGAGCCCTGCGGTGGCACGTTCCGGCCTTCCCGGAACACCACCCGGGACAGCACCACATCCTCCGCGCCCTGGGAGAGCTTCCCCTGGGACGCATGATCGACGCCCGGCTCCTCCACGGGGAGATCACCATGAACCCGCCGGACGCCCGGACGCTGCCTTAGGGCGGCCACAGAGAGGGAGGGGAAGGACATGCGCGAGACCTACGAGGGAAAGGTGGCGGTGGTCACCGGCGCCGCCGACGGCATGGGTCTGGGTCTCTGCCGACGGCTGGCGGAGCTGGGGGCCTACGTGGTCATGGGGGATATCAACGGGGAAAAACTGAACGCCGAGGTGGCGCGCATCAACCAGGAACACCCGGGACACGCCCTGGCCCGGGTCACCGACGTGACGAAGAAGGACCAGATCCGGAGCCTGATCCGCAAGACCGTGGAGTGGAAGGGGTTCGTGCACTTCCTCTTCAACAACGCGGGCATGGGGGGCACCCTGCCGGTGGACCAGCTGGAGCTGGAGGACTGGCGCTCCCTCTTCGAACTCAACTTCTGGAGCGTCCTCCAGGGCATCTACGCGGTGCTGCCCATCATGCGGATGCAGGGAGGCGGACACATCGTCAACACCTCTTCCATCGCGGGGATCGTCCCCCTCCCCTACCAGGAGGCCTACTGCGCCACCAAGTACGCCGTGAGCGCCGTGGGGCAGTGCCTGCGCTACGAGCTTTGGGACGAGAACATCCGCTTCTCCACCGTGTGCCCCAGCAACGTGGCCACCTCCATCTTCTCGGGGCTGCCCGTCCCCGACGACGCGGTGAGCGTGGAGGAGGCGGTGGAGACCATCCTGGCGGGGGTGGGGCGCAACGAGAACCTCATCGTCTTCCCCGAGGCGGACCGCAAGCGGTGGGAGCGGTTCCAGACCGCCCCGGAGGAGCAGGAGCAGATCCTGCTGGGGATGGCCCGGGTGCGCAAGGAGAACTACCGCACCAAGGGCCGATACTTCTAGGGAAACCCGGGGAAGGGGGCTCCAGGGGGAGTCCCGCGCCCCCCGGGGCGGCGCACCTTCTCGCTCCCTTCCCCCGGGACGAACCTCACGCTCCACAGCGGATCTTCGGCGCCCGTGGCGGGCTTTCCCGCCTGCCCCGGGCGCCTCTTCTTGAGGAAGGGTGGATCGGGAATGAGAACACGACCTCGATGGATCGCCGCCGGATGGGGAATCCTGCTGGCCCTGTCGCTCTGGTGCGCCGGGGCGGGGGCGGCGGGCACCGTCTGGTACGTCACCGGAACCGGTGCAGGAGCAAAAGACGGGACGAGCTGGGCCCACGCCTTCGCCTCGTCGGACCTGGGCGCGGCCATCCAGGGGGCAGCCCCGGGGGACGAGGTCTGGGTGGCCCAGGGGACCTATCTGCCCGGCGTAACCTCGGGGGACTCCTTCGTGCTGAAACCGGGGGTGTCGGTCTACGGGGGCTTCGGGGGGACCGAGACGAGGCGCGACCAAAGGGTCCCCAAGACCCACGTGACGGTCCTCTCGGGGAACATCGGCGACCCCGCCACGTCGGCGGACAACGTCTGCCACGTGGTGACCGCCCCCTTCGGCGTGACGGGTTCCACCGTCCTCGACGGCTTCACCATCCGGGACGGCAACGCCCGTGGGGGGTTCTTCGCTTCCTCGGGCTCGGGCGGAGGACTCTACAACAGCTCGGCCAGCCCCCGGGTGAGCCGGTGCACCTTCCTCCGCAACGACGCCTTCAAGGGCGGGGGGGTAGGCAACGCCGGATCGGAAGCCAGCCCCGTCATCACGGACTGCACCTTCCGGGACAACGGCGCGAGAAGCGGCGGCGGGATCGCCAGTTCCGGATCGAACGCTCCGAAGATCTCCTGCTGCACCTTCGTGGAAAACGTAGCGGGCAACGGCGGCGCCGTCTACGGGGAGACCGGCAGCGCCGGGGAAATCGCCAACTGCACCTTCGTGGAGAACGTCGCCTGGGACGACGGGGGCGGGGCGCTGCTCCTCGCCTCGAACCACACCCGGGTCCGGAACTGCACCTTCCTGAACAACCGGACCACCCGGGACCCCTCCCGGGGCCAGAGCGTCTACGTCACCGCCTGCAGCCCCACGGACGGCACGTCCATCCTCCACTGCATCCTCTGGAACTCCGTCCCCAGCGCCCTGAAGGAAGTGGAGTACGCCGCGGGTGCCGCCCCCACCTTCGAGTACGGGGTGCTGCGGGGGACCTACGACGGCAACGAGGCCGCCCTACACCTCCTCTCCGGTGACCCGCTCCTGGCCCCCCTGGCCGACAACGGGGGCTTCACCCAGACCTGCGCGATCCTGCCGGGCAGCTCCGCCGCCGACGTCGACTCTCCCCACCCGTTTCCCGCCACGGACCAACGGGGCGTGAGCCGCCCCCAAGGACCCAAGGGAGACTACGGGGCCTTCGAGAAACCCTTCGTGCCCTCCCCCAGCCCCACCCCCAGCCCCTCCCCCGGGACGCCCACCCCCGGGGAGATCACCCCCTCCCCCGTGCCGGAGGTGACCCCGGACCCCGGGACGGTCACCCCCCTCCCGACGAGCCTCCTCACCCCCACGCCGGTCGTCCCCTCTTCCCCCGCCTCCCTCCCCACGACCTCCCCCACGGGAAGCCTCCGGGGCGGAAGCGGAGGGTGCTCATCCCTCCGGTACGGCTCCCTCGTCTGGGCGCTTCTGGTCCCCCTGTGCCTGCTGAAGGGAGGCAGGCCCTAGACCCCTGGGGCAGGACAGACCACGCCCCGCAGGGTACGCCCTCCTCCGGCGGAGGTCCGGACACGGAGGGATCGGTCCCACGGATTGTTCGCCCGCGGGCGGAATCGTCCCCTCGGCCTAGTCCGCCAGCAGCGCCTTGGCCCGGCGCAGGGCCAGGTCGGCGTAGCAGGTGGGTTCGTGGATGTACGCCGTCACCAGCTCCAGGGTGACGGTCCCGTCGTACCCCCGACGCTTCAGGTCCCGCAGCAGGGGCCCCAGGGGCATGTTCCCGTCCCCGGGGAGGTAGTGGGTGTCGCTGATCCCGTCGCTGTCCACCAGGTGGAGGTGCCGCACCCGGTCCCCCAGCTTGGCGAAGTAGCTGGACACGGGCTCCCGGTTCACGTAGGGGGCGCAGACGTCGCACATGGTGACCAGCCGGGGGGAGGAGATCTCCCGGAACACCTGGGCCAGGTCGTCGGCGGTGCAGACCACGTTGGACTCGTAGCGGGTGAGGGCCTCCAGGCAGAGGGTCATGCCGATGCTATCCCCGTGGGCCACCAGCTCCCGCAGACAGTCCAGGAGACGGGGCCAGTAGACCTCCTTCGGGGTGTCGTACCCCGCGTGGGCCGCGGAGATGAGGGTGAACCCCGCCCCCATGGCGGCGGCCATGTCCATGGAGAGCTTGATGTAGTCCAGGCTGTCCCGGCGCATCCGCTCGCTGCCGATCATCATGTTGTACGGGTAGGCGTTGGTCTCGGGGGTGTAGCCCACGATGGGCACCCCGTAGTCCCGGGAGAGGCGCACCAGGTCCTTCAGGTCCCCCGCCGCCAGGTCCGGGGCATAGGCGTGGGGACGGCCCCCCCAGATCTCGATGCCGTCGTAGCCCAGCTCCGCGGCGTCGCGGAAGGCCTTCTCCAGGGGATCGCGCATGTAGCCGGAGGTGAACATGCAGAACTTCACCGTTTCCTGCCTCCCTTCGCACCGGGGGGACCGGGGTCCCCCCGCAGCGGGCCGGGGCCTAGTACTCCGCCAGCCCTCCGTAGTAGCGCCGATGGTCCGGGTTGTGGTCCTTGTGCAGGGACAGGTAGTAGCAGAACCACTCCAGGGGGACGAAGAGGGTCATGGGGGCCAGCCAGGGGTGCAGCCCCTCCCCGATCTCCCGGTGGTCGAAGACGATCACGTCGTCGGTGTGACGCCGCACGAAGTCCAGGGCCCGCTGGGCGGTGTGGCGGCTCTCGTCGGTCCCCAGGAGGAACAGGAAGGGCACCCCCGGCTCCGCCACCTCCAGGGGGCCGTGGCGGAACTCCGCCGCGTCCAGGCAGCTCCCGTGGGTCCAGGTGAACTCCAGGAGGGTCACGATGCCCTCCTTGTAGGCCAGGGGCTTCAGGGGCCCCGCCGCCACGGTGTAGAGGAAGGGCCAGCGGGAGGCCCGCTCCCCCAGGGCCCGTCCCTTCTCCTCCCACCCCGCCACCAGCCGGGCCAGCACCCCCGGCAGCTTGGTCAGATCCGCGGCAATGCGCTCCAGCTCCGGATGCGGGGCCACGCGACGCAGGAACTCCAGGACGAAGGCGTAGGCCACCAGCAGGTGGGCCTCCCAGATGCACTCCGCCCCGTAGGCCACCACCCGGTCCCCCAGGGCGGCGATGGGGTTCTCCTCCCTTCCCGTCACCGCCACCGTGTAGGCCCCCGCCGCCTTGGCCTTCTCCAGGGCCAGGCAGACCTCCTCGGTCTTCCCGTAGTGGGAGATGGCGATGAGGGCGCACTTCCGGTCCAGGCGATGCGGCGGGTTGTCGCAGAAGTCCCAGCCGCTGTAGGCCGTCGCGGGAACGGAGGAAAACCGCTCCATCAGCCGGGCCGCCGTCTGGGCGGCGCACAGGGGGGAACCGCAGGCCACGAAGTAGACCCGGTCCACCCCCCGGTCCGCCATCTCCCCGGCCATCTCCCCGATGCGGGGGAAATCCCTTCGGAGAATCGTCTCCACCTCGTGGACCATGTTCTCCGTCACCAGAAACTCCACGGTGTTCTTGTCGATCTGAAGCATGTCCATTCCTCCCGAAAGCCCCGGGAAGGGAACGCCTTCCCGGGGGATGTGTCCGAATCCAGCTGCGGCGACCGTCGAGTTCCAGGCGACCGGTCCGCCCCCGGGTCGTCCGGATCAGGACTCCGTGACGCCCCGGTTCTTCCGGTTCCAGAACCAGTAGCAGGGCAGCCCCGTGAGGATCACCACCACCGCGCAGACCAACCCCGGCATGGGGGCCCACAGGAACGTGGACACCACCAGCATGAGGCTGGTGCCGATGGCCAGGATCGTCATGGGCCAGAAGAGGGGGGTGCGCCACAGGGGATTGTAGTCCTCCCTGCGACGGCACCAGAGGATGGAGCAGAAGGTCATGGTGTTCTTGAAGCAGAGGACCAGAGTGAAGTATCCCAGCAGGTCCCGGAGGTTGGAGATGTAGATCAGCAGAATCCCCAGCATGCATTGAACGACGATGGAAAAGTCCGGGGTGGCGTACTTCTCGTGGACGTGGGCGAACTGCCGGAAGAAGAGCCCGTCCTTGGCCATGGCGTACTCCAGCCGGGGCTGGTACATGATGCAGCTGGAGAGGGAACCGATGATGACGATGATCCCCGTGATCGCCACGAACTTGCTGGCCAGCCCCCCGATGCCCGGAACCTGGGCGATGGCGTCGGCGATGGGTGCCTGGGAGGCGCAGAGTCTGTCGAAGGGCAGCAGGCCGCACATCACCACCGCCAGGGCGCTGTACAGCGCCAGCACCAGGAGGCAGGAGCCGATGAGGGCCCGGGGCATGGTCCGCCCGGGGTCCTTGATCTCCCCGGTCATGTAGGTGATGGCGGACATGCCCGTGTAGGACCAGCTGGTGGCGGAGATCCCCGCCCAGAGAGCGGACATGCCCGTGGGCGCTCCCTCCGCCGCGGGGGCCCCCAGGAAGGTCCCCTTCAGGTAGAACAGCCCCACCCCGATGACCACCACGAAGGGCAGCACCTTGGCGGCGGTGATGAGGGTCTGGAACCCCCCGCCACCCTCCACGGAGCGCAGGTGGAGGGTCATGAAGGCCAGCACCAGGACGGTGGCGATGAGCTTGCCCTGGATCGTGTCCGCCCCGAAGGGGACGAACACCGTGAGGTAGTTGAGGATCGCCAGGGCCATGATGGAGATGGAGGGAGGGTCGTTGGCCCAGAAGGTGGCCCAGCCGCTGAGGAAGGCCAGGGGCCGGCTTCCCGCCATCTTCAGGTAGATGTAGTCCGCCCCGTCCACGGGATAGGCGGTGGAGAGCTCCGCGTACACGCACATCTGAGGGATGATGATCAGTCCGCCCACCACGAAGGCCAGGATGGTCATGAGGGGCGAACCCGCCGCCCCCGCCACCTCGCCCACGGAGGCGAAGATCCCGGACCCCACCGTGGTCCCCACGGCGATGGCCAGGGCGGCCCAGAAACCCAGCTTGCGTCCCAGTTCCTTGGTCTGTCCGCTCACTTCGTCTGCCTCCTTCGCTTCGGTCTTCCCAGGGTGCCCCTCTTTTCCGCAAACCTCCTTTCCTGGGGATGCGCCGCGTCGGATCGGGAAAAGGCAAGACCCCATCAGGGGGACGCCCTCGGGCCTCCCGGGCCTGCCGCTTCCGGTTCCGTCGATGCCTTGGCGGATCGTCCCCGGGGGCGGCCCCCCGGGGCGGGGGCTACCAGGCCCCCAGGGTGGTCAGGGTGACGGAGGCGTTCTCCGCCCCCAGGGCCATGCAGCGGGCCAGGGGCTCCCCCAGCAGGACCCCGCGCATGAACCCGGCGATGTAGCTGTCCCCGGCTCCCATGTTGTCCACCACCTCCACGGGAACGATGCCGAAGGGGGTGAACTCCTTCCCGTCCCAGGCCAGGCTCCCGTTGGCCCCCAGGGTGGCCACCGCCACCCGAGGCCCCCGGGCCTGGGCCCGGCAGATCAGATCCCGCACGAAGGGGGTGTCCTCCTCGGCGGCGAAGAAGGCGTAGTCCACGTGGGGCAGGGCGATCCCCAGGATCTCGTGGTCGTACTTGTCCGCGAAGTCGAAGGAGATCAGGGGGCCCCGACGGTGGAGTTCCGGCAGGTCCCGCTCCACCATCCCCCAGATCCCCGTGTGTACCAGGTCGAAGCCCCGGAGGAACGCCCGGTCCTCCTCGTCGAGGCGAAAGTCCGCCATGACCCCTTCCTCGTAGTCCCCGAAGACCCGCTGCCCCTCCACCAGCTTGATGGTGGACACGGCGGTCTTGCCGGGGAGGGTACGCACCCGGGACACGTCCACTCCCTTGGCGGCCACGGCCTCCCGAAGCCGGGCTCCGTGTTCGTCGTCCCCCACCACCCCCAGGTAGGAGGGATGCTCCCCCAGACGGGCCAGATAGACCGCCACGTTCACCGGATTGCCCCCGGGAAAGGCCCGGTTGCCCAGGTTCACGTAGACGTCCATGCAGTTGTCCCCCACCGTGGCGATCCGCAAAGGACCTTCCTCCTCCCCCGACCCGCGCCTCCCCGAGGGAAGGCCACAGGAAGACCAGTCCCGCCCGCGACGCGGGGGGATCCTCTCCGGCGACGCCCCGAGGGGTGCCCGGCTTTTCGGAAATGCGCGCTTTCCCGAGGAACTACTTCAGGAGGACGTCGTAGACCCGCAGGTCCCCCCGGGTGTAGGACTTGGTGTATTCGATGGCCCGGCCCCGGTCGTCCCGGCTCAGGAACTCGAAGAGGAACACCGCCGTCTCCGGCGGCACCCCCAGCAGCTTCGCCTCCCGGGGGTGGATCCGCGCCAGGGTGAGGCTCTGGTCGCTGGTGGCCAGCCGGATGCCCCGCTCCTCCAGGACCCCGTAGAGGGAGAGGACCTCGAAGTCCAGGTCCTCCAGCCCCTCCGTCAGCCCCAGGGGCACGTAGGTGTCCTCCAGGGCCACGGGCTCCTGATCCGCGTAGCGCAGCCGCAGGATCCGGTAGATGCGCTCCTCCGGGCCCAGCTCCAGGAGACGCCCCGCCTTGCCGCCCCCTTCCATCACCTCCGCCAGCACCAACCGGGTGAAGGGGGTCTTGCCGGAGACCTTCAGGGCCTCCGAGAGGCCCTGGAGGGTCTGGAGGTTCCCGTGGGGCACCGTGCGCACCACGAAGGTCCCCTTGCCCTGGATCCGGCGCAGCAGCCCCTCCCGGACCAGGCCCTCCACCGCCTTCTTGGCGGTCATGCGGTTGATGCGGTAGGCCGCGGCCAGGTCCCGCTCCGAGGGGATCATGGTTCCCTGGCCGTAGCATCCCTCCTCGATCTTCTCCCGCAGGAGTTCCCGAAGCTGCACGTGCAGCGGCGTCACGGGCTCCACGGTCAGTCCCTCCGGTCCTTGGTCAGCACGCTGCGGAACACGCACCGATCCCCCCGGGTCAGGGAGGTGGAAAACTCCACCGACTGCCCCTCCCCGTCGAAGGCCACCCCGCGCAGCAGCAGGAGCGCCTCCCCCTCCTCCACCTCCAGCAGGTCCGCCTCGTCCTCCGAGGCGAAGGCCATGAGGATCTCCTGGCGGGCGGAGACGAGCAGGACGCCCCGGGCCTCCAGGGCCGCGTAGAGGGAGCCCGTCTCCAGGTCCGCCCCCTCCAGCTCCGGGGCCAGGCGCAGGGGAATCCAGGAGGTCTCGAGGGTCAGGGGGATCCGGTCCGCGAACCGAAGTCGCCGGATCCGGTGAAGCGCTTCCCCCAGGGGGACTCCCAGCCTCTGGCCCAACCGTTTGTCCGCCTCCACCCGATCCCAGGCCACCAGGCGGCTGGAAAGCTCCCGGCCGCTCTCCCCGATGGCCTCGGTGAGGGACTGGAAGGAGGCCAGGTTCCGCTCGATCTTCCGTTCCGCCACGTAGTGGCCGCTTCCTCCGATGCTGACGATGCGCCCCTCCCGCTCCAGGCGTTTCAGGGCGGCCCGCACCGTCAGGCGCTGCACCCCGAACCGGGCTGCCAGGTCCCGCTCCGAGGGAAGCCGGGAACCCGGTTCCCGACCCCGAAGGGCCTCTTCGATGTGGTCGGCGATCTTCACGTCCTGTGTCTGCGGCACGGTGGTCCCTCCCGATGACGGCATGGTATCCCCCCCATCCTACCGCGCCGAGCCGGGGAAACGAGGATGCCCCTCCCGCCACGGGATCGGGACGCCCAAGTGGTTGTATCGTAATCCACTTGTGATTTTTACTACACCAATCCAGAGACCCCGTCAAGCACATCCGGGAAAATCGTCAGAAAAAAGGGAGGGGAGCCCTCAAGCTCCCCTCCCGACGCAGCGTCCTTGTCTTCGCAGAAACCCCTCTCCTCCCCCTCCCTGCATGTGCCCCTTCCTCGGATGTCTCCGTTTTCCCGAATCCTGCCCGGCTACGCGATTCCCGCGTGGGGCAGGACCAGAGAAGGCCGTTCGTCCCCGGAGGGATCCGCAAGGAGGGACAGATTTCTCGATCCCCCGCCACCGCCGAAACTCCCAAGCTCAGTTCCCCGCCAGAAGGGCTCCCGCCTCGCGGCAACGGGCCAGGTCCTCTTCCTTCGGGTCCAGCTTCACCGGAAGCTCCGCCAGGACCTTCGCTCCCAGCCCCTTCATGCGCTCTCCCCACTCCCGCATCCAGGTCCCGTCGCCCCAATCGTAGGAACCGAAGAGGAGGACCGGCTTCCCCTGGAGGGAATCGGCGGTCAGGGCCGCCACGAAGGGCTCCATCTCCGACTCCTCCAGGACCTCCGCCCCCATGGCGGGGCACCCCAAGGCCACGGCGTCCACCGTCCCCACGATCCCCGGCACGGCCTCCCCTACCGTCAGAAGGGCCACTTCGGGAACCCCGGCCTTCTGCGCCCCCTCCGCCACGGCCTTCGCCATCGACTCCGTGTTTCCCGTCCCGCTCCAGTACACCACGGCCACCCGGTTCATCGGTCCTACCCCTTTCGTTTCACGAGATCGGCGGGCCCTCCTGCCCGAAACCGGCAGGGAGGAACACCGCACCCCATTGTTTGATTATCCAAACAAGAGATACCATCCCCCCTTTCCCGTGTCAAGGGTTCCTCCGTCGACGTCACGGGAGAGGGCACGCGGCATGACGAGGATGCGGGGCCGGGAGATGGTCCTCGGCTCCAGGGAGGGGACGGGGGGGATGCTGCAAGGGGAGGGAGAGACGGAGGGCAGGCGGGCTGCTAGTCCCGATCCAGACCGAAGCGTTCCCGCAGAGACGCAGCGCGAAGCCGGGCCCCCAGGGCGTCAAACAGGGAGGCAGCCTCCCGGGCATAGTCCCGGGCGGGCCGGGTCAGCACCCCTCCCCAGGCCTCCCGGGCCCGGGGGTCCCGCTCCATGCGCTCCCCCAGGAGGGCCTTGGCCAGGAGGTGCACCGAGGACCAGGACTTCTTGCGGATGGGGGCGCAGAGCAGCTCTCCCCGCTCCAGGGCCGTCAGCGCCTCGGCGTAGCGTCCCGCCTTGCCCTCCATCAGGGCCTTGAGGCTGTAGAGCATGGAGCCGCTCCGCCCTCCCTGGCACCGTTCGAAAAGCTCCGTGGCCCGCTCCACGTGCCGCGCCGCCCCTTCCGGATCCCCCAGATCCAGGGCCACGCTGGCGGCATTGGAGTGGAAGAGGGAGCACCCCCAGAAGAGCCCCTTCTCCTCGCACCGGTCCACGCAGGTCTCGAACCGCTCCAGGGCCTCCGGGAGCCTTCCGCTCCAGTGGAGCACCTCCCCGATGTAGTTCTCCGCCGCCAGCTCCCCCAGGGTGTGGGGGTTCCCCACCTCCTCCAGCCCCCGGAAGACCTCGATGGACCGCTGGAAGATCCGGACCGCCCCATCGAAATCCCCCCCCAGCTGCCGGGCCACCCCGAGGAAACGAAGGGCGGCCCCCACGGAGGCGTCCCGCCCCAGCTCCCGGGCCAGGCGCAGCATCTCCCTCCCGTGGGGGATCAAAAGACCCGGCTGGTCCGTCTGCAGACCGTGGTAGCACAGGTGCTGGAGACAGCGAAGCTGCACCGGCCCCAGCCCCTCCCGCCGGGCCAGCCGAAGGGACCGGTCCAGGAAGTGTCGTCCCTCCTTGTAGGCCCCCCAGGCGATGAGATACCCCCCCCGAAGCTCCAGGTACGACGCCTCCAGGGCCGTGATCCGGGAGCTGCCGGGCTGGGCCCGATTGAGGCGGTGCAGGAGCTCCCTCACCTGGTCCAGCTTCTGTTCCGTGTCCGGCCGGTCGCTGAAGGGGGTGGAACAGGAGAGGAGGACCCCGTCGGGCAGCAGGGGGAAGAGTTCGTGGTTCAGGATGATGTGCAGCCGCATCTCCCGGAGGTGCAGGGCCAGTTCCTTCTCCCCCTGACCGGATCGGGCGAAGTGGCGGAAGAGACGGGCGCTCAGGGAGGGATTCCAGTTCTGGGGGCCGCAGATCCCCTCCAGACGCTCCGCCGCCCTCCGGTGCAGTTCCTGGCGCTTGAAGGCGGGCATGGCCTCGTAGACGTACTCCCGGATCCGCTGGTGGTGGAACCGGAGCACCGGGCACCCCTCCCCCTCCTCCAGTCCCTCCTCCGTGAGCCCCTTGCGCAGCAGGGACTCGGCGACCCGGGCCCGCTCCAGGGCGTCGCCCCCCAGCAAGGCCCCCAGATCCTCCTGGGTCGCCCCCTCCTCGAACACCGACAGGGCGTCCAGCAGCTCCTTCTGGGGCTCCGAAAGCTCCCCGTAGCGCCCCGCCAGGATCCCCGCCAGCCCCCGGGGGTCCTCCCCCCCGGCGTTCTCCCGGAGGGCCCGGGCCAGCTCCACCACCAGCAGGGGGATCCCCTGGGTCTGCCGGTAGAAGAAGTCCTCCCCCCGGAGGGCGATGGTCTCCTCGTCCAGGAGGGCCCGACAGAACGCCAGGGTCTGGGGCGGGTCGAAGGGGGCCAGGGGAATCTCCCGCAGCTCCACCACCCCCTCCCGGGCCAGGCGCTGGAGCTGTCTTCGGGAAGGGGAGACCGCCTCGGAGCGCCGGGTGAGGAAGAGGGTCCAGGGGCGGGAGGCGTGGGCCAGAAGGGCCCCCAGAAGGGTCAGGGAGAGGTCGTCGAACCACTGGAGGTCCTCCAGGAAGAGCACCGGGGTCCGCACCTCCGCCACCCGATCCAGCACCTCCGCCAGGATCTCCCCCAGCATCACCGGGTTGGCCTCCGGGAAGAGGGCGGCGTGCTCGAAGGTGGCGGTGCGGCGACGCCCCCGATCCAGGGCGGGAAAGGCCCCCGCCAGCAGGGAGACCCGAAGGGGATCCAGGTCCAGCCGGTCCAGATCCACGGAGCGGCCCAGGTGGCCCAACAGGTCGTTCCAGGGGGAGAAGGGACGATCCCGGCTCACCTCGAAGGCCCGCCCGCAGAGGGGCAGCTGCTCCTCCGAAGCGGTTCGGGAGAGGATCCGACGCACCAGGGCGCTCTTGCCCACCCCCGCCTCCCCCCACACGTGCACCGCCAGGGGGCGTGGACGTTCCCTTCCCAGGGTCTCCAGGATCGTGCGGATCTCCTCGTCCCGGCCGAAGAAGAGGGGGCGGTCCGGGGAGGGCGTCTCCCTTCCTTCCCCCCGGAGGAGAAGCCGCCGGAACACCTCCTCCGCCCGGGGGCTGGGGGCCAGGTCCAGTTCCTCCCGAAGCCTCGCGCGGAAGGAGCGGAACAGGTCGAAGGCCCGCCCGGGATTGCCTCGGGCGACGTGGCACTCCAGGAGTTCCAGGGTGGCGTCCTCGTCGAAGGGATCCAGCTGCAGGAGGGCTTCCAACGCTCCCTCCACCCCCTGGCCGTCCCCGGAGTCGTAGCAGGCCCCGGAGCGGCGGCGCAGCCCTTCCCGGAGCCGTCCCCGGATCCGGTCCCGGGCTCCCCGGAGCCATTCCCCGTAGGCCTCGCTCTCGGGCACCTCGAAGCCATCCAGAAACTCCCCGCAGAGACCTCGCCACTCCCCGAAGGCCGGGTCCTCCAGCCGGGGCAGGTCGTCCAGGTCCCGCAAGACCCGCTCCCGGCACAGGGTCACGTCCCGGCGGTCGCAGAGGAGCACCCCCTCGGGCAGGGCACGGCGGATCAGGTAGAGGGCGTTGCGGAGGTTGTTGTGGGCCGACTCCTCGTCCCGATCCCCCCACAGCAGGGTGGCCAGCCGCTCCCGGCTGGCCCGTCCCTCCGCCACCACGTAGTACAGCAGCCCCTCCGCCTTCCGCAGCGACGGGACCACCCTCGCCCCGTCCACCTCCACCCCCGGGGACCCCAGCAGGCGGATCCGGACCTCCATCGCCCCCACCCCTTCCTCGGGAGACCCCCTCCCGTCACCCCAGGTAGCTGGACAGGTAGGCCTGCTTCAGCAGGATGTGCCGCCGCAGCAGTTCCTGGGCCTCCCCCAGGTTTCCCTCCTCCATCCGGTCGAGCAGCTCCAGGTGCTGCCGCACCGCCGCCGCCACGTACACCGGGGCGGCCATCCAGGAGGAGAGGCGGATCTGGGCGATCTGCGCCCGAAGGATGCGCAGGAAGCCCTTGAGACGCTCGTTCCGGCAGTGCTCCACCAGCAGGGCGTGGAAGGCCTCGTCGTCCCGCACCAGGGCATCCCGGTCCATCCGGCCTCCCCGCTCCAGGGCTTCCTCGTGCCCCTTCCAGAGCCGCCGCTGGGCCTCCAGGAATTCCCCGGGAAGGCAGGGCAACGCGGTCTCCAGGGCCAGGGGCTCCAGGACGCTTCGGATGTCGTTGACCTCCTTGTAGTCCTGCACGGAACAGGCGTTGACGAAGAACCCCCGCTGAGGGACCAGGGTGACGAACCCCTCCTCGGCGAGGCGGCGCAGCGCCGCCCGCACGGGGGTACGGCTCATCCCCAGATCCCGGGCCACCTGAAGCTCCGAGAGGGGGTCCCCTCCCCGGGCGGACCCCGTCAGGATCCGTCGACGCAGGTGCTCCAGGGCCGTCTCGAAGCAGGAACCCCTGGTCTTGCTGCCTTTCGCGGGCACGGGCGGCCTCCTCTCCTCGGTTCCGGGGCTGCGGGAACCGGTCCCGCAGCCCCGGAAACCCCCTAGTCCAGGGGACCCACCGCGGCCTCCACCCGGCGCAGCAGAACCCCTTCCGCCAGCAGGCGGGCGGCGGTGCGCTGGTCCTGGTAGAAGACCCGGTCGTCCTCCATGAAGGAAACGTGTTCCCGGATGAGATCGTAGGCGGGGCGGGTGCCCTTCCCCAGGATCCGCTTCTCCTGCAGGTCCAGGGCCTGGGCGGCGCACATCCACTCGATGCCCAGCACCGCCTGGACGTGTTCCACGATGGTCCGGGCCTTCCGGGCCCCGATGGTGCCCATGCTCACGTGGTCCTCCTGTCCCGCGGAGGTGGGGATGGAGTCCACGCAGGCGGGGTGGGCCAGCACCTTGTTCTCCGACACCACCGCGGCGGCGGCGTACTGGGGCACCATAAAACCGCAGTTGATGCCCCCCTGGCGCACCAGGAAGGCGGGCAGACCGTGGTTCAGCGCCGGGTCCACCAGCTTGGCGATGCGGCGCTCCGAGATGTCCCCCAGCTCCGCCGCCGCGATGCCCAGGGTGTCCGCCGCCACCGCCATGGGCTGGCCGTGGAAGTTCCCCCCGGAGAACACGTCCCCCGTGTCCGCCAGCACCAGGGGGTTGTCCGTGGCGGCGTTGAGTTCGTCCTCCACCACGGAGCGCACGTACTCCAGGGCCATGCGGCTGGCCCCGTGGATCTGGGGGATGCACCGGAGGGAGTAGGCGTCCTGCATCCGCAGCTCCCCCTGTCGAGTCATGTAGGTGCTTCCCTCCAGGAGGCGGCGGAGGTTCGCCGCCGAGACGATCTGCCCCTTCTGGCGCCGGGCGGCGTGGATCCGGGGGTCGTAGGCGTCCGAAACCCCCCGGAGGGATTCCGCCGTGAGGGCACCCAGCACGTCGGCGCTCCGCTGGAGCACCAGGGCGTCGTGGAGGGCGTGGGCCGCCACGGAGGTCATCACGGGGGTCCCGTTGATGAGGGCCAGCCCCTCCTTGGCCTTCAGCTCCAGCAGGGGGATCCCCGCCCGGGCCATGGCCTCCCCTCCGGGCAGCACCGCCCCGTCGAACTCCGCCTCCCCCTCGCCGATCATGGGCAGCACCAAGTGGGCCAGGGGGCAGAGGTCTCCGCTGGCTCCCACGGAGCCCTTCTCGGGGATGACCGGATGGACCCCCACGTTCAGCATGGCCACCAGGGTCTCGTGCACCACCGGCCGGGAACCGGAGTACCCCTTGAGGATGGAGTTGGCCCGCAGGAGCAGGATGCCCCGCACCACCTCCCGGGGAAAGGGGGCCCCGACGCCCACCGCGTCCGCCCGGATGAGGTTGATCTGAAGCTGCTGGATCTGGTCCTCCGGGATGGCCACGTCGGCGAACCGGCCGAAGCCCGTGTTGATGCCGTACATGGGACGACCTTCCTCCAGAAGGCGGTCCACCACCGCCCGGGAGCGCACCACCCGCTCCAGGGCCTCCTCCGCCACCCGCACCGGGGCGTTTTCCCGGGTCACCGCCAGGAAGTCCTCCAGGGACAGGCTGTTGCCGTCCAACACCACCGTTCTGTTCGTCACAAACGACACGCTCCTTTCGATCCGGCGGCACCCCCCGGGGGGATCGAAAGCCTGATAAAAACATCAAAAATGCAATCTGTTTTTAGCAGCTCCCATCTCTTCGGTCAAGCGTTCCCGTAAGACCCGATTTCCACAGGGTTTTCACGCGCAAAAAACATCAAACGAAACAGGTTGCACCGTTGATGATTCCCTGATGCCCTATCCTTACCCTGGCTCCACAGAGACCGTCCGGCACCCCCCGAGCGGATCGAATCCCCTGGACCAGGAGGTGGTCGCCCCGTCCATCCGCATCCCTTTCCCTCTCTTCCCTTCGGGGCGCCTTCGTCGCGACCCCACCCGGAACGGCAAAAGGAGATGATCTCTTGGCACTTTGGGACAGCTTCATGAAGGGAATGCTGGCGTTCTCCGGCTTCGTCTGGGGAGACTTCATGCTCTACTTCCTCGGCCTGGGGGCGCTGTTCATCACCCTGCGGGTCGGCGTCGTGCAGTTCCGCCACTTCGGCTACGCATGGAACCAGACCCTCGGCAAGTTCTTCCGCCGACAGAACCAGGCGCAGGAAGGAGCCCAGGGCACCCTTTCCTCCTACGAGGCCCTCTCCACCGCCCTGGCCAACACCATCGGCTCCGGCAACATCGTGGGGGTCGGGCTGGCGGTGTTCTGGGGCGGTCCCGGCGCGGTGTTCTGGATGTGGCTCATGGCCCTTCTGGGTATGGCCACCAAGTTCACCGAAGCGGTGATGGGACAGAAGTACCGAGTACAGGACGAGCACGGCATCTGGGTGGGAGGCCCCCAGTACTACCTGAGCCGGGGGCTGAAACGGTTCCGTCTGAGCTGGCTGGGCCCCTTCTACGGCCTCATGCTGGTGCTCACCCTGAGCATCACGGAGATGATCCAGTGCAACTCCCTGGCGGGTTCGGTGCACGAGGCCTTCGGCATCCCCACCCTGGCCTCGGGGATCGCCTTCACCGTCCTGGTGGCGGTGATCGTGTTCGGGGGCATCAAGCGCATCGGCACCTTCGCAGGCAAGGTGGTGCCCTTCATGGCGATCCTCTACATCGCCGCGGGGCTGGTGATCGTGTTCACCCACCTGAACCAGGTGCCGGGGCTCTTCGCCCTGATCTTCAAGAGCGCCTTCTCCCCCGCCGCCGCCACGGGGGGCTTCGCGGGAGCCAGCGTGGCCGCAGCCATGCGCTGGGGCTGCGCCCGGGGGGCCTTCTCCAACGAGGCGGGGGACGGGGCGGCGGCCATCGCCCACGCCACCGCCGCAGTGGACCACCCGGTTCGGCAGGGACTCTACGGCATCATGGAGGTCTTCGTGGACACCATCCTGGTGTGCACCACCACCGCCCTGGTGGTCCTCCTCTCCGGGGTATGGACCGACCCCGCCTCCGCCAAGGTGCCGGAGCGGCTGGCCACCCTGGCCTTCGGCATGCAGTGGGGGGTCTTCGGCAAGAGCCTGGTGGCGGTGTGCCTCACCCTCTTCGCCTTCACCTCCATGCTGGCCTACGTGTACTACGGGGAGGAGCAGGGGAACTACTTCGGGGGCCGCAAGCTGGCCATGCTGGTGCGGGTGGGCTTCATCGCCGCCATCTTCGCGGGGACCTTCTGGGACGCGGAGCAGCTCTGGCCCTTCTGCGACGTGTTCTTCGCGTTCATGATCATCCCCAACATGATCGGCCTGTTCCTGCTCCACGGGGAGTACGGGGAACTGGTGCGGGAGTTCTTCCACACCCCGGGCAAGTACTACCTGAAGGACACCGGGAAGGCCCCTTCCGCCTAGGCAGCAGGGGCGTCCTCGCCTCGCAACACGCGAAAGGGGCCGCCGGTTCCCGGCGGCCCCTTTCGGCATCTAGCCCCGTCGGCGGAAGAACAGCAGGAGAACCGGCAGGAGGGCTCCCATGCCCAGCCCCGCGTCGCACCCCCCGCCGCCGGACCCGGAGGACCCCGAGGGGGCGCGGAAGTGGATGCCCCGGTCGAAGATCAGCTCCGCCGCCGCGGGGCCCACCTTCGTGGGGGGCTCCAGGTAGGCCCGGAAGGCCAGGAAGATGGAATCTTTCAGGTCCACGCCGTTGCACCCCACCCCCCAGGGCACCACGTTGGTGCCGGCGTCCAGCTGCCGCCGGGAGATCTTCGCCACGTACAGGTACTTCGCCAGGGGGTTGCCGGGCAGGTACTCCTCCGCGGTCCCCGCGAGGCGGTCGTTGTCCATGCCGCAGACCCCGTTGAGGTAGCGCGTCCCGTAGACGCTCAGGTTGGTGTAGGTGGCCTTCCCCGTCCGGTTGTGCAGCACCCCGTAGACGATGACGAAGTCCTCCGGGTCGTCCTTCAGGAGGAAGTCCCCGGAGGTGCGCAGGTAGATGGTGTCCCGCCCCTCCCCCAGGACGTCGATGCCCCGCTGGATGCCCTCGAAACCCTCGGGCAGCCAGACGCAGGTCTCCATCTCCTCCACGTCCCGGCTGACGCCGTACCGGTTCAGGATGGCCCGGCGCAGCTCCGTCATGGTCTCCAGAAGGTCCTGTCCCCCCGCGGCGGCCCGATCCGCCGGGGCGGCTTCCTCGAAGACCCCGGTCCCCCGGATCCGCAGGTTCGGCATGCCGAAGAGGCTGGCCACCCCGGAGGTGCGGGGGGTCACCCGGAAGACCTCCACGTCGGGATTTGCCAGGTAGGCCTGTCCCGCCGCCTTGTCCTTGAACCGCGCCGCCCGGTTGATGAGGCCGAATTCGTCCGCGTCAGCGGCGAGGCCCATGCGGACCAGGGGCTTGGGGATGGTGTCCGAGAGGAAGGCCGAATACCCCGCCTGGGCCGCCGCCTGCCGCACCGCCCCGTCGAGGTTCCGGTCCGCCGTGGAGACCAGAGCGAAGTCGTGGCGGAAGGGGCTCCCTCCGTCGGCGGGGAAGGAGAGGACGTTCACCTCGTCCCCCAGGCTGGCGAAGACCCGCCGCCGGGTCCCCTCGTCCCGGAAGGTCCGCAGGGTCAGGTAGCCCCGATAGCTGAAGTAGTCCGCCTCGGGGGGGGTGTTCCCCAGGATCACCACCCCCTCCCGCTCCTCCAGGCGGTAGGTCCAGGGGAAGGTGTTGGGGAAGTCCTGGGTCGCCCCCACGGGGAGCAGGGGACACAGGTAGGGCTGCCCCGCGTTGTTCCCGTAGCAGCTGGGCAGGAGCTTCCACGTGCACAGGTCGATGAGGTTGAGCTGGGCCATGGCCCCTCGGCGCACCTCGTACCCCGCCGCCTCCAGGGCCTCCACCAGGGCACGGGCCTTCCCCGTCAGGGGGGGATCGCCGGGACCGGAGGCCACGGTCAGGGTGCGGGAACCCTCGTCCCAGGCCACCGAAGCCCCGAAGGTGCGGGAGAGCAGGCTCGCGGGCCCCATGATCCAGCCCTGCTGGAGGGACGAGGGCACGTCCAGGGACACCAGCCCTCCCTGCAGGGTTCCCATGGAGCTGCCCGCCTGAAGGGTGACGAAGGTCGAACCCTTATAGGCGGTGAGACGGCCGGGGCCGAGGGAGGACTCCCACCAGCAGGTGACCCCCAGGGCCTCCAGCACCGGCTTCAGGGGAACCACCACCTGGCTGCCCGACTGGGTCGCGGGAACGGGCAGCTTCACCTCCGACCCGTCCACCACCACCCGGATGGAACCCGGGGCGGCCCAGGACACGCAGGCCAGAACCAAAAGCAGCAGGAACGCAGGGGCAAGACGCTTCCACATCGTCGTCATGAAGCAGGATCTCCTCCTCGAAGGGGAACGGGTTTTTCGTCGCCGTGGGTCTCCTTCCCGCCAGTATATGCCTCCATCAAACCGGGCGTCCCTCCCCTCCGCCGCGAGTTGATGGTTCCCTGACGCCCCCCTCCTAGAATGACCCCGAAAAGACAGGCGGCCCGTTCGGGACCGTCCAACCCCATACCCAACGGGAGGTCGAGGAAGACATGGCGGGCAACGCGCAGATCCTCTACGAAGTGAAGGCTCAGCGGGGCAGCACCCTGCGCTGCAAAGGGTGGCGGCAGGAGACCATCCTCCGCATGCTGGAGAACAACATGGAGAACGCGGAGCACCCGGAGAAGCTCATCATCTACGGGGGCAACGGGAAGTGCGCCCGGAACTGGGAGTCCTACCACGCCATCGTGAAGTCCCTCAAGGAGCTGGAGGACGACGAGACCCTGGTGGTCCAGTCGGGCATGCCCGTGGCGGTCTTCAAGACCCACAAGTACGCCCCGGTGGTGGTGATGGCCACCACCAACTTCATGCGCCCCTCCTGGGAGACCTTCTACGACCTGGAGGCGAAGAACCTCACCATCTTCGCCCAGTACACCGCCGCTCCCTGGGAGTACATCGGCACCCAGGGGGTCATCGAGGGCACCTTCGAGACCCTGGCGGCCGTGGGGATCAAGCACTACGGGGGACACATGGAGAACCGGATCCTCCTCACCGCCGGAGCCGGCGGCATGGGGGGCAACCAGACCTGGGCCATGAAGATGCACGGCGGCGTGGCCATCGTGGTGGACGCGGACCGGGAGATCCTCCAGCGGCGCATCGAGAAGAACTACCTGGACGAGATCGTCCCCTCCATGGACGAGGCCATCCGGCTGGCGAAGAAGCACGCCGCGGAGGGCAAGCCCCACTCCTTCGGGGTGGTGGGCAACGCGGCGGACTGCTTCGAGGAGGCCTACGAGAAGGGCTTCATGCCCGACGTGATCACGGAGATGTGCCCCTGCCACGACCCCATCTCCTACATCCCCTCGGGCTACACCCCCGAGGAAGCCCGGGAGCTGCGGCAGAAGGACCTGGACGCCTACATGGAGAAGGCCCGGACCACCATGAAGCGGCAGCTGAAGGCCATGCTGGCCTACCTGGACAAGGGGGTTCCGGTGTTCGAGTACGGCACCAGCATCCGCAAGGAATGCCGGGACGCGGGCTTCCCGGAGGCGGAGGCCATGCGCCTGCCCGCCTTCGTGGCGGACTACATCCGGCCCCTGTTCTGCGAGGGCCGGGGCCCCTTCCGGTGGACCTGCATCTCCGGCGACCCCGCGGACCTGAAGCGCACGGACCAGCTGGCCATGGAGCTCTTCGGGGACGACCCCATCGTGGGCCGGTGGATCCCCCTGGCCAGCAAACACCTGCCCATCGAGGCCCTGCCCGCCCGGATCTGCTACATGGGCTTCGGGCAGCGCAAGAAGTTCGCCCTGGCGGTGAACGAGCTGATCCGAAAAGGGGAGATCGTGGGCCCCGTGGCCTTCTCCCGGGACAACCTGGATTCGGGCTCCATCGTGAACCCCACCTTCGAATCGGAGCGCATGCCCGACGGGGGAGACCTCATCTCCGACTGGCCCATGCTCAACGGCCTGCTCAACGCCTGCGGCATGTGCGATCTCATCGCCATCCAGGCCAACTACTCCATGGGCGAGGCGGTGCACACCGGGGTGACCCAGATCGCCGACGGCACCGACGACGCCAAGATCCGCCTGGAAGTGGCCATGACGGTGGACTCGGGCATCGGGGTGATCCGGCACGCCCAGGCGGGGTACGAGAGCGCCAAGGATGTGGCAAACGGCAAGGGCAAGCTCACCAAAGAGGGCATCAAGGTGCCCCTCTGGTGGGAACCCGCCGACAAGGTGACCTTCGGCCCCGACGGCAGCGACCGGCTGTAGGGAACCCTTCGGGGGACGGACGACCCGTACCCCGTGCCTTGGGGGGCGCCTTGGGCGCCCCCCTTTTTGGAATCCCGGAGGTGAGAGGACATGGAACGCATCGTGGCGGACCTGGTGGTGGAGGAGGCGGCTCAGCTCCTCACCTGCGCCGCCGACGCCCCGGACCGGATCGGCCTGGTGGAGGACGGCTGGGTGGCCCTGGCGGGGGAACGCATCGTCGCGGCGGGAACCCGGGAGGAGGTGGAGGCGGCGGCGGACCTGTCCCGGGCGAGGCGCCTGGACGCCCGGGGGAAGGTGGTGGCCCCGGGTTTCGTGGACTGCCACACCCACCTGGTCTTCGGGGGCACCCGGGTGGAGGAGTACGCGGCGCGCCTCGCCACCGACGACCCGAAGGAGCTGCGCCGCCGAGGGGTACCCACGGGCATCGGCGTCACCATCCGGGCCACCCGCTCCGCCTCGGAGGAGGAGCTGTTCCTCCAGGCCGCGGCCAGGCTGGAGGGGATGCTCCTGTGGGGCACCACCACCGTGGAGGGCAAGAGCGGTTACGGTCTGGACACGGAGACGGAACTGAAACAGCTTCGGGTGAACCGCCTCCTGGAGCGGGCCTACCCGGTGGAGGTGGTCTCCACCTTCCTGGGGGCCCACGGCTGGCCCGAGGACACCTCCAAGGAGCGCTACCTGGACCTGCTGGAGCGGGAGATGCTCCCGGCGGTTCGGGAACAGGGCATCGCGGAGTTCTGCGACGTGTGGTGCGACGAGGGACACTACGACGCGGCAGACTCCCGCCGGATCCTGGAGGCGGGGCTGGCGGCGGGGCTGGCGCCGAAGATCCACACCGGGGCCTACTCCCACGTGGGCGGGGCGGAGGTGGCGGCGAGCCTTCGGGCCGCCTCGGCGGACCATCTGAACTACACCCCCCGGGAGTCCCTGGAGGCCCTGGCCCGCTCGGGGGTGACGGGGGTGCTGCTGCCGGGGATCGACTTCGCGGTGCGCCACCCCCGGCCCGCCGACCCCCGCCCCATGGAGGAGGCGGGGTTGGAGCTGGCCCTGGCCACCAACTGCTGCCCCGGGTGCTGGTGCACTTCCCTGATCTTCGTGCTGATCCTGGCCTGCCGGAACCACCGCCTCCGTCCGGCGGAGGCCCTTCGGGCTGCCACCCTGGGGGGAGCCCGGGCGCTGCGCCGGGGGGATCGCATCGGGTCTCTGGAACCGGGCAAGCAGGGGGACCTGCAGATCTGGAACCTGAGCCGCTACGAGGACCTGATCTACCACCTGGGATCCAATCCCGTGGAGACGGTGGTCCGCAGGGGGAACGTCTCCGTGGACCGGGGCCGTCTGACGGCCCGAACGAATCGGAACGACTGAGGAGGAAGAGGACATGTCGCTTTACAGCGTGTTGGACAAGATCCTGGACAGCCGGGACGCCACCGTGGGCGGGGGCGCCGCCTCGGCGGTGGCGGGGGCCATGGCGGCGGGGCTGGTGGGCATGGTGGCCCGCCTCTCCCTGGGCAAGGAGTACGGCCTTCCGGACGAGCGCTACCTGGCCCTGGCGGAGGAGCTGGACAGGCTGGTGCGGGAGCTGACCCAGGGAGCCCAGGACGACGAGAAGGCCTTTCTGGGCATCAAGGCCGCCTTCGCTCTGCCCAAGGGCACGGAGGAGGAGAAGGCCCAGCGGCGCGCCGCCGTGGAGACCGCCGCGGTGGGGGCCGCCACGGTGCCCCTGCAGAACGGGCACCGGGCCGCCCGGGTGCTGGAGATCTGCGGGGAGCTGGACGGCCGCTCCAACCCCGCCGCAGGTTCGGACATCGCCGCGGGCACCATGCTGGCCCGCATGGCCGTGACGGACTGCGCCCTCAACGTGGACGCCAACCTGCCCCTCATCAAGACCCCCGGGATCCACCGGGACCTGGAGGATCGGGCCCGATCCCTGAAGGACCGGGCGAAGTAGAAAGGACGGAGAAGACCGATGAAGAAGATCCTGCTCTGCGAGCTCAACATGAGCGAGGGCACCGACGTCGCCGCCATCGAGAAGGTCACCGCCGCCCTGCGGGGCACCCCGGGCGTCACGGTGATGGACGTGGATTCCGACAAGGACCACAACCGCACGGTGTACACCTGGATCGGCGAGCCCGAGGACGTGCTCGCCGGGGCGCAGAACCTCACGGAGAAGGCCCTGGAGATCATCGACATGAGCCGACACCACGGCAGCCACCCCCGCATGGGGGCGGTGGACGTGGTGCCCTTCGTGCCGGTGCGGGGGGTGGAGAAGGAGGAAGCCCTCGAAATCGCCCGCCGCTACGGGGCCTTCCTGGGGTCCAAGGGGGTGCCGGTGTACTACTACGAGGAGGCCGCCACGAAGCCCTCCCGACAGAACCTGGTGGACCTCCGCAAAGGGCAGTACGAAGCCCTGGAGAAGAAGATGAAGGACGAGGCCTGGCGGCCCGACGAAGGGCCCTTCGCCTTCGTGCCCCGTTGGGGCGCCACGGTGACGGGGGTTCGGTTTCCCCTGGTGGCCTACAACGTGAACCTTCGCACCACCGACGTGGAGATCGCCAAGGCCATCGCCAAGCGCATGCGCTTCAGCACCGGGGGCCTGCGGTTCGTCCGGGCCATCGGCCTTCCCCTGGAGGAGAAGGGGATGGTGCAGGTTTCCATGAACCTCACCAACTACGAGAAGACCCCCATCCCGGTGGCCTACGACCTGATCCGCTCTCTGGCGGCCACCTACGGCGTGACGGTGGCGGAGGCGGAGCTGGTGGGCCCCGTGCCCCTGGCGGCGCTGGAGGACGTGGTGCGCCACTGCCTCCAGGTGCACCGCTTCGAGGCCTCCCAGATCATCGAGACCCATCTGTTGGGCTAGGAGGACCCCCCTTGAGGACGGACATCGAAATCGCCCAAAGCGCCTCCCTGGAGCCCATCGCGGCGGTGGCCGCCCGTCTGGGCATCCGGGAGGAGGAGCTGGAACTGTACGGCCCCCACAAGGCCAAGGTCTCCTTCGACCTGTGGGAGCGGGTGAAGGACCGCCCCGACGGCAAGCTGGTGCTGGTGACCGCCATCACCCCTACCCCCGCCGGGGAGGGAAAGACCACCACCTCCGTGGGGCTGGCCCAGGGGCTGGCGGCGGTGGGCAAGAAGGCCTGCGTGGCCCTGCGGGAACCCTCCCTGGGCCCGGTCTTCGGGGTCAAGGGAGGGGCCGCCGGGGGCGGCAGGAGCCAGGTGGTGCCCATGGAGGACATCAACCTGCACTTCACCGGGGACCTCCACGCGGTCAGCGCCGCCCACAACCTGCTGGCGGCGCTGCTGGACAACTCCCTGCACCAGGGCAACGAGCTGGGCATCGACCCCCGGCGGGTGGCCCTGAAGCGGGTGATGGACATGAACGACCGGACCCTGCGTCACATCGTGGCGGGGCTCGGAGGCAAGGCCGACGGGGTCCCCCGGGAGGACGGCTTCGACATCACCGTGGCATCGGAGGTCATGGCCATCCTCTGCCTGTCCACGGGCATCTCGGATCTCAAGGCCCGGCTGGCCGCCATCATCGTGGCCTATCGGCCCGACGGGTCCCCCGTCACCGCCGGGGACCTAGGAGCGCAGGGGGCCATGGCCATGCTCCTGAAGGACGCCCTGAAGCCCAACCTGGTGCAGACCCTGGAGCACGTCCCCGCCTTCATCCACGGAGGCCCCTTCGCCAACATCGCCCACGGCTGCAACAGCCTCATGGCCACCCGATACGGCCTGAAGCTGGCGGACTACCTGGTCACCGAGGCGGGCTTCGCCGCGGACCTGGGGGCGGAGAAATTCCTGGACATCAAGTGCCGCCTGGGGGGCCTGCACCCCGACGCGGCGGTGCTGGTGGCCACGGTGCGGGCCCTGAAAATGCACGGAGGGCTCCCCAAGGAACGGCTGGGGGAGGAGAACCCGGAGGCCCTGGAAAAAGGGATGCCCAACCTGGAAAAGCACGTGGAGAACCTGCAGAAGTTCGGCCTGCCCGTGGTGGTGGCCGTCAACGCCTTCCCCACCGACACGCCCCGGGAGCTGGCCTTCGTGGAGGAAGCCTGCGCCCGCTTGGGTGCCCCCGTGAGCCTCTGCGAGGGCTGGGCCAAGGGCGGAGCGGGGGCGGCGGACCTGGCGAAGGTGGTGGTGGAGGCCTGCGGCAAGCCCAACGGCTACAAGCCCCTCTACGAGGCGGAACTGTCTCCCAAGGAGAAGATCCTCCGCATCGCCCGGGAGATCTACGGCGCCGAAGGGGTGCAGTACACCGAGCGGGCGGAGGGGGACCTGAAGACCATCCACGCCCTGGGGATGGACCACCTGCTGGTGTGCATGGCCAAGACCCAGGCGTCCCTCTCCGACGACCCCAACAAGAAGGGCCGCCCCCAGGGCTTCACCCTTACGGTGCGGGAGGTGCGCCTCTCCGCCGGGGCGGGATTCCTGGTGCCCGTGACGGGCTCCATCATGACCATGCCTGGGCTGCCCAAACGCCCCGCCGCCCTGTCCATCGACGTGGACGACCGGGGCCGGGTGACCGGGCTGTTCTAGGACAAAACCGGGTCCGGGGCTCCTGCGGGAGCCCCGGACCCTTCTCAGGCCTCCGCCCCCCAGTCCAACGCCGCCGCCGCCAGGAGGGCCGCCCCCAGGGGCAGGGGGCCTTCGTCCAGGGCGAAGCGGGGGTGGTGGTGCGGGAAGGTGTGGCCCTGCGCCGCGTCGCAGGCGGCAAGGAAGAAGAAGGTCCCCGGACAGGCCTTCAGGTAGAAGGCGAAATCCTCCGAAACCATGCCGGGACGGTCCAGTACCGTCACCCGGTCCTCCCCCGCCACCCGGGCCGCCGTCCGGGCGAAGCGTTCCGTCACCTCCGGATCGTTGGCCAAAAGGGGCGGCCCCGGGGAGATGCGGACCTCCGCCTCCCCTCCCATGGCGTGGGCCACCCCCTCGCAGACCTCCTCCAGCCGCCGGTGCAGCCGGTGGCGCACCGGCTCGGAGAAGCTGCGCAGGGTTCCCTCCAGGGACACCTCCCCGGCCACCACGTTGTAGGCTGTCCCCCCCTCGATGCGGCCGATGGTGAGCACCGCCGCCTCCTGGGGGTTGGTCTCCCGGCTCACCAGGGTCTGGAGGGCCGCCACCACCTGGGAGGCCAGCACCACCGCGTCCACCCCCCGATGAGGGGTGGCCCCGTGGGCGCTGCGCCCCAGGAGGCGGATCCGGAAGTGGTCGTTGGCGGAAAGCATCACCCCCGGGCGCACCCCCACCTGACCCACCGGCAGGTCCGGCCACAGGCACCCCACGTGGCAGCCGAAGATGGCCTCCACCTCCGGGGACTGGAGGACCCCTTCCCGGATCATGGCCTGGGCGCCCTCTCCCCCCTCCTCGTCGGGCTGGAAGATCAGCTTCACCGAGGCCTTCAGGTCCTCCCGGTGGCGAACGAGCAGCTCCGCCGCCCCCAGGAGCATGGCCATGTGGGCGTCGTGGCCGCAGGCGTGCATCGTCTCCCCCGGGGCGGCGAAGGGCAGCCCCGTCTCCTCCGTCAGGGGGAGGGCGTCCATGTCCGCCCGAAGAGCCACACACCCCGAAGCCCCGGGGACCTCCAGCAGCGCCACCACCCCGTGGCGGGCCACGCCGGTGCGCACCCCCCAGCCCATCTCCTCAAGCCGCCCCGCCACGAAGCCCTCCGTCCAGGGCAGGTCGAACCGCAGCTCCGGGTGGGCGTGCAGCTCCCGACGCCACCCCACGATGCGCTCCTTCCTCTCCGTCGCTTCCCCCAGCAGGTCCCGATCGGTCATGGATTCCTCACCCCTTCGTCGTTCCGGTTTCTAAGGTGGATTGTACCGCCTCCGCCTCCTCCAGCCGGTTTCGGGGCCGGGGGATCCGGCCGCTGCCCCCCATGCGGGGCAGCACGATGGACGTGGTGATGCGCCCGTGGGCGGAGAGCTTCACCAGCAGGTCCTCCAGGAACTCCATGGAGGGGACCAGGACCTCCATGAAGAAGTCGTTGCTCCCGGTGACGCTCCAGCTGCGGATCACCTCGGGGATCTCCTCCAGGGTGCGAAGGATCACGTGGTCCGGGTTGTTGTACACCGTGGCCACCGCCAGGATCACCCGGAAGGAATAGCCCACCTTCTGGGGATTCACCACCCCCCGGTACCCCTCCAGGACGCCCGCCTCCTCCATGCGCCGCACCCGCTCGATCACCGCGGGGGTGGAGAGGTTCACCCGGCGCCCCAGCTCCTTGTAGGAGAGTCGGGCGTCCTCCTGGAGTTCCTCCAGGATCCGCCACCCCGTCTCGTCCAGCAGTTTTTCGTGCATCCCCATCCTCCTGACGAACGGCAGGTTTCGGCCCCGTTCTCCGTATTCTTTTCGGAAAATTTCCCATGGAACTTAACGTAACCCTCCAAGGCGTTCCGGGGTTTTGTTATTTTTTATCCCAGGGATCTCCTGGGGAAAAGCCCCCGGAGGTCCGGGGAGGTCCGCCCCGAGCAGGGCGGAGGGGCCGGGACACCGGCATGGCGCAACCGGAGGGGAGAGAAAGGAGCGGAGGGATGAGCTTCATCGATCTCGTCAGCGTCATCGTGTGGGACTACATGTGGGGCATGCCCCTGGTGCTGGCCATCCTGGGCACGGGGTTCTATCTGACCCTGCGCACGGGGTTCTTCCAGTTCCGCGGTTTCGGGGTGGCCATGAGACACGCCTGGAACAGCATCCTGGGACGGGGAGAAGAGCGGAGCCGCACGGGCATCCTCTCCTCCGCCGAGGCCATGAGCATGGCCCTGGGGACCACCATCGGGGTGGGGAACATCGGGGGTGTGGCCACGGCCATCGCCACGGGGGGCCCCGGGGCGGTGTTCTGGATGTGGCTCGCCGCCCTGGTGGGGATGATCATCAAGATGGGGGAGATCACCCTGGCGGTGCACTACCGCTCCCGGGACGCGGGAGGGGAGACCTACGGGGGCCCCAACTACTACATGCACAAGGGCATCGGGGTGGAACAGGGCAGGAAGGGGCTCTTCCATTTTCTGAGCGGCCTCTTCGCCTTCGGCTTCTGCACCGCCTACTTCATCAACATCCAGACCTACACGGTCTCCGAGGCCGTGGGGAACACCTTCCAGATCCCCATGACCACCGTGGGGATCGTCTACACCCTGCTTCTCTACGTCATGATCAGCGGGGGCTTCCGCACCATGGGGCGCATCGCCTCCAAGCTGGTTCCCTTCATGTGCCTCTTCTACATCGCCGCGGGGCTCTTCATCCTGGTCCGCAACGCCCCCGCCCTTCCCGCAGCGGTGGCCCTGATCTTCCAGAGCGCCTTCACGGGCAGCGCCGCCTTCGGGGGATTCCTGGGCGCCACGGTGACCCAGGCCATCAAGGTGGGGCTCTCCCGCTCCGTGTTCAGCAACGAGGCGGGCTGGGGGTCCGCCCCCATGATCCACGCCACCGCCCAGGTGGACCACCCGGTCCGCCAGGGGCTCATGGGGATCTTCGAGGTCTTCGTGGACACCTTCGTGGTGTGCAGCATCACCTGCCTGGTGATCGTCTCCTCGGGGCAATGGTCCAGCGGCCTGGACGGGGCCACCCTCACCCTTGCGGCCTTCGAGCAGGGCATCGGCCGATTCGGGCGGGTCATCCTGGCCCTGGCGGTGTTCATCTTCGGTCTCACCACCTCCAGCGGCGTCTACGCCCAGATCGAGGTGGTGGTGCGCTACCTGGTGGGGGAATCCCCCCTGAAGCGGGGCATCCTGAGCTTCTACAAGTGGACCTACCCCCTCCCCAGCCTGGCCCTGGTGTACATCGCCGTGTGGTTCGGCTACCCGGGGACGCTGATCTGGGTCTTCTCCGACGCCTCCACCGCCCTGCCCATCTTCGCCAACATCCTGGCCCTGCTGTTCCTGACCCCCCGCTTCCTGGCCCTGCTGAAGGACTACAAGGCGCGCTACCTGGGAGAAGGGGTGGTGGATCCGACCTTCCGGGTCTTCTACGAGGAGGAGGTCCCGGAAGTCCGGGACGAACGCCCCGGGAGCGCTCCCGAGGGCGAAGGCTGCACCGATCTTT
This sequence comes from Aminomonas paucivorans DSM 12260, assembly GCF_000165795.1. NCBI lineage: Bacteria > Thermotogati > Synergistota > Synergistia > Synergistales > Synergistaceae > Aminomonas > Aminomonas paucivorans. The sequence goes on along the minus strand of NZ_CM001022.1, from coordinate 130,522 downwards.
CGTAACCCATCTCAAGGAGGGATTCTCATGTTCCAGAACGTCATCGTGCGCAAGCCCGCCCGCTCCCTGGTGGAGGGCATCACCTCCGCCCCGGAGCTGGGCCGTCCGGACTACGACCTGGCGGTGAAACAGCACCAGGCCTATCGCGAAGCCCTGGCGGCCTGCGGGGTGAAGGTGCGGGTGCTGGAGCCCCTGGAGGCCTACCCCGATTCGTGCTTCGTGGAGGACACGGCGGTGCTCACCCGGCACTGCGCCATCGTGAGCAACCCCGGGGCGGCCAGCCGCAACGGGGAGGCCCGGGAGATGCTTCCCACCCTCCGGGAGTTCTTCCCCCCGGAGCGGATCGAATCCATCCAGACCCCGGGCACCCTGGAGGGGGGAGACGTGATGATGGTGGGGGATCACTTCTACGTGGGTCGCTCCGCCCGGACCAACGAGGAGGGGATCCGCCAGTTCCTGGCCATCCTGAACCGGTACGGCCTCACCGGGTCGGAGGTGCCCCTGGAGAAGGTGCTGCACCTGAAGACCGGGGTGAACTACATCGAGAACGACACCCTGCTGGTGTCGGGGGAGTTCGTGGACAAGCCGGAGTTCCGGCGCTTCCGCAAGATCGTGGTGCCCCCGGAGGAGGCCTACGGGGCCAACTGCATCTGGGTGAACGACCGGGTCCTGGTGCCCCTGGGCTACCCCACGGTGGAGCGGGAGGTCCGGAAGGCGGGGTACGAGGTGCTGCTGACCGACACGTCGGAGTACCGCAAGCTGGACGGGGGGCTCTCCTGCCTCTCCCTGAGGTTCTAGGCGACAGAACGGGTTTCTCCCGACGCCCCCCTGCCCCGCCTTCCCGGTCGGGGAGGGGGCGTCGGTGTTACGAACTCAGAAAAACGTGTTACCATCCCCTCGGGTTTCCCCGAAAGGAAATGGAACATGAAACGCATCGCGTCGCTTCTCTGCGGCATCCTGGCTCTGGGGGTTCTTTCCGCCTTCCCCGCGGGGGCGGCGGAACCGGTTCTCGACGCCTTCGGCAAGCCCCTTTCCTCCCTTCCCTGGGAGCGGATCCTCTGCTCCGGGTCCGGGTGCCTCCGCCTGGCCACGTACCTGCAGGTTCAGGACCGGGCGGTGGGGGTGGAGGACATCGAACGGCGCCATCTCCCCGTGGACCCGCGACCCTACTTCCTGGCCCATCGGGAACTCCAGAAGCTGCCCCTCATCGGCGAGTTTCGGGGCTTCACCCGCCCCGAGCTGGTCCTGGCCCTGCCCCGGCAGCCCCAGGGCATCCTGAAGACGGACCCGGAAAACGGGACTCCCGCTCGAAAGCTCCAGGAGGCCACGGGCATCCCCGTCCTCCCCCTGAAGTACGGCAACCTGACGGGGCACAGGGACGACCTCTACGCCTCCCTGCGCACCCTGGGGAGGGCGACGGGCAGACAGGCCCGGGCCGAGGAGGTCATCCGCTTCACGGAACGGACCATCCAGGACCTGGCGCGGCGCACCCGGAACCTGCCCCCGCAGAGCCAGCCCCGATGCTACGTGGGAGGCGTCTCCTTCCGGGGGGCCCACGGCCCGCTCTCCACGGAAACGGACTACCCCCCCTTCGTCTTCCTGGGGGTGGACAACGTGGTGACGAAGTCGGGGGCCAAGGGAGCCACCCGGACCGACGTGAACCGGGAGGACCTGCTGCGCTGGAACCCCCGGGTCCTGTTCGTGGACCTCTCCACCCTCGGATCGCCCGCCGGGACCAGCGCCCTGGACGACCTCCGTTCCGACCCCCTGTGGCGCGATCTGGCGGCGGTGCGGGAGGGACGGGTCTACGGGGTGCTGCCCTACAACTGGTATACCCAGAACTTCGAGTGCATCCTGGCCAACGCCTATTTCGTCGGGAAGGTTCTCTTCCCCGAGCGGTTCCGAGACGTGGACCCGCGCAAGAAGGCGGACGAAATCTTCCGTTTCTTCGTGGGCAAGCCGGTCTTCGCGGAGATGGACCGTTCCTTCCAGGGACAGGCTCTGCGCCGCCTTTCCCTTCGGTGACCCTGCCCCGGCCGATCCGCTCCCCCTACGAGGCCCACGTCCGGCGCAAACAGCTCGGGCTGTGGGCTCTGGGGGGGGCTTTGTGCCTCCTCTTCCTGCTCTCCCTGCGCATCGGAGCCATCCCCCTCTCCTGGACGGAGGTCCTCCGGGCCCTCCTGGAGGAGGACGCACCCCGCCAAATGAAGCTGGTGGTCTGGAACATCCGGCTCCCCCAGGCCCTCTGCGCCCTGGCCGTGGGCTCCGGGCTCGCCATGGCGGGAGCCTGCCTTCAGACCCTCCTCCAGAACCCCCTGGCTTCGCCCTTCACCCTGGGGATCTCCCACGCCGCAGCCTTCGGGGCCGCCCTTTCGGTGATGTTCCTGGGGGGTGGCGGCATGGGCAGCACCCTGGCGGACGCCGTGGCGGTGACCCATCTGTCCCTGACGGTCACCTGCGCCTTCCTGGGGAGCCTCTTCTGCACGGGCATCCTCCTGCTCCTTTCGGGACGGCGGGGCAGCACGTCGGAGAGCATCATCCTCTCGGGGGTAGCCCTGGGAACCCTCTTCACCGCCGGGACGCTGGTGCTCCAGTTCTTCGCCGACGACAGCCAGCTGGCGGCCATGGTCTTCTGGACCTTCGGGGACCTCTCCCGGGTCCGCTGGCCTTCCCTCGTCCTGATGGGGCTGGTGGTCTCGGCGACGGGGGGGTTCTTCCTCCTCCACCGCTGGCACTACAACGCCCTCGCCGCGGGGGAGGAAACCGCCGCCTCCCTGGGCGTCCCGGTGCGGAGGGTTCGTCTGGGGGGGATGCTGGCCTCGGCCCTGGTGACCTCCGCCGTGGTGGCCTTCGTGGGGGTCATCGGCTTCGTGGGGCTTTTGGGTCCCCACCTGCTCCGGGGCCTGCTGGGGGACGACCACCGCTACCTTCTTCCCGGCTCCGCCCTCCTGGGGTCCCTGATCCTCCTGCTGGCGGACCTGGGGGCGCGCACCTTCCTGGCCCCCCGCATCCTCCCGGTCTCCGTGGTCACGTCGTTCCTGGGCGTGCCCCTGTTCCTCTTCCTGGTCCTCCGGAAAAACGCCCTATGATCCTCCAGGCCGAAGGACTGGACTTCCGCTACCCTCCCCGAGAGGTGCTCCGGCAGATCTCCCATCGGGTCCACCCCGGAGAGATGCTGGTGCTGCTGGGCCCCAACGGCTCCGGCAAGACCACCCTCCTCCGGTGCCTGGACGGCCTCTTGAGCCCCCACGGGGGGACCGTTCTCCTAGGGGACCGCCCCCTGGACCGATTGGGGGCAAAGGACGTCGCCCGGACCCTGGGGTACGTCCCCCAGCGGTCCGAACCCCGTCGCCTGGCGGTGTACGACGCGGTGCTCCTGGGACGCCTCCCCCATATCCGGGGACGGATCAGCCGGCGGGACCACGAAGCGGTGGAACGAGCATTGGAGGACCTGGGACTTCAGTCCCTGGCCCTGAGGTCCCTGGACGAGATGAGCGGCGGGGAGGCCCAGAAGGTACTCCTGGCCCGGGCGCTGGCCCAGGAACCGCGCATCCTCCTTCTGGACGAGCCCACCAGCAACCTGGACCTGCGCAACCAGGTGGAAATCCTCCAGCTCCTCCGCCGCTGCGCCGCGGAGCGGGACCTAGGGGTCATCCTCACCCTCCACGACCTGAACACCGCCTTCCGCTACGGAGACCGGTTCCTCTTCCTCAAGAAGGGCCGGGTGCGCCACCTGCTGACCCGGGAGGAGATCTCCGCCCCCGTGCTGGAGGAGGTCTACGACCTTCCGGTCCAGCTGGCCCGGTTCGGGGGCTTCCCCGTGGTCGTCCCCTTCCGGACCTGACGCCTCCCCTATTTTCGGGGCATCTCCGTCTCGAAACAGGCCTCGCAGAGCACCCGACCCCGACGGAGCCGGGCGTGGGTCTCCATGACCTTCTCCCCGCAGGCGGCGCAGACCACCGAAGGCTCCATGGGGGCCACCGGCGGCACCGGTTCCGTCGTCTCCTTCCGCTCGAAGAGTTCCTCCAGGGGCAACTCCAGGATCCGGCGGGCCCGGGCCGCCCGCAGCTCCCCCAGCCGGGCCTCCTGCTCCGCCGTTCGGCAGGGATTCTCCCTCAGGGTCCGGGTCTCCTCCTCCGCCGGGTCCGGCAGAGTCCGGGCCACCAGGCGCAGGGACACCCCATCCCCCCTCCGGTAGAACGAGAAAGCCACCTTGCCCCGGTTGCGGATCAGCAGGTTTCCCTTGCCCGCAGTGCAGCTCAACAGAACCTGCAGGGCGTCCACGCCGCACATGTCCGTCTCCGCCACCGTCACCACGTCCTCGTCCCCCGCGCACCCCACCTCCCGCAGGGCCCACTCCGCCGCCCGAAGCCCCCAGGCCAGGCCGGGACACCAGTGGCCGTGGAACTCCTCGGCCCGCCGGATCTGTTCTTCCGTAAGCGTCGTGCTCAGAAAAACCACCTCCCTTTCATCCGTAAGCCTACCACGGGGGCGAGATGGTACGATGGGACCGCGTCGCATCCTTGCGAAGGGCGGTGGAACCATGTACGCGCTGATGCCTCTCCTCTTCGTCCTGGGGATCCTGGGGGTGGCCTTCGAGGAACGCCTCCGGGTGAACAAGGCCGCCACGGCCCTGGGGCTGTGCATCCTCCTCTGGGGGGTGCTCCTGGTGGACGCCACGGGGATCTTCGGAAACCACCCCAATCCGGTGATCGCCCGGCTCATCCAGGGCTTCCCCAACTTCGCGGCCCTGCCCTTCCACGACCAGGTGTACCAGTTCACCGAGTTCGCCCTGACCCAACACCTGGGGGACGTGTCGGGGACCCTGTTCTTCGTCCTGGGCTCCATGGCCATCATCAACCTGGTGGACACCCACGGGGGCTTCCAGGCCCTCTCGGGGCGCCTCACCGCCCGGAACCAGCGAAAACTCCTCTGGACGGCCTCCGGGGTCGCCTTCTTCCTCTCCGCCCTGCTGGGCAACCTGGCCACGGTGATCGTCATGGTGGCCATCCTGCGCAAGCTGGTGCCGGACCGGGACACCCGGCTGGTGCACGCCTGCATGCTGGTCATCGCCGCCAACGCAGGAGGGGCCTGGTCCCCCATCGGGGACGTGACCACCCTGCTGCTGTGGACCGGGGAAAACCTCACGGCGGGGCACCAGGTGGTCCACGTGCTCCCCTCCAGCCTGGCCATGCTGCTGGTGCCCCTGGCCCTGGCCACCTTCCAGCTGCCCCAGGACGCCCCGGTGGCCCGGACGACCCCGGAGGCGGACGGGCGAATTTCCCGGCGCGCCCGGGACGTGGTCCTCCTGACGGCCCTCCTGTCCCTGGCCCTGGTGCCGGTGCTCCAGAGCGTCCTGGAACTGCCCGCCTTCATGGGGGTGCTGCTGGGACTGGTGGTCCTGTGGGTCTACACGGACCGGCTCTACTGGCACTGCCCGGAGGAGGAGATGCAGGCCCTTCGGGTGGGGGGGTCCTTCTCCCGGGTGGACATGACCACGGTGCTCTTCTTCCTGGGGATCCTCATGGCCGTGGGGGCCCTGGAGACGGCGGGACAGTTGGGAGACCTGTCGAAGCTCCTCAACGCCTGGTTCCCCCGACCCGAGACCATCGCCTTCGTCCTGGGAATCTGCTCGTCCTTCCTGGACAACGTGGCCCTGGTGGCGGGGACCATGGGCATGTACCCCGTGGCCCACACGGGAGCCTTCGCCGCCAACGGGGTCTTCTGGACCTTCCTGGCCTACTGCGCCGTCACCGGAGGCAGCCTGCTCATCATCGGCTCCGCCTCGGGGGTCACGGTGATGGGCCTGGAGAAGATCCCCTTCTCCTACTACCTGAAGCGCTTCTCCCCCCTGGCTTTTCTGGGCTACCTAGCTGGCGCGGGGGTGTTCTTTCTGGTGAATTGAAGGGACAAAGTGCTCCCTGAGGCTCCTTTCCAGCACCTTCCTCTTATTGAGAGGCAGGCATCTGTCTTCACTCCAGAATTATCCAATCTGCTTCCGCAGCATGACCAGGTCGTCGTTCAACCCGTGGCGGAGAAGATCGAGTCTGGATGACGCGGCCACAAGGCTTTCGGCTTGAACCAGCCTGATCCGGAACGGAAAGAGGCTCGGGCTGGCGATCAGATCTTTCAGCGGAGCGGAACCGCTTGCCCGAGCGTGGAGAGATGCTTCTGCCAACCAAGCGATCCGTCGAGAATCCTCAACGGCCAGCGTTATCCCGGCGGAATAGACACCTTTTGCGCCGGTCTCCTGAAGCACACCCCAGTCCAGGTACGAACGCAGCACGCGGCGGGCCGCTCGGAAAACCGTCTCCCGTTCGCCGTATTGCTCGCGGATCCGGCGCTGAAGATGCATCGCAGCAACAGAACCCTGAAGCCGCAGAAGACGACCGGTTTGGATGGCAACCTCCGACCAGAACGGGTAGGCAGCCATGACCATCCCCCAGTGAACGGCCAGATGATCGCGTCGAGGAACACCTTTGAGGAGTTCCAGACCTTCGACGCGCAACGGCTCAAGCTCCCTCGGAACCGAAAACCACGTCTTCAGGAGAATCGTGATGATTTTCTCCCGATTGCCTCGTTCGGCCTGGCCTCCTACGGACACCTTATCCTTCAGCAGCTCCTGCAAGGCATCCTTGACAGAAGCCTTGTCGTTCCCTGCCAGGACCAGGTTGGCCGTCTGCTCAAGCCATTCCAGACGTACCCGCTGACTGAATCCGATCTGGTCGATCCCCCTGGTCATTCGCTCCGCCTCTCGATCTGGACAAGAGGGACGATGAGTTCCTCCACGGAAACCCCTCCGTGGCTCACCGTGTGCTGCCTTTCTTGGACAAACGCCTGCCGAGCAGGGGCCAGCAGAGCAAAGAAATCCTCCGGGAGCCCCGCGGTTCCCCATTCCAACGCCGCAGGGAAGCGCTCCTTCACTTTGCCGCGAAGGACCGCGTCGGGATAGACGCGGACTCGTTCTCCGCGGAGATCCGCCACAGCCCCTTCGGAGGGACGACCACAACCGATAGCCTCTACGTTGCCGTGATCGGAAGTCAGATAGACGCGAAAACCTCGATCCAAGAGCAAATTGAGGAGTGCGTTCAGGTACGGCTGCTTGGCCCATTGGCACACCTGGTTGTGCATCCCGGCGGTACCCATTTCCATCCCGTGCATGATCTTGTCGACCTTGTCCACAACCAGCCCGGCGACCCTTGCCCGGGGATGAGAAAGCGCCTCGGAAAGGTTCTCCAGCCCAGCGTCCCCCAGCCCTTTGAGGTAGACAACCTCATGGGGCATAAGCCCCTGATCCGCCCAAAACTGCGCCCAGAGAGATGGCTCCTTGTCCGTGGTCTGGATACTGTCCGGGAAAAAGAGCGGCGCCTTGCCAGAGAAGGTCGCCTGTCGCGAGACAGAGGTGAGAGACGGGGCCCAGGCAAAGACTGCCTGCTCTCGGAATCGCAGTCCTGGCTGTTTTGAGGCAAGTGCTTCCCGGACCACCAGCCATTGGTCCAAGGCAAGGCCGTCCACCACGATCAGTGCCATCTTGGCGGTGCGGTCTTCTCCCATTTGGCGGGCAAGAAACCGCGGGAGGTGATGCAACATGACCGGAGGCACCGGTGGCAGATTGACAAGCCCCGCATACCTCTTAAAGAGCCAACCTGCAAAACCGGCATCCACCTGTGCCTGCAAGGCCCGGATGCGTTCGCTCGTCATTTCGGGAATCGCCTCGGCCGGATCGTGCGCCAGCAGGATCGCCTCCGCCCATCCGCGGGCAAAGTGGAACCAATCCGTGTGCTTCGCGTCCTCGGCCGGAATGGACACCTCCAGATTGTCGATCAGCTTGCCCAGACGACGGAACCTGTCTTCGAAGGGAACGGTCCGAACTCCAATGGCCACCCACGTTTTCGACAGGGTGTCCGCATGCTCGTGGGGAACGGAGTGCAGCAGCCCCTCAACGAAGAGATTGTCGATGTAGACCCGGACATCATGATGGTCGAAGGGAAGTGCGACAGGCCCGTGGATGGAGAACTCCTGGGGATCTTTCTTTTGGCAAACCCTGGATGTCCCGATGGCGGCTTCCCGATCCAGGAAAACCGGCCAGCGCTCCTGGAGAAAGGCGAAAAAAACCTCCCGATCCGGGACCAGCGTCTCGAGGGGCCAATCGTCGAAGACGTTGTTCTGGCGCAGAAGCTGGAGGAAGCGCCCATCGAGATCCGCCGGGATTCTCTGTCCGCGGTAGTGACGACGCAGCAGCACCCGCAGGAGGTCCGATGGCTGTTTGATCAGCTCGGGCGCGATTTCAAAGACGTGCCGGAGGACGAACTCCTTCGTCGCGTTCTCGCCCAGGAGACCGGGGACATGCCGTTGTTGCGCCTCATACAAAGCGTCCAGATCCCCGCGATCCAAAGCAGCCACAACCGGATAGCTCAGATTCGGGAAGAGGTCGCCCAGGCTGAAGGAAAGCCTGCGCCCTGCCTGAAGGAGGTCGTAGGGCACCCCTCCGAGGTCGCTGCCCTGGGAGCGCAACACGACGACCAGGTCCGTGTGCTCGCCCCGGTCCCAGCGGGAGCGGAACTTCGACTCGTAAGCGTAACGGAACGCGATGGGATCTTCAAACGGGATCAGCTCGAATCCCCGCTCGCGGATGCCTTCGAGAATCCCTTCTTCGAGGAGGAGTCCGTCCGGATCGGCCACCAGGGTCAAACGGACGACCTTCGGGGTGAATTCCCCCAGGATTTGATCGCGCCAGCTACTCATGGACACCACCCTTCACCTGGCACACAAGCAACGATACCCTGTCCGGATAAATGGGGACTTTGGGAGGTCACGCGCACCTGATCGTTGGCCAGGATTCCAATTTGGGCGGTTTCTCCTCATCCCAGAACATCTGAGCTTGATAACCCGACAGAGCTATCCGCGCCCAAGGCCATAACACCATCCGACAATATTCAAATATTGTATTTCTTTTTCCATCGATCAACCGGCTTTGACTGAATATCCCTCAGAAAACTATTCATTTGGCCCATGTCTCGCCCTTCTCGGTCAACCAGGCCCTTCCTTCGAATACGATTGTGTATCAGCATATAACACTCTGCGTAGAATTTTTTTACATTTTCCGGGTAGGTTTCGCGATAACCACCGTCGATTTCCAGAAATTTTTTGGAACAAAACACAATCAAGTCCGACAACTGAACCATTGGGTTCTTTTTAGAATCTATAGGGTAGCTAAACTCCACAATCCACTTAATACGACGGGATACAGGTCCTTCAAAACGTCTTATCCGGGTAATTCGCTCAATTTCGGCATGATACTGGTCTTTTGCATCGATGATGAGCATACCGCGAGCTGATTGACCAAGTTTTGTCTTCAAAAACCAATTGATGTACGTCATTAGGTAATCGTATGCCAAATAATAGGGTGTTTTGGTATTGTAGGGCATCTCCACGCCGCAGGAAATAGAATTCAACTTAGACTTATCTATGGCGTACAAGTGGACATCGTGGCTACGTCCAGCCAATAAACCAAGGATATCCTTCGCGAGTTTGTTTCGACGCTCTCTCTCATGACCTTCAAAATGCCCATCTCCATTTGGAGAAAGCAGTTGCGTTGCGTGTAATTCAAAATTACCAGGAATTGCTCCACCAAAATAACTCTTAATTATCGCCACCATCGCCTCTTGCGTGGAGTTCCAGCCTTCATCGCGCACGCTTATGCCACCAAGGACAAATATAGGTTGTTCTTGGTTTGTGAAGTCACATCCGGTACAACCAGCCTCGTCCAAATAATAAAAGTGCATGCTTCACGCCTCCTCCGAGCGGGTGACTGCCTGGTCGTACCACATGAGGAGCTTGGGGTCTTCCTGGAGGACGCTCTCGGGAATCTTGCCGGCCACGGCGACGATGACGGCGTAATCGCGTTCCTGCCAGGCTTTCTTGAATCCCGCCCGAACCGCCTCGTGGCGGAACTGCCTGAGCTTCTTCGTGCCGGGGGACTTGTACGCGTCGAACTCCCGGAGCAGCGACCGTTCCCGGAGCTTCTCCAGGGAACCTCTACAAAACCCGTTTTTCGAACCGCTTTTGCGTGCAACAGACGGGGTGCACCCCCATGTAGGCTCTGCTGGGGCTCGGCTCTCCCCCTGGAGGGCTTTTCCCAGGGATCAGGGGCCACTCTTGCCCCTCAGGCCCATACGTAGACCTGCGTCACCAAGTAGGTGAAGCGCTGGAGGTTGTAGATCAGGTTGCGAAGGCCGATGCGGGCCTTTGCTCGGGCCAGGCCGATGCTGCGCAGCAGAAGGGTCCCCGCCTGCTGTTTCTGGGCCGCAAAGATGTGTTCCACCCGGCTGCGGGTTCGAGATCGGGTGCGGTTGCCCTGTTTCTCCCATCCGGTCAGGGGGTGCCCCGAGGTCCCCTTCCTCTGGATGTGCTCCCGGTACCCCTCCTGGCGCAGGTACTCCAGGTGGGAAGCGGAACGGTAGGCCGCATCTGCCCAGACGTCTTTGCTGGTGTTCCCGGGATCCAGCAATTCCTTGAAAACCTGGCTGTCGTGCACCGAGGCGGGGGTGACGGCATAACGCCGAATGAGTTTGCAGGAGACGTCCGCCTCGATGTGGTTCTTGTACCCGAAGGTGCTCTTGCCGTTCTTCACAGTCCATCTCGCTTCGGTGTCCTTCTGGCGAGACTTGGCTTCGCTCCATTCCTGGGGTGGGTTGCCTTCCCGAATCTGTCGGTTCTCCTCCCGGCTGTTTCTCTGGATGGGGACGCTGACCAGGGAGGCATCCACGATCTGTCCCTTCCGGGCCTCCAACCCCATCTGGCGAAGGGCTTCATCGAACCGGGCGAAGAGGAGTTCCACCAGACCCGCTTGGGTCAACTGTTCCCGAAACAGCCACAGCGTCTTGGCGTCGGGGACCCGGTCCTCCAGGGAAAGATCGCAGAAGCGCTGGAAGGAGAGGCGGTCTCGAATCTGGTATTCCATGGCGTCGTCCGACAGGTTGTACAAGGACTGGAGCACCAGGATCTTGAACATCAACAGGGGGTCGAAGGGTTTGCGACCCGCAGGGGAGTCGGTGGTCCGCAGGCTCTCCCGGAAGGCCCGAAGGGGTTCTTCGAAAATACGCCAGTCCACCGTCTCCGCAAGGGTCACCAAGGGATCCTTACCCTTGTCCAGTCGCTGATAGGCCATCTCTTCGAAGAACAGTTTCCCCTGGCGCATCTTCTCAGGACCACCTCTCCTGGTGGGCTTCGGTGTTTCTTCTCCCGGGAGACTCCCGATTGGTTCAGTGTACTACCCTTGATGGGGCTCCTTCAGTCGCAGATGGTCGGATTTCTAGAGGCGCCCTCCAGATCTCTGGCCTTGTTGGGGTCGGGCACATACCAACGGTCCTTGGCCTTGGTGCGGAGGTTCTCGTCGTCCTTGGGGAGGTTGCGAAGCTCTTTGAAATTCGACGAGAGGTAGCCATGGATCGAGTTTGGCACCTCTCCCTTGCCGTCATAGCGAAGAAAGTTTTGTTCCAGCAGCTCGGAGAGCTCCAACGGCTTCTCGTGCTTTTGCCAGCCGCCGATCTCTTTGAGGAACTGCGGATGGAGTTCCTGGAAGGTCTGGGGCTTGTTCAGAAGCTGCTGCCGGAGCCACTGGATGGCCGAAGACTCGTCGATGACGAAAAACTGGAGCTGCAAGACCTCCCGGACGGTCAGCCGCTTTTTGTCGTACTCGGCGGTCTGCTCGGGAAGAAAGTACATGCGGTCCCGCTCAGAAAAGCGCTGGGGCAGCCCGGCATAGAACTCCGCCGCGGACAGGGGCACGGTGACGCCGCGCTGGACGTGGAAGGCCACCATGCGGTCGAAGAGCAGGTAATTCTGGCGTTCGGCAACCACTTCGGCCAGACCGTCCCGGGATACAAACACCGGCAGTTGGCGCAGATGGGTGCGGACGAAGTCCCAGACCCCGTTCTCCGTCCCCGCCTCCAGCTTGAATCGGTCTTCCAGCCCCCCGTTGGGTTTGTAGGCGGAAATGACGAGATCCTGCTTGACCGAACCTGTTGCGACAGCCTGGTTGAACGAGCCTTGTTGCTTATCCAGGACCCGGACGTCGGCGACGACGAATCCGGCAACTTGCAGAGACTCCTGAATGGCGGTCCAGACCGCGTTACGGGAGTTGTGAAACACCACGGTCATCCATCGTCCCGGTTTCAGCACACGACAATACTCCGCAAAGCATCGGCGCATGAGTCCCTGGTATTCGGAAAGCCCCTTTTTCTGGTGGGGGCTGACGATGGCTTCCTGCTCCATGTTGGTGAAGCATCGATGGAAGGATTCGACGAGGAAATTCAATTCTCCGTAGGCCAGATTATCTCCGAAAGGTGGGTCAGTGAAGATGTAGTCGATTCCTTCATCCGGCACTCTAAGACAAGTTGCTGTGTTCGTAGAAATCCCAGTATTTCCCTGCATCGAGGAGAAGTTTGTGAACGTCTTGGCAATTCGCTCCCCACGAGCAGCTATCGCATACCACGGCGATAATTCACAATTTTGAGAGGGTAAGTAATATACCCCCGGCAAATATTTGTTAACCTGCTTATATCCTTGCGGTTGGTATCTATTAAGCACGGATGTTGTCCATATCGCCTGCTCCACAAAGAACAGCAACATATTCCGCATTCTCGCGTCGGGATGCGCAATGGCCTTGCGCCAAAGCAGGGCTAATGCGTGGGCGGCCCGGGGCAGGAACAGATGATGGACGTGGGTGAAGGAAGCGGTGCCCGCACGCCATTTATCCCCCCAATTCTCTTCGTCTTCCGGGGCGTGCATCATCCGGTCGGTAGGCAATTCCTGCGGGAAAGGCAGTTCTTCAATCTTCTTGAGAACCTTCAGGTCGAATGCATCCGGGACCTTTTCATGTCGCTTTTTCCCCATCCCATACGAGATCAGCGACGGCCGCCGTTTCGGGGTGCGAATGGTTGTATGGGATTGAGGATCGAGGCGCGTTTCCACACAACGCTCCAGGCGCTTCTTGGTCAATTCGCTCCCGCAGTGGGGGCACGGAAAGGTTTCCCGGACGCGCTTGGTCTCGTCGTCGAGGGCTTCGTCCAGGAAAACCACTTCCCCCGAGCAGTCGGGACAGGTGAACACCTCGCTCCAGACGGTGTACTCGACGGTGCCGAACGCCGAGGGCCGAGAAGCGAGAAGGAAACGGATTTCTTCCGTCGTCCGGCAGGCATCGAGCGCTTTGGCCCAGGTTTCCGGCGATTCGCCGGTCGCCCCTTTTTCATCGGTCCGGAGCGTCCGGTACATCCATCCGATTTCGCTTTCCACTTCATCGAGGATCCGTCTTCCCGCGCGGGCGAACTCCCGGACGTCAAAGGGCAGGGTGTAGTTGGCGGCGATGAACGTCGCGGCGGGGGACAGGTCGTTCAGCACGACTCTGCGTGAACCAAGCTTCGAAACGGGTTTCCAGTCCGCCTCGCCGTTTTCGGCAGCCTCCCGCCGCAGGATGGTTCCGTCGTCGTCCACCCGGTAGCCCAGCGATTCGACCACCCCCCGGTGGCTGCACATCTGCGCGGCCACCCCCGTCATGCCCGAACCGCAAAACCCGTCCAAAACCACATCCCCCGGTTCGGTGTAGTGCAGAATGGACGGCATGATCGCCAGATGGGGCACCTTCGTGTGGTACGAATGGGCCTTGTAGATGGGGTCCGTCTTTCCCTCGCTCACATCCACGGCGAAGGGCTCCCGGCGGTAGGGCGTGCTCGGGTCGTAGGGCTTGCCGTAGTGGCTGACGAAGTCGGCAATCCAGGGGTTCGGGCAGGCGGTGTAGTAGGGCGGATCGGACAGCGCCAGGATGTCCTCGTCCGAGCCGATGGGGAATCCTTCGCCCTTTCGGAACTCCGGTTCCTGGAGTTTCTCCCGCAGAAGGGCAAGGAAGTGCTTTCGCCGCGCCTCATCGCTGGGAAACGTCATGCCCAGGCATTCCACAGATCCCGAATCGCTCGCGGATGGGGACGTTTGAAAGAGATCGCTCTGGTTGTTGGGATCGTTCTTCATGACTTCCCCTTCATTCCCGGGATTTCGATGCACTCGCCATACACTCGTGCAAAGCAACGATAACACATATGCATAGCTTATGGTTCTCGTGTATAGAGCGCATGGCGCCTTTCCCCCTGCTTGCGGATCTTCCCTTGTTGGGCGAGACGATGAAGCAGGTAGTAGGCCTGGGGACCCGTCAACCGGCACAACTCCATCGCCTCGCCCCGTTTGATGGAACCATGTTTCCCGATGTAGGCCAGCACCATCTGCTCCTGCTGGAGGGAATCGAAACCGGCCTGTCGGACATAGGCTGCCTTCTGACCGGTTTTCTTGTAAACCTTGGCACCAAGCATATAGGATCGTCCGCGCCCCGTGCCCTGCGCTTCGATCATCCCGGCCTCCAACAGCTTTTCAAGGGTAGCGCGCGTCGAGGATTCCGGTTTCTGGGTGCTTGCGGCCAAATCGGCTGTGGTGAGGCGGCGTTCCTGATGCAACCGGGAAAGGATGATCAAGCTATCGAGGGGCATCGACCCATTGGTGCGCGACTCATAGGCAAGGACCATCTCAAGAAAAGAGGGATCCCCATCGGCGCGAGACATGCACAACGCCACGGAAAAAGCGTCCGACATGGAGTAGTCCGGCTCCGGTCGGCCATAACGCAGCATCCCTTCATAAATCCGGTCGATGCCTCGTCCGGTGCGTTCGGCCAGGCCGATTCTTTTGACCACATCGACCAGGATAGGATTCCGGGAGCGCGGCGGTGCCACCAGCAGATTGTGCAGGGTCACGCCTTCGATGAACCCTCCCGGACTGACAATGGCGAGACCGTCGTCATCCAGCCGCACGTGCACGGCACCCAATCGCGCATAGTCCCGATGGACCAGCGCATTGACGAACCCTTCCCGAAAGGCCCGGCGGTCATAGTTGGGGATGGGTACCCGAAAAAGGCCGACTTGGATTTCCTGTTCCACAACCCGGGCCTTGAAACGCAGCTCCACTTCCTCGAAGGTTTGCAGAAGGGGTTTGCGGAAGAACTCGTTGACGTGGACCCCTGTCCCCTCCAGGACCTGAAAGGCGACTTCGTGGGCGGGAATATGCCGACGGATCGTTTCTTCGTGCCCCAGAAGGAGCAACCCCGCAACGGTCGGGCGGCGAACCCCCTCCACGACCGTCACAAGCCCCAATGCCCCGTCCAGTTCTTCGTCGGCCAAAGGCAGGAGCGTCGTATCACCGCCGTAGCGGCGGATGGCTTCGCGTATGCGTTGTCGTTCAAGGGGGTTCAGGTCTTCGGCGCTGAGGGACACCAGAGGCATGGCCGAGGGATCAACCAACCCCAAGCTGGCCTGGCGCTGGATAAACTCGTGAGGGTAAAAGGGCACGGCCTCGGGGCTGCCGGAAGCCATGAGGCGGCGACGCACCACGAGTCCGTCCGTGGTTGACACGATGGAACGAGACTTCGGCACGGTGATGGCGAGAATCCTCGTCTCGTCCCGCTCGATGATTTCCGTGGAGATGGCTACCGATGGGCTGGTGCGGTTGGCGATCAGCGCCTTGAGTCCCGTGGTATCTCGATGACTGGGCTGAACGCCCGTAACGCTTCCGTCATCCTCGACTCCCAAAAGAATCAGTCCACCTTCGGTATTGGCCATGGCCACCACCGCCGCCACAAGATCGCGATCCGGCAACCTCTTGGTGTCGCTTTTAAACTCGGTTATCAGGGTCTCTCCCCGATCCAGGATCGTCTTGATTTCGTGTTCGCTCCTGTCCATGGGAAATCCCTACTCCAGCACGATTCTTACCTTGCCGGGTTCTTGGCCTTTGACCAACCCGTCCAGGTATTCCTCGAACCGCTTCCTCATCTCCGTCGGGGTGGCCGGGGAGCCGCCCAAGAGCAGGGCGTTGCGCAGGTCCGCGGTCTTGACCGAGACCTTGGTGAGGCCGGAAAGCACTTCCTGCAGGGCGTGGAGAAAATGCGGATCCAGGTCGTCCGGCAGGGCCCGCTTTTTGATGAAGCCGTCCACCAGCACGCGCGGCTCAGGCTTGAGCAGGCTCAGGTTCTCCCTGGTGGCGGGATCATCGAGGTTGGCAAGCAGCGTCCGGGTCCAATCCTCCACGAGCTTGTCGAGCTCCCCGTCCAGGGCATCCAGCGTCGCCGAAGCAGGGACCGTGGGCGGTTCCGCGCCCGGCTTGAAGTTGCAATGCGGGCAGACCGGCGACGCCTCCAGTTCCTGTTCCGTGAGCACAAAGCAGCTCTTCAATTCGGCAAGCCGGCTCTGGAAATCCGAGAGGTGCTGACGGGGCATCAGGTCGATGGTGGAGAGTTTCTGCAGGTTCTTAAGCCGCTCGTCAACCGCGAGCCGAGCCTTGCGCTTGTCCTCGTTCACCCCGAGACGCGCTTTGGCGTGCAGGGAAAGGTAGGCCTGCCGGTAGGCCCTCTTGAGGTCGCCGAGCTTTGCCTTCGTCTGCTGGCGGAATGCCGCAGCGCTCCGCTTGGCCGGGTCCCCGATCTGGTCGAGGATTTCGCCCCGCGTAGCCCTCATCTTGTCGATCCATTCATGTCCGGCGGGCAGGACGGCCTCGGCGGTGAAGAGGTACGAGGCCATCGAGCCGAGATCCCCCACCAGTTCCTCAAGCGACCTGATTTCGGCAAGGGATTCGAGTCCGTTCCGTTGTGCGGTCACTTCCGAGACATCGTAGCGAAAGTTCTTGAGCTTACCGGTGGTGGTGTAGACCTGAAGGGATTCGAGAAAGACCTTGGTCTCGTCCAGTTTCGCGCGGAGCTTCTTGACCTCCTCTTCACCCAGCAGGCTGCGGCCCCAGAAGAACAATCCGGTCTGCATGCTCCGCTGCACCAGCACCAGCCGCTCGACGGCGTTGGTGACGGCCTTCTGCAGCGCCTGAACCGGTTCGTCCTTGCCCTGGGTAACCAGTTGCGCCATGCCCGGTATGAGGTCGAGCAGTTCGAAAAGCGCCTTGAGTGCCGGGAGGTTCCAATCCTTGGGCCGTTCGATGTGCTTGAACTGGGTCAGTTCGTCGATGCCCGTCCCGGCCAGTTGCGCCAGATCCGTGGCATCGAACTTCCTGCCCGGGACGGAGAGGACCACCTCGCCGGCGTAGACCAGTGCTGCCAGCACCACCACGACCCATTCGGGTTCGAGGCGCAACCGTTGCGGTGCCAGGTATTCCACGCCAAGAACGTCTTGGATCAGCTCGGCTCGGTTGACGACCTGTCCGGGCCCCTTTTTTTGGGCAACTTCAAGGATGTATTGAGCGTATCTGGACCGGGAGGGATCCAGGCGCTCCCCGTCGAGAAGCTCCAGGGCATCCAGCACCGCCGTGGCCTGTTTGGTGCGACTCTGTCCGGCGATGGCACGCAGGGCGTCCTGCGCAGCCTGGGGTCGGTTCGCTCCCGTGATGAGCACCGAGAAGAACGGGTATTCGGGAGCCTGATCCCGGAACTGTACGTCAAGGCAAACACCCGCGATGGTGTTCACCAAATCGCGGAAGTTGATTCGTTCATGGGATTGGATGCCAGATAGCTCTCGGATCGTTTTCCCCTTGGCGACCCATTCGGTCAGCCCTTTGGTCCTTCCCTGATAGGTGGCCCCAAAAGCCGTGGTCATGTTCTTTTGGAGCCACTGGACGAGATCGCGCAGGGAATTCGATGCCTTGGATTCGTAGGCGGACTTGGCATGACCCGACGAGGTGGATGCAAGGTCCAGGGCGGCGGCGTAGTTTCGAAGGGCGACGCGAAATCCCTCATCCATGTTCACCAGGCGCAGGAACAGCTCTTCGGGTTTTTTCTCGTCCTTGAAATGCGGCGCGTCAAAGGGCTGGAGGAAATAGAGGTAGAAGTCTCGCGGCGGCACCGCGGTGGAGCGCTCGTTGGGGGCACCGAAGAAAAGGTATCCCTGTCGCGCGGCCTTGCGCTCCAGCCATTCAAGCTCGTGCTGCCAGATCTTGTAGCCCGTGACGTAGGTCTGATCCGTGCACTCCATGACTCGCCGGAGCGCTTCGTAGTAGTAGCGGTCGAGTTGCGAAGGATCGAGGCTCTCGGCCCGCTTCTCGATCAGCGCGTCGAAGTCGTCGGTCTTCTTGAGGTCCAGGTAATACTGGCGGTTATCCGGATTGGACGAAATGAACTGCCCGCTCACCGTCTTGTGGATTTCCCGCAGGACGGTCTCCACCTGAGAAAGCAGGTCATCGGCCGGATCTCCGCCTAGTTCCTCGATACCCGGTTGGAAGAGACACAATCCGTCGCGCAGCTCCTCCGCCGTCGCACCCAAAGGAGCGTAGATATCGCCCGTCGTAAGCCGGTGGACCGAGAGTGCGTGGATGAGTCGGGTCGCCAGCGGGGTGTAGACAGGACGGGTGAAGGCCTGCTGGATGCGCGACTCCAGCACCATGCTGCAATCAATGACCGACTTGATGTCCGGAACGGTGCGGAAGGACGAGTCCTCGCGCAGGCTGGCCCAGTAGCTGTCATAGGCGATGACTCCAGGCCGGTCTTCTGGCACGTTCTGGTCCAGGAGCCGCTTCATGGACAGGGACAGGGTCTTGAGTACCTCGCGTTTTTCCACTGCGGTGATCCGTTCGAAGGTGTCGATGTAGTCGGGGTGAACGGGAAAGAGGCGCACGAATTCGTCCATGCGCTCGTTCATCCGGCCATAAAACTTGGCAAAAGGAGCCAGGTACCCCTGGATTTTCGCCTGCTGGTCGACGGTCTTTTTGAGCAGACGCTCGGCCACCACGAACTTGACGTCCTTGCGGGCGATGAGGATCTGCTCGAAGCGGTCCTTCACCCGGCGGAGCGTGTCTGCAACAAACTGAAAACGCCCTGATTCAAAAACCGCCTCTTGGACACCCGCCATAAAACGAAATCGCAAGTCCTTGCATACTTCACCCAAAATACGGAGAAAATTGAGATCCAGAATAATCTGGTGGTCGTCTCGGGTTCTCAAATAGTCAAGCAATTCGTCTACCACAACAAGCAATCCATAATCGGGGTACTCTTGGTGAAACGCAGACATCATCTCTTCAAAGGCTCGCTTATGGCTCAAAAGTTGTTCTTGTGGTGGGAACGAAAACGAGATTCCCCATGTGGCGAGGTGCTCCTCAAGCTGTTGGCACACAAAATCGCGCAGAGGCATTGTGGTCGCTTCCAGTTCCGCCCGGATCACCTTGAAGCGCCCGCTGATCCCGCTCACGGCGCTTGCCACGCTCTTATCGTTCAGGTGCGCCACGAGGTCGCCGTTTTCAGCCAGGGCGGAGATCACGGACATGAGGTGCGATTTTCCGGTGCCGTAGTTGCCCACGACCAGTAACCCTTTGTTATCCATGGGCTGGTCGAACTGAAGCTGAGGGACGACCAGGCTGACCAACTTCTCGGCCATTTCCGAGGAGATTACGTAGGTCTGGACAAGCTGTCGGGCAACGGTGGCCTCGTCGGCATCCCGCAGCTGGACCACGGACTCGATAGGCTCGAACTGGATCAAGTCTCCGTATTTCATCGTTTCTGCCCTCCTGCGCTTTCGCTCCTTGCCCTCATGCAACGGCCTCCGGGTTCACGACCAGAAAATCCCGCAAGGGATATCGTTTATGCTCGGGGTGGTCCGGCGTCGCATAAACCATGTGCTCTCCGTCGACGGAGCCGCTCCAGGCCGCAACCACGGTTCTGTTCCGGGAGAGTCCCTGCAGGAGCCGCAACGGGTCCTGCTTGAGCGAGACATCGAAGAGAACCTCGATGTTGTCCAGAAAAACCACATCGGAAGCGAATGTGCCCACAATCTCTGCGAGGAGGCGGGGCAACAGCAATGTCCGCTGCCGCTCCGTGAGGTCGAGCATACGTCGGGAAAGTTCGAGATTGACGTTGATCAGAGGAACCGCAGTGCGTTCGTGGACATCCTGGAGTGCCGCGGTCTTGCCCGCACCAGCCGGGGCCACCAGCACGACAAGCCGGTAGTACCGCCCGGCAGCCTGGCTGATTCCTCGTATGACTCTATCCGCAAGCGGTTCCACCTTGCGCGACCTCCTTTTGAGCCAGGCTCGTGACCGCCAATTCCGCCCTTAGCTTAGCCCATGGTCCGCTTTTCGGGACCCCTCATATGCAACCTACCACTCCCGCACTCTTGACCTGGAAACCACCACACCCGTTTCAAGCCTCAAAGACCACCTGCGAGCAAGGACGTAAACTGCCGGACATCAGGGCAGGAGCAAGGCAACCTCACCAGGTATACCACATACATGGAGTTTCATCATGAATCGCTCTCGGTTCCCTAATACGATTCCCATACAAGGCAACATTTCCTTGCTTAAGGAACCACGAGAGGATCGAAAGGGAAAGCCCTGCGAACACTGGAAGACGTCTTTGCGGATTCGGAAGGCAGGGAACAACAGGAGGGGATCGGCTTGAAAAAGGCCGCCCCGAGGGGGGCGGCCTAGGTTAGTCCTGCTTCTTGCGTGAGATGTGCCGTTGCTCAAGAAAGGCCAGGATCATCGACGCCAGGGGGATCCCGCCAGGATGATCGCTACTCCTTTGGCGCCGTGGAGCGCCAGGGTTGCGGCGGTTCCCCCAAAAACGATCGTCGTTAGGATGGCTCCGAGCTGGCCCAGCCGTTCGAAGGCCGTCAGATGGAATTTTCCCCGCAGGGGGAAAGGGAGCGGGATGGACGGCTGAGGGATCGACGCACGAAACCCCTACGACACCGCCGCCCGGGCTGCCGAGAAAGCCTCGTATTTCCGGTTTCGGACGATTTCCTCCAGCGCCGCCACGGTGCGCTCCACCTCCTCGAAGGTGGTGTACAGGGCCACCGGGGCCAGACGCACCACCTGGGGGGGACGGAAGTCCGGCACGATGCCCCGGGCCTTGAGGGCGCAGCAGATCCGCCAGCCCTCCGGGTGCTCCAGGGCCACATGTCCGCCCCGGCGCTCCGGTTCCCGGGGGGTGCCCGCCCGGAACCCCAGGGGGGTCAGCCGGGCTTCCGCCTGGTCCAGCAGGAACCCGGTAAGCTCCAGGGACTTGGCCCGCACCGATTCCATCCCCGCCTCGGCGAAGAGGTCCAGGGCCCCGTCCAGGGCGGCGGCGGAGAGGATGCAGGGGGTGCCCATCTGCCAGCCCCCGGCGCTGGGCTGGTGTTCGAAGTCCACCGCCAGGTCGAACTGCCGCTCCTTCACGGTGCCGAACCACCCCGCCAGCCCGGGCTCCCTGCCGAAGTGCCGCCGGTGCAGGAACAGCCCCGCCGGGGACCCGGGGCCCCCGTTGAGGTGCTTGTAGGTGCACCAGAAGGCGAAGTCCGCGTCGTCGTCATGGAGCCGATGGGGCACCGCCCCTGCGGAGTGGGCGCAGTCGAAACCGATGACGATGCCCCGCCGGTGGGCCGCCTCGGCAAGCCGCCGCAGGTCCAGGAGCTGGCCGCTGCGGTAGAGCACCGAGGGGAACACCGCCAGGGCCACCGTGTCGTCCATGAGGGCGATGAGAGCCTCCTCGTCCAGGGTGCGGCCATCGGCACTTCGGGCCAGGATCAGGTCCCGCTCCGGGTCCCCCCCGTGGAGGCGCACCTGGCTGGCCAGGGCGTAGAGGTCCGAGGGGAAGTTCAGTTCATCCGCCAGGATCCGCCGACGGGTTCCCTGGGGGCGGTAGAAGGTGGCTGCCAGGGAGTGGAGGTTGGCGGTGGTGGACCCCACCAGCACCACCTCGTCGGGGAAGGCCCCCACCAACGGGGCCATCTTGGCCCCCAGGCGCTCCCCGTAGGTGAACCAGTCGGGCTTCGCCTCCAGCCAGCCCCGGATCCCCAGATCCCGCCAGGAGGCCGCCGCCCGCTCCAGGGAGGCCAGGGCGTCCTCCGACGCCAGCCCCAGGGAGTTGCCGTCCATGTACAGGGTCCCCGGGGGGATGTGGAACCGCCCCCGGAACCGGGCCAGGGGGTCCCCCCCGTCCCGTCGCCGCGCCTCTTCCATGCCCCGTCCGCTCATGGGTACCCCTCCTCCAGGTTCGTCGCCATGCGGCCCAGCAGGGCCTCCAGGGCGGTCTTCTCCTCCCGGGTCAACCCCCGGGCCGCCAGATCGTCCCACTCCTTCAAGATTTCCCGGATCCGGGGCAGGATCGCCCGCCCCCCCGGGGTCAGGGAAACCCGACGCTGCCGCCCGTCCTCCCCGGGGCAGCGCTCCACCCATCCCTGCTCCTCCAGGCGCTTCAGGGAGCGGGTCACCGAGGCGGGGTCCAGGGCCAGCCTCTGGGCCAGCTCCACCTGGGTCACCCCGTCCCCCCGGGACAGCTCCACCAGATACAGGTACAGGCCGTGCCCCGCCGGGATCCCCTCCGCCTCGAAGCGCCGGTCCAGGTGACGCTGGCAGCGCCGGTAGAGGGTGGAGATCCTCCGCCCGGGTGTCCATCCGTCCATGTCCATCCCCCCCGGAACCAGCATAGGGAAAATTAGTTGCACGTGCAAGCATATTCCCCGAAAAAACGGGGCCCGAAGGCCCCGGTCCACTCCGAACAGACTCAGTTCTCCGGATCCGCGCCGCTTTCCGAAGCCACCAGTTTCTCCACGGCGGATCGGATCTGGTCCCGGATGCGCCGCACCTGCTCCAGGCGCTCCTCCTCCGTACCCTCCGTCGCGGCGGGGTCCGGGAAGGGCCAGGAAAGCCGCCGGGTCACCCCGGGGTACACGGGACATCGGTCCGCCACGGCGGCGTCGCACACCGCCACTACCGTGTCGTAGAGTCGCCCCTCCTGGAAGAGGTCGAAGGCCCGCTTGGGCCTCTGGGCGGCCATATCGATCCCCACCTCCGCCATGACCCGTACCGCCAGGGGGTGCAGTGCCTCTCCCGCCTCCAGCCCCGCGCTCTCCCCCTCGAACCGGTCCCCGCCCAGATGGTTCAGAAAGGCCTCCGCCATCTGGCTTCGCGCCGTATTCCTCCCGCACAGGAACAAAACCCGAGTCCGCTCCATGCCCATCCCTCCCTGGCCCCAAGTGCCCCGAACCTACCGGGTCCCGGGGGGGACGTCAAGATGAAAACGTTACAGCTTGGAAACGCCTGGGGATTGACAACCCCACGTAGTGTGGTATTTTTGCCACATAGCATGAAGGAGGATCGGCCATGACGGAACCCCACGAGCCCCACCTGGATCTGGACACCTGCACGGACCTCCTGAAGGCCCTGGCCCATCCGGTGCGCCTGCGCATGGTGCTGGCTCTGGAGGGGGGGGAGCGGTGCGCCTGCGAGCTGGCGGATCTGTCCCCCTGCGACCGCACCACCAGCAGCAAGCACCTGGCGGTGCTGCGGGAGGCGGGGATCGTGGAGGACCGCCGGGAGGGGACCCGGATCCTCTACTCCCTCAAGCTGAGCTGCGTCCTCTCCATGCTGCGCTGCGTGAACCGGTTCGCGGACCCCGCTTCGGATCCCGGGGGATGCGCCTGCTCCCTACCGAAGGAAGAACCCCAAAGGAGGAAGGAATCTTGAAGATCGAAGTGTTGGGCATGGGCTGCGCCAAGTGCACCAAGCTGGAGGAGAACGCCCGGGCGGCGGTGGCGGCCCTGGGCATCGAGGCGACCATCGAGCACGTGAAGGACATGGACCGGATCCTGGACTACGGCGTGATGATCACCCCCGGGCTGGTGGTGGACGGCAAGGTGGTGGCGTCGGGCAAGGTGCCCTCCAGCGAGGACATCCAGAAGCTGATTCAGGGCTAGAAAAGCCGGCCCCCGGCCATTCGGGGGCCTTTTTCGGGGACGGTTCGTGGCCCCAAGGCCACCAAACGTCCTGCGATGGAAAGGAAGCGACCCCATGAGCGACAAGAAGAAGTTCCTGTACATCCTGGCGGCCTTTCTGGCCTTCTACTTCCTCCCCGCCGACGCGCCCCGGGTCCAGGGGGCGGCGGCGGAGGCCCTGGCGATGCTCCACGAATATGCCCGAGATCACGTGCTCCTCTGTTTGGTGCCGGCGTTCTTCATCGCCGGGGCCATCACGGTGTTCGTGTCCCAGCAGTCGGTACTGCGCTACCTGGGGGCCCAGGCCAACCGGGCGGTGGCCTATACGGTGGCGGCGGTGTCGGGAACCGTCCTGGCGGTGTGCTCCTGCACCGTGCTGCCCCTCTTCGCGGGGATCTACAAGCGCGGTGCCGGGCTGGGCCCCGCCTCGGCGTTCCTCTACTCCGGACCGGCCATCAACGTGCTGGCCATCATCCTCACCGCCCGGGTGCTGGGCTTCGAGATGGGCCTGGCCCGAGCGGTGGGGGCGATTTCCTTCAGCGTCCTCATCGGCCTGGCCATGGCGTTTCTGTTCCGTCACGAGGAGGCCCAGAGGCAACAGGCCTTCGCGGACCTGCCGGTGCCTGAGGCAACCCGCCCCCTGTGGAAGACCGCCTCCTTCATGGCCTTCATGGTGCTCTTCCTGGTGTTCGCCAACTGGGCGGCCCCCAAGGTGCCCCTGGGGTTCTGGGCGGCGGTCTATCGGGCCAAGTGGATCGTGGCGGGGCTGGCCCTGCTGGCCACGGCAGCCTCCGCCCTGACCTGGTTCTCCCGGGAGGAGCGGAAGGAGTGGTTCGGCTCCACCTGGGAGTACGCCCTCCAGGTGCTGCCCCTGCTCTTCGGCGGGGTGCTGGCGGCGGGGCTGCTGCTGGGTCGCCCGGGGCACGAGGCCCTGGTCCCCAGCGCCTGGGTGGCTGCCCTGGTGGGGGGGAACTCCCTGGCGGCCAACTTCTTCGCAGCCTTCCTGGGAGCCCTGATGTACTTCGCCACCCTCACGGAGGTACCCATCCTCCAGGGCCTCCTGGGGGCGGGGATGGGCAAGGGCCCCGCCCTGGCGCTGCTTCTGGCGGGACCCGCCCTCTCCCTGCCCAACATGCTGGTGATCCGCTCCATCCTGGGCACCCGCAAGACCGGGGCCTTCGTCTCCCTCGTGGTGGCCCTCTCCACCGCTGCGGGGATGCTCTACGGGGCCTTTTAGGCCGGAAGGGAGACAGGGAGCCATGGCCCATCACCACCATCCCGCTTCCGAAGACCACAGCCACGGACACCACGTCCACGGCTCCGGAGCCCCGGAGGGGCGTCTGGCCTTCTCCTTGGTCCTGAACCTGGTCATCACCGCCGCGGAGGTGGTGGGGGGGCTGGCGTCCAACAGCCTGGCCCTGCTGTCCGACGCGGTGCACAACCTCTCCGACGCCTCCTCCCTGGGGATCAGCTGGATGGCGGCGCGCATCGCCCGGCGGGAGCGTACCCCCGCCCATTCCTTCGGCTTCCGCCGGGCGGAGGTGCTGGCCTCCCTGATGAACACGGTGGCCCTGATGGGAGTGGGACTCTTCCTGATGGTGGAGGGGGTGCGCAAGTTCCTCCATCCCGAACCCATCGCCGGGGGCATCATGCTGGCGGTGGCCTGCGTGGGCCTGGGGGGCAACATCCTCACCGCCTGGCTGCTCCACCGGGACGCCAAGGGGAGTCTCAACGTGCGCTCCGCCTACCTGCACGTGGTGATGGACAGCCTCTCCTCCCTGGGGGTCATCGCGGCGGCCCTGCTGGTGATGGCCTTCCGGTGGACCTGGCTGGACCCGCTGCTCACCCTGGCGGTGTCCCTCTACGTCCTGTGGGAGTGCGTGCCCCTGCTGCGGGAATCGGTGCACATCCTGATGCAGGGCACCCCGGAAGGGGTGGCGGTGGAGGAACTCCTGGCCCGGGCCCAGGCACACCCGGACGTGCGAGACCTGCACCACCTGCACCTGTGGACCACCGACGGGGCGGAGGTGTTCCTGGAGGCCCACGTGACCCTGGCGGAAGGAGCCCGGAACCGCACCGACCGGGTGCTGGGCGAGCTTTCGGAGATCCTCCGGGAGGAGTTCGGGGTCGCCCACGTGACCCTGCAGCTGGAGTTCTCCCGCTGCGCCTCGGGCCGCTGTTCCGGCATGGACGCTATTCATGCCCATCACGACCCGCATCATGAGGAGGTTCACCCCTGATGCTCCAAACACCCCGATGGCTCCCCCTGGCCCTTCTGCTGGCCCTGGTTCCCCTGGTGGGGTGGGTCTTCGCCCGCTCCGACACCCCCGTCGCCCCTCCCCAGGAGCTCGTCTCCGCCCCGGCGGAGGCCGCCGACGTTGCCCTCCCCAAGGGGGGCACCGGGGTGGTGGCCACGGTCTTCCACGGCTCCGCCCGCTGCCCCAGCTGCGTGACCCTGGAGGAGCAGACCCGGGAGACCCTGAAGGCCCTCTTCCCCAAGGAACTGGCCTCGGGCAAGCTGGTGTTCCGGTCCGTGAACGCCGAGGCCCCGGAGCACCAGCACTACATCGAGGACTACCGCCTCACCTCCATCTCCCTGGTGGTGGCCCGGTTCGAGAAGGGCACCAGGAAGGACTGGAAGACCCTCCAGGACGTCTGGCAACACCTTCGAGACCCCGAATCCTTCCGCCGCTACGTGGGGCAGGAGACGGGAAGGATGCTGAATCTCTGATGGGCCCCGAGGCGGGCCCCCTGCTCCTGGGAGGATGGTTCGGGGTGCTCTGCTCCCTGAGCCCCTGCCCCCTGGCGTCGAACCTGGCGGCCCTGGGGCTCATCGCCCGGAAGGCCGACGCCCCCCGGGAGGCCCTGTCCCGGGCCCTGTGGTACACCCTGGGGCGCAGCCTGGCCTACGCGGCCCTGGGGTGGATCCTCTCCCTGGGGGTTCTGAAGGTCTGGCGGGTCTCCTGGCTCCTCCAACGGACCATGCCCTTCGTGGCAGGACCCTTGCTGGTGCTGCTGGGGTTGGCCATGCTGGGGCTGGTGCCCCTGCCCTCCCCGGGCATCCCCGGGGCATCCGAGGCAGGCAACCGCCTCCTGGGCCGGGGTTCCGCCGGGGCCTTCGGCCTTGGGGTGCTGCTGGCCCTCACCTTCTGCCCCATCTCCGCCGCCCTGTTCTTCGGCAGCCTACTGCCCCTGTCGGCGGGCAGCGCCCTGCCCCTGGGGGTGTGCGCTGCTTTCGGGGTGGGGTCCGCCCTGCCCGTGGCCGCCTCCGGAGTGGCCCTGGCGGCGGGAACCGCCGGAGTCGCGTCCCGCTTTGCCCGCCTGCGCTCCCTGGAGGTCTGGGGACGACGCCTCACCGCCGGGATCTTCCTGGGGGCCGGATGCTACCTGATGGCAAAAACCCTCGGGGGCTGAACACAAGCCCCGCATCCATTCCCTATTTCATGGCCGGAAAGGCCGAGGAGGAAGATTCCCATGGACGAACGAACCAAGACCAACTGGCTTCAGGCACCCCAGGACACGGTGGTGTGCGGCTGCGCAGGGGTGGACAAGCGGACCCTGGTGCGGGCCATCGCCGGAGGGGCGGAGACCCTGGATGCCCTGATGGAGGCCACCGGGGCAGGCCAAGGGGACGAATGCGCCGCCAGGAACCCCCGGGGACGCTGCTGCCGCCCGGACCTTCAGGAAATCCTGGACGTATACGTCCCCGCAGTGGCCCAGATGCGCCGGGGCTGCTCCTGCGGCGGGGGAAGCTGCTGCGGATGACCCCTGCGGCGGAGTCCTTTCTCTCCCTGGCCTCTGTGGGCGCGGTCGCCCTGGGGCTGTCGGAGGAGATCCTGCGATGCAGCGACGCCGACGCCCTGGTGGTGCCGGTGAACCGGGACTACGACCTGGACCGGGGAGAACTCGCGGCCCTTCGGGACGCGGCAGGCCCCATGCCGGAGATCCAGTCCCTGCTCTACGGTCTGGGGGACCCGGGAACGGCCCTTCCCGTGCGGACCGGGAACCTGAGGGCCAAGTTCCTGGTGTTGGCGGTGGCGGTGGACGAGACGGAGCGGCTGGAGGCGGAAACCCTCCGAAGAAGCGTGGCCGCCGCCCTGGACGTGTGCATGGAACGCAACCTTCCCCGGGTCCTGGTACGGGACTTCGGGGCTTTCTGGCCGGGACTTCCTCCGGGACAGGTAGCGGGGATCACCGTCCGAACCGTGGCGGAGGGTCTGGGCTTGCGCTATCCCGCCATGGATCGGGTGGCTTTCTCGGCGGATCTCCCGGTTCGAGGAGTCTGGCGCATGGCCCTGGACCGACTGGCGGGGCGTGAGCCGGATTGGAGCCTTCTGCCGAAGGACGCGGTGGTGTGCGGCCTCAAGGGGATCCGAAAGCGCGACGTGATGCGGGCCCTGCTCCAGGGTGCCCGAACCCCCGAAGCAGCGGCCTCCCTCCTGGGACTGGAGGAACTTCATCGGAGCGAGGATTGCGCCTGCGGCACCGCTACGGGGGAACCCTGTTCGGTGAACCTGCGGGAGGCCCTTCGGACCTACGACACTACCCTGCGGCACCTGGCCCCGGGATTCGGGGGCTGCGGCGCCGGCTAGGGACAACCCATCCCCGAGAGAACGGAGGTGACAGGATGAGCGGACCTTCGCGCCAGGGCATCCGCATGAGCGCCCAATACTGGCTGGACCAGGTGGCCCAGCACGATCGGGCCTTCCGACTGAAGATGGCCGTAAACATCGTGGGGTGATGAATGGCCTATCGAGGCCCGTCGGGCCTCCTGGGAACGCCGGGTGGAAGCGAGGAGGACCCCGGGGACTACACCCCCTTCCCCCTGGTGGATCACCCGGAGCTTACGGGGTACCTCCACCGGGAGGTGCGGGAGTGGATGGACAAGACGAAGCCCACCCCGGAGGGAGACTGGCTCTGCTTCGTGGAGGGACAGGGGCGATTGCGTTTTCGCCTGGAACCCCTGGAGTAGAGGAAGAGGTTCCGGATCCTCTCCGGGGCCCTGCGGCGTGTCCGTCCTGGCATCCCGGACGATCTGCATCCCCGGTGCGTCCTTCCTCGAACCTACCCCAGGCTTCCCCTTAGGGGCGGAAGCATCCGGGGGGACGCGCCGCCCCTGTGGGGGGCCGGATGGGCTGCGGGGGATGGAGCAACCCGTGGAACGGCTCTTTCGAGGCTTCTTCGCGGAGGGGCGGGACCGGGAGACCCTGCTGCGCCTGGTGGAGGAAGCGGGGGGGAACGGGTGGGCCTGGGAAAGGCCCTGGACCGGGGCGCCTACCTGCCGCCCCTGGGCGCCAACGACCGGCGGCAGAAGGAGCTGCACCTGGAGGGGGTGCCCCCCTCCTGCGGGGAGGGCGACTCCTCCTGGCGGGGTCCACGGCCCGGACCTTCCCGGAGTTCCGGTGGTCTTCCCGTCCCCCCTTCCCCGGGGGACCGGCTAGGTCGGAGGATCCTCCTCCGCTTCCGTCAGCCCCTCCTCCACCCGGTCCAGGACCGCCGGGTCCGCCAGCACCAGGAGGGCGTCCCCCGCCCGCAGGGCCGTGTCCCCCCGGGGGACCAGGAAGCTCTCCCCCCGGCGCACCAGGAGGATCAGGACCTCCCGGGGAAGGCCCAGCTCCGCCACCCGCCGCCCCTCCGCCCGGGAACCCGGGACCACCTCGATCTCCCGGGTCTCGTCGCTGCTGTGTCCCGTCCGGTCCAGCTCCAGGGGGTACCGGGGACGGGGCTCCGAGGGTTCGTCCAGCCCCAGCCTTCGGGCCAGGGGCATGAGGGTGCTGCCCTGAAGGAACACCGAGAGGAGCACCACGAAGAAGACCAGGTGGAAGATCAGGTCGGACCGGGGGTGACCGGCGGTGAAGGGGAAGGTGGCCAGGACGATGGGCACCGCCCCCCGGAGCCCCGCCCAGCTGAGCAGGACCTTCTCCCGAAACCCCCAGGCCCCCCGGACCAGGCAGGCGAACACCGCCGCGGGGCGGGCGACGAAGAGGAGGAACCCCGTCAGGAGGAGCCCCTGGGGGGCCACGGCGGGGAGGCGGGAGGGGAAGACCAGAAGCCCCAGGATGAGGAACATGACGATCTGCATGAGCCACCCCAGGCCGTCGTGGAACCGGGTCAGGCTCCGCTCGTGGAGGAAGCGTCCGTTCCCCAGCACCAGCCCCATGACGTAGACCCCCAGGAACCCGTTGCCCCCCAGGGATTCCGCCGCCCCGAAGGTGACCAGGGCCAGGCTGGAGGTGAGGACGGGGTAGAGCCCCTCGTGGTCCAGGCGCACCCGGTTGAGGATCACCAGGGCCGCCCGCCCCAGGAGGAACCCCGCCAGGGCTCCCAGGGGCATCTGCCCCAGGGCCCAGAGGGCGAAGCGGGGCCAGGAGAGCGTCTCCGCCCCCAGAAGAGACACCAGGGCGGCGGTGAGAAAGGCCGCCATGGGGTCGTTGCTCCCCGACTCCAGCTCCAGCAGGGGTTTCAGACCCCCGCGGAGCCCCACCCCCCGGGACCGGAGCACCGAGAACACCGCCGCCGCGTCGGTGGAGGAGACGATGGCCCCCAGCAGCAATCCCTCCAGGGGCGCGAACCCCAGAAAGAGGAAGGCGAACCCGCCCACCAGGAGGGCGGTGAGGAACACCCCCAGGGTGGCGAGAAGGACCCCCGGCCCCAACACCGGGCGCACCTCCTTCCAGCGCGTGTCCAGAGCCCCGGCGAAGAGGATGAACACCAGGGAGAAGCTGCCCACCCGCTGGGCCAGGTGGGGGTCGTCGAAGGAGATCCCCCCGAGACCGTCGGATCCCGCCAGCATGCCCACCCCCAGGAAGATCAGAAGGGCGGGGAAACCGAACCGGCCGGACATCTTGCTGCCGAAGACGCTGACCCCCAGCAGCAGCCCCACCAGCAGAAAGAGGGTCCCGTTGGCCATGGCGGCACCTCCTGCGGCTTCCTCTCCGGAATCGATCCGAACCGCCCCGGAGGAAGCCCCTCCAGCATAGCAGACGAAGCTTCACCCGGAACCCGCTACGCAGCGCTACAATGGCCTCCAGACGAACCGCCGAAGGAGGGGATTGCGCTGGAACCGCTGCAGGTGTACTTCGACTTCTGCTGCCCCTACTGCTATCTGGCCCAGGGGTATCTGACCCGGATGAGGGAAGGAACCCCCCTGGAGGTGGAGTGGGTTCCCTGGGAGATCGCCCCCGAGACGCCCCCCGGGGGGACGCGCCGCCCCTGGAGGGGGCTGGATCGGCTGCGGGGGATGGGGGAACCCGTGGACCGGCCCTTCGCGGACCTGGCCTTCACCCCCCACACCCGGGAGGCCCTCCAGGCGGTGGAACACGCCAAGCCCTCGGGGCGGGCCGACGCCCTGGTGGAACGGCTCTTCCGAGGCTTCTTCGCGGAGGGGCGGGACCTGGGGGACCGAAAGACCCTGCTGCGCCTGGCGGAGGAGGCGGGGATGGAACGGGTGGGTCTGGGGGAGGCCCTGGATCGGGGCACCCATCTGCCGACCCTGGTCGCCAACGACCGGCGGGCGGAGGAGGAGCTGCACCTGGAGGTGGTACCCTCCTTCCTGCGGGGAGGCCGGCTCCTCCTGGCGGGGTCCACCACCCTGACCTTCCCGGAGTTCCGGGAGGCCTTCCCGAGGCTCCTGCCGTGAGGCCCCCCCCGCTGGAGGGGATCCCCCGGGTCCGGCAGCTTCTCCAGACCCAGCGCTTCGCCGTCCTGGCCACGGAGGACCCGGAGGGGCCCTATGCCAGTCTGGTGGGGTTCGCCCCTCGGGAGGGGCTGGGGGTGCTGGTGTTCGCCACCCCCCGGGGGACCCGGAAGTTCGGCAACCTGATCCGCACGGGCCGGGGGGCCCTGCTGGTGGACGACCGGCCCGCCTCCCCGGAGGACTTGGGGGACGGGGCGGCCCTGACCGTCCTGGGAGAGGCCCGGGAGGCCCCGGACCGGGAGGGGGCCCGGAGGGTCCTGCTGGCCCGGCACCCCCTGCTGGAGGGGTTCACCGCCTCCCCGGGGTGCGCCCTGGTGGAGCTTGCGGTACGGCGGCTGCTGCTGGTCACCCGGTTCCAGCACGTCACGGTCTTCGCGCCGGAGGACCTGGCATGAGGACCCCCTGGATCGTCCCCCTGGAGTCGGTGACGGCGGACCTGGCCCCGGAGGTGGGGGGCAAGGCCCTGGCCCTGGCGCGGCTCGGGGAGACGGGGGAACGGGTACCCCGAGGAGCGGCGGTGACGGCGTCCGCCTACCGGGAGTTTCTCCGCCGCACCGGCCTGGGGGCCCGGATCCGCATGGAGCTGACCCGCCGCCCCCTGGAATCCCTGCGTTGGGAGGAGCTGTGGGACGCGTCCCTGCGGATCCGAAGCCTCTTCCTTCGGGCGCCCTGGCCGACGGGGCTGCGGGAGGACCTGATCCGGGGGCTGGAGCCCCTGGGGGAAGCCCCCCGGGCGGTGCGCTCCTCCGCCCCCGGGGAGGACGGGGGAGCCTCGTCCTTCGCGGGGCTCCACGAGACCTTCCTCATGGTCCGGGGGCCCGAAGAGACCCTGGAAGCCCTGCGGAAGGTCTGGGCCTCCCTGTGGTCCGACGGGGCCCTGATGTACCGGCGGGAGCTGGGGCTGGACCCCCGGCGCAGCGCCATGGGGGCGGTGGTGCAGGAGATGGTGGAGGGAGACCGGTCCGGGGTGGCCTTCGGGCAGGACCCCACGGATCCCTCCCGCTCCGTGGTGGAAGCGGTGTGGGGGCTCAACCAGGGGCTGGTGGACGGATCGGTGGAACCGGACCGATGGCTCTTGGACCGGCGCACCGGGGCGGTGCGGGAACACCGGCCCGCTATGCGGGAGCACCGGGTGGGCCCCGCCCCCGGAGGGGTGGGGCTGGTGCCCCTGGACCCGCTTCTCCGGGACGCCCCGCCCCTGGAGGCGGGGGACCTGGGGCGGATCCACGGCCTGGCGATGCGGGCGGAGGGGCGGTTCGGGCCTCCCCAGGACGTGGAGTGGACCTTTCGGGGCCCGGACCTCTGGGTCCTCCAGTCCCGGCCCATCACCACCCTGGCGCAGGGGGAGGACAAGAGGAGCTGGTACCGCTCCCTCACCCGGAGCTTCGAGAACCTGAAGGCCCTGAGGCGAACCCTGGAGGAGGAGATCCTTCCGGGGATGGGCCGGGACGGGGCGGCCTTCCGGGAGCGGGACCCCGTGGACCTGGCGGACCGGGACCTGGGGGAGGAGATCCTCCGGCGGGAGGAGGCGGGGCGGCTCTGGACCCGGGCCTACCGGGACGCCTGCATCCCCTTCGCCCACGGGGTGCGGCTCTTCCTCCAGATGGTCAACGACCGGCTCCGCCCGGAGGACCCGTACCTGTTCCTGGGGCTCCTGCAGGGGGAACCCACGGAGACGGGACGGCGCAACGGCCTGTTCCTGGAGGCCGCCGCCCTGGTGCAGCAGGGGCGGGACCCGAAGGGCCCCACCCCGGAGGACCGGCGGCTGGGGGACCTGCTGGAGACCCTGGAGGCCTCCCTGGGGGCAGAGCTGGGCCTGGAAGGCCCCGAGGCGAGACGGGGCCTGGAGTCCCTTCTGGCCCGCACCCCCCTGGGAACCCGGGAGGCCGGGAGGGACCGGGAGACCCTGGAGGCGGCCTACCGAGGGGGCTTCGGGGAGGCGGAAGGGGACTTCGCCGCGGAGCTGCTGGACCTGGCCCGGGCGAGCTGGCGGCTTCGGGACGACGACAACCTGATCCTGGAACGGGTCCTCTCCGGGGCGGCGGCGGCCCTCCAGGAGGGGCGCCGTCGCCTGGGGGATCCTCTCTTGCCCCCTCTGGAGACGGCGACCCGGCTGGGGGCGACCCCCCGGGAGCTGCCGGAACCGGTGGACCTGCGCTTCGGCCTGGCCAGCGGCTCTCCCGCGCCGGGCTCCCCGGAGGCGGGAACCCCCAGGCAGCTCACGGGACAGCCCGCGGGACCCGGGGTGGCCCAGGGACCCGCCCGGGTGGTGCGCTCCCGGGAGGACTGCCTGGACTTCCAGCCCGGGGAGGTGCTGGTGTGCGACGCGGTGGACCCCTCCATGACCTTCGTGGTGCCCCTGGCCTCGGCGGTGGTGGAGCGCCGGGGGGGCATGCTGATCCACGGGGCCATCGTGGCCCGGGAGTACGGCCTCCCCTGCGTCACCGGGGTGGAGGGGGCCACGGAGCGGCTCCGCACCGGGGAACCCCTCTGGGTGGACGGGTACCTGGGGCTGGTGGTGCGCCAGGAGGTGCGCTAGGGGCGGGCTTTCGAGAAAACCGCGACCCAAGCGTCCCTCCCGACGGTTCGTCGAAGGACGGGACTGTAGAATGGGGCAGCGGGCCCCTCCGACGAAGGTCGGTGGATGGATTCGTGAAAACACGAGAGGGGAATGACCTTGAAAAGGCCTACGCGACGAAGAACGCTTCCCTGGCTGTTGCTGCTGCTCCTGTCGGTCTGGTTGTCCTCGGGGTGCGGCTCTTCGGGGCAGAGCACCTCCCAGGGGTACCCCATCGACCCCCAGGTGGAGACCACCGCCGCCAGAACCGTGGTGCCCGACGGGGTACCCCAAAGCGGGGACACCATCTTCCCCTACGAGGTTTCCAAATATCGAGAGAACGGCTATGGGACCTGGCACTACGGCCCCGGCATGGCCTTGGAAAAACGCCTGGACCTCATGCCGACGGGGTACCCGGATGCCGCCGTCCGCAGGGGACGGTTGCTTCATTTCTTCACCATCACGGACATCCATATCTCCGACAAGGAGTCCCCCAGTCAGGCCATCACCTACGGCTACAAGGGGGGGCTTTCGTCGGGGTATTCCCCCGTGATGCTCTGTACGACCCAGGTCCTCGACGCCGCCGTACAGACCGCCAACGCGCTGCACCGCCGGAAGCCCTTCGACTTCGCCCTCTCCCTGGGAGATGCCTGCAACAACACGCAGTACAACGAGCTTCGGTGGTACATCGATGTCCTCGACGGGGGACGCATCACCCCCGATTCCGGGGTGAAGGACGATCCGAACCCGGGCCCCCTGAACGATTACCAGGATTCCTTCCAGGCACCGGGGCTCGCTCCGTCGATCCCCTGGTACCAGGTGATCGGAAACCACGACCATTTCTGGATCGGCTCCTCCCCCGTGAACGACTACCTTCGGGGGATCTATACCGGAGAGCCCCTGCTGGCCCTGGGAACCTGGCAGGAGGTTTTCTACCGCCCCGACGGCATCGACAAGCGGGACTACTACATGGGGGCCATCGACGGCCGGACGCTGGACGGCGCGGTCTTCGGCGCCGGGGCGTCCCGCGACTTTCCCGTCCCGCCGAAGGTGCTGGCCGCCGATGCGAACCGTCGCTCCCTCACGCGAAAGGAGTGGCTCGCGGAGTTCTTCAAGACCTCCGGGAGCCCCAAGGGGCACGGCTTCCCGTCGTCCTCCGTCCAGACGGGCTTTGCCTGCTACAGCTTCGAGCCCCGGTCGGACGTGCCCCTCAAGGTCATCGCGCTGGACGATACCCAGCGGGAAGACGACGTCTTCGACCAAGGCTACGGCCACGGTTCCCTCGACAAGGAGCGCTACGAGTGGCTGGTCCGCGAGCTGGACGAGGGACAGAGCCAGGGGAAGCTCATGATCATCGCCGCCCATATCCCCATCGGCGTGTGCCCTCCGGGGGCCTTGGACGGTTGGTGGTCTCGGGCCTACGTCACGGAGGCCCAGCTCATCGCCACGCTTCACCGATACCCGAACCTGATCCTGTGGGTGGCGGGACATCGCCATTTCAACACGATCACCCCGTTCCCCTCCCCGGACTCCACGCAGCCGGAGCGGGGGTTCTGGCAGGTGGAGACGTCGTCCCTGAGGGATTTCCCGCAGCAGTTCCGAACCTTCGAGATCGTCGCCAACAGCGACCAGACCCTTTCGATCCTGGCCACCAACGTGGACCCCGCGGTCCGGGAGGGAACCCCCGCGGCCCTGTCCCGGGGGTACGGCGTGGCGGCCCAGCAGCTTTTCCAGAACGACCTCCCCGCTCTGCCCACGGGGGTTTCCAACGCGGAGCTGGTGGTCCCCCTGAGCCCGGCCATGCAGGCCACCCTGGGACGCTGGATCTCCTCCCGGAACCCCTAGGTTCCCTGGGAACGAAGGACCTTTCCCCCAGCCCCCTTCGGGGGAAGCCGGGAGGGATCGGAAGACGAGCGTCCTGGGGGCTCCGAGGGGAGCCCCCAGGACGTTTCGGGGTGGATCGACTCGGGACGGGGTCTTCGGGGGGACAGGGATCCCATACGCCCCGCCCAGCCCGCCAGGAGGCGGAGCACCGCCCTTTCGCTTTCGTCCCAGATCCGCTCCCCCCCTCCCAGGCCAGGAGGAAGAACCCCCGAACCGCCTTTGCGGAGGAGGGGATGGGCAGAGCCAGGCTGGCCCGGTTTCCGTCCCCGGTGAACCGTCGCCCCAGGGAGGAGGAGGGCCGAGGCCCCCCGAAGGAGTCCAGGATCACCGGCTCCCCCCGACGCAGGCTACGCAGCCAGGGGACGTGGGGAGACACGAAAAGAAGCCCCTCCTCCGGCAAGAGGGAAAAATTCCCCCAGTGGGAACGGACCCGAATCCTCTTCCCCGGAAGGAAGTCGAGCCACAGGCCCGAAGAGGCTCCCAGACAGCACCCCAGGGCCTGGAAGACCCGCCCCACCAGCTCCGGGCCTCCCCGAGCGGGGAAACGCCCCCCCACCTCCGCCAGGATCGCCAGGGCGTCCCGCACCGACACCCCGTCCTGTCCTTCCGACGCTTCCCCGCGCACCAGGAGCTGGCTCGCCCCGTAGGCCTGCACCAACCGTCCCCCTGCGCTCCACCGCGTCCAAGCCCAATGGGACAGGCGAACCAGGTTTTCCTCCGCCGTGACGAGCCGGTACTCCCCCTCCCTGCGCCCTTCCTTTCCCTCCCCTTGGGGGAGGGAAAGGAACCCCCACGCCCCCGCTCGATCCTCCGGGCACACGTGGCGCTCCAGAAACCCCCCCAGGTCCATCTCCAG
The DNA here is from genome assembly GCF_000165795.1 of Aminomonas paucivorans DSM 12260. Classification (NCBI taxonomy): domain Bacteria; kingdom Thermotogati; phylum Synergistota; class Synergistia; order Synergistales; family Synergistaceae; genus Aminomonas; species Aminomonas paucivorans. Next base: position 93,812 of record NZ_CM001022.1, on the reverse strand, counting down.
CTCTCCCTCCCCGGGCAGTTCCAGGAGCCGACGGTATTCCCCGTCCAGCCACAGGGTGCCCCTTCGGGGGCGGAATGCCCACCGCGCCAGAGGCGGGCGAGCCCCCCGCTCTCTCTCGGGAAGAGGAGGAAGCGCCCTCGGGACTCTCCACGTCTCGCGTTCCTCCGGAGGCCCTTTGCCCCATCCCGTTGCCCCTTCCGGGTCGATGAGGTAACCCCTCCAGGGAAGGTTCCGGAGGACCCGCGGAGACTCCGGGTCCGGCTCCACCTTCCGGCGCAGGTTGCGCACGTGCCAGCGCAGGGGAGGGGGCGGCAGGCACCCGGGACCCTCGTAGCCCCACACCCGACGCGCCAGCTCCTCGGCGGAACAGATCGTCCCGGGGGATTCCATGAGGCACCGGAGGATCCGGTACTCCGTGGGAGTGAGGACATGCCACGCCCCCGCCCAGACCCGCTGCCCCCTCCCGTCCAACACCAGTTCCCCCACCCGAAGCTCCCTGGGTTCTTCCATCGACGATTCCATCTTCCTTCTCCGAATTTTCATTCTATCGCGGAATACGGGGTATTTATTTCACAAAAATAACCCACTTGCGGGATTTATTGTCCAGAAATACAAAGCAAACCATAAAGCGACCCTCTTTCCCATTTTCGGCCCGACGCCAAAAACCAACAGATCCCCCACGGCTTTCTCACAGCTTTCGCACCGCTTTTTCCCTATGCTTCTCCAAGAGAAACGCATTGCATCCAAGATATGTCGGGGAGGCGAGGAGAGTGACCATCAAGGCGAAGCTCCTGTGGCTTGCGGCGGGGGTGGTGGTGGCGCTGACGGCCATGACGGGGCTGGTATTCTTCCAGAGCCGAAACATCCTGAACGACCAGGTCAACTCGGTGGGCCTGGAGACGGCGACGAGTTGCGCCCGAGAGGTGGACCAGTTCTTCGACAAGATCGAGACCATCGTCCTGGGAGCCCGGGAGGCGGCCCTGCTGGTCCGGGAGGGCCGGCAGACCCCTTCGGACGACGACTACCAAGCCGCCCTGAGCCGGATGCTGGAGAGCGCCAAACCCTACGGGGTGACGGACCTCTACATGGGGCTGGAGTCGGACGGCCGACTGGCGGACGGCACGGGTTGGGCGGAACCGGGAGACTGGGATTCCCGCAAGCGGAGCTGGTACGGCGAGGCCCTCCAGGCGGGCAAGCCCGTCCTCACCTCCCCCTACCTGGACGCGGTGAGCAAGACCCTGGTGGTGGACCTGGTGGCGCCGGTAAAGGCCCGGGACGGCTCCCTCCTGGGGGTGGTGGGGGCGGTGGTGAACCTGGACGCCCTGTCGGCTCTGGTGACGGCGCAGAAGCTCCTGGGCTCCGGGTTCGGCTACCTCACCGACGCCAAGGGGGTCATGCTGGCCCATCCCCAGAAGGACCTGGTCCTGAAGGTCAACGTCACCGTCCCGGACGACAAAGTCTCCGCCCAGCAGGCCGAGACGGGCAAGCGCATGGTGGCCCGGGAGACGGGCTTCGGGGACTACTCCTACCAGGGCGAGACGAGGCGCATCTTCTTCGCCCCCAGCGCCCACGGCCCCCTGGTGGCCATGGTGTTCCCCCGGTCCGCCATGATGGCTCAGGTCCACGCCATCGCCCGCAGCCAGGTCCTGGCGTCGGCGGTCACTCTGATCCTGCTGCTGGTCCTCATCGTCCTCCTGAGCCGCAGCATCGTCCGCCCCATCCAGGGGATGGCGGAGACCCTGAAGCGGATCGGGGACCTGAACCTCACCCCCGACGCTTCCAAGGGCTGGCTGGCCGCCAAGGCGGGGGAGAAGACGGAGATCGGCCTCATGGTGCACTCCTTCCTCCGCCTCCGGGAGACCCTCAACGAGAGCCTCGCCCGGATCCGGGAGGAGGCAGAGCGCACCGGCGTCTCCGCGGAGGCTCTGGCGGCCCTCTCCCAGGAATCCGTGGCCTCCATGGAGGAGGTGAAGTCCTCGGTGGACCAGGTGGTGGCCCTCTCTCAGTCCAACTCCGCCGCCCTCCAGCAGACCAACGCGGGGGTGGAGGAGGTCAGCTCTGGGGCCTCCACCGCCGCCCGGACCGCCTCGGAAGGGGCGGAGGCCTCCGGCCGAACCACCAGCCTCTCGGAGGAGGCGGTGTCCCAGGTGGAGGCGGTGGTGACCCAGATGAAGGCGGCGGGGGACAAGGCCCGGCTCTCGGGGGAACGGATCCGGAAGGTCACCGAGTCCGTGGGGTCCATCAGCGGCTTCGTGTCCACCATCCAGAGCATCGCCGACCAGACGAACCTGCTGGCCTTGAACGCCGCCATCGAGGCGGCCCGGGCGGGGGAGGCGGGACGGGGCTTCGCGGTGGTGGCGGAGGAGGTCCGCAAGCTGGCGGAGGAGTCGGGACAGGCCGCCAAGGAGGTGGAGGCCCTCATTTCCTCCCTCCAGAACGAGACCCGGGGTTCCATGGTGGCCACGGAGGAGGCGGGAACCCTCCTGGGCACCACCATCGAGCAAGCCCATGCGGCCCAGGCGGGGCTCCAGCAGGCCCTGGGACAGATCGCCACGGTGAACGACGCCATGCAGAACATCGCCGCCACGTCGGAAGAACAGGCTGCGGCGGCCCAGGAGATGGCCTCGGGGATCGATCAGGTGACCCAGGCCACCGTCCAGGTGGTGGGCACCCTGGACACCATCCGCCATTCCACAGAGGAGACCGCCAAGGCTTCGGAACAGGTGGCCCAGGAGTCCCAGGCCTTGAGCCTGGGGGCCCAGGCCCTCAAGGCGGAGCTGGCCCGCTTCGTCCTGGATGCCCGGGAGGGAGGGGCTCTCAAGACCCTGCCCTGATCCGCCGGGGGAGCCGGCCCGAAACCTCGGACCGGCCCCCCTTCCTCTAGACTCCACCGAAACCACCCCCCGTGTCGGATCCCATCAGGGTCCCATCCCCCCTTTCCTCCGCGCAGACCCCGCATACCCGGGCGTCCTCTTCCTCCGGTTCGGCACCGGGAAGACGCTGGGCATAGAAAACGACAGGGCGGTCCCGTCCCGATTCGGTCTTCATGCGGATTTTCAGGGACGGGACCTTCTCCGGAGGGTCCAGGAGGAACCGCCGCAGGAGTGCCTGGTCCTTCGGGACGACCCAGCGGTCGAGGAAGCAGGCCAGGGAGACCTCCAGGGCCCCCGAAAGGTCCACGCCCAGAAACCGAGGCAGCCCGTCCTCCCAGAGCAGGGTCTCCCTCCGGGGGTTCAAAACCCAGCCCGTCATCTCCCGGGCCAGAAAAGCCGCCCGCAGGAGACCTCGGCTTTGCCGCCAGGCCTTGCGCAGGCGATCCGCCTCCCCCTCCACCGCCAGGGGGGCAAAGGACCAGGTCCCGAAGAAGACCCCCCCGAAGATTCGTCCCGCGAAGACCCCCTCCACCCGAGCCGTCTCCTCCAGGGGACGACGAACCTCCAACACGAAGCGCCAGTCCTCCTCCCCGTCGGCACCCCGAGGCCAGGAGCGTCCCGCCTGCCAGGCGATCCGTCGATCCTCCCGGAGAAAGGGCAGCAGCTCCCTTCCCAGGACCTCCCCCCGGGGAATCCCCAGGAGGCGCTCCGCCTGGGCGTTCCACCAGAGGACCTTGCCCTGGAGGGTCACCCCCAGGGCCCCGGGAAAGCCCTCCGTCAGAGAGCCCAGAAACTCCGCCCACCCGGCGGGAAGCCCTCCTCGGCCGCTCTCTTCCCGAACCGGCGAAGCCTTTTCCCCGGGAAAGGGGAGGACATCCGCCCCCGAAGGGCCCGGATCGAACAGGTACCCCCTCCGGGAGAGGGTCCGAAGCAGCCGGGGGTTGAAAGGATCCGGCTCGATCTTGTCCCGCAGGTTCTTGATATGCCAGCGGATGGGAGGGTCGCTGCGCCCCTCCTCCCCGTAGCCCCAGACCCGGGAGACCAGTTCCTTGGGAGGATAGGGCACCCCGGGATGGCACATGAGGAGGTGCAGCAGCCGGAACTCCAGGGGGGTCAGGGCGTTCCAGCGCCCCCGGGACCAGACCCGCTGGGTTCGGCAGTCCAGGATCACCCCTCCCGATCGGACCCGGTGTCCCTCTTCCCCTTCCCCGGGAGGCCCCTCCTCGCAGAGGCTGTACGCTGCGAACACGTCCTCCGCAAAGGCCCGCCACTCCCCCTGCCAGGGAACCCGAGCGTCCACCAGGGACACCAGGTTCCGAGGGACCCGTTCCCCCGGTCGAACCCGGAGAAACACCTTGGGAGAGAGGGTGCGCCCTTCCCGGGAGAGGGCGCGAAGCCACGAGGCCCTCATGGAGGAAAACGCCCCCAGCACCACCAGGTCGTAGGGCCGTTCCCGCAGAAGACGCCAGGCCTCGTGGTCGTCGGGCACCACGGCGCCCTCCGGGCAGAGCCGCTGCAGCCAAGGAGCGAGGGGGACCCCGCCGGGCCCCGGCTCCTCCGGGGGCACCACCCAGACCGTGCGCGGCCTGGTCGGGACGACGGAAGCCACCCTCATGGAACATCCCCTCCCAAACCCGGATCGGTTCCATGGCCAGGGACGGCGGACACCTCCGCTCCGGAGCGGGGGAGCTCCGTGACCATCCCTGGACCCGCCCGGGGACGGGAAGCCTGGGAGGTCCCGCGGATCCCGCAACCCCAGCTTCCCCTTGTGCCACCTTAGCGCCTACGAAAACCGTCATAACATACACAATCCATACTTTTGCCCAACAAAGGACCTGCATAGGGGGAATAGGATGCTCTCATGATCCGTGAGCGCTCCCTCTTCTCCTCGTCTCGCTTCCTTCCGGCAGCGTTCCCCAAGGAGGCCGTTCCCATGCAGATGCCCCGCTCTCGCCGGCGCCTCGCCCCCGAAGGCATCCCTCCCGTCCTGTGGGTCCTCCCCTTCCGTCTGGGGATCGGGTTCTTCGCCGTCCCCCGGGACGCCCTTCTGGAGGTCCTGGACTGGGCCAGCTCCGACTTCTCCGCCCTGATCCACCCCGACGCCCTCTGCCCGCTGGTGGACCTGCGGTTCCTCACGGGCCGCCCGGGGGTCCCCCCAGAGAAGGACTTCCGCCTCCTGGTGCTGGAGTCGGCGGGACACCGAGCCGCCATCCTGGCGGACCAGGTGGACGAGGTGGTCCTGGCCCCCTCTCCCCGGAGCTGCGGGGAGGGGCCCCCGCCGGGAGGGCGCATCCTGGGGGTGGTGGAACACCGGGGACTCCCCTTTCTGCTGCTGAACCCCGAGGCCCTGGTGCTTCCGAAACGCCCGGTGCAGGAGCCCGTGACCCACCTTCTCGCGTAGAAACCGACCGGACAGCCAAAGGAGTGACTTGTCGATGACGATCAAAGCGAAGCTGTTCTTCCTCACCGGGATCCTGGCCCTGCTTCTGGGGGGCATGATCCTCCTGTCCTTCCTTCAGAGCCGAAGCACCCTGAACCGCCAGGTGATCGCCGCGGGCACCGAGCTGGCGCAAAGCAGCACCCGGGAGCTGGATCAGTATTTCGAGAAGCTGGAGGCGGTGGTCCGGGGCGCCCGGGAAGCTGCCGCGGAACTGGCGGAGGCCCAGGGCTCGTTCACCGACGGCTCCCTGCAGCCCCTGATGGGGCGCCTCGCCGAGAGCAACCGGTCCCTGGGCGTCCTGGACGTGTACATGGGCCTGGAGAGCGACGGCAGACTGGCGGACGGCACGAACTGGCAGGAACCGGAGGACTACGACGCCCGAAGCCGGAGCTGGTACCAGGAGGCGATCCGAGCGAGCAAGGTGACGCTCACGGAACCCTACCTGGACGGGATCAGCAAGAAGCTGGTGGTGGCCGTGGCCGCCCCGGTGACGGACCGAAGCGGCAAGCGTCTCGGGGTGCTGGCCATCGACGTGGACCTGGAGAACCTCTCCAGGCTCGTCACGTCCCAGAAGATTTTCGGCACCGGCTTCGGTTACCTGGTGGGCCCCAAGGGCGTCGTGCTGGCCCACCCGAAGGGGGACCTCGTCCTCAAAGAGAACGTGACGGTGCCCAGCGCCGCCATCCCCCCGGACCTGGCCGCCACGGGGAGGCGCATGGTGGCCCGGGAGACGGGATACGGGGACTACACCTTCGACGGGGTTTCCCGGCGGATCTTCTTCGCCCCCACCGCCCACGGCCCCGTGGTGGGGCTCGTCTTCCCCCACACCGCCATGACGGCCCTGGTGAACGCCATGGCCCGGGGACAGCTCCTGGCGGGAGCCCTGGCCCTCCTGGCCCTCCTGGGGATCATGGTCCTCCTGGGGCGAAGCATCGTCCGCCCCATCCGGGGGGTATCGGAGGTGCTGGAACAGATGGGCTCCCTGGACCTGCGGTTCGACGAATCCAAGAAGTGGCTCGCCGCCAAGGGGGAGGAGAAGACGGAGATCGGCCTCATGGTGCGATCCCTGTCGACCATGATCGTGGCACTCCACGCCAGCCTGGCGCGGGTCCGGGAGGAGTCGGACCGGGCCTCCTCCGCCGCGGAGGCCCTGGCGGCCCTGTCCGAAGAGTCCGTGGCCTCCATGGAGGAGGTGAAGTCCTCGGTGGACCAGGTGGTGGCCCTCTCCCAGTCCAACTCCGCCGCCCTCCAGCAGACCAACGCGGGGGTGGAGGAAGTCAGCGGCAGCGCCGCCAACGCCGCGGCCGCCGCGGGAGAGGGGGCGGAGGCCTCCTCCCAGACAGCTGCCCTGTCCCAAAAGGCGGAGAAGCAGATGGACGAGATGGTGGCCCAGATGGATCAGGTGACGGAGAAGAGCCGCGCCACGGGGGAGCGGATCCGTCAGGTGGCGGAGGCCGTCTCCATCATCTCCGGCTTCGTCTCCACCATCCGCAGCATCGCCGACCAGACCAACCTGCTGGCCCTGAACGCCGCCATCGAGGCGGCCCGGGCGGGAGAGGCGGGGCGAGGCTTCGCGGTGGTGGCGGAGGAGGTCCGCAAGCTGGCGGAGGAGTCCAACGGCGCCGCCAAGGAAGTGGAATCCCTCATCGGAGCCCTTCAGGAGGAGACGGGGGGCGCCATGAAGGTCACGGAGGAGACGGGGCAGGTCCTGGGAGCCACCCGCGACCTGGCCCAGGCGGCCCAGGAGGGACTCCGGGAGGTGCTGGACCGGATCGCCCGGGTGAACGAGGCCATGCAGAACATCGCCGCCACGTCGGAGGAACAGGCCGCCTCCTCTCAGGAGATGGCCTCGGGGATCGACCAGGTGACCCAGGCCACCGTCCAGGTGGTGACCACTCTGGACACCATCCGCCACTCCACCGAGGAGACCGCCAAGGCGTCGGAACAGGTGGCCCGGGAATCCCAGAAGCTCAGCCTGGGAGCCCAGGCCCTGAAGGAGGAGCTGAACCGCTTCACCCTGGACCAACGGGGCATGGAGAACCTGCGGGCCCTGAAGGACCGGAACTGACCGAACCGCCTCCGGGTCCGGGACGGGGTGCCCCCCGTCCCGGACCCTCCGTCACTCGTACCGCAGGGCGTCGATGGGCTCCAGCCTCGCGGCGCGCCAGGCGGGATAGAAGCCGAACCCCACCCCCACCAGGGCGGAGAACCCGAAGGCCAGGAGCACCGAGGAGAGGGAGATGACCGTCTCCCACCCCGCGAGGCGGGACACCGCCGCCGAGACCCCCACCCCCAGGACGATGCCCGCACCTCCCCCCACCAGGGAGAGCACCAGGGACTCCGCGAGGAACTGGGCCAGCACGTCGGCGGTCCGGGCTCCCACGGCCATGCGGATGCCGATCTCCCGGGTGCGCTCCGTCACCGACACCAGCATGATGTTCATGATGCCGATGCCCCCCACCAGAAGGGAGACGGAGGCCACCGCCGCCAGCAGCACCGAGAGGGTCTTGGTGGAGGCCTTGGCGGCCTCCAGGATCTCCGAGAGGTTCCGCACCGTGAAGTCCCGGTCCTCCCCCGGACGGATGCGGTGCCGCCGATCCAGCAGCTCCTCCATCTGCTCCTGAGCGGCGGCCAGGGCCTGGTCGCTCACCGCCCGGACGGTGAGGTCCCGCACCTTCCCGGGAAACCGGCTGGGGAAGAGGCGCTTCTGGGCGGTGGTGACGGGGACCACCAGGGTGTCGTCCTGGTCGTTGCCCCCCGCGGAGGTCCCCTTGCGGGCCAGCAGGCCCACCACCACCACGGGGATCTTGTTCACCCGCACCGTCTGCCCCACCGGGTCCTGGTCGCCGAAGAGGTTCTCCGCCACCGTCTGTCCCAGCAGGGCCACCTTGGCGGCGCTGCGCACGTCCGACTCGGAGAGGTTCCGCCCCGAAGCCAGGGGCCACTCCCGCACCGTCAGGAAATCCCCCGTGGACCCCACCGCGACGGTGGACCAGTTCTGGTTGCGCACCACCAGCTGGGCGGTGCCCTGCACCCGGGGGGCCACCGCCTCCACGGCGGGGCACTCCCTCAGGATGGCCTCCGCGTCCCCCAGGGTGAGGGAGGGGGCCGCTCCGGGACCGGTGCGCGCCCCCCCGCTGGTGACGGTGCCGGACATGACCACCAGCAGGTGGCTCCCTATGCTGGAGATCTGCTCCGTCACCCGCCGGTTGGCCCCGGTACCTACGGCGAACATGGTGATCACCGCCCCCACGCCGATGACGATGCCCAGCATGGCCAGGGCGGAGCGCAGGGCGTTGGCCTTGAGGGCCCGCAGGGCCACCACCAGAATCTCCCCCAGACCGATCACGAGGGGAGCCTCCTCTCCCCCACCGGGGCGTCGGACACCACCAGGCCGTCCCTGACCGTGACGACCCGCTTGGCGAAGCAGGCCATGTCGGGTTCGTGGGTCACCAGCACCACCGTGATGCCCAATCGGTCGTTGAGTTCCGAGAAGAGCCCCATGATCTCCCCGCTGCTCCGGCTGTCCAGGTTCCCCGTGGGCTCGTCCGCCAGCACCAGGGGGGCCTCCCCCACGATGCCCCGGGCGATGGCCACCCGCTGCTGCTGCCCCCCGGAGAGCTGGTGGGGCATGTGGCGCTCCCGCCCCTCCAGTCCCACCCGGTGCAGGGCCTCCCGGGCCCTTTCGGCCCGGACCCGGTGGGGCACCCCCCGGTAGAGGAGGGGCAGCTCCACGTTCGCCAGGGCGGTGGTTCGGGGAAGCAGGTTGAACCCCTGGAAGACGAAGCCGATGCTCCGGTTGCGCACCTGGGCCAGTTCGTCCCGCTTCAGGGCCCCCACCTCCCGTCCCGCCAGGCGGTACCGCCCCTCCGTGGGGGTGTCCAGGCAGCCCAGGATGTGCATGAGGGTGGACTTGCCGGAGCCCGAGGCCCCCATGATCGCCACGTACTCCCCCTCCTCCACGGAGAGGGAGACCCCCCGGAGGGCCTCCACCGCCACCTCCCCCATGTCGTAGGTCTTGCGGACCCCCTCCAGCTCCAGGAGAACCGTCATGGGAAGGGTCTCCCGGGCCCCCCGGCGCTGCTCTTCCCCGAACCGGTTCCGTCCGCTCCCGTGACCACCCGGTCCCCTTCCGTCAGGTCCCCGGAGACGGCGGTCCAGGTGCCGTCGGTGAGCCCCACCTCCACGGGCACCCGGCGCAGGGGGCGTTCCTGCCCCTCCTGAAGGACCCACACCACCGGCCCGGAGCTTCGTTTCTCCTCCCCCGTCCCCGGGGCGGGAGAGGCGGCCCGGCGCTTCCCCTCCCCGTTCCCGTTGCCCGGGCGGAAGCGCAGGGCCGCCGCAGGGACCCGCAGGACCCCGGAGGCCTCCGCCACCCGGATGGCCACGTTGGCGGTCATGCCGGGCTTCAGGGTCAGGTCCGGGTTGTCCACCCGGACGACCACCGTATAGGTCACCACGTTCTCCTGGGTCTTGGCCTGGAGGCGCACCTGGCTCACCCGCCCCCGGAAGGTGTCGTCGGGAAAGGCGTCCACGGTGAAGGTGACGGGCATCCCCTCCCGGATGGGGCCGATGTCCGCCTCGTCCACGTCCGCCTCCACCTGCATGCGGGTCAGGTCCTCCGCCAGGGTGAAGAGGGTGGGGGTCTGGTAGCTCGCCGCCACGGTCTGCCCCTCGCTGATGCTCTTGCCCACCACGGTGCCGTCGATGGGGGAGACGATGCGGGTGTACCCCAGGTTGGCCCGACCCCGGCGCAGCACCGCCTCGGCCTGACGCACCCCCGCCCGGGAGGCGTCCACCTTGGCGGCGGCGGTGAGCCAGGAGGTGCGGGCGTCGTCCAGATCGCTCTTGGCCACGAAGTGGGAGGCGTAGAGGCGCTCCTGCCGCTGGCGGTTCCGGTCCGCGTTGGCCAGGTCCGCCCGGGCGCTGGCCAGGTCCGCTCGGGCCGAGGCCAGGTCCGCCTCGGACTTGGCGACCTCCGCCGCCAGCATGGTGGGGTCGATGAGGGCCAGGAGCTGCCCCTTGCGCACCCGGGAGTTGTAGTCCACCAGCACCCGAGAGATGGTCCCGGAGACCTGGGAGCCCACCGTCACGGTGTTCACCGCCTGGAGGGTCCCCGTGGCGGAGACGCTCTGCACCACCTCGCCCCGGGCCACGGCCTCGGAGAGGTAGGCCACCGGGGGCTTCGTCTCCCGGCCGAAGAACCACCAGCCCCCGGCGGCCAGTGTCCCCAGGACCAGCAGGGCCCCCAGGGCCTTTCCCTTGCCTCCGCCCCGCCTGCCGCCACGCGTCGTCCCGCTCATCGCCCTTCCCCCTCCAGATCCGCCAGGTTCGTCCCCATGCCGTGCTCCAGCTTCGCCCAGGCAATGCGCAGGTCGTGCCGGGCCTTCGCCAGGCTCCTCTGGGCCTTCGTCCGGTTCAGTGCCGCCTGGCTCACCTCCAGGGGGCTGCCCACCCCCTCGCGGTAGCGTCCCCGGGCCAGGTCCAGGTTCTCCCGGGCCTGCCGGTCCACCAGCAGGGCGGTGCGCAGGCTCTCCTCGGCGGTGCGCAGCTCCGTCAGGGCCTCCACCACCGCCAGATCCGCCTTCTGCCTCAGGTCCTCCTCCGTCGCCCGGGCCTCCTCCAGCTTCGCCCGGGCCTGCCCCACCTTGGCGTCGGTGCGCCCCCCGTCCAGGAGGGGCAGGGAGAGGGTGAGACCGGACTTCCACTCCCCCGTCCCGGGGTCGGACCAGCCGTACCCCCCCCAGGCCGCCACGTTCCAGGCGAGGTCCTTCGCCGCCAGGGCCACGTTTCGGGAGGCCTCCTCCACCCGAAGGCCCTGGGCCTTCAGGTCCGGCCGGGCGGCCACTCCGGACTGGGCCGCCTCCACCGACGGGGCCTTTCGGTCCGTCCAGGGCGGCGGGGTCACGGAAAGGGCCTGCCCCCGGGGAGAGACCCCCATGGTCCGGTACAGAAGGGATCGGGTCGCCTCCACCGTCCCCGAGGCCTGGGTCTGCTCCAGCCGGGCCTGCCCCAGGTCCACCTCCGCGGCGGTGACGTCCGACTTGGGCACCTTCCCCGCCTGGAAGAAGGCCCGGGCCCGGGCCAGCTGTTCCTCCTGCACCGCCACGTTGCGCCGCGCCACCTCCAGATCGTCCTCCGCCTTCACCAGGGCGTAGAAGGCCTGCTGCACCTCCAGCACCAGGTCCGAACGGGCCGCCGCCAGGTCCTGGAGGACCGCCTCCCGCTCCAGCTCCGCCGCCTGGACCGCCAGATCCGTCTTGCCCCCGTCGGTGACCAGCTGGGAGAGGCGCAGCTCCGCCGAAGCGTCCCGCGCCCCCTCCGCCGCCCTGCCGCTGCCCGAGGCCTCCAGGGAGGGTTTCCGGGGAGCCTCCTGCACCCGCACCGCCTGCCCCTGGGCCTCCACCCGCGCCCGGGCCGCCCGAAGCTGGGGGTGGTTCTCCAGGGCGGACAGCAGGCACTCCCGCAGCGTCAGGGCCTGCCCCGTCGGGGCTCCCCACGCCGCGCCGGCCAGGGCCGCGGCCAGGGCTCCTGCCAGAAACCATCGACACACCATGGACCTCTCCTCCTTCGATCCCCGGAGGGAACGCTCCTGCAGGCATTGTAAACACAGAACCCCTCTCTCCGTGTCGGGGTTTCTACCAGGAGTCCTCCAAAGAAACGCAAAGGGATGGGAGGGAATCGGGCCCCTTGAAACAAAAATAAAATAAACAACACGACAGCGCGAAGATGGGATAAGATGGCACCAGACCAACTGGCGTCGGACCGCTGGGGACGTCCCGCGGCCTTCCCGAACCCGCAAGGAGGTGTTCCTCATGAAGGTGACCCGCCCCCTGGAACCGGAGCCGCGCTTTCGGGCTCCCTGCGGTGTCTTCTGTCCCACCTGCTTCCTCTATATGGGAAACCACGACGACCCGGCCAGGCTCCCCCACGCCAGCGTGGTGCTGGGGGTGCCCGAGGAGGACCTGCGGTACGAAGGCTGCGGCAGCCCCCGCACCGCCGCCCGGTGCGCCTCCTGCGCCGTCCGGCGGTGCGCCGAGGAAAGGGGCGTGGACTCCTGCGCCGATTGTCCCGAGTTCCCCTGCTCCCTCCTGCGGGACGCCCAGGAGAAAAGCCCCCAGCTCCGGGAGGCGGAAGCCTCCCTGCACGTCCGGAGGAAGCAGGGGTTTTCCGGATGGTTCCTTCGGACCCAGGAGGAGTTCCGCTGCCCCCACTGCGGCACCCTGAACTCCGTCTACGACCTCTGGTGCCGGAGCTGCGGCGCCTCTCCCAGCTGCCCCTTCGCGGCCCGAAACGGGGAAGAGGCGCTGGCCTTCTGGAAAAACCGCCCCTCCGATTTCCCCCGCCCCTGAACCCGCCCGGGGCGAGCGATCCCCCGCCCCGCTCGCCCCGTCCCCGGGCCCTCCCCTTGACCGATTCCCGCTTTCTCGGCATCATCGCGGCAGACCGTCAGCGAGGAGGCAACGTCATGAAAGCCCTGAAGATCTCCCGGCCCGAGGCGCCGGAGGACCGCACCGAACTGGCCCGCACCGTGGGGGCCCTGCTGGAGGATGTGAAGACCCGAAAGGACCAGGCCCTCTTCGAGGCGAGCCGCCGCTTCGACGGCAGCACCCGCACCGCCCTGCGCGTGTCCCCGGAGGAACTGGCCCAAGGGCTTCGGGAGACGGAACCGGAACTGCGGGAAGCCCTGGAGGAGGCGGCGGCGAACCTGCGGCGCTTCGCCCGAAGGCAGCGGGAGGCCCTGAAGGACCTGAAGGAGGAGGAAAACGCCCCGGGGGTCTTCCTGGGTCACCGGGTTCTCCCCGTGGACTCCTGCGGCTGCTACGTTCCCGGGGGGGGCTACCCCCTCATCTCCACCGCCCTGATGCTGGCGATCCCCGCCCTGGCGGCGGGGGTGCCCCGGGTGTGCGCCTGCACCCCCGTGATGAAGGGCACCGACCGGGTCCATCCGGCGGTGTTGGCGGCCCTCTCCCTGGCGGGGGTGACGGAGGTCTACGCCCTGGGGGGAGCCCAGGCGGTGGGGGCCCTGGCCTACGGCACCGAATCGGTGCCCCCGGTGGACCTCGTCGTGGGGCCGGGGAACCGGTACGTCACGGAGGCCAAGCGGCAGTGCGTGGGCCGGGTGGGCATCGACTTCGTGGCGGGGCCCAGCGAGGTGCTGGTGCTGGCGGACGCCGGGGCCGACCCCTCGGTGGTGGCGGCAGACCTGCTGGCCCAGGCGGAACACGACCCGGACGCCCGTTCCGCCCTGGTGTCCCTGGACGAGGACCTGGCGGTGCGGGTGGAGGAGGAGGTGCGCCGTCAGCTGGAAACCCTGCCCACCGCCCCGGTGGCCCGAGCCTCCTGGGAGGCGGGGGGGGAGATCTGGCTCGCCGATTCCCCCGAGGAGGCCCAGGAGTTCGCCAACCTTCGGGCCCCGGAACACCTGGAGCTGAACGTGCGGGACCCGGAGGCGTGGATCCCGGCCCTGCGCAACTACGGGTCCCTGTTCGTGGGCGAGGGGGCGGCGGAGGTCTTCGGGGACTACGTCTCCGGCACCAACCACACCCTGCCCACCATGGGGGCGGCGCGGTACACCGGAGGCCTGTGGGTGGGGACCTTCCTCAAGGTCTGCACCTTCCAGCGCCTCACCCCTTCAGGAGCGGCGGCCCTGAGCCCCCTGGCGGCGCGCATCGCCCGGGCGGAGGGGCTCTTCGCCCACGCCGCGGCGGCGGAAGCGAGGGCGCGCTGAAGGGCACTCCCTCTGGTACGGGAGACGGCGGCCTGGATCCTCCTCAACCGCCGTTTCCCGTACGGAACCTTCCTCAGGCCTCCTCGTAGTACGTCGCCAGCACGTCCCGGTGGGCGTCGAAATTCCAGTGGACCTCCCGGATGAAGGCCCCCAGGTCCCGGGCCGTCCCCTCCCGGAAGAGGCGCAGGATCTCCCAGTGCTGCTCCCAGTACCGGTCCTCCCAGTCCCGGACGGAGATCAGGTCCTTCCGGGGGAAATCGTAGAGCCGGGATCGGTAGAGGTGGATCTGGGCGACGAGGGCCTCGTTGTCGCACAGTCCCAGGGCCAGTTCGTGGAACTCCACGTTCCGATCCGGGCAGAGCCCGTAGTCTCCGGACCCCATCCGCTCCACCACCTCCCGCTGCACCGCCTCCATGCGCCCCAGGGTTCCCGGGTCCATGGCCGGGAAGACCGCCTCGAAGGCCGCCGCCTCCAGGGCTCCGCCGATCTGGTAGATGTGCCGCACCTCCCGGAGGGTCAGGCGGTTCACCCGGACCCCCCGGCTGGGGAGGATCGTCACCACCCCTTCCGCCTCCAGGCGGATCAGGGAATCCCGCAGGGGGGTCTTGCTCACCCCCAGACGCTCCTGCATCTCCTTCTGGTCGATCATCTCGCCGGGACGCAGCTCGCCGCAGGCGATCTTCTCCTTCAGGTACTCGTAGACCTGCTTTCGCAGCGAGTCGGTGCTCGACAGGATCATCCCCGAATCCTCCTCCCGCATCTTGCACTGTGGAACCTTTCAGGCCAGCATGTCCAATATACCGATACACCGGTACATCGAAGTGCCCTTTCTCCTTCGACGCACCGTCCGCGCCCTTTATACCACTTCGGGGAGCGGGGTTTCGGGAGCCTCGGGGCTCCACGACCGAAAGGAGGGTGCCATGGCCGAACCGCGCCGTCCGTCCGTTCCATCCGGCAGTCCACGAAATCCCTAGGAGGTGTTCTGCGTGCTCTCGGCGATGGACAACGTCCTCATCGGACTCTTCGTCATCCTGGTTCTGGGCATCGGGTACTACTTCTCCAAGCGCAACAAGGACATGGAGAGCTTCTTCCTGGCGAACCGGAGCCTTCCCTGGTCCCTGGTGGTGGGGACCCTGGCGGCCTCCTGGTACGGGGGCATCGGCGTGGTGGGCACCGTGGGCTACGCGGCGGTGTACGGCATCTCCACCTGGACCATCTGGTCCATCGGCGCCCACCTGATCCGCATGCCCCTGGCCCTTTGGGTGGGGCCGCGCATTCAGATCCGCACGGACATCACCGTCCCGGACCTGCTGGAAAGCCTCTACGGCCGCCGGGTGGCCCTGCTGGGGGCGGTGCTGATGTTCTTCGTCTGCGCCCAGATCGGGGAGATCACCGCGGTGGGCTACATCGGGGAGGCCGCCTGGGGGGTCAGCAACATCCTGGCGGGGACCCTGATGGTAGCCCTGGTCATCGTGCTCACCATCTGGGGGGGCCTGATGGGGGTGGCGGTGACGGACATGATCATGTTCTTCTGCATGGTCTTCGGGGTAACCATGGTCTTTCCCGGCCTCTACGCGGACATCGGCGGCTGGGCGGGGCTTCGGAACGCCCTGGGGGAGAACGCCAAGCTCCTCCACCCCACGGCGGGCATGGGCTTCTGGAAGGCCGTGATGCTGGTGATCTTCTGCCTCAGTCCCTATGCGGACCCCACCTTCTACCAGCGCTTCTCCGCCTCCACCTCCCCCAAGGTGGGACGCCGGGCCCTGCTGACCTGCTTCTGCATCTGGATCGCCTTCGACATCGTCATCTGCACCTCCGGGGTCATCGCCCGGGCCCTGTATCCGGACATGCAGCCCGAGGTGGCCTACGTGAAGATGGTGTTGGAGAACCTCCCCGTGGGGGTCCGGGCCTTCTTCATCGTGGGGCTCATCGGCGCCATCGTCTCCACCCTGGACAGCTACTACCTGGTGGGGGGCGCCACCCTGGCCAACGACATCTTCGCCCGCCTCAAAGGCACCGGGAAACTCTCGCAAAAAGCCATCCTCACCTACACCCGGGTGGCGGTGGTGCTTTTGGGGATCATCGGCCTCTCCCTGGCCTTCCGGTTCAAGCTGGTCTACGACGCCTTCCTGTTCATCGCCAGCATCTGGATGTCCGCGGCCTTCGTCCCCATCGTGGGAGGCCTGGTCTTCAAGGGGCGGATCACGGAGATGGGGGGGCTGCTGGCCATGATCGTGGGAGGCGGCACCTTCGGGCTGCTGAAGGCCTTCCCGGGGATCACGGAGATCGAGCCGCTGGTCCTCTCCCTGCCCGCCTCCCTGATCGTCTGGCTGGTGGGAAACCGCATCGGCAAACCCCGGAACGCCGCGTTCCTTCAGGACTGACCGCAGGACCAAGGGAGGAATCCACATGACCACGAAAAAGGACACCAAGGATCTCCAGATCAGCTGGTTCGGCATCGACGGTTTCCTCATCCTCCTGTACTTCGCCATCGTGGGGACCATCCTCTACGGCATGTACAGCGAGAACGACCTGCTCCTCGGGCGGATCATCCCCTACGCCGTCATGACCGCCTGCACCCTCATCTTTCTGGACTACCTGCGCAGTACCGTGACGTTCCTGCGCCGGCACCACGAGGAGAGCGGGAAGTAACCTTCATGCCCCGCATCCCCATCTTTCCCATCCTCCGCTCCCAGGAGGACGTGCTTTCGGAGGCCCGCCGCAAGGGCGGGCCTCTGGGACGCCTCCTCCTGCGGGGCCAGGCCCTGGCGGAGCTGCGGCTGCACTTCGTGGAATACCGGGTCCTGCTCTTCTCGGTGCTCCACCGCCCCAACTGGATCTCCCGGAACCTCTTCAAAGACCGGGGGGAAAAGCGGCAGCTCTGTCGGGTGCTGGTGAACGGCAGCACCGGCGGGGCCCTCTGGGCGGAGGAGATTCCCGAGCCCCTGGTGTCCTACGAGGCCCGGGAGGAGCAGATCCAGCACAGCTCCTTCCCCCGGGAGCGGATGGAGGAGAAGGGAAGCCGCCTGGTGCTCCGAGTGCTCCGTCGTCGGGTGGGGGGCTACCCCGAGGTGAACCTGGAGGAGGACGCCCCGGTGTACCGCCCCTTCTACGTGGCCCTCTACGGGGAGCCCCGTGAAGGCTGCCGGGTGCGCTACCTTCCCTTCGCCGCCGACGGATGCAGCAGCCATCGAACCTTTTGACCCACCCAGCGAGGAGTGAGGACATGTCCCAGAAAACCCAGCCCCCCCATCCGTCCCGGATCGATGCGGTGACCTTGGGGGGACGGATGGAGGTCTCCCAGGTGGTGGCCGTCGCCCGCTACGGCGCGAGGGTGCGCTTTTCCCGGGAGTACGAGGAACGGGTCCGGCGATGCCGGGCCCTGGCGGACCGGTTCGCGGAGCAGGAGACACCGGTCTACGGGATCACCACCGGTCTGGGGGAGAACTGGAACCGCAAGGTCCCCCCGGAGGCCCGGCGGACGGTGCAGCGGAACTTCGCCCGCACCCACGCCTGCTCCCTGGGAGAACCCCTCCCGAAGGAGTGCGTCCGGGCCCTGATGGCAGTGATGCTCCAGCATCTGGGCTCGGGGCACACGGGCATCGCCCTGGAGACCCTGGAGCTTCTGGCGGGGATGTTGAACCGGGACGTGATCCCCCGGGTGCCCGCCCACGGGTCCGTGGGATACCTCTGCCACGAGGGACACATCGCCTCGGCCCTCATCGGGGAGGGGACGGTGGTCCACGAGGGCCGGGAAATGCCCGCCCGGGTCGGGCTGGAACGCGCGGGTCTGGCCCCCCGGACCCTGGAGAGCAAGGAGGGCCTGAGCCTCACCAGCGGCACCACCTTCGTCACCGCCCTGGCCTGCCTGGGCTTCCACGACGCCTGGACGGGAGCCTGCACCGCCGACGTGGTGGCCGCCCTCTCCCTGGAGGCCCTCAAGGGCACCCTCATGGCCATGGACCCCCGGGTGCACGCCGCCCGGCCCCACGAGCACCAGATCCGGACCGCCGCCAACCTGCGCCGTCTCCTGGGGGACAGCGGGATCCTGGCCCGCTGGAAGGGGCACCGGGTGCAGGACGCCCTGTCCCTACGCTGCATCCCCCAGCTCCACGGAGCGGCGAAGAAGCTCCTGGCGGACGGCCTGGCCACCCTGGAGACGGAGCTGAACTCCTCGGTGGACAACCCCCTGATCTTCCCGGGAGAGGACGAACAGGGAGAGGCGCTGATGGCCTGCAACGCCGACGGTTCCTATGTGGGGATGGCGGCGGACTGCGGGGCCATCGCGGTCACGGGGATCGCCAAGATGTCCGAGCGCCGGGCGGACCGGCTCATCAACCACCACGTCAGCGAGCTTCCCCCCTTCCTGACACCGAGGCCGGGGGAGAACTGCGGCCTCATGATCCCCCAATACGCCGCCGCGGGGATCCTGGGGGAGATGCGCCTCCTGTCCCACCCCGCCACGGTGGACAACGGGTTCACCTCCGCCTGTCAGGAGGACTACACCAGCATGGGGGCCAACGCCTCCCTGAAGCTGTACCATCTGGGGACCCTGCTGGACTACGTGCTGGCCACGGAGCTGCTCAACGCCTGCCAGGCCCTGGAGTTCCACCCCGAACCCCCTGCGGTGGCCACGGCGGCGGTCCACCGGCTGGTGCGCGCCCAGGTCCCCCCGTTGGAGGAGGACTACCGTCCCGGGCCCTACGTGGAGATCCTGGCGGACCTGATCCGCTCCGGGGCGGTGCTGGAGGCGGCGGAAGCCGTGACGGGAGCGCTGGACTGAGATGGAGGATCTTCGATCCTTCGCCGTCCTGTTCGAGGCCCCGGAGGGGGTGGAGGAGGCCCTGGCCGCCATGACCACCCCGGAGGAGCGGCGTCTCCTTCGGGGGATGGCGGACCGGGACGGCTTCTCCCCTTGCGAGGCAGCCTCCCTCCTGGGGGGGTCCTCGGAGGAAGCGGAGGGCCTCTGCGCCGCCGCCTACCGGCGCGGGTGCCTGAACCGGGTCCCCGAGCAGCCGGAGCTTTTCCGCCGGGGCACCCTCTACAGCCGTCTGGACCTGTTCGCCCAGTTCGAACCTCGGACCTGGCTGGCCCTGCCGGAGAGCCTGCGCCGCCGCCTGGACGACTGGTACCTGGACGCCTACGCCCGGAGGCTGGTGGCGGGGGTGGAGGCCAAGCGCCTCCGGGAAATGCGCCGCCGGCTGGATCTGCCTCCTTCGGAGGCCCCCTTCCTGGGGAACGACGTGATCCTCCCCCTGGGGGAAGCCCTGGACTACGTCCGCAACGCATCCCGCCAGGCCACCCTGGTGCCCTGCAACTGCCGGGCCATCGCCCGGAACTGCTCCCTCCCCCTGGACACCTGCATCCTCTACCTGGACCCGGAGAAGGTGAACACAGTGGTCCACCGGGGATGGGGACGCCCCTTGAGTCGGGAGGAGGCGGCCCGGGTGGTGCGCCGGGCCCACGAGGCAGGACTCATGCACTCCGCAGGCCCCGACGCCCTCTGCAACTGCGACGGCTGCTGCTGCTACCCCGCCCGGGTGGGCAAGCGCCTCCACTGCGTGGGCCTCTGGCCCGAGGCGAAGTACCGGGTCCAGTGGGACGACTCCCGATGTGTCCGATGCGGACGCTGCGTCCCTCGGTGTCCTTTCCAGGTCTTCGAGGTAACTCGTCGGGAGGAAAAGAGGTCCATGAGCTTCGATTCCTCCCGCTGTCGGGGGTGCGGGCTCTGCGTGGAGGTCTGCCCCGCCGGGGCCCTGCGCCTGGGACCCCGGGGGTAGAGGGCGGAGCCGGGCTTCTCTCGGCGGGACGCCTCGCCCCCCTCGGCGCGCCCCCTTAATCCCGCTCCTTCACGAAGACCCCCCGTTCTTCGTCCAGGACGAAGCCGCACCGGAGGAGGGTCCGGCGGGAGGCTTCGTTCTCCCGATCCGGGGCCACCACGATCCTCCGGGCATCGGGGAGGGACAGCACCCGCTCCGAAAGGCAGCGGACCAGCTCCCTCCCCAACCCCTTTCCCAGGCAGGCCGCATCCCCGAGGCCATAGTCCACGCTGTAGGTCCCCTCCCGGGGGAAGGACCGATAGACCTCCTCGTCCGCATCGGCGCACCGGTAGTACTGGCAGAAGCCCACGGGATCCTCCCCCAGCAGCGCCACGAAGTGGCGGAGGAAGGAGAACCGCCCCTCCCTCTCCCGGATCTCCGAAAGCCAATCCTCCGGATCCCCGAACCATTTCCGCAGGGGATCCCGGTTCAGCCACAGGGCCACCAGCAGCACGTCCCCCTCCTCCAGGGGACGAAGGACCATCTCGCCCTTGCCTCCCCCGAGGGGCTCGGCCTCCCTCGTCATCCCTTCCCCTCCCCCGACAGGGCCTCCCCCCGGCGGCGGGCCTCCTCCGCCAGGGCGGCGGAGAGGGTCTCCAGGGAGGGGAGGAAGGGGCGGAAGGAGCGCCAGAAGGGGAGGTTTCCCAGGCGACGGGCCCAGGGGGCGTGGACCTCTCCCCCCGGGCGCAGGGACGGGGGGGGGAGGAGTTCCGGGGTCCCCCAGAAGGCCCCGGGGTCCGGGGGCAGGGGCTGCGGCACGGGAAGGCGCTCCTCCCGGGCCTCCCGCAGCAGGGATTCCCGCAGGGCCTCCAAGTCCAGCCCCCGAAGGCGCAGCAGCAGCAGCGGGTCCCCGTCGAAGGCTTCCGCCAGGAGCAGGAACACCGCCGCCAGGTGCTTGCAGGGCGTCACGGGGTCCGGGCAGGTGCAGGAGAACTCCAGGTCCTTTCGCCCCTCCGGGAAGAGGGACAGCCCCAGGGACCGGCAGAGCCCCTCCATCCCCTGGGGCATCTCCCCCCCCAGGAGTCGGGCGGCGTTGCGAGGTTCCTCTCCCAGCCGGGCCCCCAGCAGGTCTCGTTCCTCCGGGGTGAAGGGGCGCACCCGGATCTCCGCCTCGTAGGGCTTCGCCCGGGTTCCCTGGACCCGAGCCCGGACCCGTCCCGGGGCCACCTCCAGGGACACCACCTGCCCCCGGCGGGCGTAGTTCTTCCCCCGCCCCAGGCGGACCCCCAGGTCGAAGGCGTCCAGCGCCGCGAGCCAGCGCTTCCCCCACCAGCTCCGGGCGAAGTCCCCCTTGCGGTTGTGCGCCCGGATGCCCCCCACCACCCGCACGGGCTGGGGGATGGCGTAGCCGCCTCCCCGATGGCGTTCCATGGCCTCACTCCTCCGTCGCGTTTCGGTCCAGGGCCAGCAGGGCGTGGAGGTCCCGATCCCCCAGCTCCGTGAGCCACCGCTCCCCCGCCCCCACCACCCGGTCCGCCAGATCCGCCTTGCTCTCCAGGAGGGCGTCGATGCGCTCCTCCAGGGTGCCCGCCACGATGAGGGGGTGCACGAAGACGTTCTTCCTCTGGCCGATGCGGTAGGCCCGGTCCGTGGCCTGATCCTCCACCGCCGGGTTCCACCAGCGGTCGTAGTGCACCACGTGGTTCGCCCGGGAGAGGGTGAGCCCCGTCCCCCCCGCCTTGAGGGAGAGCACGAAGACCCCCGGGCCTCCCTCCCCCTGGAACCGCTCCACCATCTCGTCCCGTCGGACCCGGGGCACCCCCCCGTGGAGGAAGAGCACCTCCTCCCCCAGGCGGCGCTGGAGGTAGTCCCGCAGGAGTCCCCCCATCTCGGCGAACTGGCTGAACACCAGGGCGCATTCCCCCTGCTCCCGGACCTGAGCCAGCAGCTCCACCAGCCGGGCCAGCTTTCCGGAGCGCCCCTCCAGGGGGGAGCCGTCCCCCAGGAAGTGGGCGGGGTGGTTGCACACCTGCTTCAGCCGGGTCAGCAGGGCCAGCACCTCCCCCCGCCGGGTCATGCCCTGGGACTCCGCCACCCGTTCCTCCCCCCGGTCCAGCACCGCCCGGTACAGGGAGGCCTGTTCCACCGTGAGGGTGCAGAACTCCCGGGACACCACCTTCTCCGGCAGGTCCGGCAGCACGGACCGGTCCGTCTTGAGCCGCCGGAGGATGAAGGGCCCCGTGCGGCGGCGCAGGGCGGTGGCGGCCCCATCGTCCCCCCACACCTGGATGGGGCGGAAGAACTCCCGTCGGAAGGCCTCCCGCCCCCCCAGCAGCCCCGGGTTGAGGAACTCGAAGAGGGACCACAGATCCCCCACGTGGTTCTCCACCGGCGTGCCCGTCAGGGCCAGGCGGAAGCCCGCCCGGAGGCTCCGGGCGGCCCGGAACTGGGCCGTGTCGGGGTTCTTCACGTTCTGGGCCTCGTCCAGGATCACCCCGCCCCAGGCGACCCGGCGCAGGGTTTCCCCGTCCCGCTGGAGCAGGGCGTAGCTGGTCACCACCAGGCCCGCCCCCGCCAGGGAGGTGACGAAGGCCCGCCCCCGGGGCCGGTCCGGCCCGTGGTGCACCCGCAGGGGCAGGTCCGGGACGAAGCGGGCCGCCTCGGCGGTCCAGGTGTGGATCACCGAGGTGGGGCACACCAGCAGCACCGGGTCGGTGCGCCCCTCCTCCCGGTCCCTCTGGATCAGGGCCAGGGCCTGGGCGGTCTTGCCCAGCCCCATGTCGTCCGCCAGGCAGGCCCCCAGGCCCCAGCGCCGGAGGAAGGCCATCCAGGCCAGGCCCCGAAGCTGGTAGGGACGCAGGGTCCCCCGGAACCCCTCGGGCTGGGAGGCCGGGGGGAGGGGGGCGCTTCCCGCCGCCAGCCGGAGCAGTTCCCCCAGATCTCCCTCTGCCTCCAGGGAGGCCAGCTCCACCCCCCCGAAGGGACGGGGGGAACCCAGGGTCGCCTCCAGCAGGTCCCGCACCGTCCGGGGTTCTCCCCTTCGGGCGGCCAGGAACCGCAGGGCCGTCTCGATCTGCTCCCGGTCCGCCCAGAACCACCGTCCCCGGCGGCGCACCAGGGGGGCCTTGGCCCGAGCCAAGGCCTCCAGCTCCTCCGGCTCCAGGACCTCCTCCCCCAGGGAGGCCTGAAGGTCCAGGGCCACCAGGTCCTCCAGGGACGTCCCGGCGGGGGCGGCGACCCCCGTCCGGACGACCCCCCGGAGGGTCAGGCGACGCCCCTCCCCCCGTCCCAGCCACCAGGAGGGCAGCAGCACCGGGAACCCCGCGCCCCGCAGGGCCTCCGCCCCCCGAGCGAGAAACCCCGCGGCCCCCTCCAGGTCCGTGGCGAAACCCTCGGGGTGCGGGTCCTCCAGGCTGGCCTCCACCTCCGGGCAGATGGGAGCGGCCTGTTCCAGGGCCAGCCGGACGAAGGCCTCCTCCCCCTCCCCCAGCCCCAGGGTCCGGGAAACCTCCTCCTTCCTCCAGAGCGCCCCCAGGGGCACCAGGAGACTCGGGTCCCATCGGGGCTGGAGCAAGTACTCCACCCGCCAGGGCCCCCGCCCCTCCCCGTCCTCCGGCTCCAGGAGGCGGAAGACCAGCCGCAGGGGGGAACGGGCCAGGATCTCCAGGGGACGGCGCCACCGGTCCAGCCGGGCGGCGAAGTCCTCCAGCTCCCCCTCCTCCGGCCAGGGGACCACCGGGTCCGGGGCCCCCAGGGCCTCCAGCCAGGCATCGTGCAGGCTCTCCCGAGGGCCGGGAAAGCGGGGGGGAAAAGGCACGGGACCCGAGCGCCCCAGGGCATCGGCCAGCCACCCCGCCGCAGTCTCCGCCAGGAACCGGGGGGCCGTCTCCGGAGGGGTCTTTGTCCCTTCCCCCAGACACCGGGCCACCCCGGGCAGGGAGACGGCCAGGCGGTCCAGGGCCTGCTGGGCCTCCTCGTCGGGAAGGGGGATCCACCGGGCTTCCCAGCCCCGATCCCCCCGCACCAGGCCGGGAAGGCAGGCCTCCCGGATCCCCAGGTTCGCCGCCTCCCGGGCCAGCCGCCCCCACCAGACCAGGGAGGCGTCCCCCCCGATCCCCGGGGGCGTCCCCTCCGCCAGGGCCGCCAGCAGGTCAAACAGCTCCCCCGCCTCCAGCCCCAGGGCGGTCACCCCGTGGGGGCGCAGGCGGACCGTCCCCCGTCCCTTCGGCTCCCCCAGCAGGGGGGAGGAGGGAAGGGGCAGGGCGCCCCGGGTGGGCAGCCAGGCCCAGGGGGTTTCCACCCGGGAGAGGGAGACCCGAACCCCCGCCCCCAGGCGCTTCAGGACCTCCCGAAGCCCCTCCCTCCCCGCGTCTCCGGGGTGTCGGGGCCCCGGCTCCTCCCAGGGGAAGGCCCGTTCTCCCCACAGCCAGGCCCGCCCCCGCCAGAAGGACAGGTGCAGGGCGATCCGGGGCTCTTCCCCCTGCGGGGAACCCGGCGAAGCCGGGGGCAGGGTCTCCACCTAGCTCCTCGGCTCCTCCGCCGGGGGAACCGCCTTCCGCCAGCATCGATGGGCCTCGTCCCAGGTCACCGAATCCCCCGCCAGCTTCCGGAAGGCCTCCCGGAGCACCCGAGACACCGCCCAGTTTCCCCCCCGGTTGATGCAGGCGAACTCCCCGCCGGTGGTCTCCAGGATCTCCCGGATCACCCGGTCCTGGGTCAGCACCCCGTCCCGGTTCACTTCCTCCAGCATCCACTCCGCCAGTTCCCGATCCCTCATGGGGTCATCCGCCTCCCTCGAAACGTCCCGGCCCCTTTGCGGGCGCTCGTGGACCCTTCATCCTACCCCGGATGCGCCCCCGCCGCACCCCCTCGGGCCCCCCGGACGGAGAAAGGGGGAGGAGGAACCCCTTCGGGCTCCCCCTCCCCCCTTGGTGCATCCCCTTCCGGGATCCATGGAAGGCTACGCCCCCGAGGAGGCCTCCGCCGTCTCCCCTCCCGGGAGGACCCCGCAGGGCCGTGGGGCCACCGCTCTCCGGGGGGACAGATCCAGCAGGGACAGCAGCAGCGCCGCCGCCACCGCCAGGAGGGCCCCCCGGTCCGCCAGGCAGAAAAGCCCCCCGAAACACAGGGCCAGAAACCCCGAGGCCCATCGGGAGGGACGTCCCGGAAGCAGCCGCGCCCCCGCCGCCACCACCAGCAGGGCGTTCAGCAGGAAGAGGCCGTTGGCCGCCCCCACCAGGAAGGCCACGTCCACCGCCCCCAGGGCGGTGGCCCCCAGGCCCAGGGCGTGGATGCCGCAGAGGGTCGCCGCCGCCGCCGCGGGGGCTCCCTGGGCATTGCGGGTCCCCAGGAACCGGGGCAGCCGCCCCCGCTCCGCCATGGAGACCCCCAGGCGCGCCACCCCTCCCACCACCATGAGGTAGGTGCACAGGCAAAGCAGCGTCCCCAGAAGCGCCAGCAACCCCTCCGCCGTCCCCCCGAAGAGGGGACGCAGCAGATCCGCCAGGGAGGGCAGCCCGCCCCCCGAGGCGGCCGCCCGGGGCAGCGCCTTCACCAGGACCAGGTAGATCCCCGTCACCGCCCCGAAGGCCAGCCCCGCGGCCCGGGGGACGGTTCGCCGGGGGTTCTCGATCTCCCCGGTGTAGTTCCCCAGGATCTCCCAGCCGATCACCGCCCAGAAAAGCAGCACCAGCACCCGGCCGAAGGCCAGGGGAGAGGGCGGGGGCAGGGGAACCGCCGGGGCGGGGTGCAGCAGCACCCCCAGACTGCCCGCGAAGAGCACCGCCCCGATGAGGGTGGACGCCCCCAGGGCCAGGGTCCCCACGAAGGTCACCCGGCGCAGCAGCAGCCCCAGGGCGAGGAGCAGGAGCAGAACGGCGCCCCCCACCTCTCCTCCGGGCACGGGAAAGGCCCGGGCCAGGTACTGCCCTGCGGTGAGCAGCACCGCCGCAGGGCCGAAGCACACCGCCCCCAGAAGAAGCCACCCGCAGGCCTCCCGGGCCCCGGGGCCGAAGGCCGCCCCCACCGCCTCCGTGAGCCCCCCGTCCCCGGGGTAGCGCAGACACAGCGCCGCCGTCACCCCCGCGAAGATCCCCATGATGCCCAGGGTCACGACCCAGGCTGCCACGGAGGCGCTCCCCGCCCCCTCCAGGGCCAGGGGAGGCAGCAGGATCACCCCCGACCCCAGCACCGGCCCCACCAGCAGCCCCGCCAGGGCCGGCACTCCCAGTTTCTTCCGTTCCATGCCCTCCACCTCCGTCCTCGTTGGAGGTAGGATAGGGGCGAACGAGCCATCGGGCAAACGGAACCTTCCGATCCAAGCCATCGGCAATTCCGATACGCCCTTCAAGGAGGGAAACCCATGGAGACCCGGTTTCTGGAGACCTTCCGCACCGCCGCGGACCTGGGAAGCTTCACCCTGGCGGCCCGACGGCTGGGGTACTCCCAGTCCACCGTGTCCGCCCAGATCCAGGCCCTGGAGGTCGAGGCGGGGACCCCCCTCTTCGACCGATCCGGCCGCAGGCTGGCCCTGACGGAGGAGGGACGGGGGATGCTGGACCTGGCAGAGGAGATGCTGGCCCTCCAGCGACGCATCCCCCACCTGGCGGGGGACCCCCTGGAGCCCCAGGGGGACCTGTCCGTGGCGGCGGCGGAGAGCATCACCGTGGCCCGCCTGGGGGACGTGCTGGGCCCCTTCCGGCATCGGCACCCCCGGGTGCTGGTGCGGCTGCGCAACGCCACCTGCTCCGCCATGACGGACTGGGTCCTCCACGGGGAGGCGGACCTGGCCTTCATCATCCTCCCCACGGTGCGGCACCCGGACCTGGAGAGCCTCTCCCTGGTGGAGGAGGAGCTGCTCTTCGTGGGCCCTCCGGAGGCGGAGGAGGACCTGCTCCTTCGGGCCCTGGAGGAGGGACGGCTGGAGGAGGGGTTCATCTTCACGGAGCAGGGGTGCAGCTACCGGACCCTGGCGGAGCACCTGTTCCGCCGCCACGGGGTGGTGCTGGAACACACCCTGGAACTGTGGAGCATGGAGGCCATCGGCCAGTGCGTGACCAGCGGCCTGGGGATCGCCCTCATGCCCCGGGTCTACGCCCGGGGGGGCATCGAGGCGGGGCGCTACCGGGCCCTGAAGGCCCCGCCCCTGGAGGAACCCTTCCGCACCCAGGTGGTGTGGCGGAGAAACCGTCGCCTCTCCCCCGGGGCCCGGGAGTTCCTGCGCCTCACCCGGGAGGCCGCGGAGGGCTGGCGAGCCGCCGGGAAGTTATCCACCCATCCATCCACCGAAGGGTGCACAACCCCTTCTCCCCCTGGATCGGGGCTGCCCCAAGGGGTATGATCGCTCCACCATTCCGAAGGAGGCGAGGGAACATGGCACACCACAAAAGCACGACGCGGCGGATCCTGGGGGGGTGCCTGACGGCGCTCCTGCTCCTGGGGCTGACCCTTCCCGGGGCGGAGGCGGCGGGCCGGGCCCGCCTGCGGGTGCTGGACCTGAACCTCAAGACCCGGGTGGGCACCGCCACGATCCAGTACCTGCGGATCCTCGGGGGGGTGGACACGGGGGTGCGCAAGGGCCTCAACACCCTCTTCCGCAAACAGGCCCTGGAGAAGCAGGAGGAGGAAAAGACCTCCTTCGCGGAAACCCCGGAGGTCCTGCAGAACATGAAGGACCGGGGATGGGGCCCCGGCTCCATGGAGCGAACCGTGAAGGTGACCCGGAACCGGGGGGGCATCCTGAGCTTCACCCTGACGGACTCGGAGTACGTCCCCGGCATGGCCCACCCCAACCCGGGCTTCGGAGCCCTCACCGTGGACCTGGCCACGGGGGAGACGGTGCGGGCGGAGCAGGTCTTCCTGCCCCAGGCCGCCTGGCGCCCCGCGGTGGATCGGGAGGTGCGCCGCCAGTTCCAGGCATCGGGGAAGACCCTGCTCCCCGACGTCCCCTTCCCCGCCCCGGAGGCCTACGAGAAGAACTTCTACCTCACGGACAAACCGAAGCGGGGCGTGGTCTTCTACTGGAGCTACTACGACTTCACCCCCTACAGCGAGGGGCTTTCCACCTTCTTCGTGCCCTTCGACCTCCTGGGGGACGCGGTGGCCCCCCGGTTCCGCTAGGGCACGAACCGGGCCACCTTGGCGGCGGGGACCTTCCCCACCCGGGAGAAGTCGCCCCCCACGTACAGGGTCCCGTCGGGAGCCCAGGCCAGGGCCACCACCGACCCGTCCGTGCCCGGGCCGAAGGGCTCCCACTTCGCCCCGTCCCACCGGGCCAGATGGGGGGCGATGCGCCCTTCCGCCTTGGTGAAGTCCCCTCCCGCGTAGAGGGCCCCGTCGGGCCCCAGGGCCAGGGCCTGCACCGGGCCGTTGAACCCCTTCCCCAGGGGGTGCCAGGCCTTCCCGTCCCACCGGGCCACCCGGGAGGCGGGAAGCCCCCCCGCCCGGGTGAAGCTGCCCCCCGCCACCAGATGGCCCCGCCGGTCCCGGGCCAGGGCGTACACGTCGCCGCCGCCGAGGCCCCTCCCCAGGGGGTGCCAGCGCTTCGACGCCAGGTCGTACCGGGCCACCCGGGCCGCCGCGGTGCCCCCCACCCGACGGAAAGCCCCGCCGACCCAGAGGGTCCCCTCGGGCTCCGGCAGCAGGGCCGCCACCCAGACGTTCTCCGCCCTCCCCAGGGGGACGGACCAGCCCGAGCCGGTCCAGCGACGGATCTCGAAGACCTCGTTTTCGTCCTCTCCCCCCATGGTGCCGAAGGCGGCGAAGAGCCCCGAGGCCCCCTCTCCCAGGGCGGAGGGGGGCCCGGACACCACCCCCGGCACGTCCGCCCGGTAGGTCCCGTTCATGGGGGTGTTCTGGGCCCCCATGGGGGTCCAGGTCCGGGCCTCGGGGTCGTAGCGCCCCACCAGCCGCAGGTCCTGGTCCCCCGCCTTCCAGAAGGCCCCCGCCACCACCAGAGAGCCGTCGCCCCGCAGGGCCATCCCCTGGAGGGTGTTGTCCAGAGTGGGCTTCAGGGGGGTCCACCCCGAGGCGGGGTCCCAGGAGGCCAGGCCGAAGGCGGACTGCCCCCCCGCGTCGAAGAAGATCCCCCCGACGTACAGCACCCCTTTAGGCGAACAGGCCAGATGGGTCACCATCCCCTGCACCCCCGCCCCCAGGGGCTCCCACCCCGCCCAGGCGGCCAGGGGCGCCAGGAGCAGGAACGCCCCCGCCACCCAAGCCCGTAGCCATCGTCTCATCCCGCCCATCCGCCATGACCTCCTCGTCGGTAGCGGAGCCTTCTGCGAATCCACGGACCACCCGGGGTTCGTCCTCTGTTGTTGTTGCGTCAGCCAGACCGTATCCCCCCGGAATCCCCCGGGGCCCTGAGCGCCCGTTTCGTCGTGCGGTCTACCCCTGCCCCCGGTACCGGAAGCAGAGCAGGGTGATGTCGTCGGACTGGTCCGCCCCGGAGGCGAAGTCCTGGATCCGGCGCCGCAGCTCCTCCAGGAGTTCCTCGCTGCCCCGGTCCACCAGCTCCTCGAGCCATTCCCGGACCCGCTCCTCCCCCAGAAGCTCCTCCTTCGGGTTCAGGGCCTCCGTCACCCCGTCGGTGTAGAGGAACAGGGCCTCCCCCGGGGCCAGCCGCCCACCTCCCTCCTGGAAGGAGGCCCCGGCGGAAAAGCCCACCAGGATCCCCGAGACGGGCTCCAGGAACCGGACCCCCTCGGGCCCCAGCCGCCAGGGTAGGTTGTGCCCTCCCCGGGCGTAGCGGAAGGAGCCGTCCCGCAGGTCCACCAGGACGCAGAAGAGGGTGACGAACATGCATGCGTCGTTACCCTCGGCGATGGCGTCGTTCACCGCCCCCAGGAGGGCTCCCGGACCCGGGGCCTCGGCGGAGAAGGCCTTCATGAAGCTCCTGGTCACCGCCATGAACAGCGCCGCCGGGACCCCCTTGCCCGACACGTCCCCCACCACCAGGAGCAGGTGATGGGGGTCGGTCATGAAGAAGTCGTAGAAGTCCCCCCCCACCTCCCGGGCGGGCTCCAGGCGGGCGTGGAGGTCGAAGTCCCTCCGATCCGGGAAGGCGGGGAAGGTCCGGGGGACCAGGCTCATCTGGATGGACCGGGCGATGTCCAGCTCGCTGGCGATGCGCTCCTGCTTGGCCGTGGTGGCCGCCAGCTCCCTCATGTGCCGCAGGAGGCTGTCCCGCATGGCCCCGAAGGAGGCCGCCAGGTGGGCCACCTCGTCGTGCCCCTCGATGCCGGGCAGGGGCGCGTGCAGGTCCCCGGAGGCCACCACCTGGGCCGCCGCGTCCAGGGCCCGGATGGGGCGGGTGATGCGTCCGGCCACGGACAGGGCCACCAGGAGCATGCCCCCCATGCCCAGCAGTCCCAGGAGGAGCTGGGTGCGGCTCTGACGGGTCAGGCCCGCCAGCACCTCCTCCTTCGGGAACACGATGCCCAGGGACCACCCCATGCCCTCGATGGGCTGGTAGTAGAGCAGGTAGTCCTTCCCCGTCCGGGGATCCGAAAACGCCTCCAGCCCCCGGCCCCCGTCCCGCATCTTCCGGCCCAGTTCCTCTTTCCGGGGGTTTCCCTCCCGCTCCGCCACGGTGAAGAGGGTCTCCTTCATGATCCACGATTCGTTGGGATGGGACACCAGGGTGCCGTTGGGGGTGACCAGGAAGAGGTAACCCCGATCCCCCACGGGGATGTCCGAGAGGACGTCGGTCAGCCAACGGAGTTCGATCTCCGCCCCGATGGAGGCCAGGTACTGCCATTGGTCGTCGTAGAGGGGGATGCAGTAGTCCACCACCCGGCGCCCGTCCCCGCCCTTGCCGGAGAAGGAGGGCTCCGTCCAGACGGGCTTGCGGAGCTGCAGGGGAAGCTGGTACCAGTCCCAGACGGTCCAGTCCAGGGTCCCCCGGAGGTCCTGGTAGACCACCTCCTCCCCCCGGCGGTACACCGTGGGGCAGAAGTCCCGCAGGGCGGGATCCCGCAGGGAGCGGGAGTAGCCCACGAAGAGCCCCGAGACCTCCGGGTGGGATTCCAGGAGACGGCGCATCATCTCCGGAAGCTGCTGGGGGGAGGGGCGGAAGAACCGCAGGATCGTCGCCAGGTCCCGGGTCACCGCCTCCGCCCCCAGGGGGATGCGGCGGATCCGGGCGGCGGTGGCCTCCCCCAGGTTTTCCATGCGCAGGCGGAACTCCCGCTCCAGGGCCCGTTGGGAGGAGACGTAGCCGTACCCGGCCACCACCAGGAAGAGGCACCCCGCCCCCAGCATGGTCAGGAGGGCCAGGCGGCCCGCGATGCCCAGGGGCCTAAGGCGCATTCCCGATGCCCTCCCTTCCGGTCCACCGTCCCCAGGAGGGGTCGGAGGCGTAGGGGACGAAGCGCTCGTAGGGCACCACCCCGCCGGGGAGGAGGGCGACCTCCCCCATCATGGCGGCGGTTCGCTCGTAGTCCTCCCGGGAGAGCCGCCCGGGGACCCATCGGTCCTTTCCGGAGGGAAAGACCGAGGGGAGGATGGCGAGGAGCATCTTGCGCAGGAGCAGGGAGTTGACGGTGTATCCCGCCCGGTCCGCCTCCGCCTCGACGAGGGCCACCGCCTCGTCGGGGTGGGCGGCGGCGTAGCGCCACCCCTCCAGGGAGGCCTCCAGGAGGTCCCGGCAGAGCCCCGGGTCCTTCCTCCAGGTGGACTCCAGGCAGTAGAGGCCGTCCTCGGGGAAGTCACACCCCTGATCCCGCAGGGAGATCACCGTGAGATCCTCGGGGCGCCACCCCGCCTGGAGGATGCGCAGGTACTCGTTGTAGGTCATGGCGCTGCAGGCATCCACGGCCCCTCGGAGGAACAGCTCCACGGAGAAGAACTGGGGCACCACCACGGGCCAGATCCGGCGGGCCTCGAAGAGCTGCCGGTAGGCCCCGGAGAAGTGGTCCCCCCAGAGGCTCATGCGCCGCCCGTCCAGGTCCTCCACCTTCAGGATGCGGCTTTTCCTCTTGGCCACGATGAGGACGTTGCCCCGGTTGACGATCTGTCCCACGTTCACCAGGGGCAGCTCCGGGGAGCGGAAGGCCAGGGCCCCGGTGAGGAAGAGGGTGACGAACTGGGTCCGCCCTTCCGCCAGGTCCCGGGGGCCGTCCACGTCCGCGCCCCCCCGGCGGAGGACCACGTCGAGGCCCCGGCGCTGGTAGAAGCCCTTGGCCCGGGCCATGTAGTACCCCGCAAACTGGGTCTGGGGGTACCACTGGAGGGTCAGGGTCACCCGGCGGGGCTGGGCCTCCGCCGGAATGCCCCCCCACAGCAGGAGAAAGACCAGAAGCCCCGGAAGGAGCCTCCGGGGGGTCATTTTTTCACCACCACCCGCAGCACGTTGCGGCCCGCCTCCCTCCGGTAGTGCACCTCGTCCATGACCCGGCGCACCAGCAGGATCCCCAGCCCCCCCTTCTGGCGTTCCTCCAGGGGGCGGGTGACGTCGGGCTCCTCTACCGCCAGGGGGTCGAAGGGCACCCCGTTGTCCAGAAAGTCCGCCTCCAGGGCCTCGTCGGACTCCTTGAGGCGCACCGTCACCTCCCCCGGGGGGATCTCGTAGGCGTAGGAGCAGATGTTCACCACGATCTCCTCCACCGCCAGGTCCAGGTGCATCACCTTGGGGGGAGGCAGCAGCGCCTCCGCCCGTTCCAGGATGAAGGCGCGGATTTCCTCCAGAGAGTCCAGCGACGCGGGCCAGGTGCGCTCCATGCAGACGACCTCCTCGTTCTCCGGGCACGGGGCGCCGCCCCCGCCCGTCTTCTTCGGAAAAAGGGACTCCACGGAAGTAATCTACCCTATACGTAGGTCTCCCGGAGCATCTCCGCCACGGAGGCGTCGATCTGTTCCCGCCTCTTGATCTCGTCGAACCGGTCCAGCAGGTCCGAGGGGCGCAGGCGACGCTTCTCCTCCCCCCGAAGGTCCGCCACCACGCGCCCCCGGTGCATCATGACGAGCCGGTCCCCCAGGCCCACGGCCTGCTGCATGGAGTGGGTCACCATGAGGGTGGTGAGCTTCCCCTCCCGCACCAGGTCGTCGGTGAGGCGGATGACGCTGTCCGCAGCCCGGGGGTCCAGGGCGGCGGTGTGCTCGTCCAGCAGCAGCAGCTCCGGGCGCCGCAGGGTGGCCATGAGGA
Organism: Aminomonas paucivorans DSM 12260; assembly: GCF_000165795.1. Classification (NCBI taxonomy): domain Bacteria; kingdom Thermotogati; phylum Synergistota; class Synergistia; order Synergistales; family Synergistaceae; genus Aminomonas; species Aminomonas paucivorans. The sequence continues at coordinate 60,865 of NZ_CM001022.1, read as the reverse complement.
GCGTCAGGGCCTGACGCTGCCCCCCGGAGAGGGACCCGATCTCGTTCTCCAGCCGGTCCTCCAGCCCCATGCCCAGACGCCGCACCCGATCCGCCAGGGCCTCCCGGCCCCGCAGGAAGGCGTTGCGCCCCAGGGTGCGCCGCTGCCCCCGGCGCAGCGCCAGGGCCAGGTTCTCCCCCACGGACATGGAGGGGGCGGTGCCGCTGAAGGGGTTCTGGAACACCCGGCCGATGAGGGAGGCCCTCCGGTGCTCCGGCCAGCGGGTGATGTCCCGCCCCGCCAGGCGGATGCTCCCGGAGTCCACGAGGAAGCTCCCGGACACGGCGTTCTGGAGGGTGGACTTCCCGGAGCCGTTGGTGCCGATGACCACCACGAAGGATCCCTCCTCCACCAGGAGGTCCACCCCCTGGAGGGCCCGGACCTCGTTCTCCGTGCCGGGATGGAAGGTCTTCACCAAACCTTGCAGGTCAAGCATGACGCACCCCCTTGCCCTTCCGCAGACGATCCAGAAGGCCCGGCAGCACCAGGGTCAGCAGGACGAAGAACGCCGTGATGAGCTTCAGGTCGTTGGGGTTGAGGCCCCAGCGCAGGGCGATGGACACCAGCAGCCGGAAGAGCACCGACCCCATCACCGCCCCCGTCAGGGAGACCCCCAGGGAGCGGGTGCGCACCAGGGCCTGCCCCATGATGACGCTGGCCAGGCCCAGCACCAGGGTGCCCACCCCCATCTGCACGTCCGCGAAACCCTGATACTGGGCCAGCAGAGCCCCCGTGAGGGCCACCAGCCCCCCGGTGAGCATGAGGCTCACCAGGAGCATGGCGGAGGCGCTCACCCCCTGGGCCAGGGCCATCTGGCCGTTGTCCCCGGAGGCCCGCAGGGCGGTGCCGAAGTCGGTGCGCAGGAAGAGGTGCAGGGCCAGGGCCAGGAGGCAGACCAGGAGGAAGGAACCCGCCAGGACCGCCAGGTCTCCCACGGGGACCTCCCAGAGGGAGATCCGCACCGTCTCGACCCCCGCGATCCCCTCCGCGGCCTTCCGGACCCGATCCACCAGGGTGACGGCGTCGGAGAGGGGGACGTTGCTTCCCCCCATGACCCGGAGGTTCACGGAGTAGAGCCCCGTCATCACCAGGATTCCCGAGAGGAGGGGGTTGATGCGAAGCCGGGTGTGGAGGACCCCCGTGATCCCTCCGGAGAGCACCCCCGCCACCACCGCCCCTGCGGTGGCAACCCAGGGGGAGACGCCCCCCACCAGCAGCACCGCCGCCACCGCTGCTCCCAGGGTGAGGATGCTGTCCGTGGCCAGGTCCGCGAAGCCGAAGATGCGGAAGGACACGAACACCCCCAGGGACATGAGGGCCAGGATGAGCCCCATGGTGAGGGCTCCCACCAGAAGGCTCACCGCGACCTCCCTTCCGTCCCCCTCAGGGGACCCGCCCAGAGGGCGCCGTTGAGGAAGGCGCTCTCCCCCGCTCCGGAGATGGGACGCCGGTCCTCCAGGAGGTGCAGCAGCCCCACCGGGGCCAGGGCGTTCAGGAGGTTCTCCAGCACCGGCCGGAAGGCCACCTTTCCCTGGGGGATGGCCCGGAAGGGGAACACCGCCCCGTGGAAGTGACCCCAAAACCCCGGCTCCTCCCCCAGGGGGCGAAGCTGGGGGCCCAGGGTCCCCGGGTCCGTCGCCGCCGCCACCCCCACCGCCAGGACCAGGTGCCGGTCGTAGCGCTTCTCCGGCCGAAAGGACAGGCGATCCCGCACCTCCGGAAAGGAGAAGAGCCCCCCGTCCCCGATCCGCCCCGCCGCGTCTCTCCAGCCCTCGGAAGGGGGCAGCCCCTCCTCCCCCGGGGGGAGGGCGTTCAGGCTGGCCCCCACGAGGCCCGCGGTCTCCCCCAACAGGGCCACCGCCGCCCGGGAGCTTTCCGTCGCCTCCAGGGCCCTCCGGGCCAGCCGGGAGAGGGGGATCCCCGGGAGGTCCTCGGTGAAGCGCAGGCACACCGAGGGTTCCCCCCGGAACACCATCCCGGAGGCGAAGTGCACCGTGGGGACGAAATCCCCCGAGGCGGCCATGAAGTCCGGGGTGCCCCCTTCCCCGGGGGGCAGCATGAGGGCGAACCCCTCCGCCCCCAGGATCTCCCCCAGGGCGGCGGGGGCTCCCTCGAAGGACCCCAGACCCAGCCCCCAGACGCCGGGGCCGAAGGCCCGGGCCTCCCCCGGGGCGATCGTTTCCGCTTCGAAGCCTCCTGGACCCTCCAGGTCGTACCGGGCCGTCCCCTCCCCCAGGGGTTCCTCCGGGGGGGACTCCGGGGCGGCGAAGAGGGCGGAAAGGCCCACCATCCCCAGGATCTCCCGGACGAAGGAGGAGGGGCGACGGATGGAAAGCCCGCCCCCCAGCTCCCGCAGGGTCTTCTCGTAGAGCATGAGGCTCCGGATGCCCAGGGAGCTCAGGAAGGGCACGTCCTCCATGTCCAGGGCCACCCGATGCGCCCCCTGGCGCAGGGCATCCTCCAGGGCATCCTCCAGGTGCCGGCAGCTTCCCGCGTCCAGGCGGCCGTGGAGCACCAGGGCCAGCCCCGTCTGTTCCTCCATCCGTTCCAGGTGCATGACAGACCTCCTCGCGCCCTCGGGGCTACTTCAGGGAACCTCTACAAAACCCGTTTTTCGAACCGCTTTTGCGTGCAACAGACGGGGTGCACCCCCATGTAGGCTCTGCTGGGGCTCGGCTCTCCCCCTGGAGGGCTTTTCCCAGGGATCAGGGGCCACTCTTGCCCCTCAGGCCCATACGTAGACCTGCGTCACCAAGTAGGTGAAGCGCTGGAGGTTGTAGATCAGGTTGCGAAGGCCGATGCGGGCCTTTGCTCGGGCCAGGCCGATGCTGCGCAGCAGAAGGGTCCCCGCCTGCTGTTTCTGGGCCGCAAAGATGTGTTCCACCCGGCTGCGGGTTCGAGATCGGGTGCGGTTGCCCTGTTTCTCCCATCCGGTCAGGGGGTGCCCCGAGGTCCCCTTCCTCTGGATGTGCTCCCGGTACCCCTCCTGGCGCAGGTACTCCAGGTGGGAAGCGGAACGGTAGGCCGCATCTGCCCAGACGTCTTTGCTGGTGTTCCCGGGATCCAGCAATTCCTTGAAAACCTGGCTGTCGTGCACCGAGGCGGGGGTGACGGCATAACGCCGAATGAGTTTGCAGGAGACGTCCGCCTCGATGTGGTTCTTGTACCCGAAGGTGCTCTTGCTGTTCTTCACAGTCCATCTCGCTTCGGTGTCCTTCTGGCGAGACTTGGCTTCGCTCCATTCCTGGGGTGGGTTGCCTTCCCGAATCTGTCGGTTCTCCTCCCGGCTGTTTCTCTGGATGGGGACGCTGACCAGGGAGGCATCCACGATCTGTCCCTTCCGGGCCTCCAACCCCATCTGGCGAAGGGCTTCATCGAACCGGGCGAAGAGGAGTTCCACCAGACCCGCTTGGGTCAACTGTTCCCGAAACAGCCACAGCGTCTTGGCGTCGGGGACCCGGTCCTCCAGGGAAAGATCGCAGAAGCGCTGGAAGGAGAGGCGGTCTCGAATCTGGTATTCCATGGCGTCGTCCGACAGGTTGTACAAGGACTGGAGCACCAGGATCTTGAACATCAACAGGGGGTCGAAGGGTTTGCGACCCGCAGGGGAGTCGGTGGTCCGCAGGCTCTCCCGGAAGGCCCGAAGGGGTTCTTCGAAAATACGCCAGTCCACCGTCTCCGCAAGGGTCACCAAGGGATCCTTACCCTTGTCCAGTCGCTGATAGGCCATCTCTTCGAAGAACAGTTTCCCCTGGCGCATCTTCTCAGGACCACCTCTCCTGGTGGGCTTCGGTGTTTCTTCTCCCGGGAGACTCCCGATTGGTTCAGTGTACTACCCTTGATGGGGCTCCTTCAGTCGCAGATGGTCGGATTTCTAGAGGCGCCCTTCAGGATCCGGTCGGCCCGCTCCCGCAGGCCGGCGGGGAAGACCAGGCCGTAGCGCCGGGCGTTCCCCTCGTTCAGGGTGATGCGGGTCTTGGTGATGGGGGCGAAGGGGATGTCCCGGGGGTTCTCCCCCCGCAGCACCCGCAGGGCCACCCGTCCCATGTCCGCGCCCCCCGCCTCGTAGTCCCGGGCCACCGCCGCCGCGGCGCCGCCCTTGGCGGCCATGGCGGTGTCGAAGCCGAAGAGGGGAACCCGGGCGTCCAGGCAGGCCTTGGAGATGGGGGCGATGGAGGTGAAGAACAGGTTCCCCGCCACCTGCACCACCGCGTCCACGTTTCGGGAGAGAAGCCCCCGAATCCCGTCGGAGATCTCCGTGGGGGTGGACACGGCCACGGAGACCAGCTCCACCCCCCGGGCCGCCAGGGCCTCCTTCAGGTGGTCGTGGTTGTAGACGCTGTTCACCTCCGAGGGGTTCACCAGGGTCCCCACCCTTCTGGCCTTGGGACAGCACTCCCGCAGGACCTCCACCACCTCTTCGTAGGCGCCGGCGCAGGAGATTCCCGTCACGTTGGGAAGGTGGTCCTCCGCGCTGCGCCCCGCCCCGGCCACCACGGGGTTGGCCACCACCCCGAACACCACCGGGCGGTCCTTCACCTTCTGCACCGCCGCCTGGAGGGTGGGGGTGGAGGTGAGGAGGATCAGGTCGGGGTTCTGGGAGAGGGCGTTGTCCAGCAGGGCCGCCAGGGTGGGCATGTCCCCCTGGGCGTTGGCCTCCTTCAGGGTGTAGTCCTTCCCCTCCCGAAGCTTCGCCTCGTCCAGGGCCCGCCGGAGGCCCCGCACGGTCTCCTCCGTGGGGGCGGATTCCACGTAGTTCAGCAGATGGAGGTTCCAGCACCGCCCCGGCCCGGAGGAGGGCAGGGCCTCGGGGCGCTCCTTGGAGACCGCCAGCCTGCCCGAGGCGTCGAAGACCTGGGCCGCCTGGGCCTCCACCTCCGGAGGGATCCGCCAGGGTCCCCGGAGCCCCGCCAGGACCTGCCGGTTCAGGGAGAGCTTCAGGGGCATCGCGTTCTCCACGGGAATCCGGGCGGGAGACTTGCCCTGGAGGATGTCCGCCGCCAGATGGGCCTGGATCCGTCCCACGTCCACGTAGTTGGCCCCCAGCCCCGCCAGGGCCCCCTGGGCCCCGTACATGGCCGCGTATCCCAGCACGGGGATCCGGGCGGCCTTGGCCGCCTTCACCACCGAGGCAAAGGCGGATTCCACCGTGTTGTCCCCCCCGATGACGAAGGCCTCCACCCCCTGGGCCGCCAGGGCGCAGGCCGCCTCGTAGACCCCCGAGGAGTTGTCCACCGTCACCGCCTTCAGCCGGATGCCCATCTCGCCGCAGACCTTCTCCGCCAGGTCGTAGCAGGCCTTGGAACAGGCCTCCGAAGGGTTCATCACCGTCCCCAGGGTCTTCAGGTCCGGGTTGAGCTTGCGGGCCAGCTCCAGGGTCTCCCGGACGGGCTGAAAGGTCCCCACCCCCGTCAGCCAGGCGGGGTGATCCTCGTGGTTCTCCCGGGAGATGCCCACCCCCGCGCCGTAGGGATCCGTCACGGCGCCGAAGACCTGGACCACCTTCCCCCCCTTGTTGGCCGTGGCCCCCACCTGGAGGGAAAGGGTGCTCACCGTGAGCAGCAGGTCGTACTCCCCCCCGCAGGCCCTCTGGGCCAGGCTCACCGCCGTGGGCATGTCCCCCTCGGCGGAGAAGGTCTGGATCTCCAGCTCCTTCCCGTCCCGGAAGCCCCGCTCCTCCAGCCCCTGGAGGAGTCCTCGGCAGGTCTCGTCCTGGGTCAGGCTGGAGGCCCACTTCAGCACCCCCACCCGGACCTTCCGTCCCTCCCGGACCTTTCGGTGCAGCTGCGCCGCCGGATCGTCTCCCCCCCCCAGGCTTCCCCCCCGACCCAGCCAGTCGGAGAACAGCAGCACCCCGCCGGCCGCGACGATGAGGAGCAGCCCCAGGAGGAGGTGCTTCCACGTCTTCACCCTTCCAACACCTCGATCCGAAAGAGTTCCTCCCGCTTCCGCCGCGGAATCATCGCGACAGGACGGAACCAGTCTAAAGACATCCCCGGCGAAACACAATGGAAAACCCGGCGGGGGGAACTCGCGACGCCTTGACAGGGCCTTCCTCCCTCTCTACTATACCGACCAGACGGTTTTGAACCGACCGGACGGTACGCGAGGAGGAAAAGTCATGCACCCCAAGGGACACTTTCGAGAGGCCATCCTGGAGGCGGCGGAGGAGATCGTGATGGAGACGGGGGCCCAGAACCTGACCCTCTCCGCCGTGGCCTCCCGGGCGGGAATCAGCAAGGGAGGGCTCCTCTACCACTTCCAGACCAAGAGAGAGCTGATCCAGGCCACCCTGAAGCGGGCGGCGGAGCGCCTGGACGAGGAGGCGAAGAGGCAGGGAGAGGACCTGCCCGAAACCCCCTCCCGCAGATTGAAGGCCCACCTGCTGGCCCACGACGTTACCTCCCGGTATCCCGAGGTGCTGCGCACCAAGCGGCTCTTCGCGGGCCTTCTGGCTGCGGCGGCCCTGGACCCGGAGTTGGCCACCCCCCTGCGGCACGAGTACGAGGCCTTCTTTCGGGAACTGACGGGGGCGGGGCTCTCTCGGGAGAAGGCGGCGGTAGTGTGCCTGGCCAGCGACGGCCTCTGCCTCCTGGACCTGGTCCACGTGAGCCCCTTCGACGAAGAGACCCGAGAGCGGATCCTGGAGGAGCTGCTGCGCCTGGCGGACGGGGCGGTGCTGCCCCGGGAAAACGCGCGGGAGCCCGAGGGAACGGCGAAGGGAGCGGGGCGATGAAGCTCAGCCATCGGTGGAAGCAGGCGTCGCCACGGGCGAAGGTCCTCCTTGCCCTGGGCCTGGTGGCCCTTCTGGGAACGGGGGCCTACGTCCTGCGCATGGGGGGGAACGGGAAGCAGGAGGCTCCGGCGGACGAGGCGGTGCCGGTGGTGCTGGAGAAGATCCGGACCCACTCCTTCGCGGAGACCGTGGAAGCCCAGGGAACCCTGCGGGCGAAACACTTCGCCCTGGTGTCCCCCAAGGTGGACGGCCCCATCCTGGAGGTGTACGTCCGGGAGGGGGACCGGGTGACCGCGGGGAAAACGCCCCTGTTCCGCATCGACGACCTGAAGCTCCGGGAGGCGGAGCAGATCGCCCAGAAGGACCTGGCCGCCGCCCGGTTCGCCCGGGAGGAGCGGGACGCCGCCCTCCAGAGGGCCGCGATCGAATTGGATCGGGCCGCCAAGGAGTACCGGCGCTTCCAGGCCCTCCACGAAGAGGACGTGGTGAGCCAGAGCGGCTTCGACGACGTGGAGTCCCGGTACCGGCAGATGGCCTCCATGAGGGACCTGAGCCGCAGCACCCTGAAGGCGGCGGGGGAGAACGTGCGCAAGGCCGACGCGGCCCTGCGCATCGCCCAAAAGAACCTGCGGGACTCCCTGGTCCTCTCCCCCCTCACGGGGGTGGTGAGCAAGCGCCTGGCGGAGCCCGGGGAGACGGGCAAGGTGGGCACCCCGGTGGTGCGGGTCGACGACCCCCGGCTCCTGGAGGCGGTGGTCTTCGTCCCGGGGCAGTTCTACGCCCGCATCCAGGAGGGCAGGACCCGGGTCCAGGTTTCGGACTCCGGGGGGGCCTGGACCCTGGAGGTCCCCGTGGCCACCAAGAGCCCCGTGGTGGACCCGACGCTTCGCACCTTCGAGGCCCGAGCTCTGCTGTCCGGGGACGCCGTGCGGGTTCCCGGGGCCCTGGTGAACCTCTCCTTCCTCCTGAACCGCCGGGAGGGGCCCGGGGTCCCCACCGCCTCGGTGCTGGAGCGCGCCGGGGGGAAGGTGGTCTTCGTCTCCGACGGGAAGACCGCCCGTATGGTTCCGGTGCGCACCGGCCTGGTGACCAACGGCTGGACGGAGGTCCTCTCGGGGGACCTCAAGCCCGGGGACGCGGTGGTGGCCCAGGGACAGTTCCTCCTGAACCCCGGCGCCCCCGTGCGGGTGCAGAAGGGAAACTAGCATGTCCCTCTCCGATGCCTCCCTGAAGCGCCCCGTGGCCATGGGGTGCCTCCTCATCGCCCTGGCCTTCCTGGGGGTCAACGCCTACCGGAAGATGGGCCTGGAGCTGATGCCCAAGGTGGACGCCCCCTACATCTCCATCCTCACGGTGTGGCCCGGGGCCTCTCCCACGGACATCGAGGTGGACGTGGCCAAGAAGATCGAGGACGCGGTCTCCGGGGTGGACGGGCTGAAGCACGTCATCTCCACCTGCATGGAGAACGCCGTGCAGACCAGCCTGGAGTTCGAACTGGGCACGGACGTGAACGTGGCGGCGGACGACGTGCGGGAAAAGGTGGACCAGAAGCTCTCGGAGCTTCCCGAGGACGTGGAGAAGCCGGTGATCCAGAAGTTCGACGTGAACGCCCAGCCCGTGGTGACCCTGGCCCTGGTGGGAGACCTGCCCCTGGACGAGCTGTACGACTACGCGGACCAGTCCCTTCGGGACCGGTTCTCCGTGCTGTCGGGGGTGGCGGACGTGAAGCTCACCGGGGGGGCCAAGCGGGAGGTGCACGTGCTGCTGGACCGGGACCTCCTGGCCGCGGCGGGGCTCACCTCCCTCCAGGTGGAACAGGCCCTGCGGGAGGGGGTGCGCACCCTCCCGGCGGGACGGGTGCGGGAAGGAGGGGCGGAATTCTCCGTGCGCTACGACGCGGAGTTCCACTCCGTGCCGGACATCGGCTCCCTCCAGGTGGTGGGCCGGGACGGGGCCCGGCGGTACATCCGGGACCTGGGGACGGTGCGCCTGGGCACGGAGGAGCGCCGCCAGGCGGTGTTCCTGGACGGCAGGCCCGCCGTGGCCATCCGGGTGGTGAAGAAGGCGGACGCCAACACGGTGGTGGTGGTGGACAAGGTCCGGGCCACCATGGAAGCCCTTCAGAAGACCCTCCCCGGGGGCACGAAGCTCACCTGGGTCTCCGACGAGGGGGACTACATCCGGGCTTCCGTGGACAGCACGGTAAACAACATCTGGCAGGGGGTGCTCCTCACCGCGGGGATCCTCTTCCTGTTCCTCTACAACCTGCGCTCCACCTTCGTGGTAGCGGTCAGCATGCCCCTGACCATCATCATCGCCCTGTTCTTCATGCAGCTTCTGGGGTACACCCTCAACACCTCCACCCTCCTGGCGGCGGGACTCTCCGTGGGCATCCTGGTGTCCAACTCCCTGGTGGTGCTGGAAAGCGTCCTCACCCACCTGCAGCGCACCGGGGACCCCTGGCGGGCCGCCCGGGAGGGCACCGCCGACGTGGCGGTGGCGGTGCTGGCCAGCGCAGGGACCAACGTGGTGGTGATGCTGCCCATCGGCCTCATGGGCAGCATGGTGGGGCTGTTCTTCCGTCCCTTTGCCCTCACCTCCGTGGTGGTGAACGGCGTGTCCATCTTCATCTCCTTCACCCTCACCCCCATTCTGGCGGCCCTGGTCCTCAAGCCCGTGGACGAGACCCAGGACTCCCGGCTGAAGCGCCTGGAGCGCCGCTGGAACCAGGGGCTGGATCGCCTGGCGGACCGGTACGTGGGGGCGCTGCGAAAGATGCTGCGCCACAAGGCCCTCACCCTGGGGGTGCTGGGGGGCGTGGCGGTGCTCTTCCTCCATGCTCTCTCCCTGGCCCCGGGGATCGGCTTCAGCTTCGCCCCGGACATCGACAAGGGCACCATCTACATGAAGCTGGAGTTCCCCACCCGGCAGGACCTGGAGACCACCGTGGGCCGGGTGCAGGAGGCCCAGGGGCTCCTGAAGGGGCTGCCGGGGCTGCGTCGGGTCCTCTCCACCGTAGGGGTGGTGGAGGGGCTGGGGGAGAACCAGCAGGGGGTGTACCTGGCCCAGATCCAGCTCAACCTGTCGGACAAGATGGACCGGGACGAGGGGATCGCTCGGATCCTGACGGAGTTGCGTCGCCGCTTCCGCAGCTTCCCGGACTGCATCGTCACCGCCAGCATCCCGGGGCTGGTGGGGGGCCAGAGCAGCCCCATCGACCTGGAGATCCGAGGGGACGACCTGAAGGAGCTGGACCGCATCGCCCTGGGGGTGGCGGACCGGGCCCGGAAGACCCCGGGGTTCGTGGACCTGGACACGTCGGTGCGGGAGGGGAAGCCGGAGATCCGGGTGCTCCCCCGAAGGGCGGTGCTGGCGGACCTGGGGGCCTCTCCCCTGGCGGTGGGGGCTCTGCTTCGGGGGAACCTGGAGGGGGTCAAGGCGGCCACCTACAAGTCCGGCGCCAAGACCTACGACATCCGGGTGAAGCTGGCCGAACGCCCCGGGAAAGACCAGGTGCAGACCTTCCAGATCCCCACGACCCCGGGGCACACCGTGGCCCTGGCCAACTTCGCTTCCCTGGAGGAACGGCGCTCCCCCATCCAGATCCGCCGGTCCGACAAGGTGCGGGTGAGCAAGGTCAACGCCAGCCTGGCCTCGGGGCTGCCCCTGGGCACGGCGGTGCAGACCCTGAACCGGGAGATCCGGGAGGGGGACCTGCTGCCCCCGGGGTACGAGGCCCGGTTCCGAGGAGAGTTCGAGCGCATGGACGAGGCGACGGCGGCCTTCGGGGAGGCGGCGGTGCTCTCCGTCCTCCTCACCTTCCTGGCCCTTTCCGCCATCATGGAGTCCTTCAAGTGGGCCACCCTGATCCTCACCACCGTCCCCCTGGGGCTGGTGGGGGTGCTCTGGGCCCTGGCCCTCACGGGGACCAGCATGTCCATCTTCGTGCTCCTGGGGACGGTCATGCTCATCGGCATCGTGGTGAACAACGCCATCCTGGTGATCGACCGGTTCCTCACCATCCGGCGGGCGGAGCCGGAGCTGGGGCAGGAGGAGGGGATGTACAAGGCCCTGGAGGAATCCTTCCGACCGGTGCTCATGGTCACCGCCGCGGCGGTGTTGGGCATGCTGCCCCTGGCGGTGGCCTCGGGCCTGGGCAGCGAACTCACCAACGGCATCGGCATCGCCTCCGCGGGAGGGGTGCTCATGTCGGGGCTTCTGGCCCTCTTCGTGGTGCCCCTGATCTACCTGGCCTACGTGAAGGTCCGCCGCCGCAGGACCCCTTCGGCGAGCTGAACTCTGCGCGCTCCCATGGCGCATCCACACCCGCAACGCCGCAGGGCGGCCCCTCCAAGGGCCGCCCTGCGGCACACTTCTAAGGAGTTCAAAGACCCCCGGCCCGGGGCGAAGCGCGAAGCGCCACCCCAAGGGCTCGAAGAAGCTTCAGCACCGTGTCGTACCGGGGTTTGGCCCCGGGAGCCAGGGCTTTGTAGAGGCTCTCCCGTCCCACCCCTGCCTCCCGGGCCAGACGAGTCATCCCCCGAGCCTTGGCCACATCCGCAATCGCCCGAAGGAGCACCTCCGGATCTCCGTCCTCCAGCGCCGCATCCAGGTACTCCGCCACCATTTCCTCGCTGTCCAGGTACTCCGCCGCGTCGAAAACCGCCAGATCCTTCAAGGGGTTCCCCTCCTTCGAGCCCAAAGAGCCAAGGCACACCGGATGTCCCTTTTCTGGGACGTTTTGTCTCCCCCGCAGAGAAGCAGGTAGACCGTCTGTCCCGGTCGGGCAAAAGAACCCGATATCCAGGTCCTTCGTGGACCCGCATCTCCGAAACCCCTTCCCCCACGGGCGCACAGTCCCCGAAATGCCCTTCCTCGGAGGAGCGCAGGCGGGCCAGAATCCTCGCCTTCCCACGAAGATCCTTGAGGTCATGGAGCCAGCGCTGAAACTCCCGAGTCTGAAGGAAGAGGACCATGGACCCTATTGTATCTTATCGGATACAGAAAGAGAAGCCTCCGGGGCCTCCTCCTGCCAGGGATGCTCCTCCATCGCCTCCCAGAAGGCCCGGGCGGGGCCGCCGAAGGGACGCAGGCGACAACGGGTCAGGAGGGCGTGGAGGGAAAACTCCGGCCCCTCCCAGGCAAGCTCCGTCAGGGTCCCCGCCTCGAAATCCCCCGCCAGGGCCACCCGGGGGAGGAAGGTGATCCCTCCTCCCGCCCGGACCAGCTGCAGGATCGGCGCCGTCTGGCCCAGGCTCAGCACCGCCCGGGGGTGCACCCCCAGGGCCTCCAGGACCCCCTCCAGGTGCCCCCGGTAGTAGCACCCCGCCTCGGTGAGGATCAGGGTCTGCTCCTCCAGGCCCGGCGGGGTCAGGGGACCGGATGCCAGGGGGTGGTCCGGGGCGACGGCGAAGGCCAGGGGCTCCTCCCCCAGGTCCAGGACCTCCAGGTCCGGATCCTCCGAGGACCGGTCCAGCAGCAGCGCCAGGTCCAGGGTCCCCCGCCGCAGGGCGGAGCGGAACTCGTTGCAGCTTCCGTAGCAGAGGCTCAGGGAGACGTCGGGGTAACGACGGCAGAAGCCCTCCAGGAAGCCCCCCAGCCGATGATCCACCAAGGTCTCCGCGGCCCCCACCAGGAGGGGACCGCAGGGCACCCGGGGGGAGCGCACCGCTTCCCCCGCCTGTTCCGCCAAAGCCACCATCTGCTCCGCGAAGGGCAGCAGCTTCTCTCCCTCCGGGGTCAGCCTCACCACACCCCCTTCCCGGAAGAAGAGAAACGCCCCCAGCTCCGCCTCCAGAGCCTGGATGTGGGCGGTGATGGTGGAGGGGGTATACCCCAGGGTCTCCGCCGCCCGGGCGAAGCGCTCCAGCCGGACGGCCACGGCGAAGCTGCGAAGGTTTCGGATCTCCATGGTTTTCCCGCCTTTCGTCTTTTCGAAGCTCCCCTTCGAGGGTTTCCGATGGCTCCCCGCCGCCCTCCCTGGTAGGGTAGCCCAGGAACGGATCCGCCGAAAGGGGACGAGGGAATGATGGAAAGGGAAGACGTGAAGGCCCTGGCCCGGGAACTGGGGGCGGACCTGTGCGGCGTGGCGGCGGCGAGCCGGTTCGGCGAGGCCCCGGAGGGGTTCCGCCCCGAGGACGTGTTGCCCCGGGCCCGGTCCGTGGTGGTGACGGCCCGGCGGTTTCTGCAAAGCGCCCTGGAGGCGGGAAGCTCCATCCCCTACACGGACGTGCGGAACCACCTGACCCGAAGGATGGACGACCTGTCGACGGAGCTGGCCTACCGGCTGGAGGACGCGGGAGCCCGGGCGGTCCCGGTGAACGCCATCGGGCCCACCGAACGGGACCCCCTCTCGGGGCGGACCCGGGGGATCCTCTCCCTGAAGCACGCCGCCGCCCTGGCGGGATTGGGATGGATCGGCCGGAACACCCTCCTGGTGACCCCGGAGCACGGGAACCTGGTGTGGCTCGGAGGGGTGGTGACGGACCTGGAGCTGGAGCCCGACCCGGTCCGTGCCGCCCCTCGCTGCCCCGAGGGGTGTCGGCTCTGTCGAGACGCCTGTCCCTCCGGAGCCCTGGATCGGGACCCTATGGACCAGCGGGCCTGCTGGGAGCACGCCTTCGGCTCCCCCGCCCACGGGGGAGAGTGGCGGATCCGGTGCTTCGCCTGCCGAAGCGTCTGCCCCTTCGCCCGAAAGGGCCCGGGGGAGGGCTTTCCCTAAACCTCCACCCCCAGGAAGAGGCGGGCCAGGTAGCCCAGGCCGAAGCTCACCGCCGCCACCCCCAGGCTGAGCCCCGCCATCTCCAGGAACCGCCGGAGAAAGGGCTCGTCCTGGGCCACCGCCACGTAGGCGGTGAAGGCCAGGATCACCCCCACCGCCCCCGCCAGGGAGACCCCCAGGCAGAGGAAGTAGTCTTTCAGGACGAAGTAGGGCAGCAGCAGGAGGAACACGGTGAACAGGTAGATCCCCCCGGTGTAGAGGGCCGCCTTGAAGGGGCTCTTCCGCCCCCCTTCCGCCTTGGTGGAGAGGTACTCCGAAGCCCCCATGGACAGGGAGGCGGCCACCCCGGTGATGAGTCCCGACAGGGCGATGAGCCGGGTGTTCTGCAGCGCCAGGGTCAGCCCCGCCAGGGTGCCCGTCAGCTCCACCAGGGCGTCGCTCAGACCCAGCACCAGGGAGCCGGTGTAGTGCAGCCGCTCCTCGTCCAGCAGGGCCAGGAGGGCCGTCTCGTGCTCCTCCTCCTCCCGGAGGATCTGTTCCGCCTCCGGGAAGACCTCCGTCAGCTCCTCCAGGCAGTCCTGAGCCCCCTCCTCCCCCTTCTCCATGAGCTTGGCGGCGAAGGTGAACCCCAGCACCCGGCCCATGAGACCGTAGGCCCACACCTTCCCCCACCGGGGGGACACCTCCTCCCCGGACCGGTCCCGCCAGACCTGATAGTGCCGCAGCTCCTCCCCCGCCACCCGCTCCAGCACCCCCCGGTTCTCCGGGGACGCCCGACGGGCCAGACGCAGGTAGATGTGGTGCTCCGTGATCTCGTCCCGCTGGAGCCTGCGGATCCGCTCCCTCAGGGCGGAGGATCCTTCCGTCATGACGGCATCCCCTCCCTCGGGGCCCGAGGCCCTTTCCCATCTTACCCGCCCGGTGGGGGCTCAAGGATCCCGGGGCATCAAAAAAGGGGAACCCCGGAAGGGGTTCCCCTCAGGACCGCGTCGTTTCGGAGGACGGTTCTAGCCCAGCACTTCCTTGATGATCTTCAGGGCCTGGTCGATCTCCTCCTTGGTGATGACCAGGGGAGGGGCAAACCGGATGATCCAGCTGTGGGTCTCCTTGCAGAGGAGCCCCTTCTCCTTGAGGGCGGTGGTGTAGATGCGGGCCTTCCCGGCGGACTCGTGGAGCACCACGCCGATGAGGAGCCCCTTGCCCCGGACTTCCTTGATCTTGGGGGAGTTGATGGCCCGGATGCCCTCCATGAAGTAGACCCCCAGCTCGGCGGCCCGGTCGGCGAGCTTCTCCTCCTGGAGCACGTCCATGGCCGCCATGGCCACGGCGCAGGCCAGGGGGTTGCCCCCGAAGGTGGAACCGTGGGTCCCGGGCTGGAACACCCCCAGGACGTCCTTGTTGGCCGCCACGGCGGACACGGGGAAGACGCCGCCGCCCAGGGCCTTGCCCATGACGATGATGTCCGGGTTGATCCCCTCGTGCTGGAAGGCGAAGGTCTTGCCGGTGCGGCAGAAGCCCGTCTGCACCTCGTCCATGGCCAGCAGCACGTTGTGCTTCCGGGCCAGGTTCTCCAGACCCTTCAGGAAGCCGTCGCTGGGGACCCGAACTCCCGCCTCGCCCTGGATGGGCTCCACCAGGATGCCCACGGTGTTCTTGTTGATGGCTTTCTCCACCGCGGCGAGGTCGTCGTAGGGCACCACCACGAAGCCCGGGGTGAAGGGCCCGTAGTTGTCCTTCGCGTCGGGGTCCACGGAGAAGGAGATGATGCTGATGGTGCGACCGTGGAAGTTCTCCTCGAAGACGATGATCTCCGCCTTGTCCTTCTCCACGCCCTTCACCATGTAGCCCCACTTGCGCATGGTCTTGAGGGCCGTCTCCACCGCCTCGGCGCCGGTGTTCATGGGCAGGATCATCTCCTTGCCCGTCATCTCGGAGAGCTTCTTGGCGAAGAGGGGCCACCGGTCGTTGAAGAACGCCCGGGAGGTGAGGGTAAGCACGTCCGCCTGGTCCTTCAGGGCCTGGATGATCTTGGGGTGCCGGTGTCCCTGGTTCACCGCGGAGTAGGCGGAGAGCATGTCCATGTACCGCTTGCCCTCGGGATCTTCCACCCAGATGCCCTGGGCCTTGGCGATGACCACTTCGAGGGGGTGGTAGTTGTGCGCGCCGTAGTGGTGCTCCATCTCCATGAGTTCCTGCGACCTGTTCGCCATGGGTTCCACCTCTTTCTGGTTTTTTGACCTCATTTATGACTTGGGTTTCGATGCGCCCCGATGGTCGACGCAAAAACCGTTTTTCCCCAAATTGGAAGGAAGCGCAACGCAACAGACTGAGAAGGGACGGGGGGGTTTGGCTTCCTCCTTAGTTAGGCGGAGGAAAACCGGTCTGAAAGGCCTGTCAAGACGCCCCTTCCCCCGGTTTGAAGCTCCGTTTCCCTGGCGAAGGCACCACGAAAAAGACCGACCGGGGAAAGCCTCTTCCTCTGCCCGCTCGCATCCGGCGGAACCCGCGCCGCGAAGCCCAGAAAAATATGAACCATTCACTCCTTGAAGTTTAGTCTATTGCCTCTGGTATTACAAGCCCCCCTCGAAAAGAACCCCCGGGAACTCGTCCCTGCCGCAAAGAGGAAGGGGATCTTGACACTGCCGTACATGTACGGGAACGTCGCGACGGTTCTCCCATGCCTCCGCCCCGGGGCGTCCACGCTCCGGGAAGGTGGGTCGTGGTCTCCATCCCCGGCGGCGGGCCTTCCGCTCCGGGGCCCGAATCGACATACCCAAGGGGGAATCCGCATGAATCCGTACCCGCACCTGTTCAGTCCCGTCCGCATCGGAGGCCTCACCGCCCGGAACCGCATCGAGTCCGCCCCGGGGAGCATGGGGGACCTCACCCCGGAGGGCTACCTCACCCGGGAGAACGTGGCGGCCTACGAGGTGAAAGCCGGGGGGGGCGCCGCCATCGTCACCATCGGGGAAAGCAACGTGCACACCAAGACCGGCAAGGCCCACGGGCGCATGGTGCCCCTGGACGACGACGAGGTGCTGCCCTCCCTCATCAACACCACCGACGCCATCAAGCACCACGGGGCCCTGGCGTCCATCGAGCTGATCCACCCGGGGCGTCGGGCCAACCCCCGCTACTACGACGGGCCCATCTACGGCCCCTCCGCCGGCATGGGCCCCCTGGGGGTCCCGGTGACGGAGCTGGACGAGGAGCACATCGAGGAGATCGTGGAGGCCTTCGGGGATGCGGCGGAGATGGCCAAGCTGGGGGGCGTGGACCTGTGCATGGTCCACGCGGGCCACGGCTGGCTGCTGCACCAGTTTCTGTCCCCCCTGAACAACCAGCGCACGGACCGGTTCGGGGGCAGCCTGGAGAACCGGGGCCGCTTCGCCCTCCTGGTGCTGGAGAACATCAAGAAAAAATGCGGCGCCGACTTCCCGGTGGAGTTCCGCATCAGCGGCTCCGAGCTGACCCCCGGGGGCTTCGATCTGGACGACATGGTGGCCTTCGCGGGGATGCTGGACGGGAAGCTGGACCTGCTGAACGTGTCCGACGGCACCTTCCACGTGCCCTCCACCAACACCACCATGGTGCCCTCCATGTTCCTCCCCCACGGCTGCAACGCCTACCTGGCGGCGGCTATCAAGAAGGGGGTGCGGCACACCAAGGTGGCCGCCTTGGGCTGGGTCACCAAGCCCATCCTCCAGGCCTGCGTGGACGGATGGCTCCCCTCGGGCCTGGGGGTCCTCACGGTGAAGCACAAGATCCCCTACGTCATCCTCACGCTGCTGTACCTGGAAAGCCTGGCGCCCATCTTCTTCGAGTTCAACATCTCCACCATCGGGAACATGGCGGTGATCCTGAACAACGTGCTCTTCGCCCTGGTGTGCTTCTCCGCGGTGCGCCTCACCACCCGGGTGCCGGAGCTGTGGGCCCAGTCCCGGTTCCACGTGTCCACCGGAACCCTGAAGTTCTGGAGCGTCCTGGGAGGCGTGGCCACCCTGGGGCAGACCCTGCTGCTGTTCAGCGTCCTCAAGCCCTACGAGATGGTGGGCAACGGGGTGGTGCTGGTCACCGCGGCGGGTTATGCGGTGATGCGGAAACGAAGCGGGAAGGTGCACATGGAGATCAGCTACGAAGAAGCCTGAGCGGGTCCGGGGGCTCCCCGAAGGGGAGCCCCCTTCGTTGCCCCCCCTTCGAAGAGGGGAGTACAATCGGTCCGGGTCCCGAGGGACCGCCCTTTCCCGCCCCCTTCGGGGCGGTTTTTTTCGGCCCCGGAGAACCGCTGGCCACGGAGGTGCAGGAGATGAAAGACCCGGAAAACCGAAAGAACCGGATCCTCAACCAGGCCTGGCGTCTTTTTCTGGCCCGGGGGTTCGGCGGCACCAGCATGAGGCAGATCGCCGAGGCGGCAGGGGTGAGCCTGGGGCTGGTGACCTACTACTTCGCCACCAAGGAGACCGTGGCCCTGGAGATCCTGAACCGTTTCCTGGGGATCTTCAAGGAGCACCTGGAGCGGGCGGTGGACGTGGACGAGGATCCCCTCCTCTACTCCGCCTCCCTGGTGCGCCTGAACTACCGGGTCATGTCCTCCCCCCCCTTCGAGCTTTTCTACAAGGACGCCATGCGCAACGACCTGTACTTCCGCACCATCCCGGAGGATCGGGGGAGCAACCCCGACGAGAGCCTCCGCAGCCTCCGGCGGATCAACGAAAAATACGGGCTGGGGCACAGCGATGAGTATCTGGAACTCTTCGGGACCTACCTGTGCGTGAGCATGGAGCGCACCCTGGTGCTCTACCCCAAGACCCGGGCGGTGGGGCACATCCCGGACCTGGTGTTCCGCACCTACATGGGACACCTGGACCCGGGGTTCGCGGATTTCGAGACCTACTGCCGACGCAGCGACGCGCTGGTGGAGGGGATCCTCCGGGAACACCCGGAACTGCTGGAGGTGCGGGACCTCTTCGAGGAGCCGCCGAGGGAATGAAGGGAAGGGCCCCGGGGCGATAACGCCCCGGGGCCCTTTGAATCTCCTGTTCTCGTCCCGATAGACTCAGCAGTCCACCCGGAACACGCTGTCCAGCAACGTGCCGTCCCGGTACTCCACCAGCGCCACCACCCGGGAGGTGTCCGCCGCCACAGGCTCGGGGACGCCGGTGAGGCGTTCCACCTGGGCCTTCAGGTCGTGGATGTCCACCACCTTGAGCCCCGCCCCGCGGGCCGCCTCGGCAAGCTCCGGCCGTCGGGGGTTCACGCAGACCCCCCGCTCCGTGACCACCACGTCCACGCTCTCCCCGGGGGTGACCACGGTCTGCACCCGGTCCTTGACGGAGGGCACGCCCCCCCGGAAGGAGGGAAGCACCACCACGGAGAGCTTGGCCCCGGCGGCGGTGTCGCAGTGTCCCCCCGAGGCGCCCCGAAGCACCCCGTCGTGCCCCGTGAGGACGTTGACGTGGAAGTCCACGTCCACGTCCAGGGCCGCCAGGACCACCACGTCCAGGTCGTGGACCACGCAGCCCCGGTTCAGGGGGTTGGCGTACCAGGACTGGTCGATCTCGATGTGGTTGCGGTTCTTGGCCACCGAGTCCCGCACCGCCGCGTCGAAGCTCTGCACGTCGTAGAGGGCCTTGAAGAGCCCCTCCTCCAGCATCTGCACCATGTAGCCCGTGATGCCGCCGCAGCCGAAGCTGCCCACGATGCCCTTGTCCTTCATGTACTCCCGCACGTACTGGGCCACCGCTAGGCTGGCCCCGCCGGCGCCCACCTGGAAGGAGACGCCGTTTTCCAAAAGCCCCGACGCCCGGATGACCCGGAAGGCATCCTCGGCGATGCGCAGGTCCACGGGGTTGCGGGTGATCCGGGCGGCCCCGGTGGCGATCTTCTTGGGATCCCCGAGGCTTTCCGTCACCACCACCTGGTCCACCAGGTACTGGGGGATGGAGACGTGGGCCAGGGGCTGGGGCACCAGGTTGTCCGTCACCGCCACCACGTGGCGGGCGTACCGGGCGTCGGTCTGGGCGTACCCCAGGGAGCCGCACCCCGTGGGGCCCAGGGCCCCGGTGAGGTTCCCCTGGGGGTCGCAGGCCGGGGCGGCCAGGAAGGCCACGTCGATGGAGATGCTCCCCTCCTCGATGGCCCGGGCCCGGCCCCCGTGGCTGTGGATCACCACGGGCACCTCCAGCTCTCCGCGGCTGATGGCCTTGCCCACCTCGCCCCGGACCCCGGAGGTGTGGATAACCCGCACCACCCCCCGGCGCACGAAGTCCGCCACCGCCTCGTGGGCGTCGGTGAGGGAGCTGGGGGCCAGGGTGAGGTTCCGGATGCCCAGGTTCTCGCACACCCCCAGGACCTGGGGCAGCAGGGCGTCCCCGTTGCGCAGGTGGTGGTGGAAGGAGACGGTCATGCCGCTCTCCAGGCCGGAGCGCCGCACCGCCGCCTCCAGGTTCTCCGCCAGCTTGTCCTTCCGCCGGGACGTTCCTTTGAGGGGGGGGACCAGCCGGGGGGCCTCGTAGCCCCGCTCCAGGCGGGCCCACAGGCCCCCGTAGGGTTCGAAGCGTCCCAGTTCCGGCACCTCTTCGGGCACCATCCGTCCGAGCGCGTTGGGTACCAGCTTCATCGGGACACTCCCCCTTCCGCCAGCCGGGCCATGTCGAGGGTGTGCCGTGCCCGCTTCACCACCGGGGCGTCCACCATCTTCCCGTCCACGGCCACCACGCCGCGGCCTTCCTTCTCCGCCGCCTCCGCGGCCTCCACGATACGCAGGGCCTTGGCGATCTCCTTCTCCTCCGGTACGAAGGCCTTGTGGATCCAGGGGATCTGGCCGGGGTGGATGGCCGCCTTGCCGGTGAAGCCCAGGCCGACGACCTTCTTCGTCTC
Organism: Aminomonas paucivorans DSM 12260; assembly: GCF_000165795.1. Classification (NCBI taxonomy): domain Bacteria; kingdom Thermotogati; phylum Synergistota; class Synergistia; order Synergistales; family Synergistaceae; genus Aminomonas; species Aminomonas paucivorans. Next base: position 40,490 of record NZ_CM001022.1, on the reverse strand, counting down.
CTCCAGCAGGCCCTCGTGGTCGTTCACGTCCGCCCAGACCGTGTCGAAGGCGTCGATGCCGCAGCTCCGCGCCGCCAGGGCCACCTGGCTTCGGGGCACGAAGAGTTCCCATCCCTCCCGGGTCTTGGCCACCCCCAGGTCGGCGGTGAGGTCCTGTCCCCCCAGGGTGAGCGCCGTGACCCGGGGGCAGCAGGAGGCGATCTCCCGGGCCAGGGCGATGCCCGAGGCGGTCTCCAGCATGGCGTGAAGCTTCACCGTGCGGGACTCGAAGCCGCAGGACCGCTCGATCTCCGTCATCCGGACGTCCGCCGCCACCACGTCCTCCGGGGAGGAGCACTTGGGCAGGCGCACCGCGTCGGGACGGCAGGGCACCACCGCCTTCAGGTCCTCCTCGAAGAAGGAGGTGTCCGCCCCGTTGAGGCGCACCGTCACCACCACGTCCCCGAAGTCCAGGACCCCCATGAGGCGGGTCACCAAGCGGCGGGCCGCGTCCTTTTCCGACAGGGCCACCGCGTCCTCCAGGTCCAGGAGCACGCTGTCCGCCCCGAAGATGGGGGCGTGCTGGATCATCCCGGGGTTGTTCCCGGGGATGTAGAGCATGGAGCGAAGGGCGCGCTTCATCGTCCCCCCTCCTTCCCCAAGGCCCGATCCAGGGCCGTCTCGACCCGGGCGGTCAGGGTGGCCTCCAGGGCCCCCTGGTCCTGGATCTGCACCCGCACGTCCCGCAGGCCGTACCTCTTCAGGACCTCGTCCACCACCCGCCGGGTGCGCTCCGCGAAGAGCTTGGCGTTGCCCCCCCGCACGTCCAGGATGCGTCCCTCCGCGGGACCCACCGTCACCAGGCAGTCCGAGGACTCCAGGGTCCCCGCCTGCGCCGTCTCCAAAGCCATGGGACATTCCTCCCTCCGTCGGTTCGCGAATCAGGCTCTCCATAAGGGACGCGGGGAACCCCATGAGGGTTCCCCGAAGGTCCGTCTTCGGAGGAGCCTCCCTCCACGAAGAAGGGGGCGAGGACGCTCCTCGCCCCCCGCTATGCTACATCCGCTCGCAGATGGCCTGGGCGAACTTGGAGCAGGAGACCTCCGTGGCCCCTTCCCGCTGCCGCGCCAGGTCGTAGGTGACGATGCCGTCCCGGATGGCTCCCTCCATGCCCTTGACCACCAGGTCCGCCGCCTCCTGCCACCCCAGGTGCTCCAGCATGAGCACCCCCGAGAGGATCAGGGAGCCCGGGTTCACCTTGTCCTGCCCGGCGTACTTGGGGGCGGTGCCGTGGGTGGCCTCGAAGAAGGCCACCTCGTCGTTCATGTTGGCTCCCGGCGCCAGGCCCAGGCCGCCCACGGAGGCCGCCAGGGCGTCGGAGATGTAGTCTCCGTTGAGGTTCGCCGTGGCCAGCACGTCGTACTCCGCGGGCCGCAGGAGGATCTGCTGGAACATGGCGTCGGCGATGCGGTCCTTCACCACGATCTTGCCCTCGGGCTGCACGCCGTTGTAGATGTCGAAGAGTTCCTTTTCGGTGATGCACACCGAGCCGAACTCCTCCTTGGCCACCTCGTAGCCCCACTTGAGGAAGGCCCCTTCGGTGAACTTCATGATGTTGCCCTTGTGCACCAGGGTGACGGACTTCTTCTTGTGGTCCACGGCGTACTGGATGGCCATGCGCACCAGCCGCTTGCTGCCGGTGACGGAGATGGGCTTGATGCCGATGCCCGAGTCGTCCCGGACCTTGGCGCCCATGCCCCTAAGGAACTCGATGACCTTGGCGCACTCCGGGGTGCCCTGCTCCCACTCGATGCCCGCGTAGAGATCCTCCGTGTTCTCCCGGAAGATGATCATGTCCACGTCCTGGGGACGCTTCAGGGGGGCGGGAACGCCCTCGAACCACCGCACGGGGCGCACGCAGGCGTACAGGTCCAGCACCTGCCGGAAGGCCACGTTGAGGCTGCGGAAACCGCCGCCCACGGGGGTGGTCAGGGGGCCCTTGATGCCGATGCGGAAGTACCGCAGAGCGTTGAAGGAATCGTCGGGGATGGCGGTGCCGAACTTGTTCATGGCCTTCTCCCCCGCGAAGATCTCCCACCAGGCCAGGCGCTTCTTGCCGCCGTAGGCCCTGGCCACCGCCGCGTCCAGCACGGTCTTCATGGCGGGGGTGATGTCCAGCCCGATGCCGTCACCCTCCACGTAGGGGATGACGGGCTCGTCGGGGACGATCTGCTTGCCGTTCCTGTACTCGATCCGCTCGCCCCGCTCCGGCGCGGCGATGTCCTTCAGCTGAAGCCCTTCAAAACGCGACATGTGCGTGTTCCTCCTTCGGGTCTCTGGTCGGTGGTGCCTAGCCTGTGGCCCTCGTGCGCAGGTGCTCGTGACGCCGGTGCTCTATCCAAAAGGAGAACCTCCGGGGAACGGTGGAGGCGGAGGCGTGTCGCAAAACTACGGAGCCGGTGTTTCAACCCAGGGCAAGGTCAACCCGGTGTCCCGCAGGTGTTCCCCGAAGGCCAAACGGAAACGCTATTTTTTGCGGCCCTTCACCCAGTTCAGACGGCCCCCCGCGGCGATAACCTCCAGGTCCTCCCGGGTCACGGGGGTGTCGCAGGAGATCTCCGCCCCCTTGGTGAGGTTGCGCACCACGAAGGGCCCGCCGGCGGTGATTTTCGACACGTTCAGGGAGAGCTTGTCGTCCCGGTCGATGCGGTCGTAGTCCTCGGGTTTCTGGAACACCAGGGGCAGGATGCCGAAGTTCACCAGGTTCGCCAGGTGGATCCGGGCGAAGCTCTTCACCAGCACCGCCTGCACCCCCAGGTACCGGGGAGCCAGGGCGGCGTGCTCCCGGCTGGAGCCCTGCCCGTAGTTGCTGCCCCCCACCACGAAGCCGCCGCCGGAGGCCAGGGCCCGATCGGGGAAGGTCTCGTCCACCACCTCGAAGACGTGCTTGGAGATGGCGGGGACGTTGGAGCGCAGGGGAAGGATCTTCGCCCCTGCAGGCATGATGTGGTCCGTGGTGATGTCGTCCCCCACCTTCAGGAGCACCGGGCCGTCCAGGGAGGCCCCCAGGGGCTTCATGACGGGCAGGGGGGCGATGTTGGGGCCTCGGCGGATGGTCACCTTGGAGGGATCCGCCGCGGGATGCTGGATCCGCCGGTCGTCCACCTTCAGTGCCGCGGGCTGCTGGAACCGGAAGGACTGGATCCCCAGCTTCTGCGCCAGGTCCCGGGGGTCGATCAGCTCCCCCGCCAGGGCGGAGGCCGCCGCCACCTCGGGGCTCACCAGGTAGACCTTGCCGGTCTTGTGGCCGCAGCGCCCCAGGAAGTTGCGGTTGATGGTGCGCAGGGAGATGCCCTCGGTGGGAGGGGCGAAGCCCATGCCGATACAGGCCCCGCAGCTCACCTCCAGGATGCGGACCCCCGCGGCCACCAGCTTGGAGAAGGCGCCGGAGGCGGAGGACTCCGCCACCACCTGACGGCTCCCCGGGGAGATCCCCGCGTCCACGTTGGGGTGCACGATCCGGCCGTCCAGGATGTTGGCCACCGCTTCGATATCCCGCAGGGAGGAGTTGGTGCAGGAGCCGAACATCACCTGGTCCACCTTCAGCCCCGCGATCTCCCGCACCTTCACCACCCGGTCGGGCTGGGAGGGCTGGGCCACCAGGGGCTCCAGGGAGGACAGGTCGATGTCGATGACCTCGTCGTAGACCGCGTCGGGGTCCGCCGCCAGGGGGACCCACTGGTCCTCCCGGCCCTGGGCCACGAACCACTGCCGGGTGACCTCGTCGCTGGGGAAGACGGAGGAGGTGGCGCCCGTCTCGGCGCCCATGTTGGTGATGGTGGCCCGGTCGGGCACGGAGAGGGTGGCGACGCCGGGACCGGCGTACTCCAGCACCTTGCCCACCCCGCCCTTGACGCCGATGCGCCGCAGCACCTCCAGGATCACGTCCTTGGCGGACACGAAGGGCTGGAGGGTCCCGGTGAGGTGCACCTTCACCACCCGGGGCACCGCCACGGGGAAAGGCTCTCCTGCCATGGCCAGAGCCACGTCCAGGCCGCCGGCTCCGATGGCCAGCATGCCCACGCCGCTGGAGGTGGGGGTGTGGGAATCGCTGCCCAGCAGGGTCTTGCCGGGGCGGGCGAAGCGCTCCACGTGGAGCTGGTGGCAGATGCCGTTGCCCGGGGGGGAGTAGAGGATGCCGTACTTCGCCGCCACGTCCTGCAGGTACCGGTGGTCGTCGGGGTTGCGGAAGTCCCCCTGGATCATGTTGTGGTCCACGTAGCTCACCGACAGCTCCGTGCGCACCCGGTCCACCCCGATGGCTTCGAACTCCAGGTAGGCCATGGTCCCCGTGGCGTCCTGGGTCAGGGTCTGGTCGATCTTCAGGCCGATCCGCTCGCCCTTGACCAGCTTCCCTTCCACCAGATGGGCCGAGAGGATCTTCTCTGTCACCGTCTGCCCCATGCTCCTCACTCCTTCTACGGCCGAGCCGGCCGGTTTTCGGGTACAAAAAGGGGACCTTCCCCCGATGCGGAAGATCCCCTCTGGAAACCAAGCGGGACGTCTCGTGCACAAAGCGACCCATGCACGGGATGTGCCTTGCCAGACGAGAATCCGACCACCGCAGACTCTTGACTCTCCCTCGCACCGGGCCGGTCTCCTGGCTTCCCTTCTTCCTCCCCTGCTCCTTCCCGGATCGAGGTCCAGTGGATGTCGCGGCAGGTTCGTCAGGGTCACAGTGGCGGGTCCGCTCCGGAGTTTCACCGGTCTTCCCGAGCACCCGAACGAGTTGGATTGCAGGCGGCTGAGCGCCTTGCGTGCCATTCTCGTAAGGCCCCGGTGCTTTGTCAAGCGCGTACTGTCTTTTTCCTACAATTCCGATAGATGGGTCGACCTGAATGCTAATAAAGTCACAAGCCATCGGCTGCATCTTCTCCTTTCTCGAAAGTATTGTCAATGCTGTATTCCCTTTTTCGTATCATTCAAATAGTTGCTTCGCTAAAAGTAACACACCAGATCAACGGGTTTCTTTTTAGCCCTCCCATCCCTTCCCCTGCGCGAATCTTTCCTCCCCTTCCTTCCCCGCCTCCCCCCGGGCAAACCGCCCCAGGGCCCTCTCGGGGGAGGAGAGGGCGTAGCAGTAGGCGCACCCCCCGGGGCAGGTGTCGTAGGCTCCCAGGTCCCGGCTGGGAGCGCAGCGGCAGCCGTGGCGCTGGTTCCGGTCCCGGCCCCGGGACACCGGGACGCCCCAGAGCCGGGCGATGCGCTCCCCGTCGATGCAGGCCCCGGAAGGGATCCCCCAGGGCTCCAGCCCCGCCTCGGCGCAGCTTCGCGCCTCCAGGCCGAAGCCCGCGGCGATCTCCCCCAGGTCTCGGGCCAGGGGCCCCCGGGCCTCCTTCGCCCGCTCCGGGTCCCAGGGTTCCAGGCTCGTCCCCCGAAGGGCCCGAAGCCGGCGCTCCGCCCGGGGGTACCGGTCCAGAAAGCTCAGGGTCACCCCGCCCACCCGGCCCGCCAGGGCGGCGCAGAGGGCGGAGAAGCGGCGGCGGTGCCAGGAGGGGTCGGTGGCGTGGGAGAGGAAAACCGGGTCGTAGCGCCAGAGGGTCCGATCCGAACCGAGGCGATCCCCCAGTGTGCGGAGCAGTCCCAGGGCCCGATGGGGAGGGAGAAGGCGGGGCTCCAGCTCCCGGGGGTAGCCCAGGTGGGTGGCCTGGATCAGGAACCGGTAGCCTCGGGCCTCCAGCCAGGGCAGGCGGGCAAGCAGCGGACCGGGGTTGCGGGTCCACAGAACCAGACAGGTCACCGCCTCCGGGGAAAGGTCGATTCGGGAGACCTGATGGGGGTTGAAGGGGTTGACGGTGAAGGCGAAGCCCGCCTCCAGACGCCGAAAAAGCCAGGGGGCGTAGAAGGCGGGCAGGTCGGTGCGGCGGCTGGCGCTGACGATCCCCGGGGAGACCTCAGGGGACCGGGAACCGTTCATCCTCCACGACCTCGTGAAGCCGCCCTTCCGCCCGATCCCAGGCGTAGGTGCGGGCGTCGTCGGCAATCCGTCCCTTGGTGTCCAGGAAGACCATGCTCTCCATCAGGGCCCGCTCCCGGGGAACCGTCCCCTCCAGGGGGCAGGCCAGGGGAAGGACTCCCACCACCTCGAAGGGCTCGGGCCACCCCTCCGGGGGCTCCACTCCCCGGGCGGAGAGGCTCCGAAGCAGTTCTTCCAGCCCCTGGGGGGCCAGGCGACCGAAGCGGTAGCGGGCATCGGAGGACCGGAAGAAGGGCTCCAGGATGCGGTAGGCCAGCCAGGGAGCCGCCGGATCCGGCAGGGCCGTGGCCAGGGAGGCGGTGAGGATCGCCGCGTCCGCCGCCCCCAGGGAGCGGGGGACCCTCCGGGGAAGCCACCAGCCGTGGACCTCCCCCCAGAGGGCGGGATCTCCGCCGGGGAAGATGCGGTCCACCAGGGCCAAGCCCGCCCCCACGCGGACCCGAAGGTCCTTGGACGTGGTGAGGACCCGCCACAGGGCCTCCTCGGTGCCCGTGTGGGGCTTTTCCGCCAGCAGCTCGATGCGCAGGGCCGCGGCGGCCTCCAGACCCAGCTCCCGCTTGGATCCTGCCTGGAAAGGTCCCGCCCAGGCTTCGCCCCCCAGGAAGCAGAGGACCCCGAGGGCCAGGGCCAGAAGGGCCGGATGGTTGCCTTTTTGCATCTTCGACACCTCCTTGTTGATGGGTCATCCTTAGACCCTGATGTCTTGTTGTCGCATTCCATCATAGTCCCTACGTTCCGGGAGGACCAGAGAAAAAAAGGGGCCTCCGCGAAGCGGAGGCTCCCCGAAGCGATGCGCCTTTCCCACCCTACCGGAATCTCCGGGATCCCTCAAGCCCTCCCGGAAAGGACGGAAACCCCCAGGGCCGCGGCCAGGTTTCGGGGATCCTCCGTACCCACCACCAGGAGCTTCCCGCCTTCCAGGGTCAGCTCCAGCGCCTCCCCGGGGGCCACGCTCCACCACCAGCCCCCCCGATGGAACTTGATCCCCAGCAGATACCAGGGAATCCGCCCCGGCCGGATGTCCCGGATCGTCTCCAGGGGCACCCTTCGGCGGAGAAGCCCGAAGGCCTGGGAGACCCGCAGGACCCGGTCCTCCACCCGAACCTCCATCCGCCCGAAGGCCCCAAAGGCCGCCCCCAGGATCAGCCCCGTCACCCCCAGGGAGGACCAAAATCCCGAAGGCTCCCCCGTCCCCCGGGCCGCCGCGAGCAGGACCCCCAGCTGCAGGAGCCAGGCGGCCCCGAAGATCCAGAGCAGGAAGCGCCCCCACTGGACCCTCCGGTAGAGGAGCATGGGGCCCCTCCCTCAGGGAAGCAGGGGGAACAGGGGTTCGTTCCCCACCACCCGGTAGATCCGGCCGGTAGGCCGGTCCCAGGCGTAGGCCCCCGCCCCGCCCACGGGACGCCCCATGCCGTCCAGGAAGGTCATGCCCTCGTTCAGGGCCCGACCCACCCGGATGGTCCCGTAGAGGGGGGAGGCCAGGGGCAGGGTTCCCGTCACCTCCAGGACCTGGGGCCAGCCGAAGAGGGGCTCCACCCCCCGGGCGGAGAGGGCGGCCCGCAGCTCCGCCACCGGACCGGGGAGGACCCGACCGAAGAAGTACCGCCCCCGGTCGGACCGGCACAACCCTTCCAGGAGAGACAGGGCCAGCCACGGCCCCCCCGGGTCGGGAAGCTGCGCCGCCAGCACCGCCGTCAGGAGCGCCGCGTCCGCCACCGCCAGGGGCACGGGAATCTGCCCGGGGAGCCACCAGCCCTCCACCTCGTCCCACCGGGCCAGGTCTCCGTCGGGACAGCGGCACTCGATGAGGTACAGCCCCGCCGCCGCCCGGTCCCGAAGGCGTCCGTCCCCCACCAGGGCCTCCCACAGGCACTGGTCGTTCACCCCGAAGGGGACGTACCCCCGAAGCTCCTGCCGGAGCCGTTGCCCCTGGGCGACCCCCTGTTCCCTTCGGACCATCCCGTCGTAGAGCCGGGAGACCTCGTCCCCTCGGGCAGGCAGAGCGGGCAGGAACGCCAGCAGCGCAAGCACCCCGCACAGGGCGGCAAGCCCTCGTCCCCTCTTCCCCATGATCCCCATCCTCTCGAAGAACCTCAAGACCCTAGTCCCGCAGCTTCTCGCGAATCTGGTAGACCCGGCCCGTGAGGCGGTCCCAGGCGTAGAATCCCGCCCCCCCGGTGGGGCGTCCCATGCCGTCCAGGAAGGACAGATCTTGGGCCATGGCCTGATCAAGGGAAAGCTCCCCGAAGAGGGGCCGGGCCAGGGGAAGGGTCCCCATGGCGGCCCCGAAGGGAGGCCACCCCCGACCGGACCGGATTCCCCGGGAGGACAGGGAGTCCTCCAGGTCCGAGATCGCGACGGGGGGACAGCGCCCCAGGAAGACCCAGGCGTCGGGGGAGGCAAAGAAGCTGTCCAGCAGGCGAAAAGCCAGCCACGATCCCGAAGGATCGGGGAGCTGCGCCGCCAGCACCGCCGTGACCAGCGCCGCGTCCGCCGCCGCCAGAGAAAGGGGGATCTGCTCGGGCAGCCACCAGCCCTGCACCTCCGACCAGCGGGCCAGGTCTCCCTGGGGGTAGAGGCGATCCGCCAGCACCAGCCCCGCCCCCACCCGCACCTGCAGGTTCCCCTCTCCCGTCAGGATCCCCCAGAGCTGCCGATCCGACTGCCCGGGGGGCACCACGGCCCGAAGGGCCGTGGACAGCTGCGCCGCCTGGCCCAGCCCCTCCGCCGACCCGGTCCCCCCGAAGGCGGGCAGGGCCAGGCAGCTCAGGACGCACAGCGCCGCAAGGATCCGACCTTTCCATCCGTTCATGGGCATTCCCCTCTCCATAGGTTCGTCGCTTCGTCTCGGTCCCATTGTACCCCGGCGCCGTTCCGGCATCTTCTCAGGGAGCCCCCGGGAACCACTCCGGCCCCGGCGCCTCCCCGAACCCCGGGAGCACCCGGTCCGCCTCCCCCAGGGCCTCCGCGGGGTGGGTGGTGGCCACCGCCACCACCTTCATGCCCGCCGCCCGGGCCGCCCGGACCCCCACCACCGCGTCCTCCACCACCAGGCAGGAGGCGGGGGGAACCCCCAGCAGCTCCGCCGCCCGGAGGAACACGTGAGGCTGGGGCTTTCCCGGCAGCTCCGCCCCGGAGACCACCGCGTCGAAGTAGGACAGGAAGCCCAGGGATCCCAGCACCGCCTCCAGGTTCTCCGGAGGTCCCGAGGAGGCCACGGCCTGCTTCAGCCCCCGGTCCCGGAAGGCCCGAAGCCACCCCTCCACCCCCGGGATGGGGCGCACCGTCCCCGCCGCCCGGGCCCGGAAGAGCCCCTCCTTGCGCTCCACGAACCGGCGAAGGAACCCCTCCTCCGGGACGTGCCCCAGCACCACCTCCAGGGCCCCCGCGTTGTTCCGCCCGAAGGTCCGGGCGAAGAGATCCCGGTCGAAGGGGATCTTCTCCTCGTCGCAGGCCTCCTGCCAGGCCCGATAGTGCAGCTCCCCCGTGTCCGCCAGCACCCCGTCCAGATCCCACAGCACCGCTGCCAGCGGCATGGCGCAGCCTCCCCTCGTCGTTCCAAGCCCCCTCAGGGACGCCGTGTCCCTTTTCCGCTCCCCCCGGGAACCTCCAGGGTCACCTCGAACCGGGCTCCCGGGTCCCCCAGGAGGACCAGGTAGCCCCCCGGGGGCGCCGAGGCCCGGGAGTCCGCCCCCAGGACCTGGCTGTCCGTCACCCCTCGGAAGGCCCCGTCGAAGAGCATCCACCGGGTCCCGGTCCCCCGGGAAGCCACCCTCAGGATACCCCCCTTCGCCCCGGGGTCCAGGCGAAGCCACTGTCCCTCCGTCCCCAGGGCCACCTGTCGGGGCAGGGCGTCGGCGGACACCACCGGGACCGTCTCCGCGGGGCGGTACCGGAAGCTGCCGAAGCGCAGCCACTCCTCCCCCTCCACCTCCAGCACCTTCAGGTCGTTCTGGTCCCGCCCCCCGTCGGTGGGGATGGTGATGCCCGGCAGGGCCAGCCGGTCCGACCGGGGCCGCACCAGGTACCAGCCCTGTCCCTGGGGCCCCGCGAAGAGGCTCCCGGGCAGATCGGGCAGGGACAGGAGACGCATCCGGGGATCCCAGGAGGTGTCCAGGCCGTAGGTCCGGCTGGGGAGGTTGACCGCCAGCCACACCCTCCCCAGGCGGGCCGCCCAGGGGGCTTCCAGGGGCGCTCCCGGTTCCAGCTTCTGGGCCAGGACCTGGTCGTCCTGGTAGATCCGCCCGTACCCCGGGGACCGCTGGACCAGGTACCGAAACCCGCCCTCCTCGGCGAAGGAGAACTCCCGAAGGGGGTCGCCGTCGGAGGAGAAGCGCCCGTCCTCCCGATGGACCAGCCCCGAGAAGGCGGGCTCCCAGCCGCCTCCCTCGGAACACCGGGAGATCGCCAGGCCCGCCGCGCCCTGCTCCAGGCGAAACAGCTGTCCCGAGGCGGCGTAGATCCCCGGGAGGAAGGGGGAAAGGTCCGGGGCCGGGGCGGGAGGACGGGGGGTCTCGGGGAGGAGCGGGGGCATCCGGTCCAGGAGGCCCCGTTCTACCAGCGCCGCCAGGAGCACCCGTTCCGCTAGGGCCACCGCCTGCTCCGAGCCGATGCGGGTGGCCCCGGTCACCGCCGCCCCCAATTTCAGATCCGGGATCACCACCACCGCGGACCCGTAGACCGACGAATCTCCCCCCTTCATCCAGGCCCGGAAGCCCGCCAGCTCCAGGCCGGGCTGGCGCACCGTGTCCAATCCCAGGCCGTAGCGGGAGGATCGGGTGTCCACCACCCGGAGGGTCCCCCCGGTCTGGTCCTCCCCCATGGCCCGAACGGACGCTTCCGAAAGGATCCGGGTCCCCTCCAGGGTTCCCCCGCCCGCCAGAAGGGCCAGGAGGCGGCAGAGATCCGTGGGGGTGGAGTACATCCCTCCCCCCGCCAGGGTGTTGATGAACTCCTGGGGAAGGGGACGGTCGCCGCTGTCCGGATAGCCCGGGGCGAAAGACCCCAAGGGGAAGGCCTCCAGGGGCGCCCGGGTGTGGGTCATCCCCAGGGGGAGAAGGATCTCCTCCCGCAGGAAGGCCTCGTAGGGACGCCCGGAGACCGCGACCACCAGCTTCTCCACCAGGGTGAACCCGTCGTTGCAGTAGATGCACAGGGCCCCGGGGCGGTGCTTCAGGTGGCTCGTCCTCAGGTTCTCGTACATGTCCTCCAGGTACCCCTCGTTGCGGGCGGTGGTGCCCGAGCCTCGGTAATCCCCCCCGGGGAAGCCGGAGGAATGGTTCAGCAGCATGCGCACCGTCACCTGCGACGCCTCCGGGGACTCCATGCGGAAGTCCCGAAGGTAGTCCCCCAAGGGACGGTCCAGCTCCACCAGGCCCTGGTCCGCCAGGCGCATCACCGCCACCGCCGCCAGGAGCTTGCTGGTGGATCCGATGCCGTACAGGGTATCCGGGGACGGCGCCAGCCCGGCGCTCCGGTCCCGCAGCCCGAACCCCCGGGCCCAGAGGATCCTGCCGTCCTCCACCAGGGCCACGGAAAGGGACCCCCCTCGGCGATCCTGGAGGATCTGCCGGGCGTAGCGGGTTCCCTCCTCCTCCGCCAGGGATCCCCCGCCGCCTCCCCCGCACCCCCCCAGGGCCAGGAGACCCAGGACCAGAACGATCGTCCACAACCCCACGGCTCTTCGGCGGTTCCCGTTCCCGGACATGGACATCCCCCCTCACCGGTTCGGCCAGATCTGCCAGAAGCCCCTCGCTCCGAAAGGCCGACCCTTTCGCAAACCCCCAAGCCCGGGCTTGGACGAAGGCCCGGGGCGGGGGTATCCTCGTACCCGGCCCCCGGGCCCATCCTTCCACCCAAGGCGGTGAGAGCCCTGTCCCCTTCGGCCTTCGAGAGCGTCTTTCTGGGGTTCATTCTCCTCTCGGGCTTCTTCGATGTCATCCTCCTGACCCGGAACCTCCGGGGCTGGAAGCGACTGGCCCTGGACCGGCGCCTCAAGGACCTTCCGGGCGCCCCGGAGGGCTACGACGGCACCCGGGAGTACCTGTACCGAACCCTCTCGGCGTGGCACCAGATCTTCGCGACCCTCACGGAGACCGCCGCCCTGTGGGCCCTCTTCCGGGGGGGGCTCTTCCGGCGGATGGTGGAGACCGCGGCGGCCCGGTTCGGGGAGGGGCCCGCAGGGGCCGCCGCCCTGGGCGCGGCCCTGGGGATCGTCCTGGCCCTCTTCGCCCTGCCCTGGACGGTGCTGCGGGTCTTCCGGGTGGAGCGGCGCTTCGGCTTCTCCCGCATCTCCCCGGGGCGTTTCCTGTGGGAGCAGACCTTGGGGGTGGGGCTGTCCGGCCTGCTGGGGGCCGTCCTGCTGGGGGTTCCCGCGGCGCTGCTGCCCCTGCCCCTGTGGCCCCTCTGGGCCTTCGGGGGGCTCTTCGGGGTCTCCGTGGCCGCGGCGGCCCTGATGCCCCTGGTGGTGCTGCCCCTGCTGTACCGGATGCGTCCCCTGGAGGACCCGGACCTGAAGGAGCGCACGGAACGGCTGCTTTCGGGGGCGCGGCTGCGCCTGGCGGGGCTCTTCGTGGCGGACGAGAGCGGCCGGTCCAGCCACCTGAACGCGGCGGTGACGGGGCTGGGGCGGACCAAGCGGATCCTCCTGTTCGACACCCTGATCTCGGCGCTGACCCCGGAGGAGGTGGAGGGGGTGCTGGCCCACGAGGTGGGACACGCCGCCTCGGGACACCTGAACCGGCGGCTGGGGCTGGTGGCGGTGCAGTACGCCGCCCTGCTGGCCCCGGCGGCGCTGCTGCTGGACCTTCCCGCCCTGGGGGGGGCCTTCGGCCTGACGGGGCAGATGCCCGGACGGCTGGCCCTGGCCCTGGGGCTCTCCCTGACGGCCTTCAAGACGGTGCTGGAGCCCGCGGCGGCGGCCCTGTCCCGCAGACAGGAGTTCGAGGCGGACCGGTACGCATTCGACCACGCTTCGGACCCCGACGCCCTGGCCCGGGCCCTCACCAAGCTGGGCACCCACGAACTGGCCTGGCTGCCCGAAGACCCCCTCACCGCCTCCCTCACCCGCAGCCACCCCACCCTGCCGGAACGGCTGCGGGCGCTGGGGGAGGGCAGGAGGGCTAAAGCGTGACTATAGCTTGTTCCAAAATTCAATACCCCATAGTATCGCAAGAATTGCCGCAAAGGAGCATGAATATTTTGGATTGGCAAGTTTGTGTAAAAAAAATGAAAAGACTACGACCACAAGAGCCATGATAGGCCCTATGGGCATAGATACGTTTTCGACTATCTTCCCACAAAAAATATACATAAACCCAATTATAATATAGTAATCATCTCTTTTGGCATTAATCTTTCTTTGTTCCAATGAAAGGAGCCCTCCCAGGGGAAGTAACCCCCCTAGGAGCTCGAATATTAACCCTATCCGCTTTGGCGCAGTTTGCGTAAAATGTTCAGATTCAACAGATATATATGTAAATAGATACATTACCAGATATAAAGCAATAAATATAAACAATAACCCAATAGCACGCCCTGCCTTGTCCTTGTTTGCTCTACCATAATTATATTCTCGGTTTTCTTCTCCTTGCTTTGTCAATTCCGTTATCTCAACCCTAAAAACCTGCTTTCTTGAAATTCTACCGCGTTCCATTGAAAACCACCCTCGCTCTCTGGACATGTAATTATCAAAATGCACCTTCTCTTGATAAGAGTATATCATGCAGCATAACGGTACTATCCCCTCCCGTCGGGGCTGCTGCTGGACCGAACTTTCCAGGTTGAGAGAACGGGCAAATTGAGAAATTTCATGAGGATTCCAAAGGAAACGTTCAGGGAAAGGCTCATTTAGTAAATTTCATTTTCTTGTTGTCTGGGAAACGTAGGAGGGTTCGAAAGTCGGAGTCCATCGAGTCTCCCTTCCGAGGGAAAGTTCGTGTTCCTTCACGGACGGAAGGGGCGAAAACTCCCCCCAACGGCCGGCGCCCTCCCGGGGGAGGGGAGGGCGCCGGGCTCCCCGAAAGGGAGCGGGAGGAGAGGAGGAGGGAAGGTGTCGGAGGATCAGACCACGAAGGGCAGCAGGTCCTTGTGGGGGCGGGGGATCACCGTCAGGTCCACCAGGAGGCCCTTGGGGGCGATGAGGTTTTCCGCCGCCTTGGCGGCGGTGCGCACCTCCGAGACGTCGCCGGTGAAACTGAAGAGGGCCTTGGCCCCCAGGCCCCGGCCCAGGCGGATCTCCAACAGTCGCACCCGGGCGGCCTTGGCGGCGGCGTCCGCCCCCTCCACCGCGGCGGGGCCGCTCATGGTCTCCACCACCCCCAGGGAGGCGAGGGCCCCCGGGTCCGTGGCCCCCGACAGGGCGGGGAAGAGGTCCGGGTGGGCGTTGGGCAGGAGGAGGGAGTCCGTCACCGCCTCCGCCCCCGCCGCCAGGCCCGTCTTGAGGGCGCTCTTCACCGCCCCCACCTGGCCTCCCGCCACGATGAGGTACTTCCCCGGGCAGACGGAGCAGGACACGTGGAGGGTCACGTCCCCTCCCTTGAGCATCTCGTCCGCCGCCGCCACGCCCCGGGCCACGCTGATCAGCTCCACCACCGCCAGCGCCTTGTCCATGAGGGTCTCACCCTTCCTGTCCCGCCGCGGCGGGTCGTAGAATCACGGCCTCGGGGGTCACCCGGACCACCTGGCCCCCCAGGGGGGCGTGCACCCGGGCCCCCAGGGCCCCCTCGGGGGGAGAGCCCAGCAGGGCCCCCGCCTCCAGGACCTGGCCCGGAGCCACGCAGGGAACCGCCGGGACCCCGGCGTGCTGCTTCAGGAGGACCGTCAGGTCCCCGGAGGGGCGCAGGTCTCCCCGGAAGGGGGAGGGTCCCTCGTAGCGCTCCAGCCCCAGGCGCTGCACCAGACGGTGGCTGGGCACCTGTCGGTAGGGCTGCTCCCGTCGGGGTTCGATCTCCCGCCTCGGAAAGTCGGGCCGGATCCCCGCCTCCCGCATCCGGGCCTTGAGGACCTGGTTCACCCGTCGAGGGGAGAGCTGCATGGGGCAGGCGTGGAGGCCGCTGCAGAGGTTGCACTCCGAGCAGAGGAAGGCCTGCTTGGCCACCTCCGGCAGTCCCATGGGGCCGTAGGCCAGCAGGCGCATGATCCGGTGGGGTTCCAGGTCGTAGCCCACCAGGTTGCGGGAGCAGGCCAGGGTGCACTGGACGCACTGACAGCAGGCCACCCGGGCCTGGTTCAGCATGCGCTCCACGTCCAGGGTCTCATAGCGCACCAGGGCGGAGGTGCGGGGCACCACCAGAAGTCCCTTGGTGGCCTTGGTGACGGGAAAGTGGGGGTCGAAGCGGTATTTGCCCGTCATGGGGCCTCCCTCGATGTACGCCGGGTCGTCCTCCGTGACACCCCCTGCGGCGGCCAGAAGCTCCGCCCCGTCGGTCCCCACGGGGACCCGCCAGACCCCCCGGGACGCCACCGCGCCCCCCAGGGTGACGTAGGTGTGGGTCACCGGTCGGCCCTCCAGGGCCTCCGCCACGTTCAGCAGGGTCTCGGGGTTGTTCACCACCGCCCCCACCAGGAGGGGCAGCCCCCCCTCGGGGACCGTGCGGCCCAGGACCTCCTGGATGAGGATCACCTCGTCCCCCGCGGGGTAGGTGTTCCCCACCTCCGCCACCTCCCCCCCGGCGGCCCGGAGGGCGTCGATCTGCCGTCGGTACTTCTTCTTGAGGCCAAAGACCGCCCGGGTCGCCCCCAAGGCCTCCGCCACGGAGGCGGCGGCCCGCACCAGCCGGGGGGCCTCCGCCTCCATGAGGTGCTGGTCCACCGTGAGGAGGGGTTCGCACTCCGCCCCGTTGATCAGGTAGGTGTCGATGCCCTCCGCGGCGAGCTTCACGTGGGTGGGGAAGCCCGCGCCCCCCGCGCCCACCACCCCCGCCTCGAAGACCCTTCGGGCCAGTTCCCCCCGCTCCATGGGAGATCCCCTAGACGATCCGGAACGCCCCGTGGAGCAGGCAGCGCCGGGTGCGGCAGAAGGACAGGGGGGTGGTGGGTCCCTGGCCGGTGGTGGTGGCGATGGTGAAGGCGGTGGGGCAGTCGCCCCCCACGCCGATGGAGGCATAGGAGGGGGCGTTCTTGGTGAAGATGGTGGTCTCCATGGCCCGGGCCATGCGGCTCATGTGGACCACGTGGGTGCTGTGGATGGCGGCGCTGTGCCGGAAACCGTGCTCCGCCCGCAGGGACGCCGCCAGGGCCTCGTCGAAGTCCGCCACCCGCACCAGGGGCAGCAGGGGCATGAGCATCTCCACCTGCACGAAGGGGTGGTCCTCCGGGGTCTCCACCAGGATCACCCGCACGTCCCCCCCCACCTTCAGGCCGATCTGCTCCAGCAGCCAAGGGGCGGACTTGCCCACGCAGGCCTTGTTGGGGGCGCCTCCCCGCAGGGTCAGCTCCATCAGCTTCCCCACGTCCTTCGGGTCCTTCAGCTCGAAGGCCCCGCTCTCCAGCATGTGCTTCTTCAGCTCGTCGGCGATGCAGTTTACCGCGAAGAGTTCCTTCTCGGCGATGCAGGGCAGGTTGTTGTCGAAGGAGCAGCCCAGGATCACGTCCCGGGCGGCGGCCCGCAGGTCCGCCGTCTCGTCCACCACCACCGGGGGGTTGCCGGGACCCGCCCCCACGGCGGGCTTGCCGGAGGAGAGGGCGGCCTTCACCACCCCGGGGCCTCCGGTGGCAGAGATGAGCTGGATGCCCCGGTGCTCCATGAGGAGCCCCAGGTTCTCCATGCTGGGCTGGGTGAGGGTGGTCACCAGGCCCGAGGGGGCGCCGCTGGCCTCCAGGGAGCGGGTCACGTACTCCAGCGCCCTCAGGGTGGACTTCACTGCCCCGGGGTGGGGGGCGAAGACCACCCCGTTGCCCCCGGAGATCATGCAGAGGGTGTTGTTGAACACCGAGGCCACCGGGTTGGTGGAGGGGGTGATGGAGGCGATGACCCCGAAGGGGGACAGCTCCTCCAGCACCAGGCCGTGGTCCCCGCTGGTGGCCTTGGTGGCGAAGAACTCCGGCCCCGGGGTCTTCTCCACGGCCAGGCGCTTTTTGATCAGCTTGTCGTCCAGCCGCCCCATGCCCGTCTCCTCCAGGGTCAGGGCGGACACCTCCCGGATCACGTCCCCCTCCAGCAGGTCCCGGCGCAGGCGGTCCACCACCCGCATCCGGGCCTCCAGGGAGAAGTCCCACTGCCAGGCCTTCTGGGCCGCCCCCGCAGCGGCCACCGCCTCGTCCACCTTCTCGTAGCCGCAGGAAGAAACCCCCTCCTCTCCCAGGAGGGAGAGGACCCGACCCACCACGTTTTCGATGAGCTGCTCCTTTGCCATCGCCATGGGAACCACCTACCTCCCTCGTCTCTTCCAGGCTTCCGCCCCCGCACCGGCCACCGTCACGTCCTGTTCCACCGTCCCGCCGCTGACCCCCACGGCCCCCGCCAGGACCTCCCCCCGCCAGAGGGGGATGCCCCCGCCGAAGACCACGAAATCCCGCTGGTTCTGCATGCCATAGAGAGCCGCCCCGGGCTGCACCAGGGGGGCCAGCTCCCCGGTGCTCATCCGGATCCGGGTGCAGGTGAAGGCCTTCTGGCGGGCCAGGTCCACGCTCACCGGCAACACCCCGTCCTGGCGCAGGAAGGCCGCCAGGGCCCCCGTCTCGTCCGTCACCGCCAGGGCCATGGGGACCCCCACCTCCCGGGCCTTCCCCTCCATGACCTCGATCAGATCCTTGGCCTCCTCCAGCCCCACCCCGCACCGGGGCGGATCCTCCCGAAGCTCCTGCATCACCCGGCGGGCGATGCGCCCCACCCGCTCCTCCCGGTCCGCCCACAGGGCCAGGGCGAAGAGCAGGTCGGAGGTGCGGTTCAGGGCGGCCAGCACCCCCTCGTCCGCCCCCTCCTCCCGTGCCAGGGCCACGGCCTGCCGCTCCGCCCCCCGCACCAGGGTGCGGGCCAGGTGGAGCGCCCCTCCCGAGGGGCTGTCCCCGGGGAGGACGAACAGGTCCGGGAAGGGACAGAGGGAACGGATCGCCTCGATGCGGGCCTCCAGCTCCTCCGGGGAGGGGATGGGGCCGTCGGGGCGGGCCCGGGAGATCCGGGCCATGAGGGCCATCAGGTCCTCCTGGGCCCGCCGGATGGGTTCTTCCAGGGCCTCGGGCGCCAGGGACCGGGCCAGGCCCAGGGCGGCTCCCGCCTGATCCAGCAGGCCGCTGGTCTCCACCCTTCGGTGGTCCTTGGGCACCGCCGTGCCGTCCCCCAGCCGGGTCAGGCCCCCGTCCCCCCCTCGGGTGTAGAGGCGCCCCACCTAGAGCACCTCCCGGTCGTCCACGTCCGATCGGTCCACGATGCCCACGATGGCCAGGTCCACCGGGGAGGACAGGTCCCCCGCGGCGCTCCGGGCGGAGCTGCCGGAGCAGAGGAGCACCGTCTCCCCCGTCCCCGCCCCCACCAGGTCCACCGCCACGGCGAACCCCACCTCGTCCCGCCCGGGGCGATAGGTACCCTCCCGTCCGGGCATGAGGGTCTGCACCACCAGGAGCTTGTGGCCCACCAGACGTTCGTCCTTCCGGGTGGCCACCACCGAACCCACCACCTTGGCAAGCTTCACGCCAGCACCCCCTCGTTCTTCAGGGCGGACAGGACCTGCCGCACGTCCGCCGCCGTCCCCCAGAAGGCCACGGTGTTGAGGTGCTGGGGGCAGTTGCCCCACACCTCCCGGACCGAAACGGGGGCCGCCTTGGCGCCCACGTCCACGGCGGCGAAGAGGTCCGCCACCTGCCCCTGTACCAGCAGCACCGCTCCCCAGGGGCCGGGGACGGCCTCGTCCTTCCGGAGGCCCATGCGCCGGGCCAGCATGGCCCGGGTGGTCTCCGAGGGCGCCTGGATCAGCCGATGGATCAACGCCATCCCGTCCCCTCCTCCCGAACCGGGATGCCCCGAACCCGAAGCCGTTCCCGGGCCTCCGGGGTCAGCCTCGCCCCCGGTGCCAGGACCACGGCGGAGCACCCCTCCGTCCGCCCGCTCAGCTCGCCCCAGGCGTGCCAGCCCGGACCGAGGCGCAGGGCTCCCGGATGGTCGGGAGCCTTCGGGAGCGGTGCGGCCCCTCCGGAGCCCAGCCACCGGACCCCCCGGGCCTCCAGGACCCCTCGGGCCTCCGTCCATCGGTCCCGAGCCCCCGCACCGGCCCCGGCCAGCCAGGACTCCAGGCGGGAAGGGTCCAGGAGCACCGGCACCCCTTCGTCCAGGCAGGCCGACGCCAGCCGGGCGGCGGGGGAAGCCCCCAACCCCGAGACCAGCTCCGCCACCAGGGAGACCGGGGGCTCCAGGATCGCCAGAAGCGCCAGGGTCCGGGCCTCCCGCTCCGGGAGGGAGAGGCCCTCCAGGAGGTAGAGGGGGTGCAGCCCCGCGGCGCGAGGCTCCTCCAGGTAGTGGATCCCCCGGGTCCCCGGAAGGGTCCAGGGGGAGGGCACGGCCCCCCGGCACCAGAGCAGGCCGATGCGGGGAAGGCGCAACAGCTCCGTCGCCCGGGCGATCAAGGCCTCCGGGTCGGGCCTAGCCACGGCGCTCCCTCCACAGGCGGGCGGCGATGCCCGCGGGGGTCACCAGCAGGGGATGGGGGGCCAGATGGACCGGTTCGCCCACCACCCGGGAGAGGACGCCCTCCGCCCCGGGGAGGACCGCCCCGCCCCCGGACACCAGGACGGGCACCCGGCCCAGGTGGCCGCTTCGCACCAGGTGGTCCCGCACGATGGTGCCCATCTTCTCCAGCACCGGCACCAGCAGGGGCACCAGCCTCGGTTCCTGGGCGATGCGCCGCTTGCGGGTCTCCGCCTCGTCGAACTCCAGTCCCAGGCCCCCCGCCAGCACCAGGGTCATGTGGGTGCCCCCGGTGGGCTCGTCGGCGGAGTAGACCACCCGCCCCTCCCGGAGCACCGAGATCCCCGTGGTGCCGCCGCCGATGTCCACGATGGCCCCCTCCTGCACCCCCAGGGCCTCCGCCGCGGCGGTAGGTTCCTCGTAGAGCCCCCGGCAGTCGAAGCCCAGGGCCTCCACCACGTGGGCGCACACCTGGGCGGTGCGCTCCCCCACCCCGGGGGGGAACGCGGCGGCCCCCACCCCCGGGAGGTCCCGGCCCAGGCGGCGCTGGAGTCGCTCCAGGCAGGACTTCATCCCCTGGATGGCCTGCCAGTAGTCCACCACCACCCCGTCCCGCACGGCGGCGCGGGAGGACTCCATCACCGCCGTCACGGGGCGCCCCTCCTCGTTCAGGGCCACCAGCACCAGGTTGGTGGTCCCCAGGTCGAAGCCCAGAAACAGGCGCTTCCAGTCCGCCCGGGGGCGCTCGTCCTCCAGGGACTCCTCCAGGGGGGCCAGGAGGTCCGTCACCCGCTCCGGGTCCCAGGGACCCAGGGAGGGCAGCTCCGTCTCCCGCACGTCCAGGTCTACACGCACCGTCGCACCCTCTCCTCCCCGGAGGGGGCAGGGGCCCCCGCCTCGTCCGGTCTCCCGGAAAGACCCGCCCCAAGGGGCCGAGTCCTCCCGGGTCCGGCGGAAGAGGCCCTCTCGGCCTCCCCCGCCTCCGCGTCGCCCCCTTCCCCCTCCACCAGGGGCGAAGGGGATGTCTCCTCCGGGGAGAGGCGCGCCTGCCGCCCGATCCGCCCCGGAATCCATCCTGTCCCCCTAGTCCTGGGAGATCGACACGTTCTCCGTCCGCCCTCCCTGGGGGGAGGGAAGGATGGTCTCCGTGTCCGTGTGGGGCCGGGGGATCACGTGGGTGGAGATCACTTCACCCACCCGGGTGGCGGCGGCGGTTCCCGCGTCCACCGCGGCCTTCACGGCCCCCACGTCCCCCCGAACCATCACCGTCACCAGGCCGCCCCCGGTGAGGCGCTGTCCCACCAGGGTGACGTTGGCGGCCTTCACCATGGCGTCCGCCGCCTCGATGGAGCCCACCAGGCCCCGGGTCTCGATCATGCCCAACGCTTCCTGAGTCATGGACCGGTCCTCCCTTCGTTCCTCCGCGCCCCCCAGGGGGCGTCAACGCCTCTTGGTCCTGCGCCGGGGGGCCCGGGGCGCCTCGGCGCCCGGAGTCGTCCCCTTCTCCGTCTCCTCTTCCTTCACCTCGGGCCCTTCGGGGGCCGGGGCCTCGGGCTCCTCCGCCGGTTCCGGCGTCTCCGGGACCTCCGGGAGGGACTCCTCCTCCGGGGGAGTCGGTTCCTCCGACGGGACGGGAGGCTCTTCGGGGAAGGAGACGGTTTGGCCCTCCCGCCACCCTTCCGCCCCCCGGGTCTCCCGGTTCCACACCAGCACGTCCCCCAGGCCCGCCGCGGGGCGGGGGATCAGGTCCAGGGACCACACCCGGTTCACCTTCTCGCTTGCGGCCTTCGCCGCGGCGAGGGCCGCCTTCACGGCCCCCACGTCTCCGGCGAGCTTCACGGTGACGTAGCCGTAGCCCTTGGAGATCTCCCGGCCGATGAGACGCACGTCGGCGGCCTTGCACGCCGCGTCCGCCGCCGCCACCGCCGCCGCCAGACCCACGGTTTCGATGAACCCCAAGGCGTTCTTCTGCCCGCTCATGCCGATCCATCCCTCCCTCCCGGTCGTTCTGCGAGGGCCTTCAGCACCGCCTCCACCAGGAGACGGGTCCGCCCATCCCCTTCCGGGAAGGACCGGGACGGGGCCGCGCCGATTTCGCTGTCCTCCGGCCGAGCCGCCACCCCGACCTCTGCCCCGGGGGGCGCCTTCCGGGGCACCGGCTCCCCCTTGGCCAGCCGGGCGGCGCACTGTCCCAGATGCCGCAGCGTCGCCGGATCGCTTCCCCCCTCGACCACGTAGGCCCGCTGGGGGATCTTGGCCAGGGCCACCGCCCCGCCCAGGGGGTCCACCCCCACCCCCACCTCCAGGCGGGAGCGGGTCGAAGCCTGCCGGGCCAGGGCATCCGCATCCCCCGTCCCCTCGTCCCAGGCCAGGGGCACCCCCTCCTCCTCGCACCCCGCGGCGACCCATCGGGCCGCGGAGTGATCCACCGAAGCGTCCACAAGGAGGTGGACGGAGGGCTTGTCCGAGGGCAGCTCCCCTGCCCGGCCGCACCAGGTCGCCATGGACCCCTACCCCGCCGCCGAGAGCACGAGGCCCGTGGCGACGGCGTTCCGGGGGCCTTCCTTGCCCCGGATGTTCCCCCGTCCCGCCACGATGCCGTAGCGGGAGAGGGCCTCGGTGATCAGGGTGGGCACCTCGAAGTCCGACGCCGAGCCCCCCACCAGGACCACGTGGTCCAGCATCCGCACGTTCCCCGCCGGGGCCACCTGTTCCAGGGCCCGGAGGGCGTTGGTCACGAAGACCTCCTTCTTGGCCTTGCGCCGCGCCGCCCGGACCTTCTCCAGGGTCACGGGCAGGGGGATGGGCTGAAGCAGGTCGTTCTCGTGGAGCAGCGCCACCCGGCCGAACACCTGGGGGTCCAGGGGGGCGTCGAAGAACCGCACCGTCCCGTCCTCCTGCCGGATGTGGAAGGCGCTCTCCGCCTTGCACAGGGGATACCGCTTGATGGATTCCGCCAGGTCCGGGTCCTCGATGCCCAGCTCGCTGGCGAGGATGGTGTTCACCATGTTCCCCGCCCCCGCCAGGTGCACCAGGTCCACGGTTCCGTCCTCTTTCATGAAGGAGGCGTCGCTGCTCCCCGCCCCCAGGTCCAGCACCGCCAGGGGGCGTTTCGTCCCCGGGGTGGTGAGGGCTCCCCGGATGGCCATGTCCGCCTCCACGCCCCCCACCTCCACCGGGACCCCCAGGTCCGCGCTCACCGCCTCCGCCAGGCGCTGCATGGGCAGCTCCTCGGTCTTCACCATCACCGCCAGGGCCACGCCGGATTCCAGGGAGAACTCCCCCGCCACCCCCCCCACCACCTTCTGGGGAACCAGGGTGTCCACCGCCAGGAGGTCCCGGATGGAGACCTCTCCCAGGGGGATGCCCGTGAGGTCCGACATGGTGCGCCGGACCCGTTCCATCATGCCTCCCACGTGGGTGCCCGGCTGGCCGAAGATGTTCTCCACCGGGGCCGACGCGGCCACCGTCGTCTGGATGGCCTCGGCCCCGTCCTCCACGTTCACGGTCCGCTTGCCCCCCGGGCCCTGGATGTACAGCTCCCCCGCGGGGATGCGTCGCTCCCGCACCTCCCCCAGGGGGGTGCGGACCACCACGGCGGAGCGGTTGCCCACCAGGGCCCGGGCCACCGGCACGATCTGCCGGGTCTCCTCCGGGGAGAGGTCGAAGAGGGTGGCGATGTCGTAGGGGTTGGAGAGCAGTTCCACCACCCGCCCCGGAGGGGCCACTTCCACGCAACATTTCATGTCCAGGGGGACCCGATCCACCGCGGACACCTCGTCCACGATGGGGATGCCCACGGGAAGCCGGTTCACGATGAGCACCCCGTCGTCGGCCTGGCAGATGGCCCCCGCCACCTCCACCCCCCGCCCCAGGGCCTCGGCGATCCCCCCGGCGGCCCGGGTGAAGTCCACGGACCGGGGGATCACGGGGATCACCGGATCCCCGGGACGAAGGGAGGGCAGGGCCTCGAAGGGCACCGTGCGCCCCCGACCCACCCCCAGACCTCCGGGGGTGGAGGGGTTGTGGCCGATCATGGTGGACTCCGTCACCACCGTCTCCGTGACGGTCTCCATGGCCACGTCCCCGATCACCGGGGCCGCCCGGTTGAGGCGGATCACGTCCACCACCCCCCACTGGTCCCGCCGGAACCCCGCCCGTTCCAGGGCCATGCCCAGGGACTGGCGCAGCCCCGACAGGTTCTGCAGGGTTCCCTTGATGCCCGTGGTGGCGGAGATGCCCGTGGAGAGGAAGGTGATCTCCTTCCCCTCCACCCGGGCCAGGGCCACCTCCGTGGTGGCGTTGCCGATGTCGATGCCCGCGACGAGGGACATGGAACCCCCCCTAGTCCGAGGAGGGGAGGTCTCCCCGCAGCAGCTTCCGCCGCCCGTAGACCTCCGCGGCCTCCCGGACGAAGCCGGCGCACACCTTCGCGGCGTAGGTCTCCTCCAGCTCCCGGGCGATGGCCTCCATCTCCTCCCGGGTGGACCGGTGGGGCCTCATGGCGTTGTAGATCTGGAGGATGCGCTCGTCGGGCACCCGGGTCAGCTCCGCCGCCCGCCGCAGGTTCCGGGCGATCTGGGGACGCCCGGCGCTCTCGGCGATCCGGGCCTGCATCTCCAGGGCGTCCGGGGTGATGCGAAAGTCCTCGAAGGTGGCCTTGCCGCTCTCCACCGCCTCCAGGGTCAGCTCCTGGAAGGGAATGCCCCGGGGGCTCTTCAGGAGATCCGGCCGCTTGCTCCCCAGGGGGTAGTCCGCCGCGGTGACCCCCGGACCGGACCGGGCCGCCTCCGGGGCGGCGGGATTCGGGGCGGATCCGTCCATGTTCTGGAGGACCTGCCTCACCAGTTGCGCCACCAGTTGCTCATTGATCTGGGCCATCTCGTCCCCTCCCTATCCTTCGAAGGTGACCTTGACCTCCACCGGAGCCTTGGTCCGGTCGAGGAAGCGGGCTTCCTTGTTGTGGAGCAGCGCCGCCAGCCCCTGATACCGGGGCCGGGCCATGGGATCGTTCTTCGTGGGCACCGGCGTGGGCTGCTCCGACTTGGCGTACTTCGCGGCGTTCTTGCCGATAGCCCGGAAGGTCATGGCGTCCAGCAGGGGGGACTGGGGGAACAGCTCCAGGTTGCTCAGGGGAGCCAGGTCCTTCTGGTGGATCACCGACGTCCCCCGGGAGAGCACCCCGATGCCGATGCCCGACCCGGAGAGCTTCGCCGCCTGGTGGGCCATGAAGGCCACGTCGGCGGTGTGGTAGACCCGCACCACCCGGATCTTCAGCCCCTCTTCCTCCACCCCCGCGAAGATCTGACGAAGCACCTCCGCATGGGGCACGTCCACGATGGTCTTGCTGAAGGTGGTGCCGAAGGCGGGGGTCAGGGCCA
Organism: Aminomonas paucivorans DSM 12260; assembly: GCF_000165795.1. Taxonomy (NCBI): domain Bacteria; kingdom Thermotogati; phylum Synergistota; class Synergistia; order Synergistales; family Synergistaceae; genus Aminomonas; species Aminomonas paucivorans. The sequence goes on along the minus strand of NZ_CM001022.1, from coordinate 15,475 downwards.
GGACCACTTCCTTCGGGTCCGTCCCCTTGACCGCCCTCCCGCTCTCCGCAAACGCCACCCCCGAGGCTTCCTCCCGAGGCGTCGGGGTCGGGGCGGAACCGGACTGAGAGCCCAGAACCTCCGCGATCACCTCGGCGACGACCTTCTCCACCAGTTCACGGTTGATCTGCACAGGTATCTCCCCCCTTGCCTAGATGTCCTCGGGGTTGACCGCCCAGGGGATCGCCTTGATCTCGTTCCAGCGTTCCGCCGTGAGCTGGTAGCCCGTACCGGGACCTTCGTAGGTGTTCGGGTCGTTCACGGCGCTGTGCACCGTGCCGTCCGACCCGATCCAGGCGGAGGTCTGTAGGTAGTCCCCCGAAACGCGCTGCCGCATCATCATGATCAGGGACTCCGCCACGTCCCGGAAACCGCGCTTGGCGAGAATCCGGGCGATGTCCACCCCCGTGACCCCCTCCGCCATGAGGCGCTCCGCGCCCTTGAGGTCCTCGGGCACGTTTCGGGTGCCCACGTCCCGGCTCCCGTTGGCGTAGGTGGCCGCCTCCACCTCCTCGTCGGTGATGGGGGGGAAGCCCAGCTCGTCGAACACCGCCTGGAGCGCCCGGGCAGCCTTGTTCCGCGCCGCCACCACCCCGTCCTCCGACACGGGCTTGAGGCCCCCGTCCACCCGGAAGTCCCGCTGCAGGGCCAGGTAGTCGTCCACGTCCTCGATGTCCCAGTTGGAACCGGCGAACATGTTGTCGTAGTTGGGGGTGGCGGAGTAGCCCGAGAAGATCAGGTCCGTGCCGGGGAAGAACTGGGGGATGGTGCGGGCCACCCGACGCAGGTCGGAGTGGGAGAAGGTCTGGTCGTTCCCCGAGGCCACCTCCAGGTCCAGGGCCATGGTGATGAGGTTCTCCGCCGCCACCGCCCGGATGCCCGAGGGAACCGCACCGGGCACGCCGATGCAGGAGATGGAGCCGTTCTGCAGCCCCTGAACCCCCGCGCCCCGGGTGACCAGGATGCACCGGGCTTCCAGGTAGAGCATGGAACGCCCCTCCGCGGCCCCCATCTGCACCTCGCTGCCCGTGCCGCTGGTGAACCGCATCTTGAGGCCCCGGCTGGCGTAGGCGGAGGCCAGGAAGGACTTGGACCAGGGGGTGTCGTCCCCGTCCACGAAGACGCTCTCCGTGCCGTACACCGACACGGTCTCCGCGTAGGCCGTGAGGCCCCTCATGCCGATCTGAAGCTCGAAGGCCTCCTCCAGGGCGTCCTGGGACAGGGTGCCCGGACGTCCCACCTGGCCGCCCACCAGCAGGGCCAGGGCGTTGAAGGGGGCGTAGCGCACCACCCCTACGGTGGTCTCGATCTCCACGAACCCCCGCAGGGCCGCCTCCGCCGCGTCCGCCGCCAGCAGCACCGGGTGGTCCTTGGCGCTGGTGACGTGGGCCTGGTTGGCGGGAGTCTGGCGGCACCGCATCTTCTGCATGGCCATCATGATCTCCACGATGTTCATGACCGAGAGGACCCCCGCCAGCTTCGCCGGGGTGAGCCCTCCGAAGAGGCGACGCACCTCCCGGCGGGGGACGTTGATGTCCACCAGCATCCGGGCCAGCTCCTGGCAGCTCTTCCCCATGGCCTCGACGGCCACGGCGGTGTCCAGGGCGTAGTCCGCCACGAACTGCTCGATCATGTCGAACTGGTCCCGGGTGCGGCCGTCCATCTCCATCACCTTGCCGCCCTCGATGCGGATCGACGGCTTGGGATCGTTGGGGCTGTCCATGGCGATGAGGCCCACGTCCACCCACTCTCCGATGAACCCGTCCTTGTGGACGGGTCGGTTCTCCAGGATCTCGAATCGCTTGCTCCTCTTGGCTTGTGCCATCCCTTCCACCCCCTTCGGGTCGGTCGGCCCCTAGATGTAGGAGACGGTGCTGGTCTGGGGCTTGCCTCCCATGGAGTGGAGCAGCTTCAAGCCCACCTCTCGGGCGGAGATGATGGACTGCCGAACCGCCCCGGAGTCGCCGGTGACCATGATGAAACACTCGTTGGTGAGGCTGGTGCCCTTGCTGGGGGAGCAGTAGGCGAAGGGCTCCACCTCCGCTGCCTTCAGGGCGGTGTCGCACATCACCAGGCCGATCCCCGCGGGGGCCCCCAGGATGAGCCCGAAGGCCCGGCCCAGGGGGGCGCCCAGGGCCTTGTTGAGGCAGTAGCTGGCCCGGGCGGTGTACTGCAGCTCCAGGTAGCCCACCTCGTTGCCCCACACGTCCCCGAAGGTGCGGTCCAGGTCCTTCAGGGTCACCTCCACCGCCCGACGGGCGTCGGAGACGTCCTCCGCCCCGAAGACGATGAGGCAGCCGTGCCCCGCCCCGCCCTCCGTGTCCCGGGGAAGCTCCACGGAGACGATCTCCGTGTTGGTGGCCTTCACCGCCTCGTCGGCGGCCATGATCTGCGGCCCCGCCCCGATGCGGTCGGAAATGATCCCGATGGAGCGGAAGCGTTTGTCGATGCCCATCTTCTCGTGAAGCCGGGGCTCCACGTTGGCGATCACCAGGCCGATGGTGTGGCCCCGGGCGGTGCCGATGAACTCCGTGACCCCCGCGGGAACGCAGGCCGCCTCGACGGCGGGCTTCGGGGCCTCCACGGGAATCTCCGAGGCGAAGCGCTTCATCACCTCGTCCATGACCTTCTTCATGACGTCCTGTTCCATCTAGGGCACCTCCTCCGCGTCAGCCCAGCTTGGGCAGGATCTTTTCCGTGTCGCTGTGGGGCCGGGGGATCACGTGGATGGAGACGATCTCCCCCACCTTCTTCGCCGCCGCAGCGCCCGCGTCGGTGGCGGCCTTCACGGCCCCCACGTCCCCCCGGACCATGACGGTGACGTACCCCGAACCGATCTTCTCGTACCCCATGAGGTGCACGTTGGCGGCCTTCACCATGGCGTCCGCCGCCTCGATGGCCCCCACCAGACCTCGGGTCTCGATGAGCCCCAGCGCTTCTCCGTTCATCGGGAACACCCCTCCTCCAACAGTTCTTCGATTCGCTCCTTCATTTCCCGCAACCCCTCTCCGGTGACGGAGGAACAGCGCCTCACCTCCCTCGCCCCCGCCCGGAGCAACACCTCCCGGGCCCGGCGAACCCCTTCCGCCGTGGCCTCGTCGCTCTTGGTCACCACCCCCAGCACCGGAGCCCGGATGGACCGGGCCAGCCCGGGGGGGTACCGGGAATCCCTCGTTCCGTCCGCCAGAAACAGCACCACCCTCGCCTTGGTGGCGTTCATCAGGATGGCGTGGTAAAGCCTCGGATTGTCCAGCAGCTCCCCCGGCGTGTCGATGGCGAAGGCGGAGAAGGTCACCATCTCGGTCTTCCGGACCCGTCCCTCCGTCAGCCCCAGGGCCGCCAGCAGGGTGGTCTTTCCCGCCCCGGCGGGGCCTACGGCCATGACCCTCCGGGGCGACGCCCCCCCTGAAGACACGAAAGGGAGCCCCCTAGGTCCTGGTGATCGGAGCGGGCACGAAGCCCAGCACCGACTCCAGGACCGAGACGGCCCCCACAAGCCCCGTCTCCACCGAGGAGACCTCTCCGGTAAACATGAGGCACCCCGTGAAACGGTCCACGAACTCGACATGCACGTCCGCCGCCTTGCCCGCCGCGTCCGCGGCGATGATGGCTCCCTCTCCCGGGGTGATGGTCATGATCCCCACCGCTCCCGGGTGGTCCACCCCCAGACGTTCGCACAGATCCGGCCGGGGACGGCGGATCAGATGGGCCAGGGTGACCTGCTTGCCCGGCACGTATTCCTGGACGATGCGCTGCTTGCCCTCTCCCATGACCTTCCCCCTCTTCGGGCGGCGCCTTGGAAACCGCGGTTCGTCACGGCGCTTCCAGAGATACCCGAAGGCGTTTCGGGGGGCATCCAGGGGGGGGGCGGTCTTTTTGAGCGGTTTTTCGGCAGTCCTTTGTCCAAGCAGAAGGAAGAAGGAAAGACAAGGGGGACTTGTTCGTTTTTTTGATCGGTTTTGCGGGGGAGGAGGTCAGCGTCCCGGGGGCTCCCCCAGGCGTTCCAGCTCGTAGTCCACGTCGAAGAGGCGGTAACTCGGGGCGGCCAGCCAGGCCTGAAGCTTCCGGTACAGGGCATCCGCCGCCGCGGGATCTCCCTCGAACACCACCATGTCCGGGTGGCGTTTGAGGAACCATTCCTGGTGCACCCGCCGCAGGGCATCGTAGCACCAGTAGGTGTTGAGCAAAGGGATCTGTACCACCCCCTCGTTCACCCACCCCACGATGCGCCCCCGCAGGGAGCCGTCCTTGCGTTTCTCGTCCAGCCGCTCCAGGTTGTTCAGGTCCACCATCAGGGCCCCACGCTTGATCCAGGCCACCTCGCCGCCCCCTTCCCCGTGGCTTTGGTCCCAGCATAGAGGGCTCCCCGGAGGACGCATCCCCGGGGGAAGCGGTTTTTTTGACCGCTTCCTCCCCTCCCCGCTGTCCCCCCTCTCCCCGGGACGCTACACTGGGGGCGCAAGGCCATCCTCGGGAGGTGAACGTCCTGAACGGCGACCCCGCCTTTCCCGTTTCCCCGGATTCCTCCGGAGGCTCCTGGAACGACCCCCTGCTCCTCCTGTGGAAGGAGGAGGAGGGAGGAGGGCTCACCCCGGGCAGCCTGGCCTGGTGGGAGCAGGTGGCGGAGATCGCCCGACTCCAGGAGATCCAGGACCGGTTCGCCAAGATCATGAAGGTGGGGGCCATCATCACCACCACCGACGGCATCCCCGTGACCCAGCCCAGCAACTTCACCCCCTTCTGCCTGGCCATCCGGGAATTCCCCGAAGGGCGCTGCCGGTGCTACGAAAGCGACGCCGCCGGAGGCCGCCGATCCCGGGAGGTGGGACGCACCTTCGCCTACCGGTGCCCCCACGGTCTCCTGGACATGGCCAGCCCCATCATCGTGGAGGGGGGCATGGTGGGGGTGCTCCTCTGCGGCCAGGTCCTCCTGGAGCGCTACTCCACCTCCGAGGTGGAGGGCATCGCCCAGCGGGACTGGGCCTTCGCCCCGGGGCGCCTGGCGGACCCCCTCATCGACCTGTTCCTCCACGTCCCCGTGGTGGACCACCACGCGGTGCGGGACTCCATGGACCTCCTCCACCTGGTGGCATCCCACATCGTGGGGCTCTGCGAACGGCACCTCACGGAGCGGCGGCTCCTCCAGAAGGGCATCTCCCTCATCCAGGAGCAGCGCCACAAGGAGGCCCTGGAGCGGAGCCTGAAGCTCTCCCAGGTGAAGGCCCTGCGAAGCCAGCTGAACCCCCACTTCATGTTCAACACCCTCAACAGCATCGCCCGGCTGGCCCTCTTCGAGAACGCCCCCCGCACCCAGGACCTGACGGTGCACCTGGCGGAATACCTGCGCTACGTGCTCCACCGGCAGGCCCACGGGGAGCTGGTGCCCCTGCGGATGGAGCTGGACTGCATCCGCCGCTACCTGGCCATCTACGGGGTGCGCTTCGGGGATCGCCTTCGCGCCCGGATCGAGGCGGGAGAGGGAACGGAGGAACTCCTGGTGCCCTTCATGCTCCTCCAGCCCCTGGTGGAGAATGCCCTCTCCCACGGCATCGAACCCCTCCCCCAGGGGGGGGAGATCCTCATCCGCACCGCCCTGGAGCGAGGCTTCCTGGTGGTGGAGGTGGCGGACGACGGGGTGGGCTTCGACGCGGAGGGGGCCCACCGGGGGGTGGGGATGGCCAACGTGGAGGAACGGTTGCGGCTGCACTACGGAGAGGCGGCGCGCTTCGAGGTGGACAGCGCCTTCGGCCACGGCACCCGGATCCGGGTGGTGCTGCCGCCGCGCAGAGGAGGCTGGTAACATGCCCTGGAAGGTCCTGGTGGTGGAGGACGAGCCCCTGGAACGGGAGGCCCTGGCGAAGTTCCTCCGGGAGGGACCCTTCGAGGCCCTGGAGGTGCGCACCGCCGCCGACGCCCTGAGCTTCGCCCGCACCGCCCTGGCCTGGGAGCCCCAGGTGGTGCTCCTGGACATCCGCATCCCCGGGGGGGACGGCCTCTCCACCCTGGAGGGGCTGCGGGACCAGGGCTTCGGGGGGAAGGTCCTGGTGCTCACGGCCTACGACGTGTTCGAGTACGCCCAGCGGGCCCTCTCCCTGGGGGTCCAGTCCTTCCTGGTCAAGCCCGTGCTGCCCGACACCCTCTACGCCGCCCTCCGCAAGGTCCTGGACCAGCTGGACCGGCAGGGGGAGGAGGAAGAGCGCCACCGGGAGCTTCAGACTTTCGTCCGGGACAACCGGGGGCTGGTGGCCATGGCGGCCCTCACGGAGCTGGTCCTGGAGAGGACGGACCCGGAGGCCTTCGAGGGGGTCTTCCGGGAGCTGGGGCTCCCCCCGGACCGGCCCTGCCACCTCCTGGGGGTGGCCACCCTGGAGGCCTTCCGGCCCTCCCGGGGCCTGGGCACCCTGCGGTTCCTGGAGGCGGCCACCCGGTCCTTCGAGGGAGGGCTGGTGATCCCCTGGCACCGCTCCTCCACCCTGTTGCTCCTGCCGGAGGACTCCTCTACCCAGGCGGAAGCCCTGGCGGCCCGGCTGCTGGAGGTGCTGGGGGAAAACGGCATCCCCGGAAACGTGGTCTTCGGGGGCACCGTGCGCACCCTGGAGGAGACCCGACGGGCCGTGCAGGCCCTGGAGGAGGGGCTGGACGAAAGCCTCCTGGGGGGCACCGGCCGGGTGTTGTGGGCGGAGGAACCCCAGCTCCTTCCGGAGGACCGGCCCCCGGGGCAGGAACAGGGATGGAGCGCCCTCCAGGGTCGGGTCTTCGAGGGGTTCCGCAACGGCGACCTGGCCCAGATGGCGGCGGGACGGGACGAGCTGGTACGGCTGCTGGAGCGGGCCTGCCCGGACGTGGAGCTTTCCAAGATGCTGGTGCTGGGCCTGCTGGGTCAGGTGTGCGAACTCCTCCTGGACCTGCGGTGCGACCTGGGGGCGGTGAAGGCCTGGGTGCGTCGGCAGATGCTCAACATCCTGGCCCCCAACAACCCCGCGGGGCTCCACTCCATCCTGGTGCAGGCCCTGGAGGGAGCCTGGACCATCCGGGCCAGCTCCCAGGACGAGGGGGCCCAGGTCATCTCCCAGGCCATGGCCTTCATCCGGGAGCGGTACGACGAGGTGACCCTGGAGGCCACCGCCCGGCACGTCCACGTCAGCGCCAGCCACCTGAGCCGCCTGTTCCGCAAGGTGCTGCGCTGCCGGTTCGTGGACGTGGTGAAGGAGACCCGCATGGACCGGGCCAAGGCCCTCCTGGCGGGGGGCTCCACGGTCCGGGACGCCGCCCTGGCGGTGGGGTACGGCAACATCGCCTACTTCAGCACCCTCTTCAAGCAGACCTGCGGGGTGAGCCCCAGCGAGTACGCCCGGTGCCCGGGGGCATGAAAAAAGCCGAGGGACCCCGGATCGGGGCCCCTCCGCTGCGCTCTGCCGGTGCGTGCGGGAAGGATCACTCCACGGAGACGGGCCGCTCGCTCTCCCAGAAACCGTGGATGTTACAGTAGGACAGGGCCAGGAAGGTGCCGGGCTTGGAGAGCTTCACCTTCACGGTGGCGCAGGGCTCCGCGTGGGCGGGCCCCTGGTTCGGCCCCTCGGTGGACTCCCCGTGCACCTCGAAGCGCACCTTCGCCACCTCGTAGGCGAACTTGCCGCCCTCGGGCTTGAAGAGGAGCTGGATCCACTTGATGTGGTGCTCCGTGGTGTTGGGGTGGGGGATCTCCTTGCCCACGCTCAGGGTCACCTCGAAGGCCTCTCCTGCCTTGACCTTCTCCGGGGCCTCGATGACGGGGACGTGCTTCTCCCCCTTCCAGTCGCCGCTCTGGATGGTGTCCGCTACCTTCATGAGTCGAATCCCTCCCTGCAGATTGAAATGACTATCCGTACACCCCCATTCAAGAGGGAAGAGGGGTTCCTGTCAATGCCTTACCAGAAAGAGCTTTAAGATTCGAACAACTCCGCCAGGATGTCCTCCACCTTTTCGATGCCCCGGCACCGGGTGACGTTGTCGCCGCAGAAGAAGAGTCCCGTCTCCCAGTTCCCCTGGTAGGCGTCCACCAGGGCCTGGGCGATGCAGAAGGTCTTCCGGGTGCGGAGGTAGGTGCAGTGGGAGAGGCAGTTGGCGATGCAGGGCTTGCTCTCCACCTCCCCCTCCAGGTACCGGGCCACGAAGGGGTTCTTCAGGGCCCGTCCGGGGATGCCCACGGGGCTCATGATGAGGACCACGTCCTCCTCCTGGGCGTCCACGAAGGCCTGCTTGAACCGGTCCGAGGCGTCTCCCTCCCGGGTGCAGGCGAAGCGGGTGCCCATCTGGACCCCCCGGGCGCCCCAGGACCAGGCCCGTTCCAGGTCCGACCGGTCCCAGATGCCCCCGGCGGCCACCACGGGGATGTCCGCCTTCACGTCCTGCTCCAGGAAGCGCACCAGTTCCGGCACCACCGCCTCCAGGGAGAGGGCGGGGTCCGTCACCTGCTCCATCTTGGTGGCCCCCAGGTGGCCCCCCGCGTGGAGGGGGGTCTCCACCACGAAGCCGTCGGGCTGACGCCCGTAGAGCTTCTCCCAGCGCCGGAGGATCAGGTCCGCCGCCTTCACGGAGCTGACGATGGGCACCAGGGCCACGTCGGGGTAGTCCTTGGTGAGTTCCGGCAGCTTCAGGGGCAGCCCCGCGCCGGAGATGATCACGTTCGCCCCCCCCTCGCAGGCGGAGCGGATGTGCAGGTCGAAGTCCGTGAGGGCCACCATGCAGTTCACCGCCAGGACCCCTTCGGGGGCGGCGGCGCGGGCCTCCGCCAGGGCGTCCTTCATGGCCAGCTGGTTGGCCTCGAAGTAGTTGCGGCCGTTGTAGTGGGGGGAGGCGCAGGCCAGGCCGACGCTGGCGATGGTCCCCACTCCGCCTGCGCGGGCCACCGCGCCTGCGAGCCTGGGTCCGGAGATCATGACCCCCATCCCCCCCTGGATCAGGGGGTACCGGGACACGTGTTTTCCGAGCTTGAGGGTGGGCCAGGAGGCGTTCAAGGAAACCGAGGACTCCTTTTTTGTCAATTTCGTATCCTGTCCGGTGCCCAGGGCACCGGTTCGAGTATAGGGAAAAGGGGGGCGGTTGTAAAAAGAGAACGGAAGATTCTTTCTTCTAAGACCTTTCACCGTTCCGAGGCCCGAAGCGTCTCCGACAGGCCACCGCCAGACGGGCCAAGGCCTGGGCGATCTCCGGGTCCGCCACCTTCTCCCGAAAGGCCTGTTCCTGCCGGCTCACCTCCTCCTCCGAAAGGGGGACGGGGGGAGGGGAGGCCCGGCGCCTCGGGGCCCCGGGGGCGGGGGTGGACCGGATGGACCCCACCTGAACCCGCAGCTCCTCCAGGGGAAGCTGGAACCGCTCCTTCAGCTCCCGAAGCAGCCGGGCCCGCTCGAACTGCAGGGCTTGGGCCGCCGCGGGGCTTTCCGCCGCCACGAAGAGCACCCGACCCTCCAGGCGACGGGGGGCGGTGCGGCTTCCCAGGGCCCGCCCCAGGAGGGACTCCCACTCCCGACAGACCCGGGCCAGGGTGAAGGCCAGGTGCAGCTCCGGGCTCACGCCGCTTTCCAGCACCTCCCGGAGGAAACGGGTCCGGCTAGCCACGGGAATCCCGGCGCCTCCGAACCTCCAGGGTGGCCCAGAGGAGCTGCAGGTCCGCGGGGGTGACCCCGGAGATGCGCCCCGCCTGCCCCAGGGTCCGGGGACGGACCCGCTCCAGCTTGGTCAGGCTCTCCGTCAGGAGCCCCGGCACGGACCGGAAGTCGAACCCCTCCGGAAGGGGAACCTCGTCGAAGCGCCGCATCCGGGCCACCTGCCTCTCCTGGCGTTCCACGTAGCCCTGGTACTTCGTCTCCACCGCCACGTACTCCCCCGCCTCCCGGTCCTCCCCCTCCAGGCCGCAGAGTTCCGCCAGACGGTCCCAGGTGATCTGGGGACGGCGCAGCAGTTCCTTCGCCGTCAGGGGTTCCTCCGGCGCGGGGGTGTCCCAGGAGGCCAGGAGGGAACGCACCCGGTCCGTGGGGGCCACCCGGAGGGCCTGCAGCCTCTCCTCCAGGTCGTCCTGCCGCCTCCACCGCTCCGTCAGGAGGGCCCAGTCCCGGTCCTCCAGAAGCCCCAGGCGACGCCCCAGGGGGGCCAGGCGACGGTCCGCGTTGTCGTGGCGAAGGAGCAGCCGGTGCTCGCACCGGCTGGTGAGCATCCGGTAGGGCTCCTGGGTCCCCTTGGTGACCAGGTCGTCCACCAGCACTCCCAGGTAGGCTTCGTGACGCCCCAGCACCACCGGGTCCTCCCCCCTCAGGGTCCGCACCGCGTTGATCCCCGCCAGGAGGCCCTGGGAGGCCGCCTCCTCGTAGCCCGAGGTGCCGTTGGTCTGCCCGGCGCAGAAGAGGCCCTTCACCCCCTTGGTCTCCAGCCAGGGTTCCAGCTGGGTGGGGGGAAGGTAGTCGTACTCGATGGCGTAGCCCGGTTTGAGGACCTTCGCCCTCTCGCACCCCGGAAGGGTGCGCACCAGGGCCACCTGCACGTCGTAGGGAAGGGAGGTGGAGAGGTTCTGGACGTAGATCTCCCGGTTGGTCGCCGAGAGGGGTTCCAGGAACACGGGGTGGGAATCCCGCTCCGGGAAACGCACCACCTTGTCCTCGATGGAGGGACAGTACCGGGGCCCCACCCCCTGGATGACCCCGGTGAACAGGGGGCTTCGGTCCAGGTGGGCCCGGATCAGGTCGTGGGTCCGCCGGTTGGTGCGGATCTGGGCGCAGGGGTACCCCTGATAGGTCCGTTTGGGGGAGAAATGGCTGAAGGCCCCGGGCTCGGGGTCGCTCTCCTGAAGGGGCAGGGAGGCCCAGTCCACCGTGTCGGCGTGAAGCCGCGGGGTGGTGCCGGTCTTGAGGCGCTCCACCCGGAAGCCCTCCCGGCGCAGGGAATCGGAAAGGCGCGAGGCGGGCAGCTCCCCCAGGGGACCGGAGGCGAAGCGGTGCAGGCCGATGTGGGCCACCCCGGCCAGGTAGGTTCCCGCCGCCAGCACCACCCGACGGGCCTCGATCGGGTCCCCCAGGGCGGTGCGCACCCCCCGGATCCGGCCCTGCTCCACCCACAGGTCCGTAACCTCCCCCTGGTGCACCTCCAGGTTCTGCGTGGTCTCCAGGAGCATCCGGAAGGCCAGGTGGTACTGCACCAGGTCGCACTGGGCCCGGAGGGTGCGCACCGCCGGACCCTTGGAGGTGTTGAGCCACCGGAGCTGCAGGGTGGTCCGGTCGGTCACTCGGGCCTGGAAGCCCCCCAGGGCGTCCACTTCCCGGATCAGGTGTCCCTTCGCCGGACCCCCCATGGAGGGGTTGCAGGCCATGAGGGCCGCGTTCTCCAGGTGCAGGTTCAGCAGCAGGGTCCGGGCCCCCATGCGGGCGGAGGCCAGGGCGGCCTCGCAGCCCCCGTGGCCTCCCCCCACCACCACCACGTCGTAGATCCCCTCGAAGGATTCCATCTCAACCCTCCCGGGGAGGGAACACCTTCCCCCCCTCGATGCGGTACACCGCCCCGGGCAGCGGGGCGTCCGCGTCGGCGGTAGCGGCGAAGACCTGCCACCCCGTGGCCTCCAGGGAGGAGAAGAGGATCCCCTTTCCCTCCCCGTCCAGCTCCGCCGTCACCTCGTCCAGCAGCAACACCGGGTCCCGCCTCAGGGCGTCCCGCACCACCCCCGCGGAGGCCAGCATGAGCGCCACGGCGGCGCGGCGCCGGTGGCCCCGGCTGAAACGTTCCGCCGCGGGGATCTTCCCGGAGAGGAAGACCAGGTCGTCCCTCTGGGGTCCCACCAAGGGGGTCCGGGAAAGGCGCTCCCGGTCCCGATGCCGAAGAAGTCCCCGTCGAAAGTCCTCCTTCGAGTCCTCCTCCCAGCCTCCCCCCCCCCGATGGTAACGCAACTCCAGGGGAGCGGAGAGGAGGGGCCCCACCCCCTCCAGGCGGGAGGCCAGACGCCGGGCCACGTCCTCCCGGGCCCGCCAGAGCCACACCCCCAGGGGGGCCAGGACCCGAAGCACCAGGTCGTCCCGCTCCCCCCGGCGCAGGCAGGCGGTGCGCTGCCGGAGGGCCCTTCGGTAATCGTGGAGCCGCAGGGCGTAGGGGGGGTACACCAGCGCCCCCACCTGGTCCAGAAGCCGGCGCCTCTGGGAGGCGGAACCCTCCACCACCGAGAGGCTGTCGGGCAGAAAGGCCAGGACGGGCAGGGAGGTCCGCATCTGGGTGGCCCGCACGGGAGAGCCCCCCCAGCGAAGCAGGGTGCGGCCCCTCACCTGTACCGAGGCCACCGCCGTCTCCTCTCCCTCCAGACGTCCCCTCACCCAGGTGTCCCCGGAACCCTCCCAGGGAACGACGGAGGCCGGACGGTCCCCGAAGGGGCCCCATCCGGCCAGCAGGTCCATGGCCTCCAGGAGGTTGGTCTTCCCCGCTCCGTTGGGCCCCAGAAGCACGTTGATCCCCGGAGACCAGGTGATCTCCCGGTCCTCCAGGTTCCGGTACCGGTGGACTTCCAGATCCCTAAAGCGCATCCCCTTCCGCGCCGCCGTCCTCCTCCGTGAGGGCGATGGGAGCCACCAGGCAGAGGTAGCTGTCCGAACCGGGGCGGCGGATCGCCAGGTGCCCCTCCGGCCCGTTGAAGTCCAGACGGACCCCTTGGTCCTTCAGGGCCTTCAGCCCGTCCAGGAAGAACCGCACGTTGAAGGCGATGCGCAGGGGCTCTCCCTCGATGGAGCCCTCCACCTCCTCCACCGCCTCGCCGAAGTCCGGGGCCCGCCCCCGAAGGGTACAGCTTCCCCCGGGGGAAAGCTGGAGCACCACCATGCGGTTGAAATCCCGAACCACCACGTCGATGCGTTCCAGCGCCTCCACCAGGGAGGAGCGCCCCGCCTCGAACCAGGTGGTGCGGCTGGTGGGAAGGATCCTCTCGTACTGAGGGAACTTGGCCTCCACGCGACGCACCGCGAACTCCACCTCGGAGGTGGAGAAATAGGCCTGGGCGTCGTCGAAGCGAACCTTCAGGGGAGTCTCCCCGTCCAGGGAGCCCAGGATGCGCTCCAGCTCCTTGATGCCCTTCATGGGAAGCAGAATCCCCGGACCCTCCGCCGCATCCCCCACGGCAAAGCGTGAATAGGCCAGGCGTCGGCTGTCCGTGGAGACCACCCGGAGGAAGCCGTTCTCCGGCTGGAAATAGGCGCAGGAGAGGAACTGGGGGTACTCCTCCCCCGTGGAGGCCGCCAGGGTCCCTTCGGAGAGGGCCTCGAAGAGCTGCTGCGCCGTGGTGGTCCCGAAGGGAGTTCCCTGCTCCGCACTGGGAAGCCGCGGGAACTCCTGCACCCCGTAGGTGCTGAACCGATAGCGGCTGCGCCCCGCCAGGAGGGTGGCCTTGCCCTCCTCCACGGAGACGGAGAACTGCCCCTCCGGAGCCTTGCGGAACAGGTCTCCCACGGACTTCACGGGGAAGACCGCCTCCCCGGGCACCTCCACCCGGACGCCCCGGGCCCGACAGGTCACACTGGTCTTGAGGTCCGTGGCGAGAAGCTCCACGGTGGACTCGGAAGCTCGAACCAAAATACCCGAGAGGACGTTGAGGGCGCTGGACGTTCCGACGCTGCGTTCCGCCAGGGACCAGCTCTTGGTGAACTGGGACTTCTCGATGGACAGCTTCACGGGGCTTCCTCCTTCTTCTTCTATTGTCTTTGTTTCTAAGAAAAGACTAGGAGATCTAGAAGTAGGTGCGGTGGATGGGGTGGACAACTGTTACAAAACCGGTCCCCCTCCGAAGAAACCCTGTGGATGGGGGACACGGGGGAATCGGGAAGTTATCCACCCTGTCCACAAAGGAATTGTGGAAAGACTTCCAAAAAGGGTCCTCCACAGATCCGTCCACGGGGAAAACACGGGGAATCTACAGCTTTTTCCGCACGTTATCCACAATGCTTTTGACCCGGAGGTCGTTCTTCAACAGCTCGTCGATCTTCCGGCAGGCGTGGAGAACCGTGGTGTGGTCCTTCTTGTTGAAGCCGTAGCCGATCTGTTGGAGGCTGGCCTCGGTGTACTCCCGGGACAGATACATGGCGATCTGACGGGCCAGGGCCAGGTCGGAAGTGCGCTTGGAGGAGGACAGCTCCTCCACGGGGATGCCGAAGCTCTCTGCCACCAGGTGCTGGATCAGGTCGATGCTCACGGGGCCCCGCAGGACGTTGCGGATGATGTCCTTGAGCCACTCCGCCGCCCGCTCCGTGGAGATGGGTTCCCCGTTGAGTTCCGAACAGGCCACCACGCGGTTCAAGGCCCCCTCCAGCTCTCGGATGTTGCTGGGGATGTTCTGAGCCAGGAAGAAGATCACGTCCTCCGGCACCACGTAACCCCGGAGCTCCGCCTTCTTCTGGAGGATGGCCACCCGGGTCTCCAGGTCCGGGGGCTGGATGTCCGTCACCAGGCCCCACTCGAACCGGGACACCAGCCGTTCCTCCACCCGCTGGATGTCCTTAGGGGGCCGGTCGGAGCTGATAACCACCTGTTTCTTGGCGTCGTGGAGGCTGTTGAAGGTGTGGAAGAACTCCTCCTGGGTGCTCTCCTTGTCCGCCAGAAACTGGATGTCGTCGATGAGGAGCACGTCCACGCTGCGGTATTTCGCCTTGAAGTCCTGGGTGCGGTTGTTCTGGATGGAGGAGATGAGTTCGTTGGTGAACTTCTCGGAGCTCACGTACACCACCTTGGCCCCCGGCAGGTTCTCGGAGACGTAGTGGCCGATGGCGTGCATGAGGTGGGTCTTCCCCAGCCCCACCCCCCCCCAGATGAACAGGGGGTTGTAGGCCACCCCGGGGGATTCCGCGGAGGCCAGGGAGGCGGCGTGGGCCAGGCGGTTGGACTTGCCCACCACGAAGGTGTCGAAGACGTAGTTGGGGTTCAGGCCGTTCTTGGGCACCACCAGCTGGGCCGCGGCCTCCGCCCGTTTCTGCTCGTTGGGGCGGATCTCCGAGGCCACCTGAAGCTCCACTCCCTGGGCCACCCCCCGGGACAGGAGCAGCTCCTGCAGGGGGACGAGGAAACGGGACTGGATCTGCTCCTTGATGAACACGTTGGGCACATCCAGCGCCAGAACCCCTCCCTCCAGGGAGAGGGGCAGGCAGGTCTTGAGCCAAATGTCCGCCGCCCCGGGGGGAAGGGTGTCTTTCCCCTGGGCCAGCACGTCCTGCCATAGCGCTTTGAGGTCCTGCTCCACCGGGTTCACCTCGACTTGTGGAATGTGGCGGATCCTCCCGGGAAGGGGAAAAAGCCTCCGGGAAACCCTCCACGGGGAGGGCACCCCATTGTAGCATGGGATTATCCACAAACCTTATCCACATATCCACAGCAACCCCGGGGATTTGTGGATGGTCCAACCCCTTGGAGCCGCCGTATTTCCGTGGAGCCCGTGGATAGGCACAAT